>CAMRSM010000008.1 GCA_947053345.1 uncultured Lachnospiraceae bacterium
CGGATGAAATCCCTTCCACGGTAGGGGCGCTGAGCAGGGATTCATGCGGAACTTAGACCAGCAGGATCCCGGAGCAGCGCCGGAAGAGATTTCAGGAGCAAAGCGGATGAAATCCCTTCCACGGTAGGGGCGCTGAGCAGGGATTCATGCGGAACTTAATATAGAAAGGAATTCCCCCCATGAACGAACGATTGCTGCATACCCCGGAGGGTGTGAGGGACATTTACAACGCGGAATGTGAAAAAAAGCGATTGCTGGAGTGCCGTCTCCATCACCGCCTCCATCTCTACGGTTTTCAGGATATCGAGACCCCGGTATTTGAGTTTTTTGACATATTCAGCAAGGAACGCGGAACCGTATCCTCAAAGGAAATGTACAAATTCTTTGACCGTGAGGGCAATACGCTCGTGCTGCGCCCCGACATGACCCCGCCGATCGCGCGATGCGCGGCGAAATATTACCGCGATGAGAGGATGCCGGTGCGTTTCTGCTATATAGGGAATACCTTTGTAAACAATACAAGCTATCAGGGAAAATTAAAGCAGATCACGCAGCTGGGGGCAGAATTGATCAATGATGCTTCCGTGGAGGCCGACGCAGAGATGATCGCCATGACGGTGGAGTGCCTCCTCGATGCGGGGCTGACCCGTTTCCAGGTTGAGATCGGACAGGCGGATTTTTTCCGCGGACTGATGGAAGAAGCCGGCATGGATGTGGACGAGTCCGAGGAGCTGCGCGTACTGATTGAGAATAAGAACATGTTCGGCATGGAGGAGATGATATCCGGAAAACCACTGTCCGCAGGTGTGAAGGAAGTCATTTTAAAACTGCCGGAACTTTTTGGAACGCTTGACCGCCTGCTCTACGTGAAGCAGAAAATCAAAAACGCCCGCGCGCTTGCGGCGATCGACCGTCTTGAGGCGCTGTACGCGCTGCTTGGGGCGTACGGCTATGAAAGGTACATCACCTTTGATCTCGGGATGCTAAGTAAATTCAATTATTATACCGGAATTATTTTCCGGGCGTACACATTCGGTACGGGGGATGCCGTTGCGACCGGGGGGCGTTATGACTCGCTCGTCGGCCAGTTCGGCAAGGAAGCGCCCGCCATCGGTATGGCGGTGCTCGTAAACCAGCTTCTTTCCGCGCTTGCCAGACAAAAATTGGACGCTTTGCCGGATGCGCGCAACATCCTGGTTGTATATGGGAAGAACCAGTGCCTTGACGCGGTGGCGCTGGCCAAACAACTGCGCGCGCAAGACCGGCGGGTGGAGCTGCTGCTTGATACCGGGACATTTTCCCACGAAGAGTATTTATCTTACGCCAAGCGCATGAACGGGGAAGAGATCATTTACGTGATCGGAACGGGAAATACAAGGCAGGTTATCTTACGCCAAGCGCATGAACGGGGAAGAGATCATTTACGTGACCGGAACGGGGAATACAAGGCAGGCCGTCGGCACAGGCAGGGAATAAAAGGCAAATGAATAAAAAAGAAAGGCAGGGTATCCTGATGGATTACATAACGATCGCCCTTGCGAAAGGGCGGCTGGCAAAAAAAGCGATGGATATGCTGGAGGAGATCGGCATTACATGCGAGGAAATGAAAGACCCGGATTCGCGGAAGCTGATCTTTTCGAACGAAGAATTAAAACTGCGCTTTTTCCTTGCCAAGGCGAACGATGTTCCGACTTATGTCGAGTACGGTGCGGCGGATATCGGCATTGTCGGCAAAGATACGATTCTTGAGGAAGGCCGCAAGATGTATGAGGTTCTTGACCTGAAAATGGGAAAATGCCGTATGTGTGTCGCCGGACCGGAAAGTGCTGCCGAATTGTTAAAGCACGGGGAACTCATCCGTGTGGCAACCAAATATCCGGGTATTGCCAAGGATTATTTTTATAACAAAAAACATCAGACGGTTGAGATCATCAAGCTGAACGGCTCGATTGAGCTCGCGCCGATCGTCGGGCTGTCTGAGGTCATCGTCGACATTGTGGAAACAGGTTCGACCTTAAAAGAAAACGGGCTGGTTGTCCTAGAGGAGGTCTGCCCGCTATCAGCGCGCATGGTGGTCAATCAGGTGAGCATGAAGATGGAGCATGAGCGCATCACAAGGCTGATCAATGACCTGAAGGTTGTGCTCGCAAGCGGGCCGTCCCGCTGACAAAACATGTCCGGTTGCGGGATTTGCACGGCAACGGAATTTACAAATAGCAGAGGATGCCCTGCGGAAATGGAGAATTGCCATGAGGATTGTGGAATTAAACGAGAACACGAAAAAAAATCTACTTGAGGATCTGCTAAAACGCAGCCCGAGCCAGTATACACAGTATGAGGAAACCGTGAACCGGATCATCGCGGATATCCGGGAGCGGGGGGATGAAGCCCTGTTTGAGTACACAAAAAAATTCGACCAGGCAGACATCAGTGCGCAAAACATCCGTGTGAAGGAGGAAGAATTTGAGGAGGCTTACCAAACGGTTGACCCGGAAGTGCTCCGCGTCATTCGTGCTGCCATAAAAAACATTGAGTCCTACCATATGCTGCAAAAGCGCAACAGTTGGTTTGACGCAAAGGAGGGCGGCATCATCCTCGGGCAGAAGGTCACGCCGCTCGCCTCGGTGGGCGTGTATGTGCCGGGCGGCAAGGCAGCTTACCCGTCCTCGGTGCTGATGAACATTCTTCCGGCAAAGGTGGCGGGTGTGGGGCGCATTGTCATGATAACACCGCCGGGAAAAGACGGGAAAGTCAATGAGGGGACGCTTGTCGCTGCAAGGGAAGCAGGTGTTTCGGAAGTTTACAGGGCAGGCGGCGCGCAGGCGGTGGCGGCGCTTGCCTTCGGCACGCAGAGCGTCCCGAAGGTGGATAAGATCGTAGGTCCCGGGAATATTTTCGTGGCACTCGCAAAAAAGGCAGTTTACGGGCATGTCAGCATTGATTCGGTCGCGGGGCCAAGCGAGATTCTCGTGATCGCTGACGAGACGGCAAACCCGCGCTATGTAGCGGCGGATCTGTTATCCCAGGCAGAGCATGACGAGCTTGCGAGCGCGATCCTCGTCACGACAAGCCGAAAGGTCGCAGAACAGGTGAATGTTGAGATTGAGGGCTTTTTAAAACAACTCTCCCGGCGGGACATCCTTATGAAGTCTATTGAAAATTACGGCTACATCCTGATCGCGCAAACCATTGAGGAGGCGGTTACGGCAGCGAATGAGATCGCTTCCGAGCATCTTGAGATCGTAACGAAAAACCCGTTCGAGGTGATGACGGGGATCAGAAACGCAGGGGCGATTTTCCTTGGGGAGTATTCGAGCGAGCCGCTCGGCGATTATTTTGCCGGTCCGAACCACATCCTTCCGACCAACGGCACCGCAAAGTTTTTTTCACCGCTCTCAGTGGATGATTTCGTGAAGAAATCAAGCATCATCTCGTATTCGCGGGAAGCGCTTGAGAACGTGCACGCGGACATCGAACTTTTTGCAAAAGCGGAGGGACTGACGGCACATGCCAATTCCATCGCGGTGAGGTTTGAAAAATAATGGGGCATATCCCGGAAAAGAGGGGAATCATGGAACGGACGGCATCGGTGGAACGGAAGACGAAAGAGACCGACATCCGCATGGAATTTTCACTGGATGGGTGCGGGAATACGGACATTGATACAGGAATCGGTTTTTTTGACCATATGCTTGGAAGTTTTGCGCACCACGGTTTTTTTGACCTTGCGCTTAAGGTAAAAGGGGATCTGTATGTGGACGGACACCACACGGTGGAGGATACCGGGATCGTGCTCGGAACAGCCATAAGGCAGGCGCTTGGGGAGAAAGCAGGCATTAAGCGGTACGGCTCGTTCCTGCTTCCGATGGATGAGACGCTCGTTTTGTGTGCTATTGATCTTTCCGGAAGACCTTACTTCCATTTTGAGGCAACGTTTGCAGCGGGGGCGGTAGGGGCATTTGATACGGAGCTTGTGAGGGAATTTTTCTACGCGGTTTCTTACAGTGCGGGGATGAACCTGCATTTAAAACAGCTCTCCGGGACGAACAGCCACCATATCATCGAGGCAATGTTCAAAGCGTTTGCGAAAGCACTTGACGAGGCATCGTCCACCGACCCGAGGATCGTGGGGGCACTCTCGACGAAGGGGACGATCGCGTAAAGGAGAAGGGAGGTATTTATGAAATTATTTCCGGCAATTGATATCAAAAACGGCCAGTGTGTACGGCTGCGGCAAGGGCAATTCCACGATGTGGAAGTCTATTCGCAGGTTCCGGTCAATATCGCGAAAAGCTTTCAGGCGGCGGGGGCGGCATTCATCCATATTGTCGATCTCGACGGGGCACTCGCAGGGCACTCCGTCAACGAGGACGTGATCAAAAGCATCGTGGAAAATGTCTCCATCCCCGTGGAGGTAGGCGGCGGCATCCGCACAGTAAAAGACATTGAAAACAAGCTCCGTCTTGGTGTCAGCAGGGTCATCATCGGCACGAAGGCCGTGGAAAACCCGCAGTTTGTCAGGGAGGCGGTGGCGGATTTCGGCGCGGATAGGATCGTGGTCGGGATTGACGCGAAAAACGGCATGGTCGCGACGGACGGCTGGGAAAAACTGAGCAATTACAATGCAGTGCAGCTGGCTCTTGAAATGAAAGAGATCGGTGTGCGGACGATCATTTACACGGATATCGCAAAAGACGGCATGCTTTCAGGACCAAACATCGAACATACGAGGGAGATGGTAGAAAAAACCGGAATGGACATCATTGCCTCCGGCGGTGTCTCTTCCATGAAAGATCTGGATGACTTGGAGTCCATCCCGGTTTACGGCGCGATCATCGGTAAAGCCTTATATGAAAAACGCATCTATCTGGAGGAAGCGGTCAAAAAATATATGGGCAGCTGATAAAAAAGTCAAAGAATGTGAGGGAGTATGGGGTATAAAAAAATCATTGCATACATCAATGCGGAAAACGAGACGGCCCAAAGTGTGGTCGAGCGCGCGGTACGCTATGAGCGTTCCGGTGCAGACGCGCTGTTTGTATATAATTATTCGGCGGTAGAAGACGAGAGGGAGGAACTGTTTTCTACCCTGCGCCAAATTACGAAGCAGGTTGATATTCCCGTTTTGGCGGGCTGTTCCGCCGTGCGGTTCGAGGATATCAAAAAGGCGTTCTATACGGGGGCGGTAAAGGTTGTCCTTCCCTATGCAAAACTGTCGGATCTTTCCGCAGTCCGCGAGGGAGCCGAACGGTTTGGCAGGGATAAGATTGTCATCGAGCTGAATGCGGCGGATGAGAAATACTCTGCCCCGCTCACGCTTGATGAGTTGGCGGAAAAACTGAAAGAGGCCGGTGCGGCAGGGCTTTTGATCAAACATCTGACTGTGACGGACGGTGTCCGGGAAAAGATCAAAAACGCAGGGCTTCCGGTTATCGTCCGCGATTCCCTGCTCCGCAATGATATGGGGACGCTGCTTCTGATGGAGAATGTCGAGGGGGTTGCGACGGACTATTATGACGGCAAGGATATTTTTGCGATCAAGCGCGCGCTCAAGGAAGGCGGTACGCCCGTTGATACCTTTGACAGTCCCGTCCCGTTCTCGGAAATGAAAAAAAATTCCGACGGGCTTGTTCCTGTTATCGTGCAGGATTACAAAAATAATGAGGTTTTAATGCTTGCGTATATGGATGAAAAGGCGTATAATAAGACCATAGAGACTGGAAAGATGACGTACTTTTCGCGCGAGAGGCAAAAACTTTGGGTCAAGGGCGAGGAGTCGGGGCATTTCCAGTATGTGAAATCCCTGGCTATCGACTGTGACAGTGACACGCTGCTCGCAAAAGTATTGCAGGTCGGCGCGGCGTGCCATACCGGAAACCGCAGCTGCTTCTACCGCGAGCTGGTAAAAAAGCTGTATGACGACACGAATCCGATGACCGTGTTTCAGGATGTCTTTTCCGTTATCTTAGACCGGAAGGAGCATCCGAAGCAGGGCTCCTACACGAACTACCTTTTTGAGAAAGGAATTGACAAGATCCTAAAGAAATGTGGGGAGGAAGCGACGGAGATCGTGATTGCTGCAAAGAATCCGAACCGGGAGGAGATCAAATACGAAATCGCGGATTTCCTTTACCACATGATGGTATTGATGGCGGAGTGCGGCGTGGACTGGGAGGATATCACAAGGGAATTGTCGCACAGACATTAAATGCGGACTTAAAAACAGTATTTGTGTGTCAGGTTCCCCGGAAGCAGTTCCCGGGAGGGAAAGCGGACGTGAAGTGCTTCCGCGTGGGGAGGGGACTTGGCGGGCGGATGCGGAACTTAAATAGGAGGAAAAGATCATGGCATTTTTGGCAGGTTTTTTGTACTATCTCGGCATTTTCATCGTATATTGCGCGGGTATTTTCGGTGCGGTGAAGCTTGGGATTGCGTGGCGCAAAAAGGCGGATGCAAAGAAAGCGTAAATGAAAAGTAAGAACAAAAAATGACAGGATTGTCAATATAAGATAAGAGGGGGATTGCAATGGGGCAGGTTATGATGAGATTTCCGGGCGGGCGGCAGCGCGCGCTTACATTAAGTTATGACGACGGGGTGGAACAGGATGTCAAATTGATTGACATTATGAAAAAATATGGCCTGAAGGGAACATTCAACTTAAATTCCGGTCTTTACGCGCCGGAGGGAACCGTCTATCCGGCCGGACAAATCCACCGCCGCATGACAAAGGAAGAAGTTGGGAAACTTTATCTTGCGGCGGGCATGGAAGTGGCGGTACACGGGCTGACCCATCCGTTTTTACAGGAATTGCCGCCTGTTCTCTGCGCGCAGGAAGTGATAAAGGACCGTGAAAATCTGGAGGAACAGTTCGGCTGTATCGTGCGCGGCATGGCATACCCATTCGGCACTTACAGCGATGAGGTTGTACAGATTTTAAAGGACTGCGGTATCGCTTATTCGAGGACCGTGCAGTCCACGCACAATTTTGATATCCCGCGCGACTGGCTGCGCATGCCGGCGACCTGCCATCACAACGACCTGGAACTGATGACGCTCGCGAAGCGTTTTATTGAATCGTTCCACTGGACGATGCCGCAGTTGTTCTACCTCTGGGGGCACAGCTATGAATTTGAGGAGCGGGACAACTGGAATGTGATCGAGGAGTTTGCTGCCTATGTTGGCGGACGGGAAGATATCTGGTACGCGACAAACATCGAAGTTTATGATTACGTGCAAGATTGGCAGAGGCTGCTTTTCTCTGCGGACGGAAAGCGCGTGTACAATCCGACGGCATCCGAGATCTTCTATGATGATAACGGGAAGACGGACAGCATTCAGCCGGGGAAGACCAAAATACTTGGTTAAACGCGGCAGGGCGAAAAACGGTGTATTTTTACATAGTGGTATCAAAAGTTCTATAAAAGATTGACCAGGGGAATGCTTTCGGACAGGCGATGTTCCTGCCGCGGGGGCATTCCCGTTTTTTCTCATCTGCATGAGGTCTCCAAAAACGGTTCCCATCCGTCATAAACATGCGGTCTCCTTCATATAATAAAGCAAACGCGCATATTGCGAGATTGTGCGGAATAAGTTCAGGGAAAAACGGAGGGTGTATAATGGAGACGGAAAACAAGTTTAATCTATACAATGACATCCGCATGCGTACGAACGGGGAAATCTATCTCGGTGTGGTAGGACCGGTACGGACGGGGAAATCAACCTTCATCAAGCATTTTATGGAGGAGATGGTCATACCGGAAATTGAGGATGTACATAGCAAGGAACTGGCAACCGATGAGCTTCCGCAGTCTGCCGCGGGCAAGACCGTGATGACGACCGAGCCGAAATTTATCCCGAAAGACGCGGTGGAAATCGAGATATCCGACGGGGTCAAGGTTTCGGTGCGTATGATTGATTGTGTCGGCTTTATGGTGGACGGGGCGGTCGGGCATATGGAAAACGATGCCGAGCGCATGGTAAAAACCCCGTGGTTTAACCACGAGATCCCGTTTACGCAGGCGGCAGAAATCGGGACGCGCAAAGTCATCCACGATCATTCAACCATCGGGCTTGTGATCACGACGGACGGGAGTTTTTCGGAAATTGGCAGGGAAAGCTACCGCCAGGCGGAGGAGCGCACCGTTGCCGAGCTGCAGAAGATTGGAAAGCCATATATCTTGCTCCTCAATACGATCCGTCCGTACTCAGCGGAGACAAAGGAGCTGGCGGAGCAGCTCTCGGCACAGTACGGGGTCAGTGTGCTTCCGGTTAATTGTGAGCAGTTAAAGAAAGAGGATGTCGACCGCATCATGCAGAAAGTGCTCGACGAATTTCCGGTCAGCGAACTTCGGTTCGGTATCCCGAAATGGACGGAGCTGCTGCCAAAAGAGCACCCGGTCAAGCAGGGGATGATCCAGAATGCGAAGGAAATGCTGGGACGTTTTGTCAAGATGAAAGATCTGAAAAATGCCAAAAAACAGATTTTTTCGGATGAAACTTACCGTTTCCGCCTCGAGGAGTTATCAATGGAGAGCGGTGTCGCACAAATTAAAGTTGACGTGGCAGAAAAATGTTATTACGGGCATATCAGTGATATGATCGGGACACCGATCGAGGGAGAGTACCAGCTTTTCCAGATGATACGGGAGCTGGCGGAGAGCCGCAAGGAATACGAGAAAGTGGCGCATGCCTGTGAGGAGGTCGGGGCGAACGGTTACGGTATCGTGATGCCGTCAATCGGTGAGGTTTCCGTGGAACAGCCGGAAATCATCCGGCACGGCAACAAGTTTGGTGTAAAGTTAAAAGCTACCGCGCCGTCTGTCCATATGATCCAGGCGGATGTCGTGACGGAAGTCGCGCCGATCGTGGGGACAAAAGAACAGGCAGAAGACTTGATCGAATATATGTTGGAACAGTCCGACCGCGCGGAATCGGGCATATGGGATACCAATATTTTCGGTAAAACCCTGCAGCAGCTTGTCGAGGAAGGGATACAGACAAAAATCGACCGCATGACGATCGAGAGCCGCCGGAAGATGCAGGATACGATGAAGAAAATCGTGAATGAGAGCAATGGCGGCATGATCTGCATTATTATTTAGCAAAGAAAATTTTAAATCATTGTTTCAAATCCGATATCAGGGAAGGAACCGAGCCGGAATACACGAAAGTGCCGGATCGGTTCCTTTTTTCCGGGCAAATTTTGGTGCCGGAAGCCTGTATGATAATTTAATCGAATTGCACAAATACTATTTACATTTTGATTCCTGTATTGTATAATGAGATTATAAGTTTAGAAAAATGTAAAACAATTTACGTTTTTCTAAAGGATTTCTTTTTAACGTAAGGCTGCGCCGGTGTGGCAGCCCGCAAAATGAAAATTTGGAACAGGAAAATGGAGGTTGTGCGATGAGAAAGAAAAATGCAGTTCTTTTTGGGCTTTTATCCGCGGCAATGCTGTCCGTGGCAGTGACCGGCTGCGGCAAGGAGAAAGAGGGGACTCCGGATCCGACACAGGGTGTTCCGGGGGATGTCACGCAGGGCGTGCCGACGGGGACACAGGATGTGCAGGGTACAAAGGCACCGGAACCTACCGCAGAGCCAACCCCTGAACCAACTCCGTTTGAGGAGGTTGACATCAACTATAAGCGGGTGAGCGTACATGACCCTTCGATTGTAAAAGCGGATGATACATATTATATTTTCGGCTCGCATAAAGCCTGGGCGAAGAGCAAGGATCTGATCCAGTGGACGGTCTTTTCAAATAATATCAACTCCAATCTTGGCTCCCTGTTCGGGGATATCTGGGAGGAGTGGAGTAAGACCGCGACCAACCCGGATATGAACGGGAATATGTGGGCACCGGATGTCATCTACAACGAAAATATGGGGAAGTACTGCATGTATATGAGTGTGAACGGGGACGACTGGAATTCCGTCATCACGCTGCTTACCGCGGATGAAATCGAAGGACCGTACGAGTACATCGGGCCTGTCGTCTACTCCGGATTTAACACCACAACCCATCCGGCGGAGAAGACGGATGTATATCAGGTGCTTGGGGAAGGGGCGGACCTGACCCGCTACCAGAGCACGAGCGTGACGAAACTAAACGCCATTGATCCTTGTGTGAAGTTTGACGAGAACGGCGACCTGTGGATGGTATATGGATCTTGGTTTGGCGGGCTGTACATGCTCAAGCTCGACAAGGGAACCGGGCTGCGCGATTACACTTATACCTACGAGACCGTGGAGGATGCCTCGGATGCCTACCATGGGATCAAGATCGCGGGCGGGCACGGTGTTTCCGGTGAAGCCCCGTATATCTTGAAAGTGGGCGACTATTACTATCTCTTTGTTTCATACGGCGGGCTTACCGCGCAGGGTGGGTATCAGATGCGCACGTTCCGTTCCGAAAATATTTATGGGCCGTACGTGGATCAGAACGGGGTGTCGGCCGTTTATTCACATGGGGTAGCAAACAATCTGCAGGGTAAGGTCGGGCTGCGCATCATGTCCTCCTACAAACTTGCAGGAAATTTTGAGACCCATGTGGCGCAGGGGCATAACTCTGCCTTTGTGGATGACGACGGAAAGATTTATGTTGTGTACCATACAAGGTTTGAGAAGGGCAAGGGCGGCATTGCGGAGGCGCATGAAGTCCGTGTGCAGCAGCTCTTTGTAAACCAGGACGGCTGGCTGATTGCTGCCCCTTACGAGTATTCCGGGGAGAACCTGCCGGAAACAAATCTCGCAAAGGAGCAGATGGTTGGGGAATATGAATTTATCATCCATAACCCGGTCATGTATTACGGTATGGGGAAGATGGACAACGAGGTGCTCGGTGTCGTGGATACCAATATCATCCAGCTGAACGAGGATGGGACGGTAACCGGGGATTTTACCGGGACATGGACTTACGAGGACGGAAAGGCCGATATGACGATCACTGTGAAGGATGTGGAGTATAAAGGCTATTTCCTGCGCCAGGCTACCGAGGGCATCCATAAAGTAGTGACCTGCTTTACGGCGGCGGGCGGCAATGTCTGCGTATGGGGAAGCCAGAAATAGGTTTAAGGCAGTGTAAACAAAAATAGAATACCGGAAAAAAATAACAAAGAAACCGTGAAATCCCAGCCAGGGATTTCACGGTTTCTTTGTTGTGGGATTATTTTGGGAAGGGGCGGCTCCGAAGGAAAACAAAGACTACTTTGTTTTAAAAACTTTTATAATAAAAAAATGCAGAATATTAAAAATTTGCTTGTTAAACCATTTTGAGTCGTGTATAATATAAGTACAGGCTGCAGGGCAAAATTATCTGGGGGGATATTCCTGCGTTATCCTGTATTTATGAAAAAAGGAGAAATAATTTATGGCAAATCCAAAAATGAACCAAAGTAACCAGACGGATCAGGAACAAAGAGGGGCAATCAAGAAAAAACTTTTGTTCCGCACGATCGTGCCGATGATCTCAGGACTTGTTCTCACCGCAATCTTAATCTCACTAATCTCAGCCAGCGCGATGAAAAACCTGCAAAATGAGAATATCAAAAACAGTTCTTTGAACGTTTCGTATCAGATCAGCGAGTATTTCACAAAATACATGGAGATCACAAAACAACTTGCCGCAAACCAGGAAGTGATTGATTTGTGTGAAATAGTAAAGCCCGGCCAGAAAATCACGGAAGCGGAAAAATATGAAGCAGTCATGGCGACACTGAAAAATATGCATAAGACGGATGAAGTCAACGTGACGGCCATCTGGGTTGCGGATTTTGATTCCAGCCAGTTTGCTGAGGATATCGGCTATGTTAGTGAACTCGGAAAGTGGAATATCACGGAACGGAGCTGGTACAAGGAGATGATCGCTTCCGGCGGCACCGTCGTTTCCGAGCCTTATGTGAACAGCTCGGACGGAAACCTGATCTCCAGTATCGTCACGCCAATCTACGGCGCGTCCGGAAATCTTGTCGGTATCGCCGCCCTGGATCTTTCCTTAAAGGCAGTGACCGATATGATGTCGGGGCACAGCCTTGGAAAAACAGGCTTTTTCTTCCTGATGACACGTGCCGGCATGATCATGTACGCGCCGGATACTGGCAAGGTACAGACCACGTTCCAAAACCTTGATATTGCTTCTGATGTAAAAAGTGCTTTTTCCAACGGAAAATACGGGGATTATACATACCGTTACGACGGGCACAAAAATTATGGCTATATGAGCCAGGTCGGTTCAAACGGCTGGGTTGTGCTAAGCGGCATGCCAAGCCTTGAATATAATTCTGATTTTTACAAAGTTTTGGGCAGTATCGTCCTTCTCTTTGCCTGTATCATCGCCGTGCTGTGTGTGATTATTTCGAAGATCGCGGTGGGTATCGTGCGGCCGGTCCATGAGCTGCATGAAGTGGCGGAACGGCTTGCCCGCGGGGAACTGGATGTAAAGATCGACATTGTTTCAAACGATGAGATCGGTGCCGTTGCGGTGGCGATCGACAAGACTGTAGTCCGGCTCAAAGATTACATCAAATATATTGATGAAATCGCAAAGGTTCTGGACGAGATCGCAAAAGGTAATCTCTGCTTCACATTAGAGCAGGATTATGCTGGGGATTTTAACAAGATCAAACAGGCGCTTTTGCACATTGCAGACACACTGACCGGGACGATCAAGGGAATCCGTGCATCGGCGGAACAGGTAAACGGCGGCGCGGAGCAGATCTCCCAAGCGGCGCAGGCGCTGGCAGAAGGTGCTACCAACCAGGCGGCGGCGGTCGACGAACTGCTTGCGACGGTGGGGGATATTTCCGGCCATGTGCGGCAGAACGCAGATTATTCAAGGGGTGCTGTGGAAAACGCGAACGAGGTGAAGCAAAAGATTGAGATGAGCAACCAGGAAATGCATCAGCTTGTCGAGGCAATGGAGGAGATCAACAGCTGCTCCGATGCTATCCGCGCCATCATCGCAAACATTGAACAGATTGCGGACCAGACAAGCCTGCTGTCCTTAAACGCTTCCATCGAGGCAGCCCGTGCCGGGGAAATGGGCAAGGGATTTGCGGTCGTTGCCGGGGAGGTGGGGAATCTGTCAAGGGAAAGTGCCTCCGCCGTGCAAAAGTCCACCGAACTGATTGAAAATTCGGTCAACGCGGTCAAGCGCGGGATGGAACTGGTGGGCAAGGCAGCCGGGCGGCTTGTCGAGTCGGTCGACGGTGTTGTTGGCCTCGCGGGTATGATGGATGAACTTTCCGCTGCTGCCCAAAATGAGATGAACAGCTTGAGTGAAGTGGAAAAGGGCATTGAACAGATTGCCGGTGTCGTGACGGACAACTCTGCGATGGCGCAGGAAAGCGCCGCATCCAGCGAACAGCTTTCGGCGCAGGCGACGACCTTAAACGGAATGATCGACCTGTTTCAAATCGAGCCATAAGAAGAACCGGGAGGGGAAGTATGCGGCGGCATTCCCCTCCTGCCATATTTCTGCGAAAAAAGAATACAATAAATATTGACAAATTTCCGAAAGGTTGTTATAATAACTTCGTAATAAAGTTAATAAGTTTGTAACAATTCGGAATATTGATTTAATATTTATGGAGGAACACATGACGAGGATTGTGAAAACAGCAGCGTTGGCTGCCATAACGGTTACTATGCTTTCATCCACACCACTTACCTTGGCACTGGCGGACACCGATTCGAGCGCGCTTGGCGGTTTTTCGTACCTGTATGAAAATTACCTTACGACACAGGATGAGGAAGGGAATGAGGAGGAAGTTACGGCATCCCTGCTTTCTGACAAAGTAACAATCCCTGAAAATGTGGCCATTGCGAATGTAAACGATTCGTGCAACATCCGTGAGGGTGCGGGGACAAACTATAATATCATCGGCATTTTCCCGCGCAATGCGTACTGTGTTGTGCTGGATGAAAAAGACGGCTGGGCGCATATCAAATCCGGCAGTGTGACCGGCTATATCAAAACAGACTACCTCTTTATGGGCGAGGAAGGTTACCGGAAAGCTTCCGAGCTTGTGACGCTGACCGCAACGGTCACCGCCGGCTCGGTCAATGTCCGCACGGAGCCGTCCACCGCGAGCGATGATACCATCATCATGGAAGTGAGCCGCGGTGAGCAGCTGGAAGTTGTGGAGGAAGCGATCCTGAACAAAAATGACGAGAAAGCCATGATGTGGGTAAAGGTGATCGTGGACAGCTCGGATATGAAAGAGTCAGAAGGGGATTCCTACGGTTATTTGAGCAGTGAGTTCGTCAGTGTGGGCTATAATTGGAAGACTGCGGTAAAGATTGACCCGATTGACGCTTCGGTTTCGGCGATCCGCCAGAAGGTTGTTGCGGAGGCAAAAAAACACATTGGTCTGCGGTATGTATGGGGTGGTACGAGTCTTACCAAAGGGGCCGATTGCTCCGGTTTCTGCCTTGCAGTATACCGCGCATGTGGCATCAGCACAAAGAAGATGCCGAGGACTTCCTACGATATGGCGGCATCCTCCGCGGGAAAGACGGTTTCCCTTGCGAACGCGAAGCCGGGCGATCTCGTATTTTACGGTTCCCGCAGCGGAGTTGACCATGTGGCGCTCTACATTGGAAACAATAAAGTAATCCATGAGAGCGGGCGGAAAGAAGGCTGCAAAATATCCAATGTGAATTACAGGACGATCGTCAAGATCAAGAACTTTATTGATTATATTTATTGATGGGCACGAACCAGAACCTGCCGGAAAGAAAAGCTTTCCGGCAGGTTTTTTGTCCTTGCAAAGGGGATATTTTGCCGAAAACAATATTTGCTCAATGGTTCGCAATAAAAGAATAGCGATTGTGTAATGATTTTGTTATAATAATGACAGCAATATTTGATTATTATGAACCAACTTGAATGATGTGTGAAAATCAGTGGATACAAGGAGGGTGTTGCGGTGACTTACTCAAGAGCCTGGCTGAATTATCAGGCCGTAGATCACATCCGTTTCCCGTTTGATACGCTGTATGCGGAAACAGGGCGGGAACGCATTCTGGTTGCTGCCAAAGAGCTGCAGCAGGCGGCAAAGGAACTAGCAAAAGCAAGATTGAATTGTATATCATATCTTGCGGAAACCAAGGAGGTCAAAGGCTCGGACGGGGATGGGACGGCTTCTGCTTACGTGGGCAGGAGCGCGATTTTTATGGAGACCGTTCCGGGAAAATTGTCCGTGCCAAATGAGGAGGGGTTTTTGATCCGCAAGGAGAACCGTGGGCTTGTCATCTGCGGTGGAGGGGAAAGCGGGCTTTTATATGGAACCTTTGAACTCATCCGCATCATGCAGACGAAACCGCAGTTTTTCTCCAAGATATGTTCCGGCAGACAGACCGTGGAAAAAATACCGGAAAACCCGCTGCGCATGCTGAACCACTGGGATAACACGGACGGCAGCATTGAGCGCGGCTATGCGGGGAATTCCTTCTTTTTTGATGACCATAAACTGATCATCGATGAGCGTACAAGGGATTATGCCAGATTGTTAGCTTCTGTCGGTATCAACGGCACGGTCATCAACAATGTCAACGTGCGCGGTGCGGCGACCGAACTGATTACGGAACGCTACCTGCCACAACTTTCAAAACTGGCTAAGCTCTTTGGGGAGTATGGCATAAAACTTTATTTAAGCCTGAATTTTGCCGCGCCGATTGAGCTCGGTAGCCTTCCGGGCTGCGATCCGCTTGACGGGAAAGTACAAAGTTTCTGGAAAAAGAAGATGAAAGAAGTATATGCCGCGGTTCCGTCGCTCGGCGGTTTTCTGGTCAAGGCAGACTCGGAAGGAAGACCCGGACCGTTCACGTACGGGAGGAACCATGCAGAAGGAGCCAATATGCTGGCCAGGGCAGTTCGTCCGTACGGCGGGCTTATCATCTGGCGCTGCTTTGTCTACAACTGTAGACAGGACTGGCGTGACCGCAAGACCGACCGTGCGAGGGCAGGCTATGACAATTTCATGCCGCTTGACGGGCAGTTTGACGACAATGTTATCTTACAGATTAAAAACGGCCCGATGGATTTTCAGGTCCGAGAGCCGGTATCCCCTCTTTTTTCAGGGCTTAAGGCAACCAATATGATGCTTGAGGTGCAGGCGGCACAAGAGTACACCGGGCAGCAAAAGCATCTGTGTTATCTGGTTCCGATGTGGAAAGAAGTGCTGGATTTTAAGACCTATGCAGCCGAAAAGGGCGGGGAGGGCGCGGACATGGTGGCGGACATTGTTTCCGGAAGGCTGTACGGGCAGAAAAACTGCGGAATGGCGGCCGTGGCCAATACGGGAAACGATGAGAACTGGACCGGGCATGACATGGCGGCTGCCAATTTTTACGGCTTTGGCAGGCTTGCATTTGATGCGGGGCTGACGGCGGAGGAGATTGCAAAAGAGTGGATCCGCTGCACTTACGGTTGCAACCGGGAGATCATGGACTGTATGCTGCCGATGCTGTTGTCGTCATGGGAAACCTATGAAAAGTATACCTCACCGCTCGGCATTGGCTGGATGGTCAACCCGTCGCACCACTACGGGCCGAATGTGGACGGCTACGAGTATGACCGATGGGGAACTTACCATTATTCGGACTGCCACGGCATGGGCGTTGACCGCACGATGGCGGGGACGGGCTATGTTGCCCAGTACAGAGAACCGAACCGTTCCATGTACGCGGACGTGAAAACCTGTCCGGAAGAACTCCTGCTTTTTTTCCATCATGTGCCGTATACATACGAGTTAAAAACGGGAAAAACCCTCATCCAGCATATCTACGACAGCCATTTTGAGGGGGCGATGCAGGCACAGAATATGCTGCTTAATTTTGACTCCCTGAAACATACGCTCCCGCCGGGGGATTTTGAACGCATCCACACCCGGCTCAAGATACAGGCTGACCACGCCAAGGAATGGCGTGACCGGATCAACACCTATTATTTCCGGATATCAGGGATTCCGGACGAGAAGGGGCGCACGATATATTAAGCACCGGAACTCAAAAACAGCATCTGCCCGGACAGCCCCGGAAGGATTTTCCGGGAGCCGTGCGGACGGAAAAGCCCTTCCACGGAGAAAAGGGGAAGGGAGGGCAGATGCGGAACTCAATATAGGAGGAACAAAATCATGGACATGACATTGCGTTGGTATGGGAGTAAGCTCGACAGCGTTACGTTGCAGCAAATCCGGCAGATCCCGGGCGTGACGGGCGTAATCTCGGCGCTGCATGAGATTCCGGCAGGGGAGCCCTGGCCGGAAGCAGATGTGATCGCGCTGAAAAAAGAAATCGAGGCGGCGGGCTTAAAGCTTCTCGGCATCGAGAGCATCAACGTGCACGAAGATATCAAACTTGGTTCACCAAACCGCGACCAGCTTATAGAAAACTACATCATATCCCTTGAGAGTGTCGGAAAGGCGGACATACACCTTGTATGCTACAATTTTATGCCGATCTTTGACTGGACAAGAACCGATCTCGCATTTCCGCTGCCGGATGGTTCAAACGCGTTGGCATACGACAAGCAGGTCATCGAGGGCATCCGTCCGGAAGATATGTTCGCACGCATTGAGAGCGCGAGCGGCGGCTTTATCCTGCCGGGATGGGAGCCGAACCGCAAGGACGAGATCAAGGAACTCTTCGAAAAATATAAAGGTATGACGGCGGAACGCCTGCTTGAAAATTACAAATATTTTCTGGATGCGATCATGCCGACCTGCGAGAAATATAAGATCAAGATGGCAGTGCACCCGGACGACCCGGCATGGAATGTGTTCGGGCTGCCGCGCATTGTGACCAGCGAGGCATCACTTCTTAAAATTGCGGAGCTCAACCCAAGCATCTACAACGGTTTCACACTCTGTACGGGCTCGCTCGGCAGTAATCTGGAAAACGATCTGCCAAAAATCATCCGCAATGAGAAGATCGCACCACGCATCCATTTCGCGCATGTGCGCAACATCAAATATGAAAACGAAAATTTCTTCCATGAAAGCTCGCATCTTTCCGCGGACGGCAATTTTGACATGTATGAGATTATGAAAGCATTCCATGACATTGGTTTTGACGGTGTGTTAAGGCCGGATCACGGGCGCATGATCTGGGGAGAACAGGCAAGGCCGGGATACGGTCTTTACGACCGTGCCCTCGGCGTGGCATATCTCAACGGCCTGTGGGAAGCCGTCAACAAAGCAGATCGCTAGGATGCCGCATATGTGCGGGAACAAATAGCAGCGGATACCTGACTGTATGCATGTTGTTCGGTGTGAATTTTAATATAAAACATACCAAATATTTTTGCGTATATGAAACCGGGCAGGCAACGGGAAGGGAACTGCGGGATGAGATAAGGGGGGATATCATGAAACTGACGGATATCAGGGATGCCGCAGGCAGTGCTGCCTTTGCGGAAAAAGGCTATGAAGTTTTCAGCTATGACAGGGAGGCGGTCAGGGAACGCACAAAAGCCGCTCCGGAGTGGATCCATTTTGGGGCAGGAAATATTTTCCGCGCGTTCCCGGCGGCAGTGCTCCAGACACTCTTGGAAAAGGGACATGCCGGCACGGGCGTGGTTGTGTGCGAAGGCTTCGACTATGAAATCATTGAAAAAGCGTACCGCCCGTACGACGATCTAAGCCTTCTTGTTGTATTGAAAGCCGACGGCTCCATTGAGAAAAAGGTGATCGGGAGCGTGGTGGAATCGCTGACGGCGGATGAGGGCAATGCTGCGGATATGGCAAGGCTTACGGAGATTTTTTCCGCCCCGTCCTTAAAAATGGCAAGTTTTACGATCACGGAGAAAGGCTACGCCATCACCGGGTCGTCCGGCGCTTACCTGCCGGTCGTTCAGGACGATATGCAGGATAAGACGCTTTGCCCGAAACATATTATGGGGAAAGTCACGAGACTCCTGTACACGCGCTACCAAAACGGTGCCGCCCCGGTTGCGATGGTGAGTATGGACAACTGCTCGCACAACGGGGACAAATTAAAAGCGGCGGTCACGGCATACGCAAGAGAATGGTTGAAAAACGGCATTGTAGAACCGGGATTTGTCGATTATGTAAGCGACCATACCCGTGTTTCCTTCCCTTGGAGCATGATTGACAAGATCACGCCGCGCCCGGACGCACTGGTTCAGGAAATGCTGAAAAAGGACGGTTTTACGGACACGGAACTGATCATTACGGGGAAAAACACCTACACTGCGCCGTTTGTCAACGCGGAGGAAACACAGTACCTTGTTGTCGAGGACGATTTCCCGAACGGGAAGCTTCCTCTTGACCGGGGCGGGGTTTATTTTACCGACCGCCGGACGGTGGATCAGGTGGAGAAGATGAAAGTATGCACCTGCCTGAATCCGCTGCATACGGCGCTCGCCATCTACGGCTGCCTGTTATCCTACACCACCATCCACGACGAAATGGAGGATGCAGAATTAAGCACCCTGATCACGCGCATGGGATATGAGGAAGGAATGCCGGTGGTCGTCAATCCGGGCATCTTAAAGCCGGAGGATTTTATTGACGCAGTCTTAAAAAAGCGCCTGCCAAATGTCTTTATGCCGGATACGCCGCAGCGCATCGCGACGGACACTTCACAGAAGCTCCCGATCCGTTTCGGGGAAACGGTAAAGGCATATCTTGCCAAGGGGGAGCATGTGGGGCAACTTACCTTTATCCCGCTTGTACTGGCGGGCTGGCTGCGTTATCTTCTTGGGGTGGACGATGCCGGGAAGTGTTTCACGCCTTCTCCGGATCCGATGCTTGCACAGGTTTTAGGGCAGATGGAGGGGATAAATTTCGGGACGAAAGTGTCTGCGGGTGCACTTGACCATATTTTATCGCGCGCGGATCTGTTTGCGGTCAATCTTGTAGAATGCGGGCTTTCCGAAAAAATTACGGAGTATTTTAACGAGCTGAACGCCGGTGTCGGCGCGGTGCGGGCAACACTTAAAAAATATACCGTACAATAATTTGAAAATAAATATAACGGTGCAAAAGAGGAGGCGGGTTTTAAAACTGCCGCATTTTATAACATTATTTATACCATGAAAAGGGGAACATCATATGCCAACCGTAAAAAATCCGATCTTATCCGGTTTCTATCCCGACCCGTCGATCTGCCGGGTGGGGGATACCTACTATATCGTCAATTCCACCTTTGCCTATTTTCCGGGCGTGCCGATTTTTGCGAGCAAGGATCTGTGCCATTTCCACCAGATTGGCAATATCCTTGACCGCCCGTCGCAGCTCCCGCTTGGAAACGACGGGATGTCGCGCGGTATTTTCGCCCCGACCATCCGCTATTATGACGGTATATACTACATGATCACCACTAATGTTTCTTTCGGCGGGAATTTTATTGTCACGGCGACCGACCCGGCGGGTCCTTGGTCGGAGCCGCATTACCTGAAAGGGGCGGAGGGGATCGACCCGAGCATTTTCTTTGACGAGGACGGGAAATGCTATTATATCGGCACGCGGCCGAACCCGGACGGCGTGCGCTACAACGGGGACTGGTACATCTACATCCAAGAGCTTGATATCAAGAATTTTTGTCTGGTCGGTGATTACAAGCTGGCTTGGAAGGGAGCACTGCGCGACGCGGAGTGGCCGGAAGGCCCGCACCTTTACAAAAAGGACGGCTGGTATTATATCATGCACGCCGAGGGCGGTACGGGACCTGCACACGCGGTTTGTGTGGCGCGCAGCAAAGAGGTTTTTGGGCCATATGTCGGGAATTTTAACAACCCGATCTTTACCCACCGCCATCTGGGAAAAGCGTATCCGGTGCGCTATGTCGGGCACGCTGACCTTGTGGATACGCCGGAAGGTGATTGGTATATGATCATGCTTGCCTCCCGCCCGTGTGAAGGTTATACCGGGATGGGGCGTGAAACCTTCCTTGCCAAAGTGACCTGGGAGGATGGCTGGCCGGTCGTCAATGAGGGGAGCGGAAAGCTTGCCGATATCCAGGAAGTGGATCTTTTGGTGGAAGATGCCCTGCCGGAAAGTGATTTTTACACCTTCCACAACCAGACACTTGACCCGCATTTTGTCACTGTGCGCAACCCGAAAGAGGATATGTATTCTCTCACAAGACAGGCGGGAAAACTTGCCCTGAAGGCAGCGCCGGAGGTTATCACCGAGCCGACGAACGCCTCGTATCTTGGTGTCCGGCAGAGAAGTTACCACTATACGGCAGAGACAAGGATGGAATTTGTCCCGGCGACGGGCGAGGAAGCGGGGCTTGTGATCCTGCAGAGCGAGAGGGCGAGTGTGCGTTTTGTTGTGACGCAAGAGAACGGAAAGTCCGCTCTGTGCGTGGTCAGCTACGGGGATCGGTTAAATGGCGGACGGATGCAGGAAGATGCGACAGAGAACGCTGTGGTTCTTGCGAAGATCCTGCTCCCGCCGGATTCTGCCGGGATCACGTTAAAGATCATGCAGGAAGGACAGCAGCTTTCCTTCTGGTACGCGCCGCAGGATAAAGGTTTTACAAAGCTTCCTGTCACGGTGGACGCGCGCTTTTTAAGCACGGAAGCGGCGGGGGGATTTGTCGGGAACACCATTGGCATGTACGCGAGCGCCAACCATGCGGAATCAGAAAATTATGCGCTGTTTGATTATTTCGCGGTAACTGACTTATAAACTTTATTGTCTTTGTCCGGAAAATGGTTTATAATGGATCCAAAAAGGTATCCGGAACAGGAAACGGGAAGGGGAGCCTTACCGTTTCCGTTCCGGGTTCCCGTAAAAACAAGACGAGGTGGCAAAGAATGAAATTAGCGACGGCATTGTCGGAACGATCGGATCTGCAAAAAAAACTAAATGAGATCAGCATCCGGCTAAATAACAATTCCAAGGTACAGGAGGGGGAGGAGCCTTCCGAATCACCGCGGGAACTGATGCAGGAGCTTGACCGGGTAACGGAGCGGCTGACGGAACTGATCACGAGGATCAACCTGACCAACAGCATCACGGCACACGAGGGGGAGCGTATCACGGCGCTGCTCGCCCGCAGGGACTGTCTGAAAAATAAGATCCATATCCTGCGGGGGTTCCTCGACTGCGCGAGCAACAGGGTAAGCCGCATGACGCATACCGAGATCCGCATTATGAGCACGGTTCCGGTCAGTGACCTTCAGGGTGAATTGGATCGCCTATCCAAAGAATTGCGTGAATTGGACGAAAAAATCCAGGAACTGAATTGGACGACGGAATTGCTGTAACCTTTTCGATGGTAGTCTGCCAAAGTGGATGCATCTCCTCCGGCAGAGAATGTGCCGGCCTCCAGGCAGGGGCAAGGACAGCCCCGGGGTTCAAATCCCCACTTAACCGTGCATGTCCTGTATAAGAACATTTGCATTGTTACAGTTTTTTATCACTACCGCCGCATCAATTGACAGACGAGGGAGGGCTTGGGGAAACGAAGCGGAAAGGTTCTCAGCCGAAAAATCAAACATTGACTTCCCCAAAAAAATAAGTTATAATTACAGGTGGAGAAAATATAGCATTTTATACTGTGGACGGAGAGGATTCCTTCGCCGCAGTGGCTGAAAGGACGCTTGTTTTATGGAAAGAAGATACAAATATTACATGCTCTGTAAGGATTTATCAAAAACCACCCCGTTTTTGCGTGCGGACGGCTCGCCGGTGATCACGACCGCCCTCAGTGTCAGGGAGGCTTGGGGGAAATTCGAAAATCAGCTGGAAGCACGCCTTGTTTCACAGGATTATATGTGCGAGGTGGAACTAGTACCGGTAAAACAGGAAGAATCCGGCGAAGCTCCGGCAGCCGAGAGTGCGCCGGCCTCTAACATTGAGCTTGAAACGGCGCTTGAGGGACTGAAGAATGTCCTGCGGGACCAGGGAAGGCTTTCCAACAAAAAATTTTAAATGAAACTGAAAAACCGCCGCTATGGGGCGGCTTTTCGCGTGTTTGGGAAATTTCGTTTCCGACCATCTGCTTAGGGGAGACTTGACAGGATGCCATATGTGATAATCATAGCCATCGTTCTGGTGGCTTTATTTTTCAAAAGTATATATGATGAAAAAAATTACACAAGAAAACTGTATTTGAAAATGGGGCGCGAGTGGGGGCAGGTTCCGAACGAGGAATATTCCGAGACAAAGTACCGTTCCCTGCAGTATTACTACGAGCATCTGCCAAAGGGACAGGGCGATATCGACTCCATCACTTGGAATGACCTTGATATGGATCAGATTTTCATGACCATGAACAATACCGGCTCGGCGGCGGGGGAAGAGTATCTTTTTGCGATGCTGCACCGATTGAGCTTTTCGCAGGAGGAACTTTCGGAGAGAAACCGTCTGATGGAACATTTCGCGAAGGATAAGGCGGCGAGGCAGGCTCTGCAGGAACAGTTTATGCGCATGGGCAAGGAGCGCAACATTTCCGTTTATGAGTATATCCATCTGCTTCACCTGCTCAAGCGCGAGAGCAATGCGCCGCACTATGTCTGTTTTGTGTTCATGCTCGCGGCGCTTGCCCTGATTTTTCTTAACCCTGTAGCGGGCGTGATGTCAGTGATCGGGATCGGTATATACAACGCTTTTTCTTACTATAAGCGCAAGGGTGAGATTGAAAAATATTTTTGCGTGGTTTCCCATCTGATCCGCATGATGGATGGCATGAAGGCGCTCACGGCGCTCACGGACGGGGAGATTGCGGACTATACGGAGACGATCCGGAAGAATTTAAAGGTGTTTGCTTCTTTCCGCAAGGGGGCACGCATCGTGGCGGGCAAAAAGCCTACGGGTGACTTGCTTGAGGGCATGATTGATTATATCCGCATGTTATTCCATATTGACCTGATCAAATTCAATAACATGCTGAAGATTTTTGATAATAATGAGGCGGAACTGACCGCATTGTTTGAGACGGCAGGCTTTTTGGATGCCATGATCGCAGCGGCATCTTACCGGGAACTAATGGGAAAGTGGTGCGTCCCGGAATTAAAGGGCGGCGCGCCGTTTCTTGAGACGGAGGATGTCTACCACCCGATGTTAGACGAGCCGGTTCCTGCTTCGCTCTGTGAGCGCCGCTGCGTGCTGATCACGGGATCGAACGCCTCCGGGAAATCGACCTTCATCAAGACGCTCGCCATCAACGCAATCTTAGCGCAGACAATCAACACCGTCATGGCATCAGCATGGCATGCAAGTTTTTTTGCCGTGGCATCCTCGATGGCGCTGCGCGACGATATTTTCAGCAATGAGAGTTATTACATTGTCGAGATCAAATCCCTGAAGCGTATTATGGATCTGGTCAACCCGGATATCCCGGTGCTCTGCTTTGTGGACGAAGTGCTGCGCGGCACTAATACATTAGAGCGCATTGCTGCCTCGGCAGAAATCCTTTCGTGGCTCGCGGGGGCAAATGCAATGTGCTTTGCGGCAACGCACGATATCGAACTGACGCATATATTGGAGGAACAATATTCCAATTACCATTTCCAGGAGTATGTGCAGGAGAAGGATGTACTCTTTGACTACAAGCTTTATCCGGGAAGGGCGGTATCGAAAAATGCCATTAAACTTCTGCGGATGCTTGGCTATGACGAGGGGATGACAGCACATGCGGAGGCCAGGGTCAAGCATTTTGAGGAGAGCGGGAACTGGGTGTTCTGAGCCGGTCTATGTCAGGCGGCGGTTCGGTGTTTCGGGCTTTTCATACTGTGGCAGGGGATGTGTTGTTTGTGTGTGGTATTATACATTTTTGTATAATACAGATTGGGGCAGAATAATTCCTGTGGAACAATTCCCCATGGAATATGGAGGTGTTCATGAAAGTAACGATCTATACGGACGGCGCTGCGCGAGGAAACCCGGACGGTCCGGGCGGTTACGGGACGATCCTGTCCTATATTGACCCGAAAGGAACCGAACATCTGCGGGAATATTCAGGCGGTTATGTGCGTACCACAAACAACCGGATGGAACTGATGGCAGCGATTGTAGGGCTTGAGGCACTGACCAAACCGTGCGAGGTAATACTTTACTCCGATTCGCAATATCTGGTCAAGGCATTTAACGAACATTGGATTGACGGATGGATCAAAAAAGGATGGAAGCGCGGCGGCAATGAACCGGTGAAGAACGTGGATCTCTGGAAGCGCCTGCTCGCGGCAAAAGAGCCCCATGCCGTAACGTTTTCCTGGGTGAAGGGGCACGCCGGGCACCCGCAGAATGAGCGGTGTGACGCACTTGCAACCGCGGCAGCGGACGGAGATGGATTGCTGGTGGATGACGGAGTGTAAACCAAAAAAACAGTATGTGCCCTTCCGTGATAAGTGGTGTTGCGGGAGGGCATATGTGGAACTTAAAACAGCGTATGGCCGGACAAACCCCGGAAGGGCTATCCGGGAACAGGGTGGACGGAGAGCCCTTCCACGACAATGGGGCGTTGGGAGGGGATACGCGGGACTTAAATAGGAGGAAAAGAAATGGCAGAGGAAGCATCGGTTAAGTCGACAAGGACGCAGGAACCCTTGGTGCAGGTGATGAACCCGGAAGAGCTTGCAAACGTGACACCGATGATGCAGAGCTATCTGGAGACGAAAGCGCAGTATAAAGACTGCATCCTGTTTTACCGTCTCGGTGACTTTTACGAGATGTTTTTTGAGGACGCGGTGACGGTTTCGAGGGAGCTGGAATTGACGCTGACCGGGAAAGCGTGCGGAATTTCCGGGCGTGCCGCCATGTGCGGTGTACCGCACCATGCCCTTGAGGGGTATCTGACAAGACTGGTGGAAAAAGGATACCGCGTGGCAATCTGCGAGCAGGTGGAAGACCCGAAGATGGCAAAGGGGTTGGTAAAGCGTGAGGTCATCCGCATTGTGACACCGGGAACCAACATAGACAGCCAATCGCAGGACGCGACAAAAAACAATTACCTGATGGGCATTGTTGAGAGAAACGGGATATACGGGATTTCCACGGTGGATGTCTCAACCGGGGATTATTATGTGACGGAGGTCGCCACTGTGCGCGGCATCTTGGATGAAATATATAAATTTTCACCGTCGGAGATCATTTGTAATCCGGCGTTTTTGTCTTGTGGCATTGACCTGGAAGAACTGCGGGGAAGATACCATATCACGGTCGCAGGATTAGCGGAATGGTACTATGACACGGAGCTATGTGCAAAAGCGTTAATGGGACATTTCCACACCGGGACGCTGGCGGGACTTGGGCTGTCGGACTATACTGCAGGGTGTGACGCAGCAGGGGCAGTGCTGCAATATTTGCTGGAAACACAAAAAAATTCATTGGAACAGCTCAACCATATTACACCGTACGCGACCAACCGTTATATGGTTTTGGACACTTCCACGAGACGTAATCTCGAGCTTGTGGAGACGTTGCGTGAAAAAACAAAACGGGGTTCGCTTTTGTGGGTGCTCGACAAGACAAAGACGGCGATGGGGGCGAGACTTCTGCGGAATTTTATCGAGCAGCCATTGATCGATCCAGAAGAAATCCGTGCACGTCACGATGCACTTGCAGAATTAAACGAACAATTGATCACACGCGATGAGCTTCGCGAATATCTGGATGCGGTCTATGACTTGGAGCGCCTGATGGGCAAGGTCAGCTACCGAAGCGCAAACCCACGTGACCTGCTTGCCTTTTCCTCCTCGCTTGCCATGCTGCCGCCGATCCGCCTGCTGCTCGGGGAGGCAAGGTCGGAAGAATTGCGTGGGGTCTATGATGGGCTCGACCCGCTTGGCGACCTGTATGACCTGATCAAACGTGCCATTGACCCGGAAGCGCCAATCTCCGTAACCGACGGCGGAATCATCCGCACCGGCTATCACGCGGATGTGGACGAGCTGCGCAGTGCGAAGACCGAGGGGAAAAACTGGATCGCGCAGGTGGAACAGCGGGAGAGGGAAAAGACGGGGATCAAAAACCTGCGCATCAAATATAACAAAGTGTTCGGCTATTATCTTGAAGTGACAAATTCATTTAAGGAACTCGTCCCGCCGGACTGGACAAGAAAAGCAACAACGACCGGGGCAGAGCGATATATCACACCCGAATTAAAGGAACTTGAGGATAAGATCCTCAACGCCGAGGAGAAGCTGACAGCGCTGGAATATGAACTCTTTTCGGAAATACGGGAAAAAATAGCCGGGGAGGTTGCCCGCATCCAGCGCACGGCAAAGGCGGTGGCAAAACTTGATGTTTTTGCGTCGCTCGCCTTTGTGGCGGAACGCGGGCGTTTTGTAAGGCCGCAGGTCAACACGGAAGGTGTGATCGAGATTAAGGAAGGCAGGCATCCGGTAGTTGAGCGGATGCTCGATAACGATGCCTTTGTTGCAAACGATACATACCTAGATAATGACACGCACCGTCTTGCCATCATTACGGGACCGAATATGGCAGGAAAATCTACCTACATGCGCCAGACCGCCCTGATCGTTTTGATGGCACAGATCGGATCGTTCGTCCCTGCTGCTGCGGCAAACATCGGGATCGTGGACCGGATTTTCACTCGCGTGGGAGCATCGGATGACCTAGCCTCCGGGCAGAGCACTTTTATGGTGGAGATGACAGAGGTTGCGAACATCCTGCGCAACGCGACAAAAAACAGCCTGTTGATCCTGGATGAGATTGGGCGGGGGACTTCGACTTTTGATGGCTTAAGCATCGCATGGGCAGTCGCGGAACATATCAACAATCCTGCAAATATCGGGGCAAAGACATTGTTTGCCACGCACTATCATGAATTGACGGAACTGGAAGGAAAGCTTGACGGTGTGAATAATTACTGCATCGCCGTCAAAGAATCTGGCGAGGATATTGTATTTTTGCGCAAGATCATCAAGGGCGGTGCAGACAAAAGCTACGGCATCCAAGTCGCAAGGCTTGCGGGCGTGCCGGGTGAAGTGCTTGACCGGGCACTTGAGATCGCCGGGACTTTGAATGAAAACGAAGTAGCACAGCGGGCAAGGATGCTGGCGGAACATGCAGGCGAAGCCGCTATCGCAGCTGAAACATCCGGAAATCCAAATCCAACAGCTGGCGGCGCGGATCTTATTCCGGCTTTTGACAGGAAGGATGCGCCGGCGAAACCGACAAAGAACGGCATGGGAAAACCAAAAGCTTTTGTGGCAGTAAATCACGGCTCCAGGAAAATAAAAGATTATGAGCAGCTCTCATTCTTTACCACACCCGAGGAAAACCCTGTAATCTGGGAACTGAAATCGCTCGAACTTGCAAACATGACCCCGCTTGGCGCATTGAATAAACTATATGAATTACAGGCGCTTATCAAGGAGCACGAACCAAGATAACCTGCGGGGCTAAAACAGCAGGAACCTAAAACAGCGCCTGGAGGAATTTCCGGATGTATGGCAGACGGAAATCCCTCCCACAAAAAGTGGCGCTGTGCAGGATTTCTGCGGAACTTAAAAACAGCAGGAACCCGAAACAGCGCCGGGAGGAATTTCCGGATGTATGGCAGACGGAAATCCCTCCCACAAAAGGGGGCGCTGTGTAGGATTTCTGCGGAACTTACTAATAAGAAAGGAGTCCGGCATGGGAAAAATTCATCTTCTGGATTCGGATACGATCAACCAGATTGCTGCCGGTGAAGTCGTGGAGCGCCCTGCCTCGGTCGTAAAAGAGCTTGTGGAAAACGCAGTGGATGCCGGGGCAGGAGCTGTGACGGTGGAGGTCAAGGAGGGCGGCATCGGGTTTATCCGCGTGACGGACAATGGCGGCGGGATCGCGAGGGAGGACATTCCGGTCGCGTTTTCCAGACATGCGACAAGCAAGATCGCCACGGCGCTTGACCTTCTGTGCGTCAAAAGCCTCGGGTTCCGCGGGGAGGCATTATCCAGCATTGCCGCCGTCTCGATGGTGGAACTTGTGACAAAGACACGGGGGGAACTGACCGGCAGCCGTTACGTGATTGAGGGCGGGCAGGAGAAAGAATTTTTGGAGATCGGCGCGCCGGAGGGCACAACATTCCTTGTGCGGACGCTTTTTTACAATACTCCCGCACGGCGTAAATTTTTAAAGTCAGCCATGACCGAGGCCGGATATATCAGCGATCTGATGGAACGCTTTGCCGTTGCACATCCTGAAATCTCGTTCAAATTTATCAACAACGGGAAGACCGTGCTGCAGACTGCGGGAAACGGGAATTTAAAGGACTGCATCTACCATATTTTCGGGCGTGACATCGCGGCGGCACTTGTGGAGGCGGACGGGGAAGCCGATGACATAAAAATTTCCGGTTTTCTCGGGAAGCCCGTGGTCTCGCGCGGCAACCGAAATTACGAAAATTACTTTATCAATGGGCGGTATATTAAAAGCAATATTATCAGCAAGGCAATCGAGGAAGCATACAAACCTTATTCCATGCAGCATAAATATCCGTTTACGGCACTGCATTTTACGATCCCAACCGAACATATCGACGTGAACGTACATCCCACAAAGCTGGAAGTGCGCTTTGCGAACGGGGAAGCACTCTACCAGCTAGTTTACCGGACCGTGCGGGATGCACTTTCCGGTAAAAATATGATTCCGGACGCGGTGCTTTCGGAGGAGACGCGGGTACGGACCGTTTATCAGCCGACACCAGAAATTTTTGAGCGCGGCCGCATGACCCGGACAAAGGAAGCGCTCCGGGATGAGGCGGAGCGTGTGCGTGAGGAAGCCATCCATGCAACGCTCACATCGCCCCTGTTTGTGCACCCAGAAAAGGGTGAGGATGAGCCGGTGAGGAACAGACAGGAAAGACTGCTGCGGGAGAACGTCATGTATGGCATGGAAGAAGACAGGCCGGAGCAAGAAGCTGCCTGCGGCAGGGCGGCAGACAGAACGGCAGAAGACGGGGTGAGGAAAGAACCCGCCTGCCATGCGGCATCCGGGGAACCGGGTGCGGGCACCGCTGACACAAATATTCCATGCCCTGTCCGGCAGAAAGAAAAGGGGGATTCCGTTAACGAAGGCGGTAAAAGAACGCCACACACGGGGTTTTTGGACTCTGCCGAAGCCAGAAAGGAGTCCGGTGCAGAGGGGAACCATCCTGATTGTACCGGATGGAAAAACCAATGCGGGGATACACCTTCCCTTGCCCGAAACAACCCTTCCCAGCTCTCCCTCTTTGAAACCACGGAGCAGGGCAAGGAGGCGTTTCTTAAGCAGAGCGAGGAAGAGCACCACCGCATTATCGGTCAGCTTTTCGCAACTTACTGGCTGGTAGAATTTCACGAACAGCTTTTTATTATTGACCAGCATGCGGCACATGAAAAAATATTGTACGAGCACACCGTTGCGCGCATGAAGGAGAAACAGGTTTTATCCCAGATGCTCACGCCGCCCATCGTCCTGCCGTTGTCGCTGCGCGAGGAGGATACTTTAAACCGATACATGGAACATTTTATTTCACTCGGCTTTGAAATTGAGGCGTTTGGCGGAAGGGAGTATGCCGTAAGTGCGGTGCCCGCCGATTTGTACGGGGTTGACGGCAGGGCACTGTTGCTTGAACTGCTGGACGGTCTGGTCGCGGAACCGCCTGCCGGAACACCCGATATCATCTTGGACAAAATTGCCGGCATGTCCTGCAAAGCAGCTGTAAAAGGCAACATGCGGCTTTCCGGCGAGGAAGCAAAAGGGTTGATCCACGAGCTTTTGCAGCTTGAAAATCCGTTCCATTGCCCGCACGGCAGGCCGATCATCGTTTCCATGACGAAGAATGAACTGGAGAGAAAGTTTAAGAGGATTGTGAACTAGGATGTCTGCGGGAGCATTTTGGGGAACGCAATCGTTCCATAACAAATAAGGGAGGTGCCATGCAGGAACATAAAAAAAAGCCATTGATCGTGCTGACAGGACCGACCGCGGTCGGGAAAACAAAACTTTCCCTTATGCTTGCGGGGGCGCTTGGCGGGGAGATCATTTCCGCGGATTCCATGCAGGTATACCGGGGAATGGACATCGGGACGGCAAAGATTGCCGCGGCGGAGATGGGGGATATTCCGCACCATCTGATTGATATCCTTTCCCCCAGGGAGGAATTTAATATCGTTCGTTTCCAGAAGCTTGCAAAGGAGGCAATGGAGGGGATCTACGAGCGGGGAAAGCTTCCCATCCTCGTCGGCGGAACCGGTTTTTATATCCAGTCGGTGACGAGGGAAATTGATTTTTCCGAATCGGAGGCGGACGGCTCGCTGCGGGAGGAATTACTGGCTTTCGCAAAGGAGTACGGCGCGCGCGCGCTGCATGGCAGGCTCGCCGCTGTGGATCCGGGGGCCGCGGCACAAATCCACGAAAACAATATCAAGCGCACAATCCGGGCGCTGGAGTACCACGCACAGACCGGAGGCCGGATTTCGGAGCACAACGAGGAGCAGGCAGGGCATACTTCCCCTTATGAGCTGTATTATTTTGTGCTGACCGCGCCGCGCGATGTCCTTTATGAAAATATCGACCGGCGGGTGGATGCGATGATAGCGGCAGGGCTGCTTGACGAGGTAAAGCGGCTGCGTGAGGAGGGCATGACGCGCGGGATGGTGTCCATGCAGGGGCTCGGTTACAAGGAGCTTTTCGAGTATCTGGACGGCGAGACGACGCTCCAGGATGCTATAGGGAAGATCAAGCGGGATACAAGGCATTTCGCAAAACGGCAGTTAACGTGGTTTAAGCGCGAGAAACAGGTAATTTGGATCAATAAGGAAGAATTTCAATATGACGAGGGAAGAATCCTTTCCGCCATACTTGGCTTTCTGCCAAAATCCGGCGAAAAACGGAATGCGGGCGATACATGATATTAAAAAAACACAGACAGGGTTTTCCTGGCTTAGAAAGGGGTATGATTTCATGAAAGAAAACGATGAAATGAAAAAAAATGTGGAGGACTTAAAGAAAATCGCGAACGAGCCGGCGGCAAGGCGCAAATCCCTGCTGACACCAAACGAGCGCTCGGTCGTCTTCGGAATTTTGTTTGCTGTGTTCGCAGGGCTGTTTACGCTCTCGCTCGACCTGATCTCCGTGCCGGAAAACGAATCGGTGCTCTGGTTGCTGATGTTTTTTTTGTATGTGCTTCTGATCGTGGCAACAATCTTTATAGAACGCTTTTTGGTCAAAAAATTTTGTGTCCGCCGCACCCTATATTATGCGGTGGCTCATGTTGTTCTGTTGATTGCCATCATTATACTGATTGTGATGGGGGTAAGGCACCCGGAGTCCGTGTATGAAGTTTCAACAGAATTTTCCTACGCGCTGGCACTTGGCTTCACACAGGCCGCGCTTCTTTTGTATCATCTTGGCAGGGTGACCGTGCTTGCCATCCTCCGCAATTCCAAAAGCAAGACAAAGCAGGGAAACAAAAGGAAAAAATAGATTCATGGGACAGAATAAAGAGGTGTGACGATGGATGAGATCAAAAAAATGTATGAGGAACTTGGCGTATCGCCGGAATTGTATGAGTATGCCGAAGGAATCCTTGACCAGTTAAGGCCGCGCTTTGAAAAAATTGACGAAGTAGCGGAATATAACCAGATGAAAGTTTTAAAAGCCATGCAGAAAAATAAAGTATGTGAGCCGCATTTCGCAGCTTCGACGGGCTATGGTTACAACGATGCCGGGCGTGACGCGCTTGAGGCAGTCTATGCGGATGTGTTCCATACACAGGCTGCCCTCGTGCGCCCACAGCTCACTTGTGGTACCCACGCGCTCGCGGTGGCGCTTTTTGCAAACCTCCGGCCGGGGGATGAGCTTCTCTCCCCGGTTGGGAAGCCCTACGACACCTTAGAGGGCGTGATCGGGATCCATGAGGAAGATGCTGTCTGCAGCGCCGGCGAAAAGCACGCCCATGCTACCGGCAGCCTTAAGGAGTACGGCGTGAGCTACCGGCAGGTGGATCTGCTCGCGGACGGCACGTTTGATTTTGATGGGATCCGCGCAGCGGTTAACGAAAAAACACGTCTTGTCACGATCCAGCGCTCCAAGGGCTACCAGACCCGGCCGACCCTCTCGGTAAATGCGATCGGGGAGCTGATTGCTTTTATCAAAAAAATCAAACCGGACGTAATTTGTATGGTAGATAATTGTTATGGTGAATTTGTGGAAACCATCGAGCCGAGCGATGTCGGGGCAGATCTTTGTGTCGGTTCGCTCATCAAAAACCCGGGCGGCGGGCTGGCTCCGATCGGCGGTTACATCGCGGGGCGTTCCGGGCTGATTGAACAATGTGCGTACCGCCTGACCGCACCGGGGCTCGGCAGTGAGGTCGGCGCAACGCTCGGCCTCACCCAAAAATTTTTCCAGGGGCTTTTCCTTGCCCCGACCGTGACGGCAGGAGCGTTAAAGGGGGCGGTTTTTGCGGCAGCACTCTTTGAATCCTTCGGCTATCCGGTGATCCCGGACGGAAGGCAGGAGCGCCATGATATCATTCAGGCGGTGACCTTAAAAAGCCCGCAGGCACTGGTCGCGTTCTGCAAGGGCATCCAGGCCGCCGCCCCGGTGGATTCTTTTGTTGACCCGGAACCGGGCGACATGCCTGGATATACCTCGCAGGTTATCATGGCGGCGGGGGCATTTGTGCAGGGAAGCTCGATTGAGTTATCGGCGGACGGACCGCTCACAGAACCTTACGCGGTCTATTTTCAGGGCGGGCTTACCTGGTATCACGCTAAGCTTGGAGTTTTGCGGGCGGCGCAGGAATTGGTTCGGGCAGGCTGCATCGTGCAGGGGAAGGATAAGAAATTTTCGATTGAGAGTATACAAATCAAAGGAAATGTGGTAGAATAGAATGGATTATGATGGGAGGACAAGGTCTGACTGTCACAGAAATGAGGTGGATTATGGCGCGTGAGATGGGAAAAAATTCATGGGCACTGCTGCTTTTGATGCTTGCGGGCGTGGTGATCGGGGGGTTCCTCGGATATCTCGCAAGGGATGTTTCATGGCTTTCGTGGCTGAATTATGGGCAGGAGTTCGGGGTTGGTTCCTCCTCCAACGGGTATTTTACACTGAATCTCGGTGTGATCGTGGTCACTTTCGGGCTTTCCATCAAAATTACGATCGCGAGCATCATCGGTGTGATCATTTCCATTTTCATCTACCGGAAACTTTGATCCGGCGGTGGAACATCATGTCGGGATTTCCAGGCGGATGCCTTCTGGGGAGAAGGAAAGGAACCTATGGAAAAGAATAACAGCCCAGTCACGATGAAAGAGCTCCCGTTCTCGGAACGCCCCTACGAAAAATGCGAGAGGGACGGGACGGGGAGCCTGTCTGACGCGGAACTTTTGGCGATCTTACTGCAGAGCGGGACGAGAAAAGAAACGGCGGTCGAACTGGCAAAGCGCCTTTTACTGCTTTCCCCGGAGAAAAACCTTTCCGGGCTTGCAAAGATGACATTTTCCCGCCTGACGGCGGTACGCGGGGTCGGAAAAGTCAAGGCGCTCAAGCTTTTGGCAGCATTTGAACTGATGAAGAGGCTGGCGCGGGAAGACTTTGGGGAAAGACCGATCCTTAAAAACCCGTCCGCGATCGCAGATTATTATATGCAGGATCTGCGGTTTTTAAGCACCGAGGAAGTGCATGTGCTTTTCTTTAACACGAAATGCATTTTCCTTGGGGAGAAGCGCCTTTTTGTCGGGACGGTGAATGCGTCCCTGATCTCGCCGCGTGAGATTTTCATCGAGGCGCTGCAGAGGGAAGCGGTGGGCATTATTTTAGTACACAATCACCCAAGCGGTGACCCGACGGCAAGCCGTGAGGACATCCACCTTACGGTACAGGTCGCACAGGCCGGGAAGATGCTGGACATCCGGCTGCTTGACCATATTATCATCGGGGATAACCGTTATTTTAGTTTTAAGGAAAATGGCTGCGCGCCGTTCTAGGGCGTACCGGAATCCTGCTTTCTGCCAACGCGGATAACGGAGGCGGGAAGGGGAGACCGGCACCTTACGCAAAGCGGCAGGGAATGGAGGAAAAAAATGGCAGGCAAAGTATTTGGTATTGATTTCGGTACAAGTACGATCAAAATATATAAGAAAAACGAGGGTGTGATCTTTGACGCAAAGAATATCATCGCGGTCGCGAACGGGAACCAAGTCATTGCGATCGGGGATGAGGCGTATGAGATGTACGGCAAAGCCCCGGCGAACATCCTGGTGGATTACCCCGTCAAAAGCGGCGTGATCGCGGATATTGCAAATATGCTTTCCCTGCTGAACTTAGCCTTTGACAAGCTCTCAAAGGATTATGGCAAGATCACCGGGGCGGAATTTTTGGTCGCTGCGCCGACCGACATCACGGAGGTGGAAAAGCGCGCGTTCTTTGACCTTGTGGCAAGCTCGAACGCAAAGGCAAAAAAGGTCCGCATCGTGGAGAAACCGATTGCCGACGCACTTGGGGCAGAGCTTGATGTCATGACGGCCCACGGCGTGATGATTGTCGATATCGGCGCGGACACGACAGAAGTATCCATCATCTCGCTCGGCGGCATTGTGCTTAGCAAGCTGATCCCGGTCGGCGGAAACAAGCTGGACGAGGCAATCATCCTCAATGTAAAGAAAAATTACAACCTCATCATCGGGCAGAAGACGGCGGAGACGATCAAAAAGCGACTTGGCTGTGCGCTGCCGCCGAAGGAAGAGCGGACGGTGAAAGTTTACGGCCGCGATGTACTCTCCGGACTCCCGATCGAGAGGGAGATCTCCGCGAGCTTTGTGTATGAGACAATCGCGGAATATATGCACAGCATCATTGATGCCGTGCGGATCATCCTTGAGAAGACACCGCCGGAAATCTCGTCGGATATCATTGATTCCGGTGTTTACTTGACAGGCGGCTCCTCCAATATCTTTGAGCTCGATAAGCTGATGGCGCAGGAGACAGAGCTGAACATCAACATGTGCGAGGATCCCGCAAACACGGTTGTCAAGGGACTTGGCCGCATTATAGAGAACAACAAGCTCTCGGCGCTGGCCCTGACCTTAAAGCAGACCTATTACGGAGGCTGACCGCATGAGGATGAGGCGTAAGCAGAAAATAAAGTTTAAGATGCGCCCAAAGCATCTGTTTTACGGACTGACGTTTTTTTGCCTCCTGCTGCTTTATGCTTCCTACCGCTACAGTGATAAGCTGCTCCCGTTTAAGACCAGCGTCGGGAATCTGATCACGCCGATGCAGAACGGAATCAACACGGTCGGAACATACCTGACGGAATGGGTGGAGCTTTTTGAGAGCAAGAAGGCGCTGCAGGAAGAGAACGAAAAATTAAAAGAACAGATTGAGAGCCTGAAAAGCCAGAACAGTGTGCTTGTCTCCAACAGTAAGGAACTCGCGGAACTGCAGGAGCTTTATGAGGTGGGAAAGAAGTATTCGGACTATCCGATGATCGCGGCGACCGTAATCAGCCGGGACACAAACGGATATTACAGCTCTTTTGTCGTGAACAAGGGGGCGGAGGACGGAATCAAAAAGGATATGAATGTCATCGCCGGGAACGGGCTGGTTGGGATTGTGACCGAGGTGGGGAAAAACTACTGCCGCATCCGGGCGATCATTGATGATATGAGCTACGTCAGCGGCATGTTTTTAAAGACTTCCGATACCTGCGACATCCGGGGCGACCTTGAGCTTTTGGACGACGGATACATCCGTGTGGAGGGCATCCGCTTAAATGCACAGGTAGAGGAAAATTATGAGATCGTCACCTCGTACATCAGCGACAAATACTTACCCGGTATTTTGATCGGTTTTGTCCACAACATTGAGATTGACGCGAGCAATATGGCAAGGACGGCGTACCTTCTGCCGGTCGTTGATTTTGAACACATTGAAAATGTGCTGATTATAACGCAGTTGAAGGAAAGAATAGAAAGTGACTCCGAATAGAGGTAGTTTTGTGATTCGTTGCATTGTTGTTTTTTTGGAAATCATATTCAGTTATCTGCTGCAAAGTTCCGTGTTCCCATATTTTGAGCTGGCTGGCGTGGTTCCGGATGTCCTGTTGATCCTTGTTGTCTCGACGGCGTTTTTTAAAGGGCAGAACGCGGGAGTCTGGACCGGTTTTTTTGCCGGGCTTTTGATGGATTTCTGCATCGGGAATTATTTGGGGATTTTTGCGATATTTTACATGGTGGTCGGATTTTTTAACGGCTATGCCGCGAAGATATTTGACCGGGAAGATTATCTGCTTCCGCTCGGCCTTACCGCGGTCAGCGAGCTGGTATACTGTTTTTTATATTACATTTTTATTGCGCTCCTCAACGGAAGGCTTGGCATCGGATATTATTTCGGGCGCATCATCGTCCCGAGGGTCATCTACACGACTTTTGCCTCGATCCTGCTCTATAAACTGTTCCAGAGCGTTCACCTGTTACTTTTGCGTTTTGAATTTAAGGAGAAGAGATAAGTGCTTGATATCTTTTTGGAAAAACTGAAAAAAATACTGAACAACCGGACCGTTCCGCTTCTTGCCATCTTCCTTGCAGTGTTTTTTGTTTTGATCCGGCGTTCTTTCCAGATGCAGATTGCATCACAGGGGGCGGAGGACTATGTGGGCAAAGATACCAGAAATACACAGGAACGCGATATCACAAGCACGCGAGGCAATTTTTATGACCGCAACGGCGTACAGCTGTCTGAAAATGTCCAGAGCTATTCGGTCGTTATGAGCAATACCGCGCTTGTTACGGAGAATGACAAAAAGAACGCGATGGTGTTACAGCTCGTACAGATGCTTTCGGATTACGGATATGAGCCGGAGCTTGATTTCGGCATTGATTTGGTCAAGGAGGAGACAGAGGAAGGCACAGAGTATTCCCTCGCTTTCAATGTGGAGGGGAACGCCCTGCTTCGCTTTAAGAAAAACGCGTACTGCAAGACATCGGTCAACAAACTTTCCGAAGCGATGCGCGAAGCAAGTGCGGAGGAGGTCTTTGACTTCCTGCGCTACGGCGATAAGGAAAACGGCCCGATGTTCGAGATCTCCGACGATTACGGGATGGAAGATGCCTACAAAATCATGGTGGTGCGCTATAATCTGATGATCTTAAACCCACAGTGGTCTCAATTTACGCTCGCTACCAAAATCGACGAGAGAACGGCGGCGGCGGTGCGCGAAAATATGGCGGATATCCCTGGCATCGAGGTAAAACAGACGATGTCGCGCGTCTATTATGACAGTGAGTATTTTGCCCATATCATCGGATATACCGGCAAGATCAACGCCTCCGAGCTGGAGTCCCTGAATGAGGAGCGCGGGGAGGAAATCTATAAATCGAACGATGTCATCGGAAAAACCGGCATGGAGAAGTCGATGGAAGCCTACCTTGCAGGGGAGAAGGGTGTGGAGCAGCTGACGGTATCCTCCTCCAACAAGATATTAGAGAGCAAAATCACAAAGGCTCCCGTTGCCGGGAACGATATCTATCTCTCGATCGACCGTGACCTTCAGGTTGCGGGCTACCATATCTTAGAGCGCAATATCGCCGCCATCCTGATCTCCAAGATCAACAACGGCATGAGTTACGGGACAAAAGGCGAGAAGGCTTCCGGAATTGAGATCCCGATCTATGAAGTGTACAATGCCCTGATCTACAACAATGTGATTGATATCAAGGCGTTTAAGTCGCCGGACGCGTCCGACCTGGAAAAACGCGTGCTTGGATATTTTGAGGCGAAGCGCGCGTCCATTTACGATAAATTCCGCCAGTATCTTGCGATTGACAATACGGTCACGAACGCGAAGGCGGGGGAGGAGATGGAAGAATATCTCAATTACGTTTATTCGACACTGATCTCCTCCGATGTCGGGCTGTTAGTCTCCTCTGCGATTGACCGCACGGATTCCGTGTACCTTGATTATTCGAACGGGAAAATAAGCCTGAGCCGTTTTTTACAGTATGCCATCTCAAAGAACTGGGTTGACTTGTCAAAGCTTGGACAGGATGGTGCGTACTACGATAACTCCGAGTGGTATTCTATGCTCGTAGAATATGTCTTGGATTATTTCAGGGACGACAAAGAATTCGAAAAAAAGCTATATCGCACCCTGATTTTCACAAAAAAACTGACGGGCACGGAAATTTGTCTTTTATTATTTGAGCAAGATGTGTTAGAATATAACGAGGATGATGTCCGGAACCTAAAGAGCGGGAGAATTTCCGCGTACAACTTTATGATCCAGAAGCTCACCAACCTTGAGATCACACCGGCGCAGTTAGCGCTTGAGCCGTGCAGCGGTTCCCTCGTGATCACGGACGTAAAGACGGGGGAAGTTCTGGCGATGGTGACCTACCCGTCCTACGATAATAATATGCTGGCAAATAAAATTGATTACACTTATTATTCGAAGCTCCTTGAGGATAATTCCAGGCCGCTGATCAACCGTCCGACCCAGCAGCGCACGACGACGGGTTCCACCTTTAAGCCGCTGATGTCCTTTGTCGGTTTTGGCGAGGGGCGGATCACGACCACGACAAAGATCCAGGACCACGGGATATTCGAGGAAGTGGAGCCTTCCCCGAAATGTTGGAAATATCCTGGCTCGCACGGCTCCATCAATGTGACGAGCGCCATCCAGCATTCCTGCAACTACTTTTTTTACCGGATTGGCTATGATCTGTCGCTTGATGCGCGGGGCAATTATAACGATGCGAAGGGGATTTCCACGATACAGAAATATGCGGCGATGTTTGGGCTTGCCGAGGGTTCCGGGGTTGAAGTTTACGAGGAGCGCCCGGAGATTTCCAACCGCGACGTTGTCCGCACGGCGATCGGATATTACCACAATTTTACACCGACCCAGATTTCTAAATACATTACGACCGTGGCCAACAGCGGCATTTGCTATGACCTGACCCTCTTAGACCGCGTCATGGACAGAGACGGCAGGATCGTATATATGAACGAACCGTCCGTCCACAATGAGATCACGATGTTCTCCTCTTCCCAGTGGCGCGCGGTGCAGCTTGGGATGTACAATGTGGTCAATACTTCGACAAATTCCCTGAACCGGCTGTACGGTGACCTTGGCGTAAAGGTGGCGGGAAAGACCGGGACGGCGCAGGTCAGCACGACGCATCCGAACCACGCGCTTTTCGCGGCGTATGCGCCGTATGATGACCCGGAGATCAGCGTTATTATTGTAATCCCGAACGGCTATTCCTCCGCAAATTCCGCATACATCGGACGCGAGGTCATGGGGCTGTATTTTAACGGCGAGAACAAGGAAGCCTTGCTTTCCGGTGAGATTAAAGCCGGAAACGCGACAACGATCCGTATTTCTGATTAAGGGAAGAACAAACCGGACGAATACCGATACGTACGAAGGAGGTACACGATGGAAAATCCTGTTATCATCAAGGGAAACAAACATGGCATCACGGTGTTCCTTGATGCAAAAGTTGATTTTAAGACGCTGAAAAAATTTGTTGGGGAAAAATTCCAGGATTCTTCCAAGTTTTTGGGGGAGGCACCGGTCGTCCTGGGTTTTGAGGGAAGACCCCTCCTTCCGGAACAGGAAGCGCAGCTTTTGAGCGTTATCAATCAGAATTGTAATCTGAAGATCGTGATGATCGACGACCGCGACACGGGCAGGGAGGAGCGCTACAAAAAGCAGCTTGAAGAAGTCCTGATGGAAATTGACCGGGCGCAGGGTTCGTTTTATAAGGGAAATCTGCGTTCCGGACAGGAAGTCTTTTTTGAAAACAGTGTCGTGATCCTTGGCGACGTAAATCCGGGAGCCCTTGTGATCTCGAAAGGGAATGTCATCGTGCTCGGCGCGCTCAAAGGGCAGGTGGCGGCGGGGGCGTACGAAAATGAGAACGCATTTGTGTTTGCAATTGATATGTCGCCGGTTCAGATGCAGATCGCGGGAATCCGGGCGCGTTCCTCGGACGAGCCGGCAAAAAGCGAAGAGAAGGGGATGAAACTGGCATTTGTCGAAGACGGGCGGATATGCCTGGAGCCATTGAGCAAAAAAATATGGAACGATATCAGATTATAAGGAGGAAGAAACGATGGGCGAAGTAATCGTTGTTACATCAGGAAAAGGCGGTGTCGGCAAGACGACCACTACAGCAAATGTAGGAACAGGTCTTGCAAAACTGGATAGGAAGGTAGTGCTGATCGATACCGATATCGGACTCCGTAATCTGGACGTTGTCATGGGACTGGAAAACCGCATTGTGTACAATCTTGTTGATGTGATCGAGGGAACCTGCCGCATCAAGCAGGCGCTGATCAAGGATAAGCGCTATCCGAATCTCTACCTTCTGCCCTCGGCGCAGACGAAGGATAAGACGGCAGTGACCCCGGAGCAGATGAAGAAACTCTGCGATGAACTGCGCGGGGAATTTGACTACATACTGATGGATTGTCCGGCGGGGATTGAACAGGGCTTTCAGAATGCAATCGCCGGTGCGGACCGCGCACTTGTCGTCACGACACCCGAAGTTTCCGCCGTGCGCGACGCGGACCGCATCATCGGACTTCTGGAAGCACATGAGATGAAGCAGACCCATCTGATCGTAAACCGCCTGCGCTCCGATATGGTAAAGAGGGGGGACATGATGTCGAGCGAAGATGTCGTGGAGATTCTGGCGATTGATTTGATCGGTATCGTGCCGGATGACGAGAATATTGTTATTTCCACAAACCAGGGGGAACCGCTCGTCGGGACGGACACAATGGCGGGAAAGGCGTACATGAACATCAGCCACCGGCTGCTTGGGGAGGAAATGCCATATCTGGATCTAAGTGCGAAGAAGGGATTTTTCAGCAAACTGTTTAACAAAAATTGAGGGGGGAGAGCATATGGCAATGTTTGAGCTATTTAAAAAGAAATCCTCCGGCGACACGGCGAAAAAGCGGTTACAGTTTGTGCTTTCTGCAGATCGGGCGGGATGTACGCCGGAAATCATGGAGTGCATCAAAAATGATATTATTGAGGTACTGAGCAAGTATGTTGAGATCGACAGCGAGGGACTTGACATCAAGGTCAACCAGGTTGACAACGAAAACAGCAACGGCGGTCCTTCCCTGTTTGCAAATATTCCGATCAAAGGAATGAAGCGCAGTTATTAAAGGGATGCTATATGTTAAAGACGATATTTAATTTCAAGGAATATAATTTCAGGCATTACAATATGTCTGTTTTGCTTGCCACCTTCCTGCTAAGCTTCATTGGCCTGACGGTGATCGAAGTCGTGCAAGACCCGGAGGACAGACTGTATGAGAAGCAGATCGTGGGGCTTGTGGCCGGCCTTACCTTGGCACTCATCGTATCCCTGGTCGATTACCATTTTGTTTGTAAGTTTTTCGTGTTATTTTATATCATCAACATGGGGCTGCTCATCGCTACAAAGCTTTTCGGGAAGAGCCACCATGATGCGCAGCGCTGGATCATTCTTCCGGGAATCGGGCAATTCATGCCGTCGGAATTGACGAAAGTTTTTTTGATCCTATTTATCGCCGCGATGTTTACGCGCTATCGCAAAAAAATTGATAAATTCTATTTTCTCGTGATCATGTGCGTACTGGTTGCGGCACCGCTGTACCTGATCCTGGAGCAGCCGGATCTGTCAACGACAATCGCCCTGCTTGCCATGTTTGCCGGCATGGTGTTTTTGTCCGGGCTGACCTACAAGATCATCGTGCCGGTGCTCGTGGTAGCGGTTCCTTCCTGCGTCGCGCTTTGGTGGTACATCCAGCAGGATTTTCAGGTGTTGCTGAAGGATTACCAGCAGAACCGGATCCTTGCCTTAAAATACCCGGAACGCTATCCCGACCTGATGTACCAGCAGGATAACGCAGCAATCGCGATCCATTCGGGTGGGCTGACCGGGAAGATGATGCTTGACAGCACGGGGGAAACCTGGAAATGCAAGGGGCTTGCGGCGATTGAAAGTGATTTTATCTATACCGCTTTCGGTGAAGCTTACGGATTCATCGGATGTTGTGTGGTCATTGGGCTTTTGGCATATTTTATATTCCGTGCCTTTCAGACGGCGCGGCACGCAAGGGATTACCTCGGCATGCTGATCACCGGCGGTATCGGCACTTTGGTCGGGGGACAGACGATAATACACATTTGTGTGAATACGTCCTTGTTCCCAAATACCGGGATCCCGCTGCCTTATGCGAGCCAGGGACTAAGTTCACTTGTCGGGAATTACCTGATGTTAGGGCTTTTGCTCAACGTCGGGCTGCAGCGGAAGGAGAAAGAGAAGGAAGAGGAAGATATGGTGATCCTATAACGTGAAAAAGCGTTTGGACACGTTATGCTATTATAAATACGGACATGGAATTGACAGAAAGGGAGGGGTTTACATGAATATTGGAATGATTGCGCACGATGCCAAAAAGAAGCTGATGCAGAACTTTTGTATTGCCTACCGGGCAATCCTCGCGAAAAATGAGGTTTATGCAACCGGGACAACAGGCCGCCTGATCGAGGAAGTCACAAACTTAAATATTCATAAGTATCTTGCCGGGCATCTGGGAGGGGAGCAACAGATGGGAGCCCAGATCGAACATAACGAGATCGACCTGGTGATCTTCCTGCGCGACCCGCTGACCCCAAAATCCCATGAGCCGGATGTCAACAATGTAGTACAGCTTTGCGACACACACAATATTCCGTTGGCGACCAACCTTGCGACGGCAGAGCTGCTGATCAAGGCACTCGACCGGGGCGACCTGGAATGGCGTGAGGCTTACCGCTGATTTCCAAGAAAGACGAGGTTTCGAAAGCACATACGAAGTATGGAGGATAAATATGCGAAAATCCTTGGTTCCGGCGAAAAGAACATGGCAGATGAAAAGTTTCACTGTTTCTCTTGTCATGCTTTTTTCTTTTCTTTTCACCGGATGTATGGGAGAAGTTTCCCCGGTGCCGGTGCTGCTTCGCGCATCGGAAAATTTTTCTGTCAATATACGGGACATTTACCGCAACCAAGCGGTAGGGTTTGAACCCACATTGTCCTTTCCTGCCGCTTCACGCTGCGTTCCGGTAGGGGCGGACAATGTCCTGAACGATGAGGTAAACGCCGCGTTTTTGTTTAACCTTACGGACGGAACCGTTCTGTTTGCCCAAAACTGCTACAAAAAAATTTATCCTGCGAGCACGACAAAACTTCTGACTGCGCTTTACCTGCTATCCTATACCAAGGAGCACGGCATCCCGCTGTCAGAAACTTACGTCATCAAGGCGGATAACTGCGGGATCACGCGCGTGGGCGCAAAGCTGTTCGGGTTTTGCGTGGGTGACACGGTATCCCTCGAACTTTTGCTGAATGCGCTGCTTGTGTATTCGGCGAACGACGCGGCGGTCGCCATCGTTGAATTTATCGCGGCACACGCAGATATCACCTACGACGACGCGGTCGCGAACATGAACACATTGGCGCATAAACTTGGGGCTTCGCATACCAATTTTACGAACCCGCACGGACTGCACGAATCCGAACACAGCACGACCGCCTATGATCTTTATCTGATTTTTATGGCGTGTATGGAATATGGGGAATTTCTTCCCTCGGTCAGCCAGCCTTCCTACATTGCCAAGTATTCGGGAACGGACGGAACCGCGAAGGAGATAAGTTTGGATAACACAAACCAATACCTTCTCCATCGGTATGAGCCGCCGGAGGGGGTGACCATACACGGCGGAAAGACCGGGAGCACCGGTGTGGCGGGGGACTGCCTTGTGACGTTGAGCGAATGCAGCGGGAAGTATTACCTGTCCGCGGTCTTTGGCGCATCCTCCTATGAGAACCTTTACCAGTTGATGAATGTTCTGCTTGAAATGGAATTGTCTGACGATATAAAAAAATAACTTACGTACATTTTCAATTTCTTATTGTGTTTTTTTGTCGTATCGACTATAATAGGATTATACAAGTCATGATTAAGGAGGGTTTACAATGATACAGATTATTGCAGGTGAAAAAGGCAAAGGCAAGACCAAGATTCTTTTGGATAAGGTGAATGCGGATGTCCTCGAGGCGAAGGGCAGCATTGTGTATCTGGACAAGAGCACGAAACATATGTATGAACTGAGCAACAAGGTTCGCCTGATCAATGTACATGACTATTGTGTAGAAAATGCAAAGGAGTTTCTCGGTTTTATCTGCGGGATGATTTCACAGGACCACGACCTTGAGAAAGTTTATCTGGACAGCTTTTTGAAGGTCGCATGCACGGAGGACGGGGATATCGCACCGGTGCTTGAGAAACTTGAGATGCTTTCAAACAAATTTGAAATTGACTTTGTCATCAGCATCTCGAAAAATAAGGACGACCTTGCAGAGCCTGTAAAAAAATTTGTGACCGTCTCATTATAATGTAGAAGGCGCGATGATGCGTATGAAAAGGAAGGTGTGTCGGAAAACACACCTTCCTTTTATGCCCCTGACGGAGCCGGTTTCCCGGAGCTTTTACATATCACTCCTTAAACGGCCGAAATAACTGAAACCGTAGATCGCGGCAATGCCAACTAAGGCATAGACGACGCGGGAGATGACCGACATATTCCCAAAAATGACCCGCACAAGGTCAAAGCTGAAAAATCCGATCAGTCCCCAGTTGATCGCCCCGATTAAAATAAGAATAAGTGCTATGGTATCGACTACTTTCATAATTAACCTCCATTCCCTCGCTGTGTCTGCCAAGACATGAATTATCGAGTTGGAGTTATTATGTCTTAAGGATACAGGAAATATACTTGAAATATTTTACAAAATTCCCTTCCGATAGCTTTTTCTTTTAAAATACCTTCTGATTTTTGATTTTATCTCTTTTAATGCAGGGAGATCTCGTGTATAATAAGTACAATGTCTTGGTTGGAATGAGGTTGTAAGCGTGAACAGGCCAAAAAAGGTTGTAAGATTTAAAAAACGCCGAAAAATAAATATCGGAACGATCATCTTTTGCTTTATTGCCCTATATCTGACGGGCTTTACAATATATTACAGCCGGAAAACCCGAATCTCCATCTATGAGGTGCCGGAGGAAAATCTTGCCAGGGATCTGACAGTGACCGGAGTGATTGTTCGGGACGAAAAAATTTATTGCACACCGGAAGCCGGGTACGTAAATTATTATCTCCACGCGGGCAGCCGTGTAAGTAAAAATGCCGCCGTCTATTCTTTGGACGCAAACCGTACTGTCTATGACATGCTCGGGGGGACGGGGGAGATTTCCCTCACGGAACAGGATATTATGGAAGTCAAGCGGATGATTTCTGCTTTCCAGGGCTCTTATGACGGAAGCGATTTTTTGAGTGTGTATGAACTGAAAGAGGATCTTATCTTGAAGGTAAGTGATATTTCGGACAATAACCTTCTGGACCGCATGCAGGATATGATTGACTCGACCGGAATTACAAACGGCTTCCGCTTTGTGAATGCAGAAAGTTCCGGGGTGGTCAGCTACACGAGTGACAGCCTCGACGGGCTGACCGTGGAGAATGTAAATTCTGCCACCTTTTCAGAGGAGTCCTTCACCTCGGCATCGCTGCGCTCCGGGAAGCAGTACATGGCAGGGGATCCGGTTTATAAGCTGGTCGGATCCGACACTTGGCAGATTGTATGCCCGGTCTCGATGGAACAATATATGGATCTAAAAGACCGGACAAGCCTGCGCTTTACCGTTGAGAAGGACGGGCTGACATTCCGGGCTCCGGTGGAATTTTCGCTTCATGGCAGCGATTACTATATGCAGATCACCATGACGCGCTATGTCGCAAATTATCTGGAAGACCGTTTTCTGACTTTGGATATTGCCGTCTCGGAGGAGAAAGGCTTAAAAATCCCGAAAACCGCTGTCACAGCCAAGGATTTCTATTTGATTCCGCTGCAATATTTTACGGTCGGCGGCGATTCCAACGACACGGGGCTTTATTCGGTGAGCTACAGCGCACAGACCGGGGAACCGGAATATTTGTTTCTGCCGGCGGAAATCTACTATCAGGATGACGAGTACGCTTATGTAAACAAGGATGATTTCCTTGCCATGACAACCATCTATTGTCCGGAAACACAGGAGACGATGCCGCTTGCCATGACGGCCCAGCTTGAGGGGGTTTATCAGGTCAACCGCGGTTACGCAGTCTTCCGGCGCATTGAGCGGCTTGAGGAAAACGGCGAGTATGTGATCGTGGCAAAGGGGACGGCAGGCGGGATCTCTGTTTATGACCATATCGCCCTCAATGCGGATAAGGCGGTTGACAAATCCATCATATACTAAATCGTATTTGTAAAAGAAAGGAAGTCAGGCATTTTGGAAAACTATATCGCAGAAAATCTGAAAAACGTGCGGGCGCGGATTGCAGCGGCGGCGCAGCGCTCCGGGAGGGATGCGTCGGAGATCACATTGATCGCGGTGAGTAAAACAAAGCCGGTGCCAATGTTGTTGTCAGCCTACGGTCTTGGGGAGCGCTCCTTCGGGGAAAACAAAGTACAGGAGCTTTGTGCCAAATTCCCTGAACTGCCTGCTGACATCAAATGGCATATGATCGGCCATCTCCAGACAAATAAGGTCAGGCAGGTCGTCGGCAGGGCGGCGCTCATCCACTCCCTCGACAATCTGCGGCTTGCGGCTGCCATTCAGAAAGAAGCCGAAAAGCAGGATACGGTCTGCCAAGTCCTGCTCGAAGTCAACGTTGCCGGGGAGGAATCCAAATACGGTCTGTCTTTGGACCAAGCGGAACCATTTGCACGGGAAATGTCAAAGTTTGACAGGATTCGTGTGTGCGGGCTGATGACGGTCGCCCCTTTTACCGAAGCCCCGGAAAAAAATAGGAAATATTTTCGCCAAATCAAGCAATTAGCTGTTGACATACGTGCCAAAAACATTGATAATATCGGTATGGAGATTTTATCGATGGGGATGACCGGGGATTACGAGGTTGCGATTGAGGAGGGTGCGACGATGGTGCGGGTCGGCACCGGGATCTTTGGCGAACGGGTATATCATTAAAATATCTTATAGATAGGAGTGTTTTGCATGGCAAACATTATCAGAAATTTCATTGATTCCCTGCATCTTGCAGACGACGATGATACCGATGAGGAATATGAAGAGTACTTAGTGGAGACAAATGCGAGGGAGCGCCGCCGTGCGGAGCGCAGTGAAAAACGTTTGGAAAAAGCAGGACGGCGTTTTGCACCGGAGGAGGAAGAGGAGATACCGGAGACCGACTATAGGCCAAACACTTCAAATTTCAGTGATATCCGCAGGGAGCGCACGGCAAAGCCGGAGAAACAGCAGCAAAGCAGGGTTGTGTCATTCCGCAGCAGCACGGGGGGCGCGATGGGAATCAAAGTGATGAAGCCGACCAGTTTTGAGGATTCACAGGATATCTGTGATGTCCTGCTCGCCGGGAAAGCAACGATCATCAATCTTGAAGGCTTTAATGTCGAACTAGCCCAGCGCGTGATGGATTTTGTTTCCGGTGCGGTCTATGCAGCAAACGGAAAACTGCGCCAGATTTCAAGCTACATATTTATTATATCGCCGGAAAATGTTGATATTTCCGGGGACTATTTTGACATGATCAAGCAGCAGAACGGCTTTGAAGTTCCAACGCTTGGAAGAGAATGAAGCATATGGATGAAAGAAAAGATGAGCTGATTTTTGTCAGACATATCGAGGAGCTGGCAAAATCAGCTTATTATAAAGGAATCAATGTATATTCTGATTATCTTGACTTGGCTGGTCTTGGTCTTTTTCATCGGATGAAAAAAGACGAATTTCCGGTTCCGTATTCTCTCTATGGCGGGTTTTTGGGGGCAGAGCGGGTAAAGGTCGGTTTCCACGGCAGTATGGAGGGATCCGGTGAGATTCCGCCGGACGATTTTCGGAACGATTATCCGATCCGTATGGTGCAGATCCGTCCTTCCAATATAAAATTTGCCGAAAATTTGACACATCGGGATTATCTGGGCGCAATCTTAAATCTTGGGATCGACCGGGATAAAACCGGGGATATCCTGTTTGCCGAGGATGCGGTCTACCTTTCGTGTGATCCTGTAATAGCAGACTTCCTCTGTGAAAATCTTACGCGTGTCCGCCATACGGCCGTACGCGCGGCACTTAGTGACCAGAGCGGGGCTTTGCCGGCGCGCGCGACGTTGACACTCCATGCCAACGTCGCATCGCCAAGGTTGGATGCCGTCGTGGGGGCTGCGTTCCAGGCATCGCGCAGCAGCATGTCCGGATTGATCTGTGGCGGCAAAGTGTTTGTGAACGGCAGGGAAACCATGCAGGGAAGTTACATGTTAAAGACAGGCGATGTGGTTTCTGTGCGCGGCTATGGGAAATTTCGCTATGCCGGGCAGGGAAGCATGACAAAAAAGGGGCGTTTGAATATCACTTTAGAAAAATATGTTTGATTTTTGGGTGGGAACAGAGTAGAGGAGGCTTGCATGCTTACACCGGTTGAATTGCAGAACAAAACGTTTAAGTCCGGCGGACTTGGTTATGATAAAAAGGATGTGGAACAGTTTTTCCGCGAGGTGACAGAGGAATTTACACGGCTGTACAGCGAAAATATTGATTTAAAGGATAAGGTTGATGCATTGAATGACGCGCTGCAGCGCTATAAGACAATGGAAAATACCCTGCAGAAAGCGCTTGTGCTCGCGCAGAAAACGGCGGAGGACACAACGCAGGCGGCAGTCAAAAACGCCAGAAATATCGAGAAGGAAGCGCAGTTAAAATCCCAGATCATCATGGCAGATGCCAGAAATGAACTGGAGCGCGTGCATACCCAGACCCTCGCCATGCTGCAGCAGTTTGAAAAATACAAAGCACAGGTCAAGAGCCTGGCAGTCGCGCAGGTGGAACTGCTCGAGAGCGACAGTTATTCCATCAACGCGGAGCGTTTGGAGGCGTTTATTGACACAAGCCGCACGGCACTGCCCAAGGTGGAGGAGGAAAGAGAACCGGAGGCAAAGCCGCTCCGGCCGTCAGGAAATATGGCAGCAAAGCCCATGAAACCCGCAGGTTCAGCGTGGGGTGAAAAAAAGCCTTACGTGCCGGAATACAAAGACCTGCCCGAGGAAGACGACGACGGGCAGGAAGCGTTTGATTTTATCAATCTGTAGAAACGGAGATTACCCATGCCAGAAAAACAGTTGGATATTTTATATGAAGGGAAACCCTGTTATGATATCATGCTGGAGCAGGACTATGGGGCATTGGGGGAACGTGTGGAACGCATGGGGCTAAAAAGCCGCAAGATCTGCATCGTAACCGATACCAATGTCGCAAAATACCATGCATCCGCAGTTGAAAAGGTTTGTGCAAAAGCGGCGGGAAAGGTTGTGACCTTCCCATTTCCCGCGGGCGAGGCGAGCAAGAACCTTGAGACGGTTCAGTCCCTGTACGCATTTCTGATTAAGGAAGGCTTTGACCGGGGTGATGTCCTCGCGGCACTCGGCGGCGGTGTGGTCGGTGACCTGACGGGCTTTGCGGCGGCGACATATCTGCGCGGCATACGTTTTTTCCAGCTCCCGACTTCCCTTCTGTCAATGGTGGATTCCAGCATCGGCGGTAAGACCGGGGTCGATTTCAAGGCATATAAAAACATGGTCGGTGCATTTTACATGCCGCAGTTCGTGTATATGAATATTTCTGCGCTCATGACCCTGCCGGAAGCGGAGTATCGCTCCGGTTTCGGCGAGATTATCAAGCATGGTCTGATACGGGATAAAGCCTTTTATGAATGGCTCGTGCAAAACCGCAGCGGGCTGCTTGGACGAAACGGCGCGCCGGTAACCGAGATGGTATACCGCAGCCTCCTGGTAAAAAAAGCAGTGGTCGAGCGTGACCCGAAAGAAAAAGGGGAGCGCGCGCTCTTAAATTTTGGACATACGGTTGGACATGCCGTAGAAAAACTGAAAAATTTTTCACTCCTGCACGGGGAGTGTGTTTCCGTCGGCATGGCGGCGGCAGGCCATATCTGTTTTCAGCGCGGGATACTGTCCGGGGAAGACCTTGACGGGATCCTCTCGGTGTTGGGGGCATTCGGGCTTCCGGTCTCCACATCCGGACTTGATGTATCAGATATTTTAAACGCTGTCACAAAGGATAAAAAAATGGATGCGGGACAAATCCGGTTTGTTTTGTTAAAGGAGATTGGCGATGCCTGCATTGACACGACCGTAACGCGTCAGGAGATGACAGAGGCATGCAAATATATTTTAGGAAGTGTTTGACTATGAAGACGAAAATCGGAAAACATATTTTGAATCTGTTTCTGTGCATCGCGTTGGTCGGGTTGGACCAACTCACAAAACTTTGGGCGAGGGGAGTGTTAAAAGGCGGGAAGGACATTGTGGTAATCCCGAAGCTTTTAAGTTTTTCTTATCTGGAGAACCGCGGTGCTGTCTGGGGAATTTTTCAGGATAAGCGGCTGTTTTTGATCTTGCTTACCGCCGTGATTTTTTTGGTTATTTTGTTCCTGTATTTCAAACTTCCGATGACACGGCATTTTACCCCTGCAAGGATTCTGCTTGTTTTTATCGCAGCGGGCGGGCTCGGCAACATCATTGACCGCATTGCGTTCGGCTATGTGACGGATTTCATCCGATTTGATTTTATCAATTTCCCTATATTTAACGTGGCAGATATATATATCACGGTATGCGAGATCTTGGCGCTGATTCTTGTGTTCTTTGTATACCGTGAGGATCTGGCTGAAAAAGACGAGGGAAAGGAAACGGGAGCAGGGAATGGGAAACGCTGATATCGGGAATCCGGAATGTTGGGAGGATGAGGATTTTAGCATCACAGTAACGGAACAAAATAATGGCTGGCGGATTGATAAGCTGCTCTCGCAACAACGGGAGGAGCTTTCTCGTTCCTATATCCAAAAACTGATCGGGGAGGGGAGGGTGCTTGTCGGCGGGCAAACGGTAAAGGCCGGTTTTAAGGTAAGCCCCGGAATGGATATCCGCATTTTTCTGCCGGAGCCAGAAGAACTTACCGCACAGCCGGAGAATATCCCTCTTGACATTCTCTATGAAGATGAGGATGTCATACTGGTCAACAAGGGCAAAAATATGGTGGTGCACCCCGCTGCCGGGCATGCGGGCGGTACTTTGGTCAATGCGCTGCTTTACCATTGCAAAGGGCAGCTTTCTGCCATAAACGGCGTTTTACGGCCGGGCATTGTCCACCGCATCGACCGGAACACGACCGGGGTGATTGTGGCGTGCAAAAATGACAAGGCGCACCAGTCCCTTTCCGAACAGTTGAAAGTGCATTCCATCACAAGAAAGTACAACGCCATTGTCTATGGGGCATTTGACGAAGAGGCCGGGCGCATCGAGGGTGCGGTCGGCCGGCATCCGGTTGACCGAAAAAAGATGGCGGTCAATGAGAAAAACGGGAAACCGGCAGTGACAAATTATACGGTATTGGAAAATTTCGGAAGGTTGTACGCGCATGTTGAATGCCGTCTGGAGACCGGACGGACGCACCAAATCCGCGTCCATATGTCACATATCCACCATCCGCTGCTTGGAGATGATCTCTACGGTCCGGCCAAGAACCCGTTCCATTTGGAGGGACAGGCACTGCATGCACGTGTGCTTGGTTTTATCCATCCGTCAAGCGGGAAGTATATGGAATTTACGGCTCCCCTGCCGGAGTATTTTACTGCACTTGCAGACAAGCTGCGCAAAAGATAAGCGGGGGACGGAAAGGATGGGACACGCACATGAAACGGAACGCAATAGAAAAACTGATCGGCTGGAAACAGGGCGGATACCGGAAACCACTTTTTCTTTCCGGTATCCGCGGCTGTGGCAAAACTTATCTGGCTATGGATTTTGCAAAATCTTTTTTCGAGGGAATCCTATATTTAAATTTTGAACAGAAAAATGCAAAGAGTGAAGCCTTGCTTTCCGGACTTTCAAAGTTCCATACGCTTGACGCGATGACCGCTTACATATACAGGCTTTTCGATGTCCCGCCGGAATACCGGAGAAATTTCCTTGTGGTTTTGGATGAGGTATGTGACGAGAAAGTTTTGTGGAACTTTCTGTTAGCGGTGGCAGAAGAGCCCGACGATTCGTGTGTTCTAGTGATTTCCAGCCGGATGCCCGCACTTTCCGGGGCAATCAACCATATAACCCTATATCCGCTTACCTTTGATGAATTTCTTGTCGCTGCCGGACAGGAATGGTACAGTGAAGTGATCAAAGGGCATTTTCAGACGGGGCACAGGATACCGGGGATTGTACATGAGGAACTGGTGGATCGGTTCGATGATTATCTCTGTACGGGAGGGATGCCTGCCGCCGTCAACGAATATCTCTGTTTTGAGGCAACCGACAATCTGCCGGAACTCCATCAGGGCTATCTTGGGCACGTGCTGTATGATATCCGGAAGCATCACGAGGAGGGGGAGGCGCTGAAGATGCGCCAGGTTCTTGAGGTACTGCCTGCCCAGCTGGCAAAGGAAAACCAGAAATTCCAGTACCGCCTGATCCGTAAGGGGGCAACCGGCGCGCTCTATGAGGACGCAATCTCCGCGCTTTGCCAAGAACATTTTATCTGCCTGTGCAGAAAGCAGGGGAAGGAAGCGGTGTTTAAAATTTTTCCGGCGGACATCGGTTTTTTGTATGCCCTTTCATCCAGAGGTATCTATGATAAGACAGAAAACCGCGTATTCCGCAGGCAGCTCCTTGACTGCTATGTGATGCAGACACTTGCCGCCTGCGGATATCAGGCAAAATTTTGGGAGTCCCCTTCACAGGCGCGTATAGACTTTCTAATTGACCAAAATGGATGCCAGATTCCGATCGAAGTTAAGACTGCGGAGAATGCCAGATCAAAAAGCGTCGGTGTATATCGTGCGGAGCATGAAATTCCTTATTCCATCAAGATTTCTTACCATAATTTCGATTTTTCGGACGGGGTAAGGACAATACCGTATTATGCTATTTTTTGTCTTTGAGAGGGATGTATTCTCTGTTGAAGCCCTGTACGATGCGCGTGGTTTATAATGGAAACTTTGTGAGAGAAGGTATTTTTTCTGATTGGTAAAAATAGATGAAGGTAGGGTTCTACATTTGTAGATATATACCAAAAGTATTCGGAATCACTTGACAGAGAGATAGCATTATAGTAGAATAGTATTACGATTTTTTTACAATATTTTAACAGAATATAGTGTGCGGATGCTTTCTGATCATCTACGTTGGCAGGGTAGGTCGATGTTCGGAAAATAAGAAGTCGGGTTTTTGATTTTGTATGGTTCTATGATTGTAGAATTATTGCGAAATTATGCTTTTTACAATAATTAAAAGATTTTGTTATTTTTACAACGGATGTACTTCCGGTGGTATGGCTGCCGGAAGATTGTGGAGAGACTGTTTTGATTTCCTTTCTAAAAAGGGTTTCGGAGAAGCGTGTGCTTTTCTACTTTTGTAGTTATATTTATGATCAATGGTCTATTTGGGCTTTTCAGCCTTTCATAGAGAATGTCAGGGATGTGGGGATATGTTTTGTGCAGGGCAGAATTTCTGACAGGGGTTTAAAATCCAGCAATCCTATTCGGATTTTGGATATTACGCAGAGGATTAAGGAGAGTTCATACAGAAAATGGCGGACATCAAATTGCACGAAGGGGAATTGAATATTATGGAGCTGCTATGGTCAAACAAATCACTGGCAGCAAAAGATATTGCAAAAATTATCAAAGAATATATCGGGTGGGAGAAAAATACAACCTACACCGTAATCAAGCGGCTGATCGAGAAGGGGGCAGTGAAGAGAGAAGACCCAGGTTTTATCTGCAGGGCAGCTATTTCGAAGCGCGCAGTGCAGATTTCAGAAACAAAAAGCCTTTTGGATAAGCTGTACGGCGGCTCCCTAAGTAAGTTTTTTGTCGATTATGTTGGCAGCCAGACGCTAAATCCCACAGAGCTCACGGAAATACAACGTATTATAGGACAATACCGGCCGATGTAGGGGAACGGATCAAAAACCATAAAACATTGTTTGAGAATACACAAATCAAAATGATATTTACGATGGAGGAAATAATAAATGGCGATTCATACCGGTAAAATGAAATATCCAGAATTTTTGCGGGATGGCGGGGTAATCGGATGTGTTGCCCCGTCTTTTGGCTGTAATATCGAGCCTTATCATTCCGCCTTTCTTCATGCATGTGAGCGTTTGACTGCTATGGGATACCAAATGGATTTAGGACCAAACTGTTTTGCGGGAGAGGGGATTGGAATCAGCAACACACCAGACAAATGTGGAAGAGAACTTACGGATCATTACATTTCGGATAAAAATGATATTTTACTTTCCTGCGGGGGCGGGGAACTTATGTGTGAAATTCTGGATTATATTGATTTTGAAAAATTATCTGCCGCCAAACCAAAATGGTATGTCGGCTATTCGGATAATACTAATTTTACTTTTTTATTGGCTACATTGCTTGAGACAGCATCCATCTACGCGCCATGTGCGCCTGCCCTTGGAATGGAACCCTGGCATACCTGTATTCAGGATTTGTGGGATGCCGTTTGCGGAAAAAAATTACAATTCACAGGATACCCTGCATGGGAAAAAGAATCCCTTAAGAGTGCGGAAAATCCTTTGGCTCCGTACCATACTACAGAGCCAGGCAAAATACGAATTTTTACTCCAGATAATGCAGGCGGGGAAAGAAACATGGGAGATTTTCATCATTCGCCAAACGAGAGCGTTGCGATGGAAGGACGGCTTTTGGGTGGCTGCATGGATTGTCTTGTTAATCTGCTCGGTACAAAATTCGATCATGTTGCAGACTATGTTGAACATTATCGCACGGATGGGATCATATGGTTTTTAGAGGCTTGTGACCTCAATGTTTTTGCTATCCGCCGTGCCATTTGGCAGATGGATCATGCCGGATGGTTCCGGCATATCAAAGGGGTTCTGGTCGGACGGCCGTATTGTTATGGCAGTGAGATGATGGGGTTGGACACATACCGTGCAGTCCTTGACCCGTTAAGCAAATATCACGTACCGATCATTATGGACATGGATTTTGGCCATCTGCCCCCGGCAATGCCAATGATCTGTGGAAGCTATGTGAAGGTATCTGCCGAGGGGAATCAATATCAGATAAAGTATGAATTGGTGTAGGTAGTGAAAAATAACGTGCGGCACAAACGTGCCGCACAGAGGATGCTTTTGGGAAGACATTGTATTGCGTATAGAATAGGGTTTGGTCAAAACAAAAAAAATGAATAATAATAGTTTGTAGTTTGCAAATTGGATTGCGGTTTTTGATTCAGATGTTGTCGATTGATTAATTGATTGTACGATGGATGGTATGTTTTTGGTTCGTACTTGCAATTTATGTTTTTGGTTCGTACTTGCAATTGTTAAAATGATTGGGGAATTATAAATGGGAAGCTATTAAAAATGCGATTTTGTGGAGATCCATGTCTATTATTTCGTAAAACCTGAGTTTAGCGAAATAATGGATACTGCTCTTTCCGCTTGTCCGCTTCAGAACAATCAGACAAGCCACAGAACCGCCGGCAAATTTCTTCGTCCACGGCTATATTGATTTCATTCGCAACACTGCAAATCATTGTATCAAGCCATTCCGGTTCAATGTAAGCAAGTAATGCTTGGAAAGTAAAATATTCCATCCGTAGCTCATCATCCGTTTTCCGTGCAACCATTTCTTTGAAATCTTCAAAACCCATTTTTTATTCCCCCATTCCAATAATTCGCGCCAAAATGCTTGTATTTCAAGCGCAGATATGATACACTTACATTGTCATGGTGCATAGTGTATTTTTTTCAAGGTATCAGACCGGGGCTAACTACTGCCAGTACTGGCTCTTTAGGTTTCCCCGGTATGATGCCGCACACAACGGCATCAACTCGACAACAGCGGATTTCATACGGCTTGAATACCGCTCTAAAAGCTTGAGAATCATTGTCGGTAACTTCCTACGTCTCCCGACTTGATAATCATATCACATCTTGTGCATAATTTTCAATTAGCATCTTGCACAAGTTTTTTTGTGATATTTTGTTATTCTTGCACAAGACGTAAGGAGGAACAAGCATGTCAAATTTCCAACCAACAAAATACAAAAATGAGTTTATAAAGGCAAATTACGACCGCCTAAACATCCAAGTACCTAAGGGACACAAGAAACTGATCGAGCAGCACTATAAAGCACATGGATACACATCCCTCAACAGCTATGTCAATGCCCTAATCAATGCTGATATGGGCCTGCCTAGATAATACGGGAGTCAATATCCAGTCTGATAAAACGGTTTATTTTTCCTGTTAAACCATTAAGAAACGTTTCGGCATGATTTTCATTGTTTCGCAATCATTTTTCTGAATACGGGGTATATATGGCATCCAGTCATGTAGAACGGGCTTTCTTTTCGTGCCGTTCCGATTCTCTTTCTTTGGGAACGCTGCGCGACCCCCGGTCGGGCATACTACGCGGGCACAGCCCGCTCCGTGAGAAGCCCTCCCTTCCGGGGTATTGCGAACAAAATTTGTCAGGCTTCGCGCAAATCCAAGCACTACAGCAACCATGAAAATATCCTGCCTCAAAAGTTGTCTCAACCTTGTCTCAACCTGCAAAGCCTTGCTCCGCGCGGGTTGTCTCATGTCTCAGAAGTGCGCCTAGGGTAATACTAACCTAGGCGCGCGCGTAGCGCGAAAATTTGCTTGCTACAAAAGTGCTACAAAAGTGCTACAAAAGTGCTACAAGCGCAAACCCTTGATTCTACTGGATTGCGACATGCTACAAAAGTTAATAAAAAATAATATTTATATATTGCGCGCGGGGATGCGGGGGAAGCGGCGCGGTGGGGATAAACCCCACTCCGCGCCCTGCTTCTTCTGACCCGCTACTCTCCCACTAACACCAAGCTCTGCAATGCAACAGGCGGTATTATTATCAAGGCAGGCTCTGCGCCCCTTCGGGGCATTCTACAGACGGCTTTGTATGTGGGCTGTACCCTGCGCGCTACCGCTTGCCGCGAACCATGGCAGGCAAAAAGGAACTGCTACCGGACGAACTCTAGCGCGCTACCGCTTGCACGCCCCCCTTCGGGATTGCTCCGCACGATTTTCACAAAAGTAGCCAAGAAAAGCATATGCTAATTAGTTCAATATGTTTTTGTACTATTTTGGGGCATAATAAAAAGGGCATTTTTTTCAATGCCCCACATGTCATATCAACAAGCATTGCGTTTTATCCTGAGTTTAGCGAAATAATGGATACTGCTCTTTCCTGCTTAGTAAGAATCCATTACCGGTATAAAATCTTTCGTATCCCCTATCATTTGAATTAAAAATCATTTGATGATTGCCCAACTCTATTTCTGAGATTTGTATAAACTGAAACGAGGATTTACGATGAAAAACGATCTAACTTATTCGCAGCAAATTAACCAAGAAAACATAGTAAAACTTCGGCAACTCCGCGCCGAGCTTCCAAAATTTCTAGGTACATATTTTACAGGGGTTGATCAGGTTCTTGCCAGCCGAACAAAAATTGCGTATGCAATAGACTTAAAGACATTTTTTGAGTACATAAAGAGCTCCAATCCACTTTACTGCAACAAAGAAATACGCGATTTTGGATTGGATATTCTTGAGACCTTAACTTCTGCAGATATCAATGAGTATATGGAATACTTGAAACTGTACGAATCTTCAGAAGGAAAAACGGTAACAAACAACGAACGTGCTATCAAAAGAAAAATTTCGGCTGTGCGTTCCATGTATCATTTCTTCCACAAATCGGAAGCAATATCGGTCAATCCTGCCATACAGGTTGATATGCCAAAGCTTCATGACAAGGCGATCATTCGTCTGGATGTCAATGAAGTCGCAGAACTTTTAGACGCGGTAGAATCCGGAAATACTCTCTCCAACTCCCAACAGCGTTTTCATGAAAAAAGTAAGCTGCGCGATCTGGCATTGATGACACTTCTGCTTGGAACCGGTATCCGTGTATCGGAATGTGTTGGTCTGGATCTAATGGATCTTGATTTCAATAATGACCGGATCAAGATTGTCCGAAAAGGCGGATATGAAGCATTTGTTTATTTTGGCGATGAAGTCAGGGAGGCTCTTGAGGCTTATCTGGAAGAACGCGAAATGATAACCGGAATTATGGAAGGTCATGAGAATGCCCTCTTCCTTTCTTCCAGAAAACGTCGGCTCACAGTTCGCAGCGTTGAGAATTTAGTAAAAAAATATTCACAAACAGTGACAACAATGAAAAAAATCACACCTCATAAATTGCGTAGCACTTATGGTACATCATTGTATCAACAAACGGGAGATATTTATCTCGTCGCTGATGTTCTCGGCCATAAAGATGTCAACACAACAAGGAAACATTATGCAGCGATTGAAGAAGAACGCCGCCGCATGGCAAAGGACAAAGTAATACTGCGGAAGGAAAAGTAATTTTCCTTCCGCAGTATTTTTGATTATCTGATATTTCTGGTTTTAGGCTGAACGCTTGGCTTCGTATATGATACGGAGCCAAGCGTTCAGCGAATTTTACCCAAGATAAACTTCACGGACTATGTCGGCAAAATTCAATACTCTGTTTCCTCTCCTGCTCCAAACGGCTTATGTCCCATCAGCGGATCATCTTCCTGTCGGATAATCCTTAAAGAAACCTACAACCGTATCAAAAATTGTTTTTGCGGTCTTTCTCTGTGTTGCTTCCGTCGTAATAATCTTGCGGTCATCCGCGTTTGTAATAAATGCCAACTCAATCAGTACGGCAGGCATTCTGGTTTCGCGGATTACAACGAAATTTGCCGTAGCCACCCCTCGGTTCTTCGTGCCAAGCGCCTTGGAAAGGTTGTTCGTCAGTGTTGATGCCATCAGTTTTCCGTTTAATCCTCCGCGCATCGTACTCGTATTCAACAGGGAGTAATAAACGGAGGTTCCGTTTACGGAGGTTGAAGAAACCGCATTCATATGAAGACTGATAAAGAGATCTGCCTCCACTCTGGAAGCAAAATCTGCCCGCTCATACAGATCGATTTTTACATCCTCTATCCTTGTAAAATATATTTTAATATCGGAATTTTTAAAATATTCTTTTGTGTAAAGGTTCAAAATTGTGAAATTGATATCCTTCTCGTTATATCCCCCAGCGCTTGCCCCCGGATCAATGCCGCCGTGACCTGCATCGAGAACAACGATTTTATCGTAGATTGCAGAAGGATTTCCAAGCTGCAGTGCAAAACCGCTTCCTTCTGCCCCCAACCGATAACCTTGGATGCGCGCTGTTGTCAGGATGATGTATGTTACGTTCCCGTCAGATCGAACCTCGATGTCTTCCACCACAGGATAAGGATTCACAACCGCGTTTGCCTGATAAAAACCGGTATGGTTTCCTGGTATGGAAATCACGATTTTCCGGTTCCAGTACTGATCCTCTACATAAAGATCCGAAACATCAATTCCTTCCGGTAACGGCACGAACATTCCGCCTGCAATCGGTCTGGAGTTGTCCGTGGAATCCGGAATCTTGTAATCTTCAAAATACAAATACAGTGCATTACTCTCCTGCTCAAAACGCAATTTTGCATCAGCCCTCGTTTTATACATGAGCTTGATTTGGTTTGGTTCGGTCTCCACCATATATGCATGTTCAAAGTAATTTTCAAACAGCTCGTCCGGAAAAACAAGATTTCCAACGGTGTTGCATGTGTTATGGAAATACACCGCCTGATACCCGTTTTCTTCATCCAGGGTGTACTGGAAAGCACGGAGCCCCTTAAAGCGCATATACTGTCCGGCTTGGTTCTTTCCCGTCTCCAATCCGACAAGATAATTCGGAAAGACCGTAATATACAATGTACAGCCGTCCTCGGAGAGCGTCAGGTCGTAATATGGCAGTGAGTCCGAAAGAGTCAGTTCAATGACGGTTCCATTTTGGGAAGAATCCTGTCTTTGCAAGATATGTGTCACAAGACTTCCGGCAGCATTATTATATTCTTTTGTGAAACAATATGTATCACCCACCGTTACGGACAAACAGCCTTGCACAAGCTCACTCTTGACGGAACCAACCGGACGGTCAAACTTTAACACATATTGCTCATTGTAAATCTCCGCCTCGTTTTTTGTCAACTCCTGCAAAATGGCAATATCACCCGTTGCTGTCCGGACAAGCTCTGTCTGGGCATTATCCATTCGGTTTTCAAACCCAAGATAACGCTCTGCGTCCACGACAAAAGAATAATCGACCTGATCTTCCGCCACGGAAGGGAGGTAAGTCGGCAACGGTGCTTGTGTCGGTTTTTCCGGTGCAACATAGACCCCGACCTGGTCCGTCGTCCGGATTTCCGATGTCTGAGTGGAAGAATTCCAGTTATAATCATATCCAAGCATCTCAGAAACAAAACGCCCCGGCACCATCAGAGCCATTGTCCCATCCGCAGTATTCGTGATGCAGACCGGGGCAACGCCGCAGTCAAAATATTCACCGTTACGGTAGGCGGCTGTACTATTCTCCTGCATGCTTAAAGTTATGTTTCCTTTTTTTAGTGTGATTTTTCCGGTTGCCTGGTTGAAAGAATAGCTGACCCCCATGGCCTTTTTGAAAACATTGTAGGCACGCAGCATCGCGGTATTATTGATCAGGATGCTCGGAAGGCTTCCAAGGGATATATTGGTTCCGTCGTAATTTACCTTCCCGGTCGTTCCAATATAGGACACCTGCTTGCCGTTATAGGACAATGTCATCGTATCCCGGATGATCGCCGTCGATATATCACTGTCCCAACGGTAATTATAACCTAATGACTCGGCAACAAAACGGGTTGGTACCATGATGCGGCTGATACCGGCATCTACAAACCGTACTGTGACCGGAGCGGCATTTGCGGTGACTGTCTTTCCGTTCAGCAGGGCTTTTGTGCTGTTCATCGTCAGCACCAGTTCATTGCCATTCTTACGGAAAGTGATTGTGTTTTTTGCGGAGTCTTTTTTGCAGGAAACCCCAAGTGCACGGCTGAAAATCTCGTAGTATGGCCCAAGTGCCACTCCATTGTCCGTGAGGATGCCGATGGTCTTTCCAAGGGAAACACTGCTTCCGTTATAATCATACAATGCCCTCGTGCCGGTATATGTAACTGTTTTCTTCGTATTATAATAATATAGTTTGATTCCTCCTCCCTGCACTGGTCTGGCTGGAATCGTACATATTACCAAAACCATACACAGAAACAATACGGTTCCGCATCGTAATTTCCCTGACCTGTTACGGCAAAATTCCTTTTCTTTCCATATAGTATTATTCCGAAACAATATGTACACGACCTTTCTTTTCTCTCTGCGTTACAACAGCTTCCTATCGTCATAATATCGGAAAAGCGTGTTATATTTGTGTCAGAATATTTAATTTATTTTTTCAATTTTTGTCCATCTCATAAAAAATGTTATGGTTCAATGTCATAATATGGAACGATAATATACGCCCCAGCGTGGATCGTATCTCCCTTTAAGCCATTGCTGCGCTTGATCTCCACAACATAATCCTGAAAATTTCCGCACTCTGGTGTATAATATGCCGCGGCGATACTCCAAAGGCTGTCCCCCGGCTGGATACAAACGCTCGTGACCGTCTTCACCGGAGCATTCCCGTCTTCTGCCGCAAGCGCCTTTGTCACAAAAAACAGGGAAAACACTGTAAGCAGCACGGCAAGAAACAAAATCAGAGCCCGGTCTGTAAAATACCGGAACAAAAACAGCCTCCGCAAATTCCTTTTTCTTCTTTTTAGTGTGAACATACTTGGTTGTAACTCATAGATCATCATCATATCGGAACCCTCCTCTATCTGTTTTCATTTTATCCGAACGTTCGTTTGCCCTTATTATACTGAACAAATGTTCGAATGTCAATACTCTTTTTTGTTCTTCTTTCCGTGTTGTTATTTTCCCACAAAAAGAGTCCCGAAAAACTCCCCCGTCACACAAAAAATGAAAATATCCTAAAATAACGAACATTTGTTTTGCATTTTGAAAGTATCTATGGTATAATGTCAACAGACGTTATACCATCGCTGATTCGCCATCCGACCAGAGGGAGGGCATCTTCCTCGGCGAATCATATGCATGCTCTGCAGGGAAGCATGTCAAAACGACATGATACCAGCGCCGGTTCGCCGTCCGACGAAGGAGTGCAATCCCTTTGGCGGGCTGTGTGCATATCCCGTGAGGGATCATGTCCAAAGGCATGGCATAATATCAACCGATATCCGAAACCACAAAATAACATTGAATCGTTACATAAGCCGTTCATGGCAGTCAGATTCATAATAAAACAGAACGGAGAAAAATGATGTCATACGGAAAAATCACACAGAAACAGCAAGAAATCCTGGAATATTTGAAAAAAGAGATCATCAACCGGGGATATCCCCCGTCGGTTCGCGAGATCTGCGAGGCCGTCGACCTTCGCTCCACTTCTTCCGTGCACTCCCATTTGGAGACGCTTGAGAGGAACGGCTATATTCACCGCGACCCTGCAAAGCCGCGTGCGATCGAGATTGTGGATGACAGTTTTAACCTGACGCGCAGGGAACTGGTCAATGTACCGATCCTTGGTGATGTGGCTGCAGGTGCGCCTCTGCTCGCCGTCGAAAACATTGAGGGCTATTTCCCGATCCCGACAGAGTACATGCCAAACGCCGAGACTTTTATGCTCCATGTAAGGGGGGAAAGCATGATCAATGCCGGGATCCTCGACGGCGACCAGGTACTCGTCCAAAAACAGAACACGGCGCAGAACGGCGAATTTGTCGTTGCCATGATTGAGGATGGGGTGACAGTAAAAACATTTTATAAAGAAGACGGGCATATCCGTCTGCAGCCGGAAAATAACTTTATGGATCCCATCATCCTCGACGATGTCCAGATCATCGGTAAAGTAATCGGCATATTTCGCATATTCCGCTAATGATGCGGCAAATCAAAACAGTTGCGGAATAAGCAAAAACAGTCATTTATTGAAACTTTTGCCACAAAATGCTTAAACCGCCAAAATGAACTTACATAAAAACACCCGGACGGGGATTTGATCTTTTATCATTCCCGTCCGGGTGTTCTGCCAAAAATCGGCCTACCATCTAAAATAATTCTTCTTTTCCGATATCACGCCCATCCCTCCAGATGCGTTCCAGATCATAGAACAGACGATCCTCTTTCGAAAAAACATGTATCACGATATCTCCGTAATCCAACAGAACCCATCCGGAGGAGCGGACACCTTCCACACGCTTCGGCTCAAAACCGCTCTTTGCGAGTTCCTCCTGTACTGCGTCCACCATCGCCTCCACCTGGGACGAGCTATTGCCGTTTGCAATCACGAAATAATCCGCCAGAATGGAGATTGTACCAATCTCGATTACCTTGATATCTTCTGCTTTCTTGTCCTCCAGCGCTTGATACGCCAGCTTTGCCATAAATTTTGATTCTTCTGTCATATCTGTCATTTACCCCTTTCTTTCTATTTTCCGCACACTTCCTCATAATACCGCAACGTCGCAAGGGATGTCTCATCCATCCGCACCTTCTTCTCTGTGTCATCCCTCTCCTTTTTTTGCAGATAACCCACCGTATTCTTTGCGGCAAAATACACGGCAAGGTCAATATTTTCAAATGCCAGTCTGCGCAGCTCTTTTAAATCCGGCTCGACTGGCTGTTCCCTCCCGATCTCAATGTAATCCGAAAGGTAAATATTTTTTTCCATAAAAGACATTCCAGGCCGCCCGGTCGTGTGGAACCGGATCGCGTCCAATATTTTTTTATCTTTCACACCATACCGGTTCTCGGCATACCACGCACCAAGTTTCGCGTGCAGCAAATAAGGCTGCTGCTGCTCCACCGCACTGACAATAAGTCCTTTTTCCCTGCATTGTTTCAGAATTTCCTTTTCTGGCAGGCATTTTGCACAATCATGCAGCAGGCCTGCGACCATCGCCTTTTCATAGTTTTTATTGTATGCCATTGCAATGCTCGCAGCAAGGTACGCCACACCGAGCGAATGAATATAGCGTTTCCGTGTTAAGGTGCATTCCATTTCCTTCATAAGTGCATCAATCTTACCATCCATTCTCCCACTCCTTTTCCGGTTTCTGATAACAGCCATATTCTAATAGAAAATGTTCCACCGCTTCTGGGACAAGATAACGAACCGAGCGGTTTCCCGCAAGTCTTTCGCGTATTTCACTGGAAGAAATCTCCATCTTTGGCGTATCAAATAACTGCACCCCAACACAGAACACACTCCGGATACGCTCTGCGGCTGCATGGATCTGCTCCGGGGAGAGCATTCCACGGCTTGTTGCCAAAAGGTGCACGTGTTTTAGGATGACTTCCGGGTTGCGCCAGGAAGGAAAAGAAATCAGTGAATCCCCCCCGATGATAAAATAGAATTCTGTCTCCGGGCTTCCGTTTTTTAACGCGCTCACCGTGTCTGCCGTGTAGGTTGTCCCGCCGCGCTCAAGTTCCAGCGTTGAAAGATAGAAAGCAGGATTTGCGGCGATGGCGCGTTTGATCAGCTCACAGCGCTGTTCGTCCGGCAGAATGTAGGTATCCGCTTTTTCCTGCGTTCGTTTCGACGGCAGGAACATTACCGAGGAAAGCCCTGCCTGTTCCCTGGCAGACTCCGCCAATATCAAATGTGCCAGATGGATCGGATTGAACGTGCCGCCCATAATGCCAATTTTTTTCATTGCCGCCGCTCCCTTTATTTTGGAAGTTCAATCTTTTTATTATTCTTTGATTCCCGGTATAACACAATTTTACGGCCGATCACCTGCACAACCTGCGAATTTGTACGCTCCGCCAACGTTGCCGCAATCTCTTTCGGCTCATCCATACAATTCTTAAGAACCGTGATCTTGATCAGTTCGCGCGCAGCAAGTGCTTCCCCAATGCCAGTTGTAAACTCCGGTGTCAGGCTTGACTTTCCAATCTGGAAGATTGGCTCAAGCTTCATCGCAAGCCCCTTTAAATAAGAACGTTGTTTGCTCGTCATTTTATCCACCATACCTTTCGCGGTTGTTTCTATTTATAATAATCAAATTCCAGGCCATACATACGCACCGTATCTCCATCCGCGATGCCAAGTGCTGTAAGCTCATCCAGAATCCCATTCTCTTTCAAAAACTTCTGGAAAAACTCAAAACCCTTCTCAGAATCAATATTGGTATAGCCCAGCATTTTTTCAATGCGCGGTCCTTCAACTACATAGACCTTGTCCTGTTCGTCATAACTTACGGTGAAAGGCAATGTCATATCGAGCGAAGGATCCTCGAAATATTCGCGCTCAAAGACTTTCGGCGTATCCTGTATGCTCTTTAAGAGCTCCCCGACATAATACAAAAGCTCTTTCACCCCCTTGCCGCTGACGGCAGAAATCCCGAACACGCGGATTCCCTCCGGCTCAAACGTCTCACGGATTCTTGAAAGTGCCTCTTGCTCTTCCTCGCCATAAAGCACATCCAGTTTGTTGGCAGCAATTACCTGTGGCTTTTTCTGCAGTTCCCGGTTATAGGAGGAAAGTTCCGCATGGATCGTCCGGATATCTTCCACCGGGTCGCGCCCCTCGGTTGAGGCAGCGTCCACCAGATGGATGAGCACACGCGTCCGCTCAATGTGCCTCAAAAATTCATGTCCAAGCCCCACACCCTCCGAAGCCCCCTCGATCAGCCCTGGGATATCCGCGATCACAAAGCCGTCGGCTCCGGGAAGATCCACCACACCAAGGTTCGGGTTTAAGGTTGTAAAATGGTAATTTGCGATCTTCGGCTTCGCGTTTGTGACGCGGGAAAGAAACGTCGACTTCCCCACGTTTGGGAACCCGACCAGCCCGACATCCGCAATCACTTTAAGTTCCAGACGGATATTTAGCTCCTTCGCATCCTGTCCCGGCTGGGCATATTTCGGAACCTGCATCGTAGCGGTGGCGTAATGCTGGTTGCCCTTGCCGCCGCGCCCGCCGCGCAGGATCACCTCGCGCTCGTTCCCGTGGGACATATCGGCAATCACCTTGCCGCTTGCCGCTTCCATGATGACTGTCCCCTCCGGAACTTTGATCACAAGATCCTCCCCATCCTTCCCGGAGCAATTATTCTTGCCGCCCTCCGCACCGTCCTCGGCACAGTATTTGCGGTTGTAGCGGAACTCAGAAAGGGTATTTAAACCCTTGTCCACCACAAAGATAACATCCCCGCCTTTGCCGCCGTCGCCACCATTTGGACCGCCCGCCGCCACAAAAAGCTCCCTGCGGAAACTTACATGCCCGTCCCCGCCCTTGCCGGAGCGGATATAAATATTCGCCCTATCCGCAAACATGGTTCTCCTCCTTTCACGGAATGAAAAGAAAAACCCCGAGAATATGACAACTCGAGGTTTTCCACGTTTTAAGCCATTTTTCGATTACTCAGCCGCTTTTACCGGGTAAACACTTGCCTGCTTCTTGTCCCTGCCTTTTCTCTCGAATCTCAAGACACCGTCAACAAGTGCGTACAAGGTATCATCACCGCCGCGTCCAACATTGACACCCGGATGAATCTTCGTGCCGCGCTGTCTGTAAAGAATATTGCCCGCTACGACGAACTGACCGTCCGCCCTCTTCGCGCCAAGCCTCTTGGACTCGGAATCCCTGCCGTTCTTGGTGGAACCAACACCCTTTTTATGAGCGAAAAACTGAAGGTTCAACTTCAACATGACTTACACCTCCTTTAAACTTTCAACCTGTCCACTTACTTCTTCGTATCAATCCGGATAAACCTGCGCCCGTAGACCTCCTCAACCATCCGAAGCCCTACCAGCAGCGAACCCATCAAAAGTGCTGCCTGATCCGACATCGGGGAAACGATCCTGAAATCGACCATCCCCTTCTTCTCGTCCTCATCGTAGGAAAATGTATCCCCCGTAAGCGTCTCGACGGAGTTGATGGCCGTCATCGTCAGCACTGAAACTGCAGCACAGACAATATCATGTCCGCTTTCCGCGTAACCTGCATGACCCAAACACCGAAAACCGTCGATACGGCCGCCCTCATCCTGATATATAGATATTTTGATCATATCAGATTAAGCATTGATTTTGTCAATCTTAACCTTTGTATAAGCCTGCCTATGACCGTTCTTCTTGTGATAGCCGGTCTTTCTCTTATACTTGTAAACAATGACCTTCCTGCCCTTGCCCTCTTCAAGGACAGTTGCGGAAACGGTAGCACCCGCCACGGTCGGATTCCCAATCTTTAACTCGCCGTTATTCACTGCAAGAACCTGGTCAAAGCTCACGGTGGAATCCTTCTCCACGCCAAGCTTCTCCACCCGAATGATATCGCCTTCGGCTACTTTGTACTGTTTACCACCTGTTGCAATAATTGCGTACATATGGCACCTCCTGTTATCATTACTCGCCAGCTGCGGTGCCCGTTATGGACGGGACTTATAACCTCGCTGTGCGGCACACTCAAATAGTTTATACCAAAAAATATCAGATGTCAAGTAATTTTTACATTTTTCATGAAATCCTGTTATTGCGCTGCAGCCTAAAGCTTCGGTCATATGGCAGTGGAATCCCCCTGCTATGTAATACACAGGGAGATCTTAAATCCATCACCCCATGCGGGTGGGAAAGGCATTCACCATCCCCTGCTCGATTTATTTCGTAAATGTATGCGTATATACGACCGTGCCGTCCGGGTTCTCATAAACCAGCTTTACTGCCGGATTCTTAATGTCGATTAATTCTGCCATCTCGTCAAGAACTGCGTCAAACTGGCTTTTGAACGTGTCAAGACCCGCATCAAACTTAGCCGTCGTCTCGTCACCTACCGGTACCGCCGTTTCATAGACATAGCGGTAAACAAGCGTATCGCCGTCTGCCTTGATTTCCATTGACATGCCGGAACCCTCAGTTTCCTTGATCGCTGCATCAATCTGATCCTTCTGCGCATCCAGATAATCCTGCACGGAATCGAACTCCTTGCCGCTGCCACAGCCTACAAGCGCAACGGCCATTACAAATACCAAACATAAGCTAGCCAATACAGTAGCAAATTTTTTCATATTCTTCATCGTCAACTCTCCTCACTTTCACTCTTCACTCTTTTCATAAACAGAGCAGCGAAAACAAAGATTCCAAAGCATATGAAAATGTAAAAATTACGTGACACCTGATATTTTATGGATTATACTAAATCCAAGATAATATTATAGCAGATTATTTTTACAAATGCAACCGGAAAGCATGCAAAAAAACAAAATATCATACGGCTCTCGGAACTTACCATGCACAATTTGTTACATTTTTCAATATCCTGTCAAGAAACTTCCGAAAAATATCCGCGTGAAAAGCCCCGGAAGTAAAATTCCCCGGGGCTTTTCTAAAATTATTTCGTAAATGTATGGGTATAAACAACAGAACCATCTTGGTTTTCATACGATACTTTTACGGCCGGCTCCTTTACATCAATCAGGCGTTCCATCTCGTCAAGAACGCTGCCAAACTGACTTTCGTAAAGGTCAAGGCTGGCCTCAAAGGAAGCCGTCGTCTCATCTCCGATTGGCACTTCCACGTCATATACGTAGCGGTAGATGAGGGTATCACCGTCCGCCGTAATTTCCATCGACATGCCGGAACCCTCGATCTGTTTGACTGCCGCGTCAATCTGGTCTTTCTGCGCATCCAGATATTCCTGGACAGTGGCAAACATTTTGCCGCCGTCCGGCGAATCTGCGCCTCCCTTGACCACCTCGCCCGGTGTCGTTTTCACCCCATCTTTCGTAAAAGAACAGGAATATACAAGGGAACCGTCCGGATTCTCGTATAAAATCCGCACTTCCGGATCATCCCCATCAACCAGCTTTTCCATCTCCTCAAGGATTGCTTCAAACTGTGGCTTGTACGTGTCAAGATTTGAATCAAATGTATCAATTACATAGTCCGTCACTTCGACCGCTTCATCATAAACGTAACGGTAAACGAGCGCATCGCCATCCGCCTTGACCTCCATCGACATGCCGGAACCCATATTTTGCTTAATTGCAGCATCAATCTGATCCTGCTGTGCGTCGATATACGCCTGAACAGAAGCAAACATTTTTCCGCTGCCCAAAAGCTTGCCCGAAGAGTCGTCTTTCGAATCGTCTTCATTCTCCGAATTGTTCTGTTCCAAGTCCACATCGTTGCCGGAGGACTCCTCCTCCCCGTTGCCGCAGCCCACGAGGGAAACTACCATAATCAGTGCCAGACATAGGCTGGCAAATAACGACAAAAATTTTTTCATGTTTTTTTCCTCCATTTTAAGTTCCGCAACCCCCCTTCCCCCAGTGCCCTTTTACGCGGAAGGCATTTCATCCGCCTTTGCTTCTGAAATCCCTTCCGGCACTGCTCTGGGGGTTTGCTGTCCCAAGTTCCGCAAAACCTCTTTTCCAGTGCCCTTTCTTATGGAAAGGCACTGATTTAAATTTCCCTGTTGAAAAATTCCGGTTCTGTCACATCCCGTATGCCGTGTTTACCACTCCAGAGAACTGTTCTCGATCGTGCGGTCGCGCAGAAGAAGGTCGGAAACCGCCGTGCGCGGATCCTTGTGCTCGAACAGAACAAGATTTACCTGTTCGACAATCGGCATCTGAACCTCGTACTTCTGGGAGAGCGCAAGCGCTGCCTTCGCGCAGAATACGCCCTCAACCACCTGGTTGACTTCCTTCATTGCCTCCTCCATCGTAAGCCCCTTTCCGATGAGGTAACCTGCGTTACGGTTGCGGCTGTGCTTGCTCGTACAGGTCACAATCAAATCCCCGATACCGGAAAGACCCGCGAAAGTTTCCGCACGGCAGCCCATGGCGATTCCAAGGCGCATGATCTCCGCGATCCCGCGCGTCATCAGCGCCGCTTTGGTATTGTCACCAAAACCGAGGCCGTCGGCCACGCCTGCTGCGAGCGCGATCACATTTTTGATTGATCCGCCAAGCTCGATGCCGGTAACGTCCGGGTTCGTGTAAACACGGAAAAATTCCGTCATAAAAATATCCTGAATAAAGGAAGCCGTTTTTTTGGATGCGGCTCCGACCACGCAGGTTGTCGGAATCCCCCTAGACACCTCCTCCGCATGGCTAGGGCCTGACATCACGGCAACGTCTGCCATCGGCAGTTCCTCGCGGATCACATCCGTCAGGGTCTTCATCGTGCTCTCCTCAATCCCTTTCCCGACATTGACAATGATCTGCCCATCCTTGATATACTCCGCCGAAAGTCTCGCCGTCTCGCGCACAAACGGGGAGGCAACCGCCGAGACGATCAGATCCGGTTTTGCAAGCGCGACGGCAAGCTCCCCCGTCACCTTCACTTCCTTTTGGAGCTTCGCGCCCGGCAGGTTCGGGATATTGTCACGGTCGGATAAAAGCGCCGCAACCTCCCGCTCAAGCTTGGACCAAAGCGTTACTTCATGTCCGTTCCCAGCCAAAAGTATCGCCAGAGCCGTTCCCCATGTACCGGCTCCCAAAACGGTGATATGATACATTTTATACACCCCTTTCTATGCATACCGCAGTTCTGCTGCGATACAGTGCCTATTTCTTCTCAGGCATCCTGCCCTTTGCCATCGTCCTTCGCAACCGTTACCTTCTGCCCTATTTTGTTTTCGATTCCGTTCTTGATGCGGATGATGTTCTGTTTGTGGCGGAAATACGCTAACCCCATAAATACGAGACTGACGATCAGCGTATGTACAAAATACGGTTCGCCATGGTCCATGACCGCGATCCAGATCGGGAAGATCGTCACGATCACTAAGGATCCGACCGAAACGAATTTTGTGACGGCAACACTAAGCACAAATGCAGCGATATAGAGCGGGATCGCAAGCGGGTCATGTGCCGCCATAACCCCGGAGGTGACGGCAATGCCCTTGCCCCCCTTAAAATGCAGCCAGAACGGAAAATTATGGCCAATCGCAACACCGAGCCCAACATACAGCCCCAAAAGTTCCGCATACGGCTCATCGCGGAAAATCACAAGGCGCGCCACAAGCATCGGCACCATCGCCTTTGCCACATCGCCGACGTAGGTAATCGCACCTGCCTTTTTCCCGAGCGTTCGGAACGTGTTGGTCGTCCCGATATTGCCGCTCCCATAATTCCTGATATCCACATGGTTGAGTTTTCCGACAATGTAGCCGGTCGAAATACATCCAAACCCGTACCCGCATAGCAGGCATAAAATAATTCGAAAGATCATGTCATACCCCCTAAAGATCAGCTGTTATCTCCCCGCTCCCGGATGATAAATTTCAGCGGTGTACCGGAAAAACCAAACGCTTCCCGTATCTTATTCTCAATGTATCTAGTGTAGGAATAATGCATCAGCTCTTTGTCATTGACAAACAGTACAAACGCCGGAGGCTTGACGGCAACCTGCGTGATGTAATAAAGTTTCAGCCGCCTTCCCTTGTCCGACGGTGGCTGCTGCAGGGCGGTTGCCTCCATTAAAATCTCGTTGAGCACACCGGTCGCCACGCGCAGGTTCTGGTTCTGGATCACGACCTCAATCATGTCAAACATTTTGGTCATGCGCTGCCCTGTCTTTGCCGAGATGAACATAATCTGGGCGTAAGGGATAAAGGAAAGTATCTCCTTGATCCGCGCCGTATGTTTGTAAACGGTTTTGTCGTCTTTTTCGATCGCGTCCCATTTATTCACCGCGATGATAATACCTTTGCCCCGCTCATGCGCGATCCCCGCAATCTTGGCATCCTGCTCGGTCACACCCTCACAGGCATCAATCACGACTACCACCACATCCGCGCGCTCCACCGCTGTCACGGTACGGATAATGCTGAAACGCTCGATCTCCTCCTTGATCTTGCTCTTCCTCCGCAGTCCCGCCGTGTCGATAAACACATACTCCCTTCCGTCCCAGGTGACCGGCGTGTCAATCGCGTCGCGCGTCGTACCCGCGATACTTGAGACAATCACACGGTTTTCCCCGATCAACTTATTGATAATGGAAGATTTTCCGACATTTGGCTTGCCGACGACCGCCACTTTCGGGCGCGTATCCTCCTCCTGCACGGCATCTGCCGGGTCAAAATGCGCCACGATGGCATCAAGGAGCTCGCCGAGGCCGAGCATGGAGGATGCCGAAACCGGAATCGGTTCCCCGATGCCGATATTATAAAACTCGTACACATCCGCCATAAACTTCTCAAAGCTGTCCACCTTGTTGACCGTCAGGACGACCGGTTTGCCGGAACGGCGCAGCATATCCGCCACCTTGCCGTCCGCGTCCGTCAGTCCCTGACGGACATCCGTCACAAATACAATGACATCCGCCGTGTCAATGGCGATCTGTGCCTGCTCGCGCATACAAGTCAGCAGCATATCCTTGCTTTCCGGCTCGATACCGCCGGTATCAATCATGGTAAACTGCTTGTCAAGCCATGTGACCTCCGCGTAAATACGATCCCTCGTCACGCCCGGCGTATCCTCCACAATCGAGATGCGCTCACCCGCTAACGTGTTAAACAATGTTGATTTTCCTACATTCGGACGACCGACGATCGCCACTACCGGTTTACTCATACTCTATAACCATACCTTTCATACGATTGCATGTACAAACGACATCCCATCCGATTTTACAATATGCACCCGCGTTTGTAAAGTGGTTTCTACCTGGCTGACCGTATAATCATCCAAAAAATCACATTCCTGCCCCCGCAGCATGGCCGATGGGATGAGCAGATAATCGCCAAGCGGCTTCCCCTTTAACTGCGCGGTAAGGTCCGTCCCCGTCACAAGCCCTGCCACGGTGATCTCCTCCCCGAAAAAATGGTTGACAACCGGATACACGTGGACAGTGATGTTGGGATATTTTTTCCGGATATCCTCTACTAACCGGCGAAGAACCGGGGCAATGAGCACACCGGTCGCAAGCGAAAGTTCTTTTTTTTCGTTCCCGCCCGGCAGGTTATTAAGCGCTTGTGCCACCTCATCCATCAAAAGCCTTACCATACCGACACCGTTTTCCAACTGCCCGTAACCTTCATAATAATCCGCATTTGGAATGGGTATCCCAGCCGTGAGAAACCACTCGTCACTCGCATGGACAAACCGTGTCCCATGCTCTTTTAAAAGTTTCTCCTGCCAGGAAAACAGTTGTGTGAGCACTGCTGCCGCGTCTTCCTTCCCAAAGCTTTCCAGCGGGAAGAGCCCTTCGCGGTATTTTGTTTTCCCGACCGGGACAACCGAAACGCTTTCCATAAACGGCAAAAAACCCGCAAGTTGTCCGATGCTGTAATCCAGCTGTGCGCCGTCATTGATCCCCTTGCACAAAACGATCTGCGCGTTCATCGTGATGCCCGCCTCATAAAATTTCACAAGCTTGTCCAGCGCCTCCCCGGCAAAACGGTTGTTCAGCATTTTACAGCGCAATTCCCGATCCATCGTGTGGATGGAAATATTGATGGGCGAAAGCTTGTAAAAGCAGATGCGCTCCACATCTGCATCACTCATATTGGTCAACGTAATATAATTACCCTGCAAAAAGGATAATCTTGCATCATCGTCCTTAAAATATAATGTTTCGCGCATTCCCGGCGGCATCTGGTCGATAAAGCAGAAAATGCATTTGTTCCGGCAGGAGCGGTATTTGTCCATCAGGCTCTCCTCAAAGGTGATGCCGAGATCCTCCTCATACTCCTTTTCAATCTCAAGCTCCCATTCCTCACCGGAAGCCTTGCGCACGAGCAGGGTCAGAAATTCGTCATTGACCAGATAATGATAGTCAAATATATCCGCAATCTTTTTGCCGTTGATCCGCAAAAGCTCGTCCCCCGGCACAAGCGAAAGTTCCGAAGCGATGCTGCCTGCTGCCACGGACCGGATGATATGGTGGTTGTCATATTCTTGTGCCATAATATGTTTGCTCCTATTAAAACGATTTAAAGTCCTTTTCCATCCGCTTATTTTCTCCGGAATCTGCGGAAAAATTCGCTGCACTACCGTTTCATTTCCCTGCACACGGAACCGAAAACATCAAAATAATCCTCGAAAGTTTTCCGGCAGCAATCCGGGTTGTCGATCACGACATCCGGAACGCGCAGGCCGACCAGCGAAAAGCTCATTGCCACGCGGTGGTCGTCATAGGTATGAACAGTACCGCCGTGGATACAAGAGCGGGCCGGGTCGATGCGCACCCCGTCCGCGAGCTCTTCGCAAAAGACTCCCAGCCGCTTTAGTTCCGTGCAGATTGCCGCAATCCGGTCACATTCCTGCCCGCGGATATGCCTGATGCCCGTGATCACGGTCGGGGTATCCGCGAAAGGCGCAAGTGCTGCCAGTGTCAGCGCTTGGTCGGAAAACGCGTGCATATCGGCTTCCACACCCCGCAGCCGCCCGCCCACAGGTCCGGCCAGGATAATGCCTTCCCCTGTCTCCTTAACCGTTCCGCCCATGCGTTCTAGCACTTGCAAAAAGGCGATATCCCCCTGCACAGTGTCCATTTTAACCCCAGCTACCCGGATTCGGATACCAAGCAGCATCGCCATTGCATAAAAATAACAGGCGGCAGAAACGTCCGGCTCAACCGCATAGTTCCGCCCCTGATAGGACTGCCCGCCCGGAACAAAATAAGAGATTTCCCCGTTCTCTTTGCTGCATAACGCCCTGACACCAAATTCCCTCATCATCCGCGAGGTCATGTCAATGTATGCCATTCCATGACTGCCCTTCACATGGATTGTAAAATCCGCACCTCCGCGGCAGCAAGAAATCAACAAGGCACTTAAAAATTGGCTGCTGTCATCAATATTGACCGAAATCTCCCGCTTTTTTATCCCTGCGGATTTCACGGTAAACGGAAAATGTCCCTCCTGCCCCCCGCAGATAATTTCTGCGCCAAGTTCCCGCAGACCGGAAAGCAACGGTGCCATCGGGCGTTTTTTCATCTGCTCGGAAGCATCAAGGAAATATTCCCCCTCCGATAAACCAAGCAGTGCCGTCAGGAAACGAGCCGCCGTCCCAGCACTCCCGACATAGATTTTTGCCTTCTGTTTCGGAATTTTTTCCGCGTCCCCGACGACTGTCACGGTTCCAGCACCCTCATCCGCAAAAACCTCAAAACCCAACGCCTGCACGCACTGCATAAAATACCTGGAATCATCGGAGAACAGCACACCGGTCAGAACGCTTTTGCCCCGCGCAAGTACCGCCAGCAAAAGGGCGCGGTTTGTGATACTCTTTGAACCCGGAACCGAAACGGTAATGTCCTTGTTTTTTATGTTGTTAAGGTCGATCATCTCGACTGCGTATTGTTCCATAAGAATCCCCATGTGTGATAATTATTTTTTCTATCCGAAATAACCGCGTTCCAGCCCGCTTTTTCCGTCATGCCCGGTTCATCCATTCTCTTTTTGTTCTTCCGCCAGCATGATAAACCCTGCCATACTGCCGCGCCTGCCGCCGCTTGCACGGTGCGAAAAAAACAAATCCTGACGGCACATCGTACAAAGTCCAGAAACTGCAATATGTTCCTTCCTTATCCCAGCACGAAGGAGCATCCGTTTGTTTGCCTCCCACAAATTTAACATATACTTATCCTGCCCCGGTGTATCAATGTCCTGCGGTCTCCTTTTCCGGGACAGGATGTAATTGCCGGTTCCGCCCGCAGCGGATATTTCCGGCGAATCTGCACGGATTTCCCCAAAACACTGAAAGAATTCCCCGGCAACCTCCGCTCCAACCTCGTAACATTCCGGCCCGATCGAAGGACCGATAGCGACGAGCAGGTCGGACGGTTCACTTCCAAATTCCTCCTGCATCCTCTCCACGGTTTTTGCGGCGATCCCGCCCACGCATCCGCGCCATCCGGCGTGTGCTGCGCCCGCCGCATGCTTTACCGGGTCATAAAAGAACAGCGGGACACAGTCCGCACCGAATACCAGCAGTACCGTGCCGCGCTCATTTGTGATGTGTGCGTCCACTTCGCAGTAATCACGCTGCGAAAATATCCCCTTGCCGCAATCCTTCCGGTATGCCTTCCGGACATTCGTCTTGTGCACTTGATCTGTAAAGACCAGCTGTTCGGGCGAAAATCCCATACTCCTGCAAATGCGGCGGTAATTCTCAAACACCCGTTCTTCCTCATCCCCCCGATGAAACCCAAGGTTCATGGAAGCAAAACAGCCCCTGCTCACCCCGCCAAGGCGCGTGGAAAATCCACAGACAATTTCAGGGTGCGCCTCAAACAACGGAAACGCCACATAGGGGGTCGTATCCACATTTTTTAGGACTGCGTTCTCATTTATCATCCGGTCCAACCTGTTTTTCCTCCTATTTTAAGTTCCGCATATCCCCTCCCCACACCCTCTTTCCGGCAGTGGGATTTCCTTCCTCCCGGCTCCAGGAAATCCCACTGGGGCGTTGTCCAGGGATATGCTGTTTTAAGTTCCGCATATCCCCTCCCCACACCCTCTTTCCGGCAGCGGGATTTCCTTCCTCCCGGCTCCAGGAAATCCCACCGAGCCGGTGATCAGCGGACATGCTGTTTTAAGTTCCGCATATCAAAGGACAATACCCTCTTACGCCACACCGAATGCATTTTTTATCAGGCGGATTTTTTTGCCGGTTATTGCCACTACATCAAAGCGGCAGGGCATTGTCTCCGGGTAACCGTTTGTCAGCATATAATAGCGCGCCGTCTGTATGATGGTGCGTTGTTTCGCGGGGGTGACTGCTTCTTCCGGATAGCCGGAACCGCAGTTTTTCCGGTATTTTACCTCAATAAAAACAAGATATCCGTCCTCCTGTGCCACAAGGTCAATCTCCCCTGTGCGCGTGTAAAAATTCCGTGTCAATATCCGGTAGCCAATTTCGGAAAGATATTGCGCTGCCACAGCTTCCTTTTCATTTCCGAGCGTTCGTTTGTTTCCGTTTCCCTTATTGATCTTTACCACCCACATTTCCTTTTCTGAAACTTTGTATTGCGTTGGAAGCAGCAAAATCCTGCATCCTCCGGATTACTTTCATCCAAAAAACGGTCATGCCGCATCCGTGACAATACCAAAACCCTCAGCCCTTCTTTGCCTCTTTCATGACCCGCCCCTTAATGTTGTCCAGACGATCCACGAACATGAGAACCTCCGCCACGACTTCATAAAGCTCCGGCGGGATAAAGTCCCCGATTTCCAATTTTGACAGCGTATTTGCAAGGCGCTCGTCTTTGTGGACCGGAACATTGCTTTCCTTTGCCGTCTCGATGATCTTATCCGCCAAGACCCCCCTGCCGCTCGCAATGATTTTTGGTGCTTGGTCTTCCGGGTCGTAGCCGAGCGCGACCGCCGTCTTTTTCTTTTCCTCCGGCATCTGCGCGGTTACCACGGCATTCCTGCGTTCACGCCCATATGAATCCTTTGATGGCATATTTCCCTCCCTATTTTAAATTCCGCATGTTCCCCTTCAATAACCGAAATTGTGCAAAAAGCTCCGGCGGTGGATCGGCGACGGTCCAAGCTCCTTTAGCGCCTTGATATGTTCTTCGGAACCATACCCTTTGTTTGCGGCAAAACCGTAGCCCGGATATACCTTATCATATTCCACCATCATACGGTCACGGGACACCTTTGCCAGAATGCTTGCCGCAGCGATTGAAATACTTTTTGTATCGCCTTTTATAATCGGCACCTGCGGGATCCGCACATCCGGGATCGTGACCGCGTCGTTCAGGAGAATATCCGGGATGACCGATAACTTTCCGATTGCCTCCCGCATCGCCTCATAATTCGCCTGCAGGATATTGATCTCGTCAATGCGGGCGGGTGAGGCAACCCCGATACCGTACGAGATTGCCTGTGCGGTGATCTGCTCGTAAAGTTCCTCGCGCTTTTTTTCTGTAAGCTGCTTGGAATCATTGATATATAAAATATCACAGTCTTTCGGCAGGATGACCGCGCAGGTTACAACCGGCCCTGCGAGCGGACCCCTGCCAACCTCGTCAATCCCCGCGATATAATCATAGTCCGCGTAGCGCCGTTCATATTCCTTCATCTTAAAGATGCGTTTCCGCTCCGTTTCTAGCTTTTCGAGCATGCCGCGGTATTTTCCCACCAATCTTTTTGCCCCCGGACGGACATCCTGTTCAAAGGCTTTCAAATAATCTTCCAGTTTATCCCCCGCATTCTTTAAGACATTCTCCATTTGTACAAGCGTCAGCTTACCGCTTAACATACGCCCTTGGATATCTTCAAAACGCTCACTGATCCTTGCGGTGAGATTCTTTTTTGAATCCATATTTCCCCCTTATTCCTCCGCGCACGCGGCGCTTGGGCCTAGGTTGAAAAACACCCGGCCTCCATTATTTCCAGTCCGTATCCCCGGCAAACCTGTCAGGCTTTTTTGATATGTCCCGGGAGCTTTCTAACTTCCGCGGCAAATCACAAATCAACCGCGTGCGCCAGCCTTCTTCCTCGCACCTAAGGTTCCTCCAGCGAAAAATTCCCGATGCGTCCGTTCCGGAAATCATCCAGCACGAACCCCGCCGCCTTTTCCAAGTCAAGGATGCCGCCCTTTTGCAGGCAGGCGCGCTTTTTTGCAATACGCGCAAGCACCTGGTTGCCGTCGGCGCACTCCTCAACGCCGTATTTTTGCGCCAGTGCACCCGGATAATTCCCCGTCAGGAAATTGCAAAGTTCATATGCAAGCTCCGTTGCCACAAGGATTTCATCGTTGATTGACCCGATGAGTGCAATGCGCAGCCCCATCGCCTGATTATCAAACTTTGGCCAGAGTATGCCCGGCGTATCAAGCAGCTCGACATTTTTATTCAGCCTTATCCACTGCTTTCCTTTTGTCACCCCCGGCTTGTTGCCGGTCTTTGTAATCGCTTTTTTCGCGAACGCATTGATGAAAGTCGACTTTCCGACGTTTGGGATGCCGACGATCATCGCACGGACAGGGCGGTTCATGATACCCCGTCTTTTGTCACGCGCAAGTTTTTCCTCACAGGCATTCATGATCACATCGTTTACATTCTTAATACCCAGGCCGGTCTTCGCGTTCACCGCCACGGTCAGATAACCCTGCGCCTCATAGTAAGCCCGCCATGCATCGGTCTTTTTGGGATCCGCGAGATCCGCCTTATTTAGGAGGAGCACCCTCGCTTTTGTGCTTGCCATCGTCTGGATATCAGGGTTTTTGCTGCTTAGCGGGATGCGCGCATCCACCAGCTCCACCACGACATCTATCAGTTTCAAATCCTCCTGCATCTGACGCTTTGCTTTCGTCATATGACCCGGATACCATTGGTACTGCATCATAACCTCCCATCGCTGCCTGTGCGGCAGCCATATCATCTCACGGTTTTTCCTCCGCGTCTTCCTTGTAGCGGTTCATCGTTCCGATAAACCCAAACTCATTTAACCTCAGCCAGGCTTTCCCTACGATCTCCTCCCTGACGATCGTGCCGATATTGGCAAAACGGCTGTCCTCGCTGTTGTTGCGGTTATCCCCGAGGACAAAATACTCCTCCTCCTCTAGGGTAAAGCGGTCTTTCGCAAGCCCCGGAATCAACATTTTCTCGCAGTTGATCTTCTCCGGCATCAATTCGCCGTTGATGTAAACCGCACCGTCCATAATCTGGACGGTTTCCCCCGGAAGCCCCACAACGCGCTTTATGTCATAATAATCATGCTCATTCCCGCTCTGCTTAAAGACGACAACATCGCCCCGTTTCGGCGGCCGCAAAAGGTAAGCAAATTTATTTACAATAATGACATCGCCATCCGAGAGGGTGACCTCCATCGAGTCCCCCAACATGGACGTTTTCTCCAAAACAATATTTATGATAAAGTAGGCGAGGAAAATCACCGCGGCAATCTGAAAAATCCAGATCAAAAGCTTTGCCGCCGCGCTCCTGCGGCGTTTCCGCCGCCGCCCCCTCTGATATTCAATCTCAAATTCCATACGTATGACCGTGCCCTTTCTGGCAAAAACCCCTATTTCCTATTATACCGATTTCCGTCAACATTTCAAATACTTTTTTCCGGAATTTCCCGCAAACATCGTTGGAAGCGCACCGCAGGAAGCAGATTTTGTGCCGCCGCGCGGACAAAAGCATCCGGCGGTGCCCCTGCGAAAAGCGGGATGACAGTGTCTCCTGCCATCCCGCTTTTCGCGAAACTTATTTGAACTAATTTCACATCAATTACTTTACAAGTTCCTTTACCTTCGCAGCTTTTCCGGTTCTCTTGCGCAGGTATGTCAGCTTCGCACGGCGAACCTTACCACGCCTTACAACTTCGATCTTTTCCACGATCGGGGAGTGCAGCGGCCAGGTCTTCTCAACGCCGACACCGTTCGAGGATTTACGCACGGTGAAAGTCTCCCTCGCGCCGCCGTTCTGCCTCTTAAATACTACGCCCTCAAAAACCTGTGTCCTCTCGCGGTTACCCTCTTTTACCTTTGCGTAAACCTTCACGGTATCACCAACGTGGAATTCGGCAACCTCCTGCTTTAACTGAGCAGCTTCGATGTTCTTAATAATGTCGTTCATTTATGCGACCTCCTTATTCTTCGATGTTCTTTCTACGTCCGGCGCACCGGTGCCCACGGGGCATGTACAGAGGAACATTCGTATCACAATTTAGCATTATAATATAATTCCCGGGAAAATGCAAGCAGATTTTTCGTTCTCCCCGGTGTTTTTCCGGCAAAAACAGGTTTCATCCTTCTCTGCCCCTACCGTCCAATGCATCCCCGCGCCCTGTGATCTCTCGGTAAAATTCCATCTCTTTTTTGTCCAAAAGCCCCTCCTGCACCGCCTGTAAAAGCAGTTCCGGGCGCACATCATACGTGCGCCGGATGGACTGTTCCCTGCGCCATTGCGCGATCTTGGCGTGATGCCCGGAAAGCAGGGTCTGTGGCACCGCAAGCCCCTCATAGACCTCCGGGCGCGTATATTGGGGATATTCCAGCAGATGGTCCTGAAAAGTTTCGGACTCCGTGGACTCCTGGTTATTCAAGACCCCAGGCACCAGCCTTGCGATCACGTCAATCATGACCATGACGGGCAGTTCCCCGCCGGTCAGTACATAGTCCCCGATGGAGACTTGGTCTGTCACGGCCAGCTTAACGGCGCGCTCATCCACCCCCTCATAATGTCCGCACAGGAAAATAAGATCCTCCTCTTTCGCAAGCTCTTTTGCCATTTCCTGCGTGAAAGTGCGCCCCTGCGGGGTCAGATAAATTACGCGCGGGCGTTTTCCCGCCCCCGCCCCATCCATTTTAATCCCTTCACGCGCTGTAATCTGCGCAAGTACTGCCCTATGGCAGCGCACGATCGGATCCGCTGCCATGACCATGCCCGCACCCCCGCCGTACGGATAATCGTCCACCCGCTTATGCCTGTCGAGCGTATAATCCCGTATATTGACCGCGTTTAAGGTGATCAGCCCCTTTTCCTGCGCGCGGCCTAAAATACTTGCCGAAAGCCCCTGCGTGATCATTTCCGGGAACAGGGTCATCACATGAAAATTCATAACGTTTCTCCTTACCCTACGGACTAGACCAGCCCCGGCATGATGTAGGCAACGATCCGCTTGCCCTCCACGTCAATCTCGCGGATGCAGTCGTCAATGCATGGCAGCAGAACCTCTTTCCCGTCCTGCATGGTCACGACAAAAACATCGTTCGCCCCGGTCTGCAAAACATCCCTGAGCGTGCCAAATTCCTTCCCGTCCTCTTCATAAACCGTACTCCCGATGATATCACAGAGAAAAAACTCACCCGGCTCGAGCGGCACGGCATTTTCCCGTGTGACCAGAAGGTCGCGCCCTTTATATTTCATCGCGGTATCGATATCATCCATGCCCTCAAATTTGAGGATCACCATATTTTTAAAGAAACGAACGTCTTTTATCGCAAGCGGCTGCTTCCCGCTTCCGGTATCCACCAAAACCTCGTCCAGTTCCTGGAAACGCCTGGGGTCATCCGTGGTCGGGAAAACCTTTACCTCCCCGCGCACTCCGTGCGTGGTGGAGATCACCCCCACTCTCAGATAATCTTCCATAAAATCAATCTCCTATTTTAAGCCCTGTATGCGCCCTTCCGGTTCCCTTCTCCGGGCATATTCGTGCCACAATTTCCTACGACAGAAAAAAGGATGAAGCAATCCTGCTGCATTGCAGGATTTTTCCATCCACTCACCAAAGCTTTACAGCCATTGTATCTGCCCGCATATTCCGGAAATAAATCTTCCTGCGGTCCATTTCCGGAATTTTGGCGGGAAAGGGGGGACACCCGCAAAAACCCATAGCAAGCCTGCCGCCCCTTAACAATTCATTGCAGTATCTCTACCACTACCTTTTTGTCATCCTTCGCTGCAGCAGCTTTCACTACAGTTCGGATGGACTTGGCAATACGGCCCTGTTTCCCGATCACCTTGCCCATGTCTTCCTGTGCAACCTTTAATTCTACAACAAGAGCCTTATCGGTTTCAGTTTCCGTCACAACAACTTCTTCCGGATGATCAACGAGTGACATAGCAATTACCTGAACGAGTTCTTTCATCACGTTAATACCTCTTTCCTGCACATCACGGAGAGACCCGCGACGCTGCGTCGATCAGAAATTTGAAAGTGTTTTCTTCCAAATCTTTGTCCCGGAATTACTTTACGATACCGGCCTTTTTGAATAACCTGTTTACAGTCTCCGTCGGCTGGGCACCATTGGCAAGCCACTTCTTTGCCTCTTCCTCGTTTACGGAAAATGCAGTCGGCTCCTTCGTCGGATCATAAGTACCGATCTCGGCGATGAACCTGCCGTCACGCGGGGATCTGGAATCTGCAACGATGACTCTATAAAAAGGTGCCTTCTTCTGACCCATTCTCTTTAACCTGATCTTTACTGCCATTGTAATTTCACCTCCTTAGCAAAAAAATAATATATTTGGTACCGCACCGGCAGTCCGGTGCGGGAATACCCTTGAAAACCCGTTCTAAAACAGAACGTTTTTAAAACCCGAACGGAAGTTTAAAACCCCTGCGCTTTCCCTTCCCTCCCATAATACCGGACATCTGTTTCATCATCTTGCGTGTCTGCTCAAACTGCTTCATCACACGGTTGACCTCGCTGATGTCCACGCCGGCCCCCCCCGCAATCCTCTTTTTGCGCGGCGGGTTGATGATATCCGGGTTCGCGCGCTCCTTCGGTGTCATGGAGTAGATGATCGCCTCCATCTTTTTCATCGCCGTCTCACCCTCGCCGAGCGCGTCGTCGTCAAGCTTCGCGCCGCCCATCATATTGCCCGGCAGCATCTTCATGATCTCCGCCATGCCGCCCATTTTCTTCATCTGCTGCATCTGGTCGAGGAAATCATTAAAATCAAATTCCGCCTTGCGGATCTTTTTCTCAAGCTCCTTTGCCTTCTCCTCGTCGTACTCCGCCTGTACCTTGTCGATCAGGGTGAGGACATCTCCCATGCCGAGGATTCTGGATGCCATGCGGTCCGGATAAAACTGCTCCACATCCGAGAGTTTCTCGCCTGTACCGATGTATAAAATCGGCTTGCCCGTCACCGCGCGGATAGAAAGCGCCGCACCGCCGCGGGTATCACTGTCAAGCTTTGTCAAGATCACGCCTGTGATCTCGATCTTTGCATTAAACGTCTCTGACACATTCACGGCATCCTGTCCGGTCATCGCATCAACGACCAGGACCGTGTGGTCAACCTGCACATTCTCCTTGATCCGGACAAGCTCATCCATCATCCCCTCGTCGATGTGCAGACGGCCCGCCGTATCAATGAGGAGGATATTCTGCCCGTTTTCCTTCGCATGCTGCACGGCCGCTTTCACAATATCGACCGGTTTGTGGTTCGTCCCCATCGAAAAGACCGGGACATCCTGCTTCTTTGCGTTGACAGTCAGCTGCTCGATCGCCGCCGGACGGTAAATGTCACAGGCAACGAGAAGCGGCTTCCTTCCTTTTGACTTAAATTTCCCGGCAAGCTTTGCGACCATCGTCGTCTTGCCCGCGCCCTGTAAACCGCACATCATAATAACGGTAATCTCGTTTGCCGGCTTTAGCGTGATCTCGGTCGTCTCGTCCCCCATCAGGCGGATGAGCTCCTCGTTCACAATCTTGATGACCATCTGCCCCGGGGTCAGGCTCGATAAAACCTCCTCGCCGACCGCCCGCTCCTGGACGGAAGCGACAAAATTCTTTACCACCTTGAAATTGACATCCGCCTCCAAAAGCGCCATCTTGACTTCCTTCAATGCCGCCTTGACATCCGCCTCGGAGAGCTTCCCCTTGCCGCGCAGGTTTTTAAATACATTCTGAAGTTTTTCCGACAAGCTCTCAAATGCCATAACCAATCCTCTATTCTGAATCTATAACTCTGACAGGATGCGCTCCGCGCGGGATACAATCTCCCGGATGCGCCCCACATCGCCCGTCTGTGTGATTTCCCCTGAAATCTGCTGTATCTCCCCGACTAACTGCTTTGCACCCTCAAATTTTTTTGCCAGATGGAGTTTTTCCTCATATCCGCGCAGCGCCTTTGTACAGCGCTTGATGGCATCGTGCACCCCCTGGCGGCTCATCCCGGTGTTATCCGCAATCTCAGCCAGTGAAAGATCATTTAAAATGTAATCCTCAAAAATCTGTTTTTTGTGGTCCCCTAAGAGCTCGCCATAAAAATCATACAGCATCGAAAGCTCAAAAACCTCCTGCAGCTTTTCTGCCGTACCGGCAAAAGCTCCCGAACCGCCCTTTGCTTTTCCTGTCTCCATAAAGCACCACCTGTAAAGCTTTTTTCTTTACAGGTGGCAGTATAACGGATATGCAACAGTTTGTCAAGTGTTTTTTTATTTTATTACGTCAACTTCCGTGATCCCGTAATACGCAAACACTGCGGGAACATCCTGTCCGATCTCCTCCCCGCTGACAACTACGGGGATGGCAGGCGGGCAATGCACCGCAGCGGCTCCCATCACCCGCCCCGCCGACGCAAAAGCCGGGATGCGTTCCTGCGGCGCAAAGACCGCATCCCGCACGCCAAGCACCCGGCGCGGCGGCAAGAATTCCGGCGCTCTGCGCGGGATAGGGGGTTTTGGCGGGATGCCTTCCATACAGGAAAGTAATCTTGCAAAATCTTCCCGTGTATTTTCCGGCGCAGCCATAAAAACGAGGGCATCCGGGTCGGCATACTCACATTCCACGCCCGAAGCGCGCAAAAGGCCTGCCAGTTCCCCGCCCAAATACCCGCACTTTGCCGTCTCCAACGTAAGTTTTAACGGTTCGGTATACGCCGCCTTCCAGCCAAGCACCAAAAGCCTGCCCCGCAGTACTTCCATATCCTGTGCACATGCGGCCAGCCGCTGCCTGTACCCCTGTGCCAGATAGCGGTTCGCTAAGTCAAGGGACTGCAAGATCAGGTAGGACGGGCTTGTGGATCCAAACAGCGCAAGTGCCTGGCGCGCGTTTTTCTCCGCATCGCAGCCAATGTCCGCCATAGCCTGGTACCCAATATGCAGATAAGCCCCCCCGGTCAACACCGGCAGGGTCTTGTGGGCGGAATCACAGCAAAGGTCGGCTCCCATATCCATCGGATGCGCGGGAAGCGGAAGAAAATGCAGGTATGCCCCGTGTGCGTTATCTACCAAAAGGAGAGTCCCGTAAGCATGTGCGGTATCGGCAAGCGCACCGATCTCAAGCATCCCGCCGAGATAGTCGGGGCTTGTCACATAGACCGCGGCAGGCGGGGCCGCAAGCCCGTCAAGTACCGCGGAAAGTCCCTGTGCCGTGACCGGGCAGGCACAAAGTCTGTTCTCCTGCGGTGCGTTCCCCCAGAGCCAGACAATATCAAAATCAAGCAAAGCAGCCGCCGTCAAAAAAGCCTTGTGTGCGTTCCGTGCCGCCACAATGACCGGCCGCGTTTTTGCAGCAGCCCTCTCCCGCTGACGCGCCAGCGCCAAACACAACATGGCACGGATGACATGCGAGGAACCTTCCGTGGAATAAAACGTCGCACCCGTCCCGAAAAGAAGGGTGGCGTTTTTTTCACTCTCCCGGATGATCCCTTCCGCCTCGTACAAAGAATCCGCCCCTGCTATCTCGGTAATATCAAGCATCTCCACACCAAGCGGCCCTATCCCTTTATGTCCCGGCATATGAAAACGCGAAACCCCGCTTTTTGCATAGCTTTGCACAAAGTCATAAACTGGTGTTTCCATCTTCCACCCGCTATTCCTGCCGCGGCAGGGCATCCGCCACCTGCAACATGACGGCACATTCCATCCGCTTTTTAAACAGCTCGCAGCCTGCCGCGTAAATGCCGGAGACCGAACCGGCCGCATGGTACGCGTTCGCCGCACATCCCCCGGAACAATATAGTTTCGCCCAGCAATCCTCACATTCCTTTCGTGTGTAAGCGTTGCACGCGCAGAATTCCTCCTGTGCGCCATGATTTGAAATACCGTTCCAGATATCCCCCAGCTTATATTTTTCCTCGCCGACAAACTGATGGCACGGGTAAAGATCCCCCCACGGTGTCACTGCCATATATTCCGTGCCGGAACCGCAGCCGGAAATCCTCTTATATATGCATGGTCCTTTTGTCAGGTCGATCATGTAATGGTAGAAGGTAAATTCTTTTCCCTCTCTTTTTGCGTCGAGCATTTTTTGCGCCAAAAGTTCATATTCCTTTAGGACAACCGTAAGATCCTCCTGTGTGAGCGCCGCAGGATCCGCCGGCGCACAGACCACAGGCTCCATGCTCAGCTCCGTAAAACCAAGCCTTAACATCTCGTCAATATCCCTTGTAAAATCCGGGTTCTGGTGGGTAAAGGTTCCCCGCATATAATAATTCTTCCCGCCGCGCGCCGCCACAAGTTTCTGGAATTTCGGGACGATCCGGTCAAAACTCCCGTTACCCGCGTAATCCACGCGCAGCCGGTCATGGACTTCTTTGCGCCCATCCAGGCTCAAAACCACATTGCTCATCTCGCGGTTGGCAAAATCAATCACATCATCGTCGATTAACATCCCGTTGGTTGTCAAAGTAAAACGGAAATTTTTACGGTGCTCTTTTTCCACACTGCGCGCGTATAGGACGAGCTGTTTGACAACCTCCCAGTTCATAAGCGGTTCCCCGCCGAAAAAATCCACCTCCAGATTGGTGCGGCTGCCCGAATGTTCGATCAGAAAATCAAGCGCACGCTTTCCGGTCTCGAAACTCATCAGCGCACGCTCGCCGTGATATTTCCCCTGGCTTGCAAAACAGTACGCACAATTTAAATTGCAGGTGTGCGCGACATGCAGGCAGAGAGCCTTGACCACATTCCCGGAGCGCTCCTTAAACTCATTTGCAAGCGGCGCGTATGTATCCGGTGTAAATAATTTCCCCTGCTGTTTCAGTTTTGCCACATCCGCGAGGCAAAGCCGTATTTCCTCCCTTGTCACATCCTCCCTGCCGCGGTATTTTTCAAGTATCTGCGCTGTGATCTCCTCCTCTGTTTTTTCCTCGTAAAGTCCAATGATATCGTACGCCACCTCGTCGACCGCGTGGACCGACCCGGAGCAGGTGTCGAGTACGATATGATAACCGTTTAATTTATATTGATGTACCATTTCCAAATCTCCCTTCCAAAGATTTATATGAAAAGGGGGCCGCTGCAAACTACAATCCTCCGCAATATGCGGCGGGGTTCCTTCCGGATACCGCCCCCCTATTGCGGGGAAATGCCATTTTGCAACAGCCCCTTAAAATAACGTTTTACTACCTCTCGTCCTTCTTCTCGCACTTCTGGTTTGCAATACCGCAGCTGGTCTTGCACGCGGACTGGCAGGAAGTCTGGCACTCACCGCAGCCACCCTTTTTTGCGCTCTCGCAAAGATTTTTGGTTTCCAGGGTCTGAATTCTCTTCATAGTACTCTCTCCAATTCTAAATTTAATAAATTATTTCCAAGCAAGTATAGCATAGGAGCCGTAAAAAGTCAAGGACAAAGCCCGGTGCAAAAAATATCCGGTCCGCAAATGCCGCGCTGCCGGATATTTCTCATGGAACCACGCATCCCTGCAGAGGCTGCTTTTCTCACAGCCCCCCACAAAAACGCCATTCGGATTTTAATGATTTCTCTGGGATTTAGCAGCAGGAAAAACCGTTCTGGGCTTCGCCGTTGATGACCGGATAAGCCATCCCCTCGGTTACATTGATATAGATTTCAAGAGTTTTGATCGAGGATTCCCTCTTGCCGGATGCCACCCAGTTTTTCTTTGCGATCTCCGCAACATTTTTTGTCTCGATATTCTTGCCCTCAAACTGGATGATGACTGCAGCCTCGGCATTCTTTGCCGCGCGGCCTGTCTTTTTTCCCTCCGCAATCTTTTTCTCTACCTTCTCGGCAGCTTTCTTTATCGTTTTCTTTGCCTCCGCTTTTTTTGCCTCGGCCTTCGCCTTCGTGGAACCGGCAGGACGGCCTACCTTCCTGGCTGGTTTTGTTTCCTCCGCCACAGCTGCAACTGCCTCTTCCTGCACTGCCGGTTTTGTCTCCACTGCTGCTGTATCTTTCTCTGCCGCTACATTCGCCGGGAGCGGATTCTTTCTTGGTCTTCCCATAAACCATCTCTCCTTTTCTGCGCTGCTTTTCCTATACAGCCCCGTGTCAGCAGCGCAGACACGGAGTGCTGTGTGATAATTCACACCCTGTTTTATTTCTAAAAATAACCGCCATCTATTTCACCCACGGATTATGTAATAGAAATATTCCTTTGCAACAGGTTGATTGTTTACGCAAAGAATAATATTACAAAGTTCCGGAAAATGCAAGTGAAAATTTAATAATTTTGTAAGAATTATTTATTTTAATAAAAATATCCCTTTTTTTCCGCTGTTTTTTATTGTTATTTTATTATTAATGCAGGACTTCCCGGTAAACCCGCAAAACATTTTTATAAAAGATCCCCTCGATCTGCTCCTGCCCAAACCCGGCTTTCCACAGCGCGTCCTCAAGCATCGGCAGGCAGGAGGCATCGTAAAGTTCGTGGTTGGTCGCAATGCCGTCAAAATCGGAACCAAGACCGATACATCCGCACCCCGCGACCTTCCGGATATGCACGATGTGCTCTACCGCCTGTGCGATGGTCGCGTATACTTTTTCTTCCGGCTCGTACCGGTGCAGGAAGGAAGGCTCATAATTGATTCCTGTCACCCCGCCGCACTCCGCCAATACTTTTAACATATCATCCGTCAGGTTGCGGACATTGCCGCATACGGCGCGGGCATTCGAATGGCTGGCAACAAACGGTTTCTTCGAATATTTTGCCACATCGTAAAAACCTGCGTCCGAGAGGTGGGAAACATCGACGATCATGCCAAGCCGTTCCATTTCCTGCACAAATTCAATCCCGGCCGGTGTCAGGCCATTTTCCGTATCCGGCACACCATAAGCAGCTTCCTTTCTCCGGTTGGGGAAACCGAGTTCATTCGGGTAATTCCAAGTCAGGGTCAGCATCCGCACACCGAGGCGGTAAAAATCACGCAAAAACGCCGGATTCCCTTTGCAGGTTCCGCCCTCCTCGACCGTTAACAGGGCGGACATCCTGCCGCCCTCCATATTCCTTATAATATCATCATAACTCCTTACCGGGGCAATCAGGTCGCTGTTCGCCGCCAGTTCCGTATAAAATGTGTCCGCCAGTTCCATGCACCACTCAAACGGGTTTTCTCTTTTTTTCATTTCCACGAACAGGGCAAAATTCTGCACAAGGTAATCCCCTTTTTTCATTTTTTCAAGATCAATGTGCAGATTGTTTTTCCGCAGTGCGGTGCCCTTTGGCGTATCAGATTTCCGGTCGTACAAAATCTCTGATATTGTGTCGCAATGCATATCCGCAACTTTCATACGCATCCATCCTTTCTCAAAATAAAAATGATCCGCTCCCTTTTTTCCGGTGTATCCCTTTCGTGGTATCCGCTCCCGCGTCCTGCGGATCAAAAAACCGTAAGATCCGCATACTTTGCCCCAAGATAGCAGATCAGTTTTTCCCTCTCAGTGAAAAGCTGGCCGCCGCGCACCCCCGCACTGATACTGACCCGGTCAAAAAGTTCCGCCGTGTTATCAAAATATGTCGGGAATTTCTTCTTCATGCCAACCGGCGAACAACCGCCCCGGATATAACCGGTCAAACCGAGAAGTTCTTTCACATGCACCAGCTCAATTTTTTTATCGCCCACAGCTTTCGCCGCTTTTTTTAGGTCAAGTTCTTTCGCGGCAGGGATGCAGAATACAAGATAACCGCATTTATCCCCCTTCGCCACAAGCGTCTTAAATACCTGCTCTGGCGGCAGCCCGGTCTGTTTTGCCACATGGATCCCAGCAAGGTTATTTTCGTCCACTTCATATTCTAAAAGTTCATAATCAATCTTCGCCTGTGCCAACAGGCGCATCGCATTCGTTTTTACCATGAAAAACCATCCCTTCCTCATGCAGCGGGCGGCGGACTTTTTTGCGGGTGATCTCGACAAGGTGCAGCGGTGTAATATCCACAAGCGTTGTTTTCACCGGGTCTTCGGCAAGGTATTCCCGGAGCGTACGCATCAGCGTATCCACCGCGCCGTCTTCCTGCATGTCAATAAAATCAACCAGTATGATTCCGGAAAGATTCCGCAGACGGATTTGATAAGCAATCTCTTTTGCCGCCTCCAAATTGATTTTTAAAAAATGCTTCTCGATTTTTTCGCGCCCCTTCACTGCCTTTCCGGTATTGACATCAATGACCGTCAGGGCTTCCGTCGGTTCGATCACAAGACTTGCGCCGCTCTTTAGCCAAACTTTTTTCTGCAGGGCTTCCCGAAGGCGGTGCTCCAGCGAGTAAAGCACTTTAAGCGGAAGCTCCTCCTGATAAAGTTTTAGTTTGGAAAGATCCTCCGTCTGGTACTCCGAAAGGTAAGCGTACATCTGACCATACAGTGCCGGATCGTCCGTGACAAATTCCTCTAGCTGTCCGCTGTATTGGTCGCGCAGACCGCAAAGATATGCCGGCAGGGGTTCTTCCAAAACAGAAAAACGCGTCCGGTGGATGCCGTTCAACAACAATTTTTCGTAGCGGCGCTTCAGCCCCGCCAATTCTGCCGTAAGCTCCCCTTCCCCCGCCTGCGCCGCGTTGGTGCGCACAATAAAACCGCAGCCGTACCCAGTATCCACGGTGTGCCGCGGCTGCAGGGTATCCGCCGGTTCCCGCCCTTGCTCTTGCCTCCCGGCATACCCTGAAAATAATTCCTTCAGGCGGGCGCGCACTGCCGGATCCGTGATTTTTGACGATACACCGACCCCGCTCTTTCCGTGGATCAAAACCGCGAATTTTCCGGTCAGGTTAATGTTGGTTGTCACGGAAGCAAGCTTTGATTTGATCGGTTCACGCTCCACCTGCACCACAAGTTCGTCCCCCGCATGGATCCTTCCGTCCGGGTGGGTATCTGCAGTGATTGGTGCGGCCGCCTGCCCCAACGCGAGATAGCCCATAATTCCCGGTTTTATTTCAACAAATGCCGCATTGATGTTGGAAACGATGTTCGCCACCCTGCCGACATATATCCCGCCGACACGGATTTTCTGCGGTTCCTGTTCTTCCACCGAAAATTGCACCGGGCGTTTTCCGTCGTAAAGCGCGGAAATAATCTTGTTTTTGCAGGGCGTGATCAACAGTTGATATCCCATGACCGCCTCCTTAAAGATGATTTGCTCTTTCTTGAATGTTTTTTATGCTCTGCACTGCCAGCCTTGTCCGGATGGCAAATGCACCCCTTCCGGCCTCACAGCCTCCACAGCGGGACAAATTCCCGCGTGCCGTCCTTTAAACCGACGGATTCTTCCCCTTCGTTCCTGTCAGGCATCCGCAGGCGGAGATCACAGTAAGTTTCCATCCGGTGGAATTGCAGTGCGCTCTCCTGATATGGTACGCCATATGCCTTGCAGAAGCTTTCCATCACAAGCCCCGGCTTTAAGTTGTCCGTGCTGCCGTTTGCGAGCTTTAAAAACACCTGCAGCCCGTTCCCATAGGTCTGTGCGTGGCAGATTCCGTCCTCCGGTGCGCCCTCCCCATTCCATACATCAGCCGCCGAAAATCCCCAGCCAAAAATCAACGGCCGGATATCCACGGTTTTTGTGCTCTTTTTTGATTCTTTTTCCACAATGATTTCCGTCTGCCCAAGAAATGCCGAAAATTTTTCCCGAAACCCGGAAAAATATTTTGCGTATGGTTTGCCGTCCACCTCCAAATCCTTCACCGCCGCCATATAATCCGCGCACGCCGTCAGTGCCATGATGGACTCTTTTTTCTGGTTCGGATGCCAGTCCGGCAGTTTTGCAGCCCGCTGCACGAAAAATCCTTCCGTCATCACGGCATTCAGCCGTTGTATGATCTCCCCCAAAGGATAATCCTTCGTCAGCTCCATGTCCATGTATTCCCCGTCGCTTGTTTCCCCAAGGCCGAGCGGTGCCGCAAAATATAACAGCGGATGTGGGTTAAACCCTTCCGAATATGCCACCGAAAGCCCGGAACGCCGGATCGCTTTCTGGAAATACCGCACGACATCCAGATGCCCAAGAAACTTTGTAAATCCGTATTTTGAAAATTTCACCCGAACATTCATGCGTCCATACCTCCTTCCCGGACTTTCCCGCTGGTCTCCTCTATTTTTTCCGGATTTTGTTTTTGCCTTGGCGCATTTTTCTTTTCTTCGTTTTCTGCTTCCTTTGCGTTTTCCCGTTCCTCATAGCACACGCCGCCGTGGAATGAATTTGCCCCGCAGCCGGCGCACGCCCTGCGGCAATTCGGTGTCACCACCTCCGCAAGCCCCTTTTGGTATTCGCGCCATAAAAATTCCTTCGTGATACCGGCATCGATAAAATCCCACGGGAAAATCTCGTCCTGCGCACGCTCCCTGGTCGTATAAAATGCGGGATCCACACCGTTTTGCTTAAAAATTTCCATCCAGAGGCCAAATTTAAAATATTCCGACCAGGCATCGTAAATGCAGCCCGCGCGGTAAGCATCCAGAATGGATTTTGAAAGCCTTCTGTCACCGCGCGCGAAAATCCCCTCCATCAGCGTCGTATCCGCATCGTGCCAGTTATAGCGGATGCTCCTGCCGTTGCGCATTTCCTTTAAGCGCGCGCTCACGATGCGCTGTTTCTGCAGAAATTCCTCCATCGCATTCATCGGTACCCACTGAAATGGCGTAAACGGTTTCGGCACAAAAAAGGAGGTGCTGATCACGATCTCCGGCTTGCCGCGGCGGACTTGCTTTGGCAGTTTATAATAGCACTCCGCGATTTTATTGCCAAGCTCCGCAATCTCCCCGATGTCCTGCTTTGTCTCCCCCGGCAGCCCAAGCATAAAGTAAAGTTTCACGCGGTTCCAGCCTGCCGCAAAAGCGTCCGATGCCCCCTGCAAAATGTTCTCTTCGGTCAGCCCCTTATTGATTACATTCCTCATGCGCTGTGAGCCCGCTTCCGGCGCAAACGTAAGGCTGCTCTTGCGGATATCCTGCACCTTGCTCATCACGTCCAGGGCAAACGCGTCGATGCGCAGGGACGGCAGCGAAATATTGATTTTCTGTTCCCGGAATTCTTCGATCAGATAATATACCAGTTCCGGCAGTTCTTTGTAATCGCTGGAGCTTAACGAACTTAGTGTAATCTCGTCCATCCCGGTGTTCTGGATCATCAACTTCGCACGTTCCTTTAAAAATGCAAGGTCGCGGGCGCGGATCGGCCGGTAGAGCATCCCTGCCTGGCAGAAACGGCAGCCGCGGATACAGCCGCGCTGGATCTCCAGCACCACACGGTCCTGCACCGCCCGGATAAACGGGACGACCGGCTTTTCCGGGTAAAACGTATCGCTCAACCCCATCTCCACCTGTTTGCGGATCACCGGTTTTGCCAAAGGGTGGTTCGGCGCAAAGGATGCGACCGTGCCGTCCTCATGGTAGGTGACATCGTAAAACGCGGGCACGTACATCCCCTCGATCCCTGCCACCTTTGCCAGATAATCCATGCGGGTTCCGCCGTTTCTTTTGTTTTCCTTGTAGGCATCCAGCACCTGGTCATAGACCGTCTCACCCTCCCCGATATAAAAGAAATCAAAAAAATCGGCGATCGGTTCGGGATTGTAGGAGCATGGTCCCCCGCCGATCACGATCGGGTCGTCTTCCCCGCGCTCCGTCGCGAGCAGCGGGATTCCTGCAAGGTCAAGCACCTGTAAGATATTGGTATAACACATTTCATACTGGAGGGTAATGCCGAGAAAATCAAATTCCCGCACCGGATCCTGCGATTCCAGCGCAAACAGCGGGATATTCCTCTCCCGCATGATATGGTCCAGATCCACCCACGGGGAGTAGACGCGCTCACACCACGTATCCTCCCGCTTGTTAAACATATCGTATAATATCTGGATGCCGAGATGGGACATCCCAACCTCGTACACATCCGGGAAACACATGCAGAAGCGGATAGAAACCGCCTCCTTATCTTTCATGACCGAATTGACCTCCCCCCCGGTATAGCGGGCAGGTTTTTCAATCTGCAGTAATATATCGTCAGGTAATGCAAGCTTTCTCATGCTGTCTGCTCCCTTTCTTAGTTTCTTCGCAATTTGATTTGGGTGTATGTTCGATTTTTCAGAAAATATTCTACGATATTTTTCAGGAGATTGCAAGGAAATTTGGCGCAAGTGTATTATTGTGAGAAAACTTAGGGGCGCGCAGCACCAAAAAACTGCACGCCCGCTTCCCTAATACCATAATCTCCCCCACAATCTATGCTTATCCACCGCCTCATTTTCCCATGCGTTTTTCATACACATATCACGTATGTAAAGGTAGTCATCCGTCCTTTTCGCACTTGGCCAATGCGGATATCCGACCAATTCATCCGCCACTTCTACCGCTTCCTCCTTCTGACCGGTTAAGAACAAATGGTATAATTTCTGCTCGTGAAAGCGAATCCAATCTGCCTGTTTTCCGCGTTTTGTGGCGCATTTCTCGCAATCCTTTATTGCTTCTGATAATTCTTCCAAAAAAGAAGCACCTTTTTCCACATCTTCTAAGCGATTCGAGATAATGGCCGAGCGGTGGATCGCCATAACAAGATGCCGGCGATCGTGCTGGCTTTTTGCCAAATCCAAATATTCCTGATGCTGTTCCCACAAATTTTGCGGCGGTTTCTCCCCTTTTTTCCAGTTTGAAATCAAAAACGCATTATTAAGACCTATAAAATTAAGGTATCTCCAGTTTTTCTGGTAATCGGGAAGTTTTTCTATTCGTTCTTTTAAATCCTGATAAATTATATTGGGATCTTTTTCTTTTTTCATCACGAGTGTTTTATATAATTTTAGCTTTATTTCAATGGCATCTTCCTCTGAAAAATAATGTTTAACCGCGGGAGAAGCCGCATATACAAGCCACTCTTTCGATTTTTTATACTCCCAGATAGTACATAAATATTCTCCAAATCCTCTGCCGTAGAAGGCGCTTAACTGGCTTCCGTCTTTCTTGATAAATGGCTCTAACCGGCAATAAATCTGATATATTTTCCGATCTTCATCTAAAAAATCTTCGTTATAGTAATATTCTGCAAGGGCGATGCCTGTCCAATATGTTGCTTCCGGATCCTTTTCTTTCAGGCCAAGCACCCCATTTTCATCTGCCTCCAACTCAAATACGGCTTTTAATATATCAGGATTTTTATTATTATTGCTCTTCTTATACTCCGACATCGCCCCTTGCAGGCTGGTGCGGTTATTAACGTAAAAGCGGAACGGCTGCCCGTTTTGTTCCGCCTTTTGCTTTAAATGATACAACTTTACATGTGCCACACTATAATCCGGTAAATACCAGAAGACATTTTCACTGCAGAAATCTCTTTTTTCCAACAAATCATATATCTGTTCACACAAACATCCATCTTCCGAATAAAGATAAAGCCAATCAAGCGGAATATTCTTTATGGCCGGAAGCGCCTCCCGGATATAGGCATCATAGTCCTCTCCACATTCACACATGTGGAGGCGCTTCAAATTGCTATATTCCCCTAATCTTTCGATATCCCCAAACCTTAGCCCGGAAATATTCAGTTCTGTTACAAACCCAGGCGCAATCAGTCCTTCCGCGTACTGCAAAGAATCCCATGCCGTACTTCGGATGTCGAGTGTTTTGTGTACGCACATTTGTTCCAAAAATTCTTCTGCGAAATCATTATCACGGTAAGAAAATCCTTTAATTTCAGGAAGATATTCATAAATTTGCGCAATCGGAACAAAGGGTTCGTCCACGACCTGGAGCAAACCTTGTTTCCCCAGTTCCATAAAGTCATTGTACGATATTCCTTTTTTTCCAAGATTGCGGATACTCAAAACAATCTTTTCCCTGAGCTCTTTTTTCTCTGTACAGAATATTCCATAATATACCTGCCGCAAATTCTCGGAGACTTTCTCATTACATAAGAATTGTTTTCTGGCTGAAAAATCAGCTTTTCTAAACAGATACCTAGCCAGGAAATATTCAAAAAGTGTCAAATGGCAAAACTCAAACTTCTCTCCTGTTTTATCTGATACCATAAAGCAATGTGAAATTACGAGTATCATCGGCCCTTCATCATTTCCGGCCGTCTTTGTTTCGTTAATTGTTTCGAGACAATATTGGTTTAATATTTTCTGTAGCTGCTCATGGGTAATGACATTTTGTTGTCCCTGTTCCATCATTACCTCTATGATACCATCCATACAATTTTTCATTATATTATAAAAGTTTATCCAAATATCAGGCTTTTCTTCCGAAGAGTCCTGGTAATAAACATGAAATTCCCATTTCGAGACAGCCCGAACCAAGACATCAAAAGCACAAGCTTTATCCGTATCCGATACAATATCCTGCATATAAGGATTCCATTGCTTTTCATATTCTTGCATATATGCATACACATACCGGATATACATCGGGTAATGGAAGATGGAATTCGGATTGCTTTTTAGTATTCTTTTCAATAACCTGATATATTTTCCTTCCTTTTTTTCCGGATACCGGGACTGATGCCGCTGTTTTTCCTTTAATAATCCCTTTTCTTTTTTCTTTAATCCCTTTAACGACTTATATACTTTAATAATATCCTTATCTGACATTCTCATGATCTCAAGATTTATCATGGTAAAATTTTCTTTTGCCAATTTCAGATCACTGACAGAATGCTTTAAAAATTCCGGGCGCATCCCAAATATCATATTGTCTGCGACCAGCCCGCAATCTTCAAACACCGAAAATATCTTTGCATCCGTCCCGTTAAGAAAGATAGAAAAAAAATCTTCCCCGTTCCAAAACGGAATTGCCTCGTCCACCCCGTCAAAAAAAGCAATAACCCTCTCCCGGTCTTTCAAGTTACTATCTTTTTTCTGATGGCCCAAACATTCTTTTAAGTGTTCCAGATTTCTTATATTTTTCATTTGAAAATATACACATTTGTGCGTTTTCCATAGAATACAATACAATTTTCGCATTGCTGTCGACTTCCCCGATGCCGGCTTACCATATATTGTAAAAAAATCCCCCTTTGAAATTTTGATCTGCTTTGCTAATTCCCGCATCGTCAATATTTCGCCGTTAGCGGACTCAAATTTCTGCGGCACATAGTACTCAATCTGATATTCTAATTCTATTTTTGAAGTAACATAATAGCGGTTAAGGACATCGTACAAACGGTCGATTGCTATCTTTTGGAAGAATAGCTTTTGATAAAGCGCCGGTACATAAGGAAGCACTTTCTGAATTATCTCTAAAATCCAATCCAACATGAATATATCATTTCCCTTCTTTTCATGAAAAAGTATTTTGTTCCATATTTCCAACAAATCCGTTCAATATTCTGTCAATTCAAACAATATATCTTTATATTATAAAAAAAGAGGGGGAAATATCAATAATCATAGCAAAAAGTGAAATAGAGTTAACTTTGTCATCACGATATTCTTCACATTATTTTTCAAATCCGGAAAGATAAGATATGTGGACTTTATCATTTTTGCGATTTCGTCAAATGGCTCATAGAAGAAAATTATAAATATGTTTGACATACCTACTATATTGATGTATGATAAAAGAGTTTTATTTGGATTTTGAATATGGTTTGCTGGTTCTATGAGGGAGGTTGGAACGTGGGATTATTCTAATTTGCCACATGGAATGTGGTATACAGATCAAAGAAAGGAGTTCCCTATGTGGTGCCCAAAATGTAAAAACGAATATCGTGAGGGGATTACCGTGTGCACAGACTGTAAGATCCCGCTCGTGGAGTTCCTGGACGAATCTAAGGAAAACACGGAACTGCTCCACGCATTTGCCGAGGAGGCAGAAGCAAAAAAACTGATCTCCTATCTGGAGTATTCCGGGATTTCAGCCCATGACGAGTGGCTTGGGGAGGAACAGCTTTATGCCGTATTCGTCGACAAGAAAGATTATAAGCAGGCGCGCAAGGCATTCGCTGCATTTTTCACCGTCGAGACCGCCGCGAATTACGAAAAGCTTTTTGACCAGACACAGGGGGAAATGAAACCCTCCGGCCAGACGGCGGGTGGGGAACATCTTTCTTCCGATGGGACTTTTTTAAAGGATGCCCCGTACACGGCCGATTCGGATGATCTTTCGGAAGCTGAGGTGGGTGCCGACGGCGGACAAACCGATGAGGAGGATGAAATGATGGAGGAAATTCGTTCCGCCGTCACCTTCGCAAAACAGGCAAGCTATGTCTCCAAGGCAGAAAAAAGCGCGGATTACCGCTCCTCCGCCGTCACCTTTACGCTGTTTGGCATCGTCGGGATCATCGTCATGGGATTGCATTGGGCAGGTGTTTTTTCGTTCTTCTCAACACTCTCCTCCGTGATCGTTACAGTTTTGTTTGCCGGTTTCCTTATCGTCGGCATCGACAGCTTTTACCGCGCGAAAAAAGCCAAGGCGGAGTCCGTGGAAGAAGAGCGCTTTATCGGGGAATTAAAAGGCTGGCTTGAGAAAAACCTCACCTACAAGATGCTCGCTGCTGCCGATTCCATCGACCAGACAAGGGAAGAGAATTTCTTAAATGAAATGAATGAGATGAAGCGGATCATCCAAAAGCAGTTCGGAGAGCTTGACCCTGCATTTCTGGAACAATTCACGGAAGAATATTACAACGACCATTTTGAGAATTTGCAGTAACAGAAACTAAAATAAACAACCGTGGGGCGGATACAAGGGAGATTGATATTCCCCTTGTATCCGCCCCGCTGCCGTCATCGGTTTTCCTTTGCCGCCAAAGCCAGGGTCATCCGGATTCCCGGAATTTCCGGCACAGGTCTGTCCGTCACTTTGAATCTTTCACCCGCATCAATTTATCCACCATCTTCCCCGCCGCATCCGAGATATTCGGAAACAGAGGCTCTAGGGCATCCGTCACTGTAACGGAAATATGGTAATCCCCGTCATACCAAGTATATACCGTATTCACAAAATCCATGCGGCCGATGCGGATATCTTCATCCTCCTTGATACGGATGGTGATACTGCGCAGGGTAAGCTCATAACGGATCTTTAAGATTTCCCTTTCCCCCACCGTCATCTTCTGCGAGCTTAAGTTCTTTACCGCCGCCTTTTCCGCGTGGTACGCCGACTTCCAGCTTTGCTGTAAGGCATTCTTAGTGTAAACCGAGGTCATCACCGCAGAGAGCAGATCATAACTCTGCGCCTCTTCCACCCGGTCCATAATGACCTGGATATTCGAGATGGCATTCTGTCCACCCTCGTTTTTCACCTGGGCCGAAAAAGCAATGCGGTTCTTCGAGCTTTCGCTGACATGGATTTCATATTTCAGGGGCAGGGTCACGGAAAACGTTCCGATTTCCTGCTGTTTTGTGCGGTAACTAACCGGTGTCACCGTGACGGTGAGCATATCCTGTGCCAATACGTTATCCGCAGCTTTCTCCCGGTCTTTCACCCAGGCCTTGTAGTTGTTACTGTTCTGGAAAGCATACACATACACGGCATAACTCCCATAATCTTTTGCCATAAAATTTCCGTCTGCGTCGATGAAAGCGTCATCCGTATGCTCCCCCGTTAACGTGCGCACCTCGTAATGAATATAATTTCCAACATTCTTGTTTGTCCCAGTGTTGGTCTTGCAGGTGTATGTGAGGGCGTAGGCCGTATTCTTGTGCAGGGCATTGTACGAAACTCCCTTTATGCTAAGCGAAATGCTTTTGATGTTGTCATAAACCCGCACGGTCACGGTTTCCTGCGCTTTTGTCCCGTCCGGTGCCGTAACGGTGCAGGTCACGGTTGTCTTCCCCGGCGCGGCAGCGGTAAGCTTCCCCGTCCCGTCCACCTTCACCACGGCTTTATCCTTGACGGAAAATTTTATCTTATCCTCCCCGGAAACACCCGATACCTTTAGCTGGAAAGTATCCTTCCCCTCCTGCCCGAGCAGGAGGACAACATAAGTTTTCGACAACTTAACCCCTGCCTGTGCCGGCACAACGGCACAAAAGAAAAGCGCCGCAAACAAAATACAGAAAAATGCTGTGAAATGCCGCTTCTTTCTTCCAACCTCTGCAAAATCCACTGTCTTTTTGCATGTTTTTTCACTTATCATGTTTTCGTCCGCGTGGCATTCCAAGCCCCGGATCAAAATACCGATTCCGGGAACCCTGCCACTCTCCTTTCCCATCATGAAATGAACAAACCAAAAACATACTACCGGAAAAGCTCTTCCAACTCTTCCCTTGTCAGCCGGTTGACAAATACCTCCTTTGTCTGGATAACCGAATCGGACAGTTCTTTTTTCTTTTCCTGCAATTTATAAATCTTTTCCTCGATCGTCCCCTTCGTCAGAAGCCGCAGGACATGGACAGTGTTTTTCTGTCCGATACGGTATGCGCGGTCCGTCGCTTGGTCCTCCACGGCAGGATTCCACCAAGGGTCGTAGTGGATGACCGTGTCTGCCCCAGTCAGGTTAAGGCCGGTGCCCCCTGCTTTCAGAGATATGAGGAAGATAGACTTTTCCCCGCTGTTGAAGCGTTTGACATACTCCAGCCGCGTTGCCGCCGGCGTGCTCCCCTCCAGATAAAAATAGTCGTGCCCGCCCTTATCAAGCTCCGCGGAAATCAGGTGCAGCATGGCGGTGAACTGTGAGAATATCAGGATGCGGTGCCCGTTTGCGAGCGCATCCTCCAATATCTCCAGCAAAAGGGCAAGCTTTCCGCTTCCTCCGGAATAATCACCAAGGAAGGTTCCCGGATGGCAGCAGATCTGGCGCAGCCTTGTCAGGGCGGCAAGAATCTTTAAATGCGTTTTCTCGATGCCGTTTTTCTCGATCTCAAGGTTTAGCTCCTTGCGTATGCTTGACATGTAGGAGAGGTATACCTTCTTCTGCTCTTCGGTCATCTCCGTCACGATCTTCTCCTCAATCTTTTCCGGCAGCTCCTTCAGCACGTCTTTCTTCATACGCCGCAGGATAAACGGCCGTATGCGGCTGTTTAGATGGGCAAGCGTGACATTGTCATTATTCATGATCTTCTTTTCAAAACGCATAACAAATTTGGAATGGCTCATCAGGTAGTCCGGCATGATAAAATCAAAAATGGACCACAGCTCAGAAAGGGAGTTCTCAATCGGAGTGCCGGTCAGCGCGAAACGGTGTTTGGCTTTTAACATTTTTACGGACTGGGCATTGATGGAAGTCGAATTCTTGATAAACTGCGCCTCGTCGATAAAAACCGTATCAAAACAGATATCCTGATAGAACATGATATCACGGCGGATCAGCGGGTAAGAAGTGATGAGGACATCCCACGAATCCACCGCCTCGACGATCGCCTGACGGTCGGCCGGCATACCGATGCAGAGTCCTACCCGCATCTTGCCCGAAAACTTTTCGAATTCATCCTGCCAGTTGTAAACAAGGGAGGACGGGCAGACAACCAAAAATTTCCCCCCCGTCTCGCGCAGCTGGGATGTCATATAGGCGATGGCCTGCAGCGTTTTTCCGAGACCCATATCGTCCGCCAGGATACCGCCGAGGGCATTGAGTGCCAAAGTCTTGAGCCACAAAAAACCGGTCACCTGATAAGGGCGCATCTGTGCGGTGATCTCCTCCGGCACTTTGTATTCCCTTTTCTCCGGGGTCAGGATGCGCTCTATGAGCTGATGGAACCCCTCGCTTTTTTCCACGGAAAAATCCGACTGTTTGAGCACTTCCTCAAGGAAAAAAGCGCTGCTGGTGGAAAGCTTTAAGGCTTGTCCGTTCAACTGCTTCGTCGTGACATTCAGATTTTCCAAAATATCGGAAAGACTGCGGATATCATCATTCTCCAGATTTAAGAAGCTCCCGTCCTTTAAGCGGTAATATTTCTTTTTCAGCTGGAAAGACCGGAACATTTCATGGAGTTCCTCCTGCGAGATATCATCGTAGGAAAGATCCATCTCAAGCAGGTCGATATCTTGGTCCACGCGCAGGCCGATCCGGAACTTTCCGCCGCTTCTTATGCCGATTTTCTTAAAATCCTCGGAGTAATACAGCGTGCAGTGCTGCGAGAGTTCTTCCATGTCGTTTTGGAGGAACACAAAGATCCCCGCGTCATCCTTTAAGATATAAAAGCTGGCGTGCGGCTCAAAATTCATGTTCTCCAAAAGCTGCATAATCTGCCGCTCTTTCTCCCGCTGCCGCACAATGATATAACCCGCCACATGCGGCTCCTGAAAACAGTTAAACTCGTAATCCCCGTACCGGAAGCGCAGTTCTGCCTTGATCGCGTCGTTGTATTTGTCAAAATAAATGCTCGCTGCAAGATCATAATGCAGATAATGCTCCTGAAGTTCCTCCGGGATCGGCAGCTGCATTGTCGTATGCAGGCGCGGAAGCACTTCCTCAAGGAAGCGCTGCTTGTTGTCACCGCGGAAAATCAGCGCCTGCTTTCCCCCGCCGAGATTATTATAAAACGGGAGGTAATTTCGGATAAACCGGCGGTCCGGCTCATACAGTACGCCACGGTAAAAAAGCAGTTCCCCATCTTCCGTCAGCGGGATGATCGGTTCTTTCAGTTCGTAGTCGAGGCTGATCGCGTCGTCGCACACGTCCAAATCATATTTTATCTCAGGGTTTCCCCGGATGAAACAGGTGTTCTCGTATACCCTGCCGTAGAGTTCAAGCGTAAAGCGGCTGCCCACAAGCACATGCAGCAGCTGGATCAACATTCTTTTGGAGAGCGTGAGCTGCGGCTTTAAAAAAAGTTTGGAACTGTTGGCATGGTCGGTAATGCTCTGCACTTCCATGACATTGAGCAGATAGTCAAGGAGCGTCACCGATTCCTTGTCAAATTCACTCTCATGGGAAAGATACCGGAATTCCTTGCCGAGGATGATATTTTCCCCCGCGGCATAGTCCAGCAGGAATTTCTTGAGCAGCTGGATCTTGTAATACTTCCCGCTGCCCGCCTGCAATGTCAGGAACGCCCTGCCATCCTCGCCCCTTAGCATGGACCTAAGCGTGATGGTCGCACTGACATGGAAGATATCCCCGGTAATCCTGGCCTCCTCCTGGTTCGCGAAATAGTCAAGGATCTGGAATACCCTCTTTTCTTCCGGGTTCTGCGGGACTTCCATCAAGGATTTTTCCTGGTATTTCAGCAGGAATAAAAGCGATGCGACAACATGCTTGCACGCCCCCTTTTCCTTGACATGGGAAGGGCAGTTGCACGCATGGTCAAAGGAACCGTCCTCATGCTCGGTAATCGTGACGGAATAGCTGTAATTTCCCTTCACGGCCATCCGGTACTGGCGGTTTGTCTTGGAATACGCGACATTACAGACCCTCCCCGCCTTATAATACTGCAGGCCGCGGGAATAGATCACATCGTTCGTCGCCAGATTCCGGATACCGGTTCGGGATAATGCTAACATGCCAAAAAACCTCCTTAAAACCTTATTCTGCTATTGTACCATATTTCGGAGGATTTGTGCATCATAAATTTCATTTTTTTCAATGTTTTTAAAAATCCCCGCACTTCCAGCGCATCAGCACCTGCTGCAAACAATACCAAAAGTCCGGTTCCGCTACCGATTCCGTCGTTCGGATCATCGCGGTGGTGTATACTTTTTCGTCAATTCGGTATACGATGGAACCAACCACATCCCCTGCCATAACGGGTGCAAAAAGCGTGTCTTCGTAATGGATCTCGACGGACGGCTGCTCCCACGCAGCAAGCAGGAGCGGTTCTACTGAATGCGCGTCCGCCGCGATATGCACTTCGTCGGAAATCCCCCCCACAACCGGGATGGTGTTTCGGTATTCCGTCAGATCCGGGAGCATCTCATCCGCCTGCTGTCCGTTGACGGATAATTTTGCACGGGAACCAACCGGCTCCTTATTAAAATATGTAAGGCCATAATTCATGAGTTTCTGCGTGTCGCTCCATTTATAACTTTTGTTCGGCGGCCAGCCGCACGCAAGCATGGTGGCAATCAGCGTGTGCTCCCCCTGCTTTAACGCCCCGACAAAACAGTAGCCCGCTTTTCCGGTAAATCCGGTTTTGATGCCGATTGCGCCGTCCATCATATAAAGAAACCGGTTTTTGTTGGATACGGTAAACGACCGCCCGGTCGTAAGCTCCTGAAACCGGTAGGTTGCCGTGTTTGTGATTTTGATAAAATCCGGGTTCTTGATCGCGTAGGAAGCAATCTTTGATAATTCTATTGCTGTCGTATGATGGTTTTCAGAATCCAGACCGTTCGGTGTCTCAAAACAGGTGTCTTTTAACCCAAGTGCCGCTGCCTTTGCGTTCATCATCGCGCAGAACCCCTCCACGGAACCGCCCACATGTTCCGCTAACGCCACGGCGACATCGTTGTGGCTCTCAAGCATCAGGGAATAGACTAGATCCCCGAGGCGGTATTGCTCCCCGGTGCGGATATTCAACTGCACGTCCGGCTGTGCCGCCGCATTTTTTGATACCGTCACCACCTCATCCATCGAAGCATGCTCCAGCAGAACAATCAGCGTCATAATCTTAGTGGTACTCGCCATCGGCAGCACCTCATTCCCGTGGTTTTCAAAGAGCACCCGGTCATTCTCTGCGTCAAGCAGGCAGGAAGCATAGGCGTACAGTCCCTTTGGTACGACCCGTTCCACCTCCTCTTCCACCTCCGCGCGTACGGTTTCCTCCGGTTCCCCTTCCTCGGCATATACGCACATACAGGAAAAAACTTTCGCGCAGGCATTTTCCCCGTTTTCACGTAAGGCCTTCAGCAACGGATTTCCCCGGCACAAAAACAGAAGCATACAAAAAAGACACAGACAAAGCAGATTTTTCTTCCGCAGCAATCTCATATTCCCCTCATTTCCGCTGCAGCCTGTTGCGGTACAGCCAGACATTATTTTGCCATCGGTTCAGAATATGAGAAAATAGCTTTGTCTATGCCTTTTCGTGATTAAATCATTTCCACATTTTCCGTCGGGCGCGCGACAAGTACGGTCAGGTTTCCGTTGCGGCAGCGCACTGCGTCGATAAACTCCTTCTGGCGTTCTTCACAGACAAATTCCGCCGTGTAGGTCAGTTCAAACATACTGCCCATATTGGTTGTCTTCACCCGCTCTAACGATAAATTTTTCAGATACTCGGCGAACAGGTCGTCAAACACATTCGTATAATCAAGGCTTTCGGGGATGGTGATCTTGATCTCGCGCGTCCTCTGTTTTGTCTCCCCAAATTTTGAGTGGTCGAGCACGAACAACAAAATGCAAAAAACCACCGTGGCAAAAAGTGCGTAAGTCAGGTAGCCCATCGCATTGGTCAGCCCGATCGCCATCGCGAGGAAAATCACGCTGATCTCCTTGGCGTTGGCGGGTTGGGAGCGGAAACGCACGAGCCCGAATGCCCCCGCGATCGCAACACCGGTCCCGATGCTGCCGTTCACCATCATAATAACAATTTGGACAACCGCCGGCAGGATGACTAAGGTGATTGCAAAGCTTTTTGTGTATTTTCCCTTTGACATATAGGTAACAGAAAGCAAAAGCCCGAAAATGATCGAGCATACGGTCAGCAGCAATACATTTAGGATCGTCATGCCGCCAGAGGAATCAATGATACTGGTAAACATATTTTCTTCTCCTTTGGTCCGTTTTGTCTATTGTTCCAGAAATTCCATGTTTTTCTGGAATGCAAGCGAGCGCCCGATACCCGCCGTAACTTCTTTTTTGTAGATCGTGCCGTATTTCGAGAATGATACCGGATAAAGGGAGAGCTTTTCCATCAACCTTACCAGCCAGAGTGGGTAAGCTTTTGCCGCTTTCACCTCAAGCAGCCAATAATCCCGCAAAAAAAGCTCGTCCGCGGCATCCCCAAAGCTGAGGGAGAGATGGTTTCTGCGGCTGCGGATATGGGAGTCAAACGTCATGCGGAAATCTGGATCCTCCCTGCCATACCACGCGATGCGGTCATAAGCGAGATAAAGCTTCGGCACGGTCTTATGGAAGGCGATAAAATAATCAATCTCCCGCAGCACCTGCGAATCCTTCTTTGGCCGGATGCCGCGCAGGAGATAGTCCTCCGCCTCAGACAGCTTCAAGCTGATTCTACGCTTGTAGACAACATCCCTGTATTTCTTCTTAAGTTCAAGGTACACGTTGTCGTCCGCCCCGGGAATCCCGTAGCTGCGCAGTCGGAGCTTTTCCTTGTACACCGGCTTCTCGTTTGAAAGGCGAACAAGTTCATCATTCTCGGTATCAAAATAGATATTGCAGATCTTGGACAGTCCATAATCGTCCGGTATCATATACGGTCCGATTGCTTCTATAAATTCCGTGTACTGTGCGGGGGTAAGCATATACTTTTTCTCCACCCGCTGAAATATGTAACCGTTTCCCGCCATCCGGATTCTCCTCTTCCGGGATCTTGCATGTCACGGTGGAACCCTGCCGCCACGCGGCATGCCTTTCTCCCTGAAAATTCTGTAGATATGGTACATCAAATTTATGTACAAACTGTGTAGGAAAAATGTAAATCCTGTGGAAATGGGTTCCCGGATGCTCCTTGACCACAAATGCATTCTCACGGGTCAACATTGAGCGTAAGCTGTATTTCCTCCTCCGCCTCAAGCTTAAAATCTTCAAGCTTTTCCGGGTTTACCGCCGGAAGTTCCTCCAGCGATGCGATCCCGAAACTGCGCAGGAAGTCTTCGGTCGTCCCGAACAGGATCGGCCGCCCCGGCGCATCCATTCGTCCAACCTCACATACCAGATCGTATTCAATCAGCTTATTTACCGCATGGTCGCTCTTTACCCCGCGGATTGCCTCAATTTCCTGCTTTGTGATCGGCTGTTTATAAGCGATGATCGAGAGCGTCTCCAGCAGAACATCGGTCAGCACATGCTTTTTCGGGACATGCGCAATCCGAACCAGATACTCATACATAGATGCTTTCGTACACATTTGGAACGCACCCTCCAGCTCAATGATCTTGATACCGCGCCCATTCTCCTCATAGCGCTGCATCATGCCGCGCACGGCTTCCCGCACCGTATCCTCGTCAAGCCCAACGGCAGCGGCGATCCGTCTGACCTCGACGGCCTCGCCCATTGTAAAGAGGATCGCCTCCACGATCGCCTCAAGTTCGTTTCTTTCCATGCTGTTTCCTTTCTATACAGAGTTCCGCATACGCCCTCCCCCAGCACCGCATCCGCCGGAGGAATTTCTGGCCTCCCTGCTCCCACAAATTCCTCCGGGTACTGTTCCGGGCATATGCTGGTACAGAGTTCCGCATATGCCCTCCCCCAGCACCGCATCCGCCGGAGGAATTTCTGGCCTCCCTGCTCCCACAAATTCCTCCGGGTACTGTTCCGGGCATATGCTGGTACAGAGTTCCGCATACGCCCTCCCCCAAGCACCGCATCCGCCGGAGGAATTTCTCGCCTCCCCATGTTCTACCCGAACGAAAAATGATCCACCGGGGCAACATCTTCCGCCAGATAATCAATCTCGATGTCCTCAAACAGTTCCACCTGACGGATTGCAATGCGCCCCATTTTCATCAGTTCCAGCACTCCTAAAAAAGTGACAATGAGCTCCATCTTGTCCCGGCTGCCCGAAAGCAGGCCGCGGAAACTAAAATGCCTGCACTGCATCCCAAAATGCTGGATCTGAAGGATTTTGTCCGAGAGATTGACCTCCTCCCGCTCGATGCGCCCGAAACGGCTGCGGATCGGGTCAATCTTGTCGGTCTGCCGCTTCATGACTGAACGGAAGACGGCGTGCAGCTTTGAGAGTGTCAGATCAGCCAAGAGTTCCTTAGCATGGATTTCCTCCTTGAAATCCGCGATTTCCGGCGGCACGGTGCTCCTCTTAAAAAGCATCATCGAGGCATCCAGCTGACGGTCTTTCAGCTCCTGTGATATATATTTGTACATTTTATATTCCAGAAGCCGCTCGACAAGCTCCTGCCTTGGATCAATGATCTCCCCATCCTCTTTTGCTTCCTTCGGCAGCAGCATCTCCGACTTAATCCGCAGCAAGGTCGCCGCCATGACAAGAAATTCACTCATCACATCGAGATTCTTCCTCTCCATCTGGTGGATGTATTCCATGTACTGCTCCGTGATCTGCACGATCGGGATGTCATATATATTTATTTTATTCTTATCAATCAGATGAAGGAGCAGATCGAGCGGACCCTCGAACGCCTCCAACTTTACCGGTATTCCCATATTACACCATTCCAAGCGAATTTTTTCCGAAAAAACGGCTGCCGGACGGTATCAAAGTCCGGCATACCCTATAACTATACTCATTTTTCCGGCAGTTGTCAAGAAGCTTGCGCCGTTTCATCCCAACAGCAAAATACGGCAATCCCGCAAGGTCTTGCGCGTCCCTAGCGTTTAAAATACTGCTTCCAAACCGACAAAAGCACATCCGAATATTTCGCCTTTGCCACCGCATCCGCAGTCACAAGGGGGACGCTTCCCAGTTCCTTCCCTTCATATACGAAAGAAGCGCGCCCGGCGGGTGTCCCTGCTGCAACCGGGGCATTCAGGCTTTCTTCGTATGTGAGCACAAGCTCAATGGAATCCTTCTTAATATCCTTCCCGCACAGCTTCGCAAATTCCTGCTGCGGCACGAGTGCGATTTCTTTTGCCACGCCGGATCTTACCGGCACACTTTTAATTTGATCTTCCGAGAAATCATGCCGGTATAACTGGTAATTTGCAAAACCGTAGTTTAACAGTTCCGCCGCCTCCTGAAATCTTGTTTTTGTGTCCGGTGCCGCCATGATAACCGCAATCAGGTTCATATCGTCACGCCTTGCCGTCGCGGAAAGACAGTACTTTGCAAGCCCGGTGGATCCTGTCTTTAACCCGGTGATCCCCTGATAGGACTTGATCAGCTTATTTGTGTTTGTCAAGCCAAATTCCGTCTGCCCCCTTGACGTTGTATGTACAAAAGTATCCATCCAGACCGTGGAGTAATTGCTGATCTCCGGATGGTTCATGATCAGCTCGCGCGACATTTTTGCCACGTCGAGGGCACAGGAATAATGTCCGTCCGTGTCCAGCCCGTAACAATTCACAAAATGAGTGTTTTCCATGCCAAGCTGCGCGGCGCGCTCGTTCATCTGCGCCACAAAAGCCTCCTCCGAGCCTGCGATGAATTCCGCCATAGCGACACTTGCGTCGTTTGCACTCGCGATGCTGATACATTTGATCATTGTCTCGACGGGCTGCTTCTCATAAGGTTCCAGATAGACCTGGGAGCCCCCCATTGACGCTGCGTGTTCGCTTACGCTCACCTCGTCCGTCAGGCTGATCTTCCCGCTCTGCACCGCCTCAAAGATCAGCAGCAGTGTCATAATCTTTGTGATACTTGCCGGGCGCAGCTGCTTGGTCGCATTCTTTTCCACAAGCACCTCGCCGGTGGAACCCTCCATAAGCACATACGCCTCGCTTGCCAGCGTAATCTCCTCCGCCGCGGCACGCCGGCCCGGAAACAGGCCCGCTGTCAAAAAAATGACACAGCACAGCGCAATCAACTGTTTTACACCCTTTTTCCTGTTGTTTCTTTCTCTTTTTCCCTGGGTTCTTCCTGCCTTTTTTCCGTGTTCTGTCTTCATACATTCCATGTCCGCACGCACCTAAAAAATATCTTGTCATATTGTACGGGCAGGCGGACGAATTTATTACTGAAAATGAACAAGCAAAAGACTGCTTTTTCGGCAGCCCACCTCATAGAATAGAAAAAAACGGTGGTTTTCTTCCATGCCCAATCCCCGACGAAAAAACGCCCGCCACAGGAAAAAGTGCCGCAAAACGTTTTTTATTGTCCTTGCCGGCATTTTCATCCTAACCCTCCGCCCGGTACTTTACCGGACACCGTGGCATCTTCCTTTCACGTTGCATTTTACGGAAAGCTATGTGCTGCTCGCGCCGGGTGACGGCTGCACCCTGAAGGTCAACGGCTTAGCTTCCATCGCATCCTGCAAAAGCTCTGTCCCCCTCGTGGCGACCGTCACGCAGGGCGGTTATGTCCGCGCCAGAAAATGCGGTAAAACGGTGATCACCGCCACACTGCGCGGAAAGGGCGGAAAAAAAATCCGCTGCCTGGTCCAGGTAAGCGAACCAAACAAAAAAAGCCTTACCCTCCGCGTGAAACAAAGCGCTCATCTTTATCTGAAAGGGCTGCGCTTCCGTCTCGGGGTTAAATATAAAAGCGGTGACAGCCGGATTGCCAAAGTAACAGGCACGGGCAAAGTCACCGCTGTCAGCAAAGGAAAAACGGTCATTACCATCACCTACAAAGGAAAAAGTTTTGAGTGCAGTGTGACGGTAAAATAATGACCGATCCTTCCGCAATATACGGCAGGAAACCAATCCGACCGTTCCCTGCCGTATTCCGCTTCTGTCAGGCAAGCTCACTCATAACAATATTTTTGATTTTCCGGATCAGCGTGCCTGCCTGTCCGATCCCGACCTGCTGTGTCCCAAAAAGCATGGTGATCCCATACATTGGCTCATTAGAGAAAAATGTGCCAAGCCAACCGTCCCAGCCATATTCTCCCTTGCCCGAAAACAGCATCGTCCCCGCCTCGTCCTCACAGACACGCATCAGGCTGCCATAAGTGTAGCCTCCCATCCAGACCCAGCCCTGCCATAAGTACGGCTTCTGGTTTCCGTTCAGGCCGCCGTGGGTCATATAGCGCACCGCGGCAGCAGGCAACAGTTGTTTTCCCTTCCATTTCCCATCATCCAAAAGCATCTGCGCAAACTTCGAATAATCGTCAAGCGTCGAGCACAGCCCGGCACCGCCGGATTGGAAAGCAGGGATCACATCCCGCTCGTAGCGCAGTCCAAGATGGTCGGTGCGAAACTCCGCAAGTCCCTTTTCGCTGTAATCATAAACTCTGGCAAAACGCTCCCGCTTCTCCTTCGGCACGTAAAAATCCGTATCCTCCATCCCGAGCGGCTCAAAGAAATTTTTATTCAGGAAGTCACGGAAAGACATGCCGCTAATTTCCTCCACCAGAGCACCGAGGACATCTGCGGACGCGCCGTAGCAAAAGCGCGCACCCGGCTCAAACGCAAGTTCCGCCGCCGATATTTTCTGCGCAAATTCCCGCGTGGTCATCGGGTCATTTCCGTACAGCCGATCCGCAAGCTCCCCGAACACCTGACCGCTCTGCCTGCCCCACGGCGTGTCGTCCGGATAAACGATACCTGAAGTCATATTCATCAGGTCGCGCACCATGATCGGTGTTTTGGCAGGAACACTTCCCCCTTCCTGATAGACACGGGCATTCCAAAAACATGGCAGATATTCCCCAAGCCAGCCGCCAAGGTCAAGCTTCCCCTGCGCCGCCAGAAGCATTACTGCCGCCGCAGTCACAGGCTTTGTCATGGAATACATCCGAAATATCGTATCCCTCGTCATTTTTATGCCATGCTCAAGATCCCGGAACCCGTCTTCGCAGTAAACCTGCTCCACACCGTTTTTTAAAACAAGTACATTTGCACCCGCAACATCCCCGCGCGCGGTCGCGCGCTGCAATGCCGCATCAATCTTCTCTTTCATCCCTTCCTCCTTTTCCTCTGCGCCAAAGCCGGCACAACATTTATTTTTCCGGCCGTTTTGAAAAACAGTACTTTCCGCATACCAATGCAGTATAATACAGTCTTAACAATTCTGCAAAAATTACAGAATGATATACGGGGAATCTTTCTCTCTCCTTTGATACACCTCTTCCAGCGAATGGATCACCTCTTTTTTCGGCCGTACCGGATTTTCCTCATGGCTTGACACAAGGTATGTTACGTCAAGCTTCTTTAATACGGCGAGCATCTCCTGCAATTTCTGGACATTGTAGACCATTTTTACGACATATCCGGATTCCGCAGGTTGCAGTCCGTTTCCGTCTGCCCGATCCTTTTGTGTCCCATCTGTTTCGCCACCCCCCGCATGTCCCGCAGGAAACCGCTTTCCGGCCGCATACAGCGCATCCCCGCAAAATGCGTACTCCCTGCCGTAACAAAGCGCGACACAGTCCTTCGCGTGGCTTGACGGGAGCGGAAGCAGCCGGATGGGAAGCGAGGGGTCTAACACGGTCTCCCCTTCCACCACATTCCCGCTTCCCACATGCTTTAAGGTCTCCCGCCCTGCAAATAGTGCCCTGCAGACGACCGACCCCATATTTTCCGTATGGTCAGCGTGAAAATGCGACAATATTACGACCACATCCTTCCCGATGGCCGCAATGCGCTCTCTCGCCTCCCGGCAGCTTCCCACATCGTACACATAGACACAAGAATCGGTCTCAATAAAAAATACATCCGCAGACAGTGGGACATCGCTTGCCGGAAGATACGTGATCCTACCGGATAAGTTCCTCAAAATGCCTGACATAGTCCTCTCTCCCTTTTCCGCAAAAGGCCGCGGCATCAAAGACCGGGATTCCCGTCTGGCGCAGCGCCCGCGCAAACATCCCCTCGCCGGGAACCAGCCGTCCCGTAAAACTTCCGTCATAAACCTGTTCCACCCCGCAGGACGGGCTTCGCGGCTGTAAGATTGCCGCCGTGATTTCCTCCTCCCGTATCCTGTCAAGCACCGCCTTTACTCCCGCACGGAAACATGCATCCACATTCTCGCCCGCCCGGTTGATAGCCACGCCGTCCACCAGTTCAACAGGTACGCGCGGCACGGGAAGCCCTCCTTCCACCTCCGGGCAGACCTCCATGACTTCAACCGCCTTTTCTTTTAGGTAACGTACCAGCGCTTCGCTGTAATTATTCCCGCCGTCATACTTACAATTACGCCCTAACAGACAGGCGCTGACCAGCACTTTTTTCTTTCCCATAATTTCCCCTCCTTCAAAACGGTACCGGCTGCAAGATCTCTCCCAGCACTTTTCATTCTTCCGTTTGGGACGGGCTGCTTTTTGAAGCCGGGGCATTTTCCATTCCCCCGCCTTTTTCACAAATTTTGGGAAGCAGCACATACAGCAGCAATCCGGCGGCAACGACCACGACCGAGATCAGCTGCGAAGTGGACATCCACCCAATGCTCCCACGGTAGTCATTTCGCCAAAATTCGACCACAAACCTTCCCACCCCGTAAAGCATAAGATAAGCGGATGCCACGCGCCCGTTCCTCGGTCTTTTGGACGCGTAAAACAGCAGCAGACCGCAGATCAGAAAATCTCCCGCCGAGGAGATCAGCTGTGTCGGGACAAGCGTTACACCATTCGGCGCAAATTTTGAATTGCGGAACGTAATGCCGTACCAGGCATCCGTCTCCCTCCCATAACAGCAGCCCGCAAAAAAGCATCCAAGCCTGCCGAGTCCCTGCGCCAATGCCACTGACGGCATGACAAGGTCAAAATATTTCAGGAAACTGACCTTTTTTTTGCGGCAGTAAAAAAAGCTGACCAGCACCCCGCCGATAATGCCGCCGTAAACAACATACCCGTTCTTAAAATCCCACAAAATCGACGGATTTTTTATAATTGCCGGAAGCTCCACGATATAGTACAAAAGCCTTGTCCCGGCCAAACCGCCCACCATCGCGCAAACGAGAATCCCCCACAGGATATCCTCGCTCAGGCCAAATTTCTTACTGCGGCGCACACACAAATAGTACGCGCTTAAAAAACCGAGTGCGATCATCAGCCCGTACATATGGATCGTTACCGGTCCGATGGAAATATCATTAAACATACACATACCTCTTTTCTTATTTGTTGGTTTCACCGTGCCCTTTCACCGTAAGAGCGCTACTCAATGCTTTTCAGGGATTCGATCATATCAATTTTTTTCAGTTTGAAATGCATCATCATGCCGATAATCACCGCGAACAGCACCGTCAGCAGACCGCTGTAAAGAAAACTTACCGGTTTGATGATGTGCCCGAACATCACCATATCAACCTCGCAGGTCGTGATCACATAGCCGTGCAAAAGCTTCCCGCCCGCCATGCCAAGCAGGATGCCGATCAGCGTCAGCAGCACATTCTCGCGGTACACATAACCGCTCACCTCCGCGTCGTAAAACCCTAAGACTTTTAAGGTTGCGAGCTCGCGCCGGCGCTCGGTGATGTTGATATTGCTGAGATTGTAAAGTACAACAAATGCCAGCAGACCCGCACATATAATCAAAACATAGGTGATGATATTCAGGCTTTGCAGCATGTCATCAATCTGTTTTTGCAGGGTGCTTGTCACCATGACCGAAGTCACGATCTCATTTTCCCTTAAGATATCCGCCGCGACCCGCTCCTCATCCGCCGCCGCGTCCGCCGTGAATCTTAAGAAGCATTCGTTGTATATCGGTTTTTCCCCAAAAATCTGTTCATACGTACTTTCCGTCATAAACACGTAATGATAAATATAGTTCTCTGCCACCGCTTCAACCTTGACCGGATAAAACACCGAAGCATCCGGTTCAAGCTGTACCGTATCCCCCGCCTGCACCTTCAACATCCTTGCCAGCTTTTCCGTGATGATGACCCCGCCATCGCGGATGGAATATTCCGTTTTTGAGGCGCGGTCACGGAAGCAGAAGAACTTCCCAAATGCCGCCGCATCCGGCAGCACGACGATGCTGATGCTCTTTGTTATCCCGTTTGCCGTGATATCGAGGGTACTCTCCCTGGCAAAGGAGATATCCGCGATATCGGGATTTTCTGAAAACCACTGCCACAGGGTATTTTTCTCTTCCTGCGCTGCCTTGTCCCGGATCGAGACTGAGCTGTCATACCGCCATAGCTGCCCGTACTGGATCTGCGCCATGACACCGATGGAATCCTTCAGCCCGAAACCTACCAAAAGAAGCGCCATACAGCTTCCGATGCCGATAACCGTCATAAAAAATCGTTTCTTATAGCGGAACATATTGCGCAGCGACGCTTTCCAGGTAAAACTTAAATGCTTCCAGATAAGACCGACCCGCTCGAGAAAAATCCGCTTTCCTGCCTTTGGTGCCGTCGGGCGCATCAGTGAGGCCGGCTGCTCCTTAAATGCCCTCATGCATGCGGAAAGGGTGGCGGCAAGCGTACAGACGACCGCAAGGACAACAGCCATGACCGAGTAGTACGCGTGGATCGGCATCACCACACCCGGCAGACATGGATACATCAGCTTATACGTTGTAATGACAATGTACGGAAATATCTTCCCGCCGGAAAAAACACCGATCACGCTTCCAATCAGCGTCGCATACAGCGCATACTTAATATATTTCCCCGCCACTGCCCTGCGGGTGTAACCAAGCGCCTTGAGCGTACCAATCTGCGTGCGCCCTTCATCCACCATACGTGTCATGGTCGTCAGGCTGACCAACGCCGCGACAAGAAAGAAAATAGCAGGGAACACCATACTGATGGCATCCATGCGGTCGGCATCCTGTCCAAAACCGACATAAGATTCAATGGTGTTCCGGTCAAGGATGTACCACTCCGGGATCTCCATATCCGCAATTTCCCCACGGCTGTCCTCAATCTCGCGGTACGCCTTGGCGATCGCTTCCTTGTTCTTGGCAAGTGAAGCGTAATATTCTTCTTTAGCGTCTGCAAGATCCTGCTGTTTCTGTTTTAACGACTGCTCCGTCCCGTCAAGTTCTTCTGCCGCCAAAACAAGCGCATCCTCCGCCTCCTGCTTCCTGCCCGCAAGCTCGGCTTCCTGCCCTGCCACTTCCTGCTCTTTTTCCTCAAGCAGCGCGCGCGCCTGCGCCACCTGCTCCTCTGCCTTTATGATCTCCTCCTCGGATATACCCATGACTGCCAATATCCGTTTGATATCATCCGGTCCCTGGCTGATTGCTTTAAGCTGCTCTACATACGCCTCATATTCCTCTCTGGCGGCAGTTACCGGCGCTTCCTCCTTCGCAAGCTTTTCCCAGGCTTTTTCCAATTCCTGTTTCGCCCCGGCAAGCTGCGTGTCATACTCGGCAAAACGCCCCGGCAATTCTTCCCATTCTTTTGCGAGCTGGGCTCTTCCCTCCTCAACCTGTGCAAAACCATCGGCCACCGCCTGCTCCACGTCAAGGATTTCCTGTTCCCCGTCAAAAAGTGCCCGCTCATTCTCCTGCACTTTTTCAAACGCTTCCTCAAGTTCTTTGTAGGCATCCGCCTGAACCTCGCCAAGACGCAGTTTTGCGCGTTCCCTGCCAACCGCCTCAAGCGCCCCGCGCTTATCCCCCACGAGATCGTCATACGCATCCTCATAGGAATTGAGTTCCTTCGTACCGTCAAATACGACATAGATTTCCGCGTAGTAATCCACCGTGAAGCATTCCGGCACAAGCACGACATACCCCGCAATCTTCCCATTGCCAATCGTCCCTGAGCCCCGCGCAGAGGACATATAGCGCCCCGTGCGGACTGCGCCCACGATGGTCACGGTATTTTCCGCAAGCGTATCCGAAATCTCATTCTCTGTCCCGGAATGAAACGTCAATGTATCCCCGATATGGAAACCGCGGCTTTCCATAAAACTCTGGTCCACGGCACACTCTGCGGCATCTTTTGGCAGCCTGCCCTCCATCACAAGGTATTCATTGATCTGGTCCGTCATGGAATACAGGCGCACGGCGACATCCGCGTCCCCGTGCCTTAAAAGGACATCCGCCGAAAACGCGCCGCAGACTGTCCGTACACCGTCCGCCCCTTTTATGGCATCGACATCCGCATCGCTTAGGCCAAGCGGGGAGACGATGCGGACATCCATCATATTCGAATCATCATAAAAGGAATCCGCCGTAAGGAGCATGTTGGTCTTGCAGGCACGCAGCCCTGCAAACATTGCCACCCCAAGCGCCGACATCAGCAGGATGGAAATGAAGCGTTGCAGCGAACCATGTATCTCCCTTTGAAATTCCTTCCGCAAAGCATTCTTCATGCTTGCTCCTCCTTTCCCTCGCTACCATTCGATCCCCATCACATCCACCGGATCCGTATTTTTCGTCACCTCGCCCACCTTGCCGTTTTTGATGCGGATCACTTTGTCCGCCATCGGCGCGATTGCTGAATTGTGGGTAATGACAATGACCGTCATCCCCTTATCCCGGCAGGTGTCCTGCAAAAGCTTTAAAATCTGCTTCCCCGTATTGTAGTCCAGCGCCCCCGTCGGCTCGTCGCAGAGCAACAGCTTTGGATTTTTCGCGAGTGCCCTCGCGATGGAGACGCGCTGCTGTTCCCCGCCGGAAAGCTGTGCCGGGAAATTCCCCATACGCCCGGCAAGACCCACCTCCGCGAGAACTTCCTCCGCACCACGCGGGTTTTTGCAGATTTGCAGAGCCAGTTCTACATTTTCCTTCGCTGTCAGATTCTGCACAAGATTGTAGAATTGAAACACAAAGCCAATGTCATTCCTACGGTAAGTCGTCAGGCGCTTCTCACGGTACTTACTGATATCCTCCCCGTCCACAACAACACTGCCGCCGTCGCACACATCCATGCCTCCGAGAATGTTGAGTACCGTCGTCTTGCCTGCCCCGGAAGGTCCGGCGACAACAACAAACTCCCCCTTTTCCACTTCAAAACTAATCCCGTCCGAAGCATGGATCGTTACATCCCCCATTTGATATGTCTTCTTAACATCCTTCAATTCCACAAATGCCATCGCAAACCTCCTTATGATCCTCACAAAACAGCGAGTACATGTTCTCTTTTCCCCACCGCGTCCTGTCCGATGGCGACCGCGGACAAAAATCTTTTTTCTGCCGCAGCCACTCCCGCCGCATCGTTTGTATACAAAACCGCGAGTGCATCGCCCTTTGCCACATAATCGCCGATCTTGGCTTCCATACGGATACCTGCCGTTAAGTCAATCTTACTATCCTTCGTCTCCCTGCCCGCACCCAGACCAAGCGAGACAAGACCGATCTCTTCCGTCTGCATGGAATGGATATAACCGTCCCGCTCCGCCCGAACCACATGCTCAATGGCAGCGCACGGGAATTGTTCCGGATGCAGCGCAAAACTTACATCACCGCCCTGTGCCGCAACAAACTCACAAAACTTCCCAAACGCGGTGCCGTCCGCGACCGCACCGCGCGCCATCGCACAGCCTTCCTTAAAATCCGCCGCCCTGCCCGCGCCAAGGAGCATCTGCGCAGCAAGCGTGACGGAAGCGTCCATCAAATCTTCTGCCCCTTCCCCGTGCAGTGCCGCAATGGCTTCCTTGACCTCAAGAATGTTGCCGATACTATATCCGAGCGGCTGTCCCATATCGGTCACGACCGCACAGGTGCTCCGACCCGCACCGTTCCCAATCTTTACCATCATTTTCGCCAGCGCGGCGGCATCCTCCTTTGTCTTCATAAACGCGCCGCTGCCGGCCTTGACATCCAAAACAATCACATCCGCCCCGGCGGCAAGCTTTTTGCTCATGATACTGCTCGCGATCAGTGACATATTGTCGACCGTTGCCGTCACATCCCGCAACGCGTATATTTTTTTGTCCGCCGGCGCAAGGTTTGCTGTCTGGGCAGCCACCGCAAGCCCTATCTGGTTGACCTGTGAAAAAAACGCCTCCGTAGAAAGCCCGGTCTTAAATCCCGGAAAACTTTCCAGCTTGTCGATCGTCCCTCCCGTATGTCCCAATCCCCTGCCGGACATTTTTGCTACCGGAACACCAAGGGATGCCACAATCGGCCCGACGATCAGCGTTGTCTTATCCCCCACGCCGCCGGTGCTGTGCTTGTCCGCCTTTTTCCCGGAAATCGGCGCAAGATCCAACATATCCCCGCTTTTTGCCATCGCCATCGTGAGCGCCAGCGTCTCCTGCTCCGTCATACCCTTTAAGCATACCGCCATCAAAAACGCAGACATCTGGTAATCCGGAATCCCCCCTTCCGTAAACCCTTTCACGATATAATCAATCTCTTCCCCGGAAAGCTCCTTTCCCGCCTTTTTTGCAGAAATACAGTCATACATCCTCATAAGATCCACCTCGCATTCTTCCATAGATAGAGCAGCTTACAATTTCAACCGCTTTCCCACACGGCACAAATAAGATAAGTCTTCCTGTGCCCTCTCGCCAGCCAAATGGCACGATATCGATATATTATAAGCATATTCTATACCGAACCTATAGAATAATCAACCGTTTACGATCAAAATCATGGATACATTCCGTTTTTTCGTTGACATTTGCCAAAAATAAGTATACAATGTTTGTGCCATGCAATATTTGTTAATTTAACGTTTTAAACCATTGATGTGGTGTCGGAATATAACACGCGGAACAAAAACAGCATATGCCCGGAAGGGATTTCCGGGAGCCATGCGGACAGAAATGCCTTCCACGGTTTAGGGGGATTGGGAGGGCATATGCGGAACAAACACAGCATGTGCCAAGACATGCCCGGAAGGGATTTCTGGGAGCCATGCGGACAGAAATGCCTTCCACGGATAGGGGGATTGGGAGGGCATATGCGGAACAAACACAGCATGTGCCCGGACAATGCCCGGAAGGGATTTCTGGGAGCCATGCGGACAGAAATGCCTTCCACGGATAGGGGGATTGGGAGGGCATATGCGGAACAAACACAGCATGTGCCCGGACAATGCCCG
>CAMRSM010000009.1 GCA_947053345.1 uncultured Lachnospiraceae bacterium
AAGTACAGCAAGAGCAACATCCTTGCACAGGCTGGCCAGTCGATGCTTGCACAGGCGAACCAGTCCAACCAGGGTGTACTTTCCCTGTTAGGTTAATTGATGGAAGGAGGATTCCAGCTATGAGAAAGTTTAAGAACAGGTTCGCGGCAGTTATGGCAGCCGCCATAACAGGTGTCATGACATTCGGGCTCACGAGTGCAGCATGCCCGGTAACGGCAGTGTTCGCACAGCAAGGTAGTTTTATAGTGGCCGCTGACACAACAGAGGCCACTGCGGGGCGGGAAACAACGATCACGCTTTCAGCAGGTACTGAAGGTTCGGATGGAACAATTGATACTGTAGATTCAAAGGCGACATTTTCCATAGATTCTTATGAAGGTGTCAGCATCTCTGACAGTACATTGACAATAAGTGCCTCCGCGGCCGCAGGTACAATTACCGTGACAGCAACTAGTGGTTCTAGCACCGCCTATTTGACGATCACGATCAAACCAGCGGAAGATCCTGGAGAAACAGCAGAAACAAAAGTCGATATCGCCTATGATACCTTCACCGCTACGATCACTGGCGACGCGGACGCAAAGTACGCATTCTTAGAAGTATGGAAATTTGGTACAAAGGGTGCTACAAATTTTGATGAGACAACATCCAGCAAAGACAAATTAAGTAATACTTACAGCTATGAAATGACGAACGGTACTGTAACAGTGGATTTATCTTTCCTCAAAGCTACTACTGTACAGGGTATCAAAGTCTTCACGGATAAGAATACGGAAAAAGTAAAAAAAGTTGTCGCAGCACAGCCTGGCAAGCTTTCCGGCTTAAAGTATAACAGCGCAACAAAGACATTCGATATCAGCAAGGCAAAAGAAGGCGGAACCGCACTGACCGCTGAGACTTTCAAGGAAACCCTGTACGAATACAGGGGTCAGTATGGTGCAAAATGGACACCACTGGAAGAACTTGCAACGACAGACCACATTTCTGCCGGAAGTACGATCATTATCCGCAAGAAAGCGATTCCTGAAACAACCCCTGCCGGTCCTGAGGCAAAGGTAAAGATTGCGGCGGCGGCAAAAGCACCGAAGATATCAGTTGATTACGTAAAGGGAACGGTCAAGTTCAGCGATAAGATGAAATATGCCGGAAATGGCCAGGATTACAAGACCGGCACGAAGGATCCTATGACATTGGAGAACCTGCGTTCTACCTTAGGGAATGCGTCTGCCGATGCAGAGCTTGTTGTTTTCGCCCGCACAGCAGGAGATTCCTCAAAGGGCAAGCCTGACTCCAATGTGGCTTGTGTGGTCATTCCGGCAGAGGTAAAGATGACCGACGCGGATGGCACGATTACCGTTGACGGCTCTGCCGATGATAAAGTAGCGTACAAGAAATCTACGGTCGGAAGCGGAACCAGAGCCAAAGAAGTTTATGAGTTTTCCGTAAGCGGCGACGCAGCCTTTGAGTTCTCAACTGTAGCTCCGGCCAAAGATGCAGACCGGAAATGGAAGAAAATTACCAGCTCCAAGCCTTTTACAGTTGAATTGACGGACAAAGAACAGACCGTGTACGTCCGCAGAGCCGGCAAAAAGGGCAAAGCAAAAGATGGCAGTGATTCTTACTTCCCGTCGGCAGAGATTCCGGTAACGGTTCCTGCAAAATCTACGCCATCCAAAATCAAGGAAGTAAATGTTACGTCCCCGGCTACCGTTACATTAGCAGCAGCTGGCAGCGCTACTACCCTGCCATTAACAGCAACCGTTACACCAAACGATGGCGTAACACTTACCGATGATGAAAAACTTGTAACTTGGACCGTAAAGAGCGCATTAAAAAATGATGGCATCACAGACATTAAAGAAAACGTCTCAATTGCTACTGGCGATGTATTGACAATAGCGGCGGATTCCGCAGACGTAGGAACAGTCATTGTAGTCACTGCGACATCAAAAGCAGATACCAGTAAAACTGTCGATTTTGAAATCACGGTAACGGCTGCAAAGTAAAATCTAAAAAGAGTTTCAGGCAAGCACAAAAATAATGTTTTAAAACAAAGCGCGAGGGCTGCGGAATTTGATTCCGCAGCCCTCGCACTTTGTTTGCTCATCGACAGCAAAGACTGCAAAGCATCCCGCAGGAATTACCCCCTAAGTCAAAGTTTTTGAAAGTACGAAACTTTTTAAGAACAATAGTGTTTTGAAAGGTCTTCTATGATAAAATAAATTATCATAAGGAGACCTTTTATTATGGCGAAAGAAAAGAAAACGGTACACAAAGTACAGATGATGGAAGGGAAACGAAAAATCATCCACCAGCTTTTGGAAGAATACGACATCCAATTCGCTGAAGACATCCAAGATACTCTCAACGACCTTCTTGGCGGGACTATCAAGAAAATGATGGAGGCTGAGATAGATGAGCATCCTGGATATGAAAAATCACAACACTCTGACAATGGGGATTACCGTAACTGGTATGAGCACAAACGGGTCAATAGCCGTTATGGCTCCATGGAGATCGTGGTGCCGCAGAACCGCAAATCCACCTTTGAGCCACAGATAGTCAAAAAGCGCCAGAAGGACATTTCCGGCATTGACCAGAAGATCATTTCCATGTACGCAAAAGGCATGACAATCCGACAGATTTCTGAAACCGTTGAAGATATCTACGGGTTTGAGACATCGAAAGGGTTTATTTCCGATGTCACGGACAAGATCCTCCGGCAGAACCGTCCTCTGGATGAAGTATACCCCATCCTATACATTGATGCCATCTACTATTCTGCCCGCAATAACGGTGTGATTCAGAAACTGGAGGCCTATGCTATTCTGGGCATCAGTACAGAAGGACGAAAAAAGATCCGGGAAGCGTGTAGCCTCCCGGACTTTCGTGATTTATAAAATCTCTTGAATAAAATTTTTGAGTGGATTGAGAGCTACATTATTCCAATCAAACGCACCTGCTTTGGCAGCTTCACCAATTTTAAGAGACACATAATCGTTATGAACAGAAAAATAGGTATGAAGTTTAGCTTTGAATATTCTGCTGAAAGGCTTTCCACGATATTCTTCTAAGTTAGCAAGAAATTTATCAATGTGTTTTAATGTATTATCAGCCGAAGTATCAGACAGAATAGAAAGGCATAGATCTTCAAGTGTTCCATTTCGGAGAGTGCTATCGCATTGGGGGAATAGTACAAAACCCACTCGCAGAGTCTCTCCTTTCCAGCAACAGGGAGTTTCTGGAACTGGAAAATCATTTCTTTGTAAAGCAGCTTGGATTTCTTTACAGGCTGTCTCTGCATTTGTCTCTGCATCACGAATCACAAGTAAAGACTTTATTTTTTCAAACCCATCCATTTTTTTCAAAATAGTTAAGTATTTAAGCAATTCAGAATTACCACCGAAATCCATAACTTGAATGTCATTAGAAAAGCCAGGCAAAAAGGAAAGGGTATCACTTTCTAAAAAATTGATTAAAAATTCCTGTTCATCTCGCCCCTCACAGAGAATTAAATGTTCTTTTTGTATCTCATTGTTTGTCTTTCTAGGCATTACCGAACCTCCATATCTGTCGCAATGGCTGTTTGAAGTAAATCATCGGAATAGCGATATACATGGCTGCCAGTATTGTTTTTACCAAGACGATAAAAACAAAATGCAGAGTTTTTCCCTGCTTGTTTTATTCCATCGACAGCTCCAACAATACACTCATAGCTATGTGTAGTAGCAATAATTTGACAATCGTTTTCGCAGGCTGCTTGGGCAACTATTTCCCATAACTTTGGAAACATGGAATAATGAAATCCTGTTTCAATTTCATCAACAAGGAGAATTGAATTTGGATTTACAGCAATAGAAAGAACAATAAACAAAAGTTTGTTTAGTCCATCTCCAGCAAGCCGGAGTGGTAGCAGTTGATTGCCGATTTTAGCAAAGAGTTGAGCAACACCATTTACTACAATAGTTGAAAGATCACTTATTGCGGGTTCGATAAGTTTCAATATTTCAACAATATGCTGTTTTTTACCATCTAATTCTAGTTTTCCAATCCATTCCGCAATAAAACTATCGCTATTGTTGTTTATAATTGCAGCATTGATAAACTGTGTAATTGGCAGAGAGAAAGCGGGGCCAGGAGTAGTGGTAGGTGAAGTCAAACTTCTAACGACCCCCATTGGACCAACAATAAAATGTCCATACTCTACATAATCCTCTTTCTGATATGTGAACTTAAGTGTATATGAAGATGCGGCTGAAGATATAATTTGCCCCATGATTTCCTTTGACATATTCATATCCACTGGAGGGACAAAATTATCGTCTCTCTCGTACTTTAATGAGGCTGGTATGCCGGAAAATGTGACAGAAATTTGCAGAGGGTTCCGCACATCCATTTGATAAAATGCAGATTCCCATAAATTTGCAGAATCGGCAGGAGAAATAAGACCACGAAATCTGTTGATCTTCGTGAAAGATTCAGGTGCAAGATGATCTAAAAACAGGAATATTCCCTCTAATATCGAACTCTTTCCCGCATTATTTTTTCCAGAAATCAGTGTAATTGGTTTAATATCTAAGAGTTCGAGCTTTTCAAAGCCACGAAAGTAGTCAAACGCAATCCGTTCAATCATACTCTATCCTCCATATAATTCTCAACAGTCAGCACAAAGTTTGCGATTCAATTTACTTTGTATTATATCACAGTATAGACGATAACAAAAGCAAAATTTCTTATGCATGCTTTTCTTTCTGCTACAGATTTGGGCAAAGTGTAAATATGATTAAAAAGTCCTTGATAACTAGTTTCAGGCAAGCACAAAAATAATGTTTTACAACAAAGACTGCAAAGCATCCCGCAGGAATTACCCCCTAAGTCAAAGTTTTTCCAAAATGAATAATATGATTTCCGGACACGGCAGGCAAAAACAACAGAAAGCAATTTGTGTGCCGCCGCAATATATAAAGCATACGATACCGGAAAATTAGGGTTCATAAAAAAAGAGCCGGACAGCCCGCCTCACAGCAAGACCATCCAGCCTGTTTTATTCCCTGCTTACTTACTTAACACTACCGTTGTCACCGACATCTTCGCGACCGTAATCGGCTGTGTGGCATCCCACTGCCCTTCCTTTACACATTCCAGGTCATGTGTGTCCGAAGTCTCATGAACCGCAATATGCCCATACCCTTCCGCGCCCTCCAGCACAAAAGTCACATCCAGCACATCCTCATTGATAAACACCATGACAAGTTCCTCCGCCCCGGTCTCCTCATTCTTGCCAATGAACGCGGTCGGCATCATATTCTCCTGCGCCCGCCTTGTCGGGGTCAGCTCCACGCGCACATAGCCCGGACGGACATAGCGCGAATAATTGCCAAAGCTCCAGAGGCGCTTTAGCGCGCGGAATTTCTGCGTTGCCTCGTCAATGTAGATCAGCCCGTCGCGGTAACCGCCCGGTGCCACACCGACCCAGTTCTGCCAGGAAACGACATTCAGGATCGTCAGATCCTCCGCGATCTGCTGCGCCAGATGATACGCCGAATCCATCGTGACATCCGAACCGTTCACCATCTCGCACCACTCGCTTGTGCGCAGCTTCACGTCCGGATAATGAATCTTCATCCAGTTGCGGAAGCTTTCCTTGGCAATCTTATCCGACCAGTAGGAGTGGTTGTCGATCCCGTCAAAATGCGCGGCAAGCCGCTCTTCGCCGAGAACCGCCTGCGTGTAGTCCTTCGCCTGTCCGCCCCACTCTCCGCTCTCCGGTCCTGACAAATGCAGTTTTTCTGCCAGCTCCGGACGTTTTTCCAACTCGTCAAGGAATACCAGATATAACGCCCTGACCTGCTCCGGCGTGTAGTGGCAGCCCTCCTGCCCGTTGTACCAGTCCCATTGCGGTTCATTGATCGGTGAGAGGAACTTGACCGGGATTCCCTCCTCGATAAAATGCTCCGTCACATCGTAGCAATAATTTGCGAAATCATCATAATGTTCCGGCTGGATGTTCGTCTTGCTCCCGCCCTCGCTCATATGCGGGAGACCATTGTCCGTCAGGCGCACCAGCGGGCTGTTGCAGAAAAATACAACCTCCTCCACGCCGAGTTCCACCGCCTTGTTTAAAAACCAGACAGCATTTGCGTCTTTCGTGAAATCATACATGCCCGGCTCCGTCTCAAAGCAGTAAGCCTTGCGGTGCGGATCCCAGAATGTCCCCGTCCGGCTCTCAACGGAACCTGCGCCGAGATTGTAGCGGTAACTCGTCAGCCCGATCCCCTTCTCCTTGTCAAACAAAAGCTCCGCGATCGCGTCCCGCGTCGCCACACCGTTGTCGTAAGGGGTCTTCGTAAACCCTCCCACATACTGCGACCACCACGCGCCGCTCGTGCCGAAAGTTTCCATCGTCTGATAGGTCGTCGCCGTATCCAGTTGCATCTTATCATAATTGTCTGCCATGTCCTCTTCTCCTGTCGGGGTCGGTGCTGCCGTCGATTCCGGCGTTACCTTTGGGGTAGCTTCCGGTAAGACAGTCCCAACTGCGGGAACCGACGGCCCGGATGTGGGTGCCGGTCCAGTACCGCCCTCCCCGCCGCATCCAGCCATCCCGGTGCCAAGGAGCACCGGAAGCAGGACTCCCGACACTGCCGCAGGCCACCGACCTGCCAAATTCCTTTTTTTCATATCAACCATCCATTCCGGAGCGCCCGCGGAAATCCCGCGCAAAAAAACACTCCAAAGACCCACATGCTGCAGGACAGCCCTCCGCTTATCCTGCTAAGCTCCCGAAAGCATCCAATACCGGGCGGCTCCCCGCCTTTTGATCTGTTTTTGCAAAACCAGCCAAAAAATGCGGCAAACCGCGGTTATCCTTTCCGCGCGCGGGATACATGGCCATTCCCCGTGTATCCCGCGCACATCCGGAAATCCCTTACACCTCCGGCATATCCTTCTGCCTTTTTCCTTTATCCGACCAGACCGGAATTCTCCAAATTCTCCACGAGCTTCCTCTGCCCGACCAGGTAAACGATAAGCAGCGGGATCAAATAGACCAGCACACCGGCCTGCTTCACCGCGTCAAATGCCATATCCGGCACGAGCGGGACATCGTACCACGTCCGCACCGCGTTCATGACATAATCCTTGTTCGCGGAACTGAATGTCGTCGAGAGCAGGGTACTTAAAAACCCGCCGTTCGGACTGAAATAATTCGTGTAGTAAGTATCCCCGTAATTCCACACAAACGACAGGATTGCCACCGTCGAAATGATCGGCACCGCATTCGGGATCATAATACGGAAATACGTTTTATAAAACCCGCAGCCGTCGATCAGCGCAGCCTCCTCCAGTTCCTTCGGGATATTCTTAAAGAACTGGCTGAACAGGAAGATAAACAATGCCTGGTTCACCCCGAACCCAAAGACTGCCAGGATCACGAGCACAACCGGATTATTGATCAGGTTCACCTCCCCCGCTTTTGTAAACAGATCCATGATGCCAAGCACATCAAAATGGTTAAAGTAAATATACTGTGACAAAAGCAGCGACTGCCTCGGCAAAAGGAATACCAGGATGACCATGAAGAACACGACATTCCTTCCCCAGAAATTCACCCTCGCGAGCGCATAGCCCACCATCGCGGAAAAGAAAATCTGAACCAGCATGATGCCCGAAGCGTAAAGCACAGATTTTGCCATTGTGGCAAACCCGTTCGGCAGGATGAAGCGGATCGCCGCCTTAAAACTGACAAGCGATTTTTCCAGCGGCAGCCAGATAACATTTGGGTTGCCAAGCTCCTCGATCGAGGAGAACACGACCGGCACCAGGTTTAAAATCGGCAGGATAATGGTAAAGCAAAGTCCCAGGATCAGCACGGTTGTAATGATCTTCAATACCGTTTTCTTTGACCTTTTCTTGAACAGATACAGCGCCAGGGACGCGTCCCTATCATCATTTTTCATTCTTCTTCACCACCTTTCGCAACAACAGCATCACGAGCCCGAGCACAAGCAGCACGTTAAAAATGTAAACAACCGAGAGCGCCGAACTGATACCGATCTTATTCTGCTTAAACGCAAAAGCATATACCTCCTCAGCCACCGGCGACGCGATAAACAGCTGCACGATCGTGTACACGATCACAAAGAGCGTTATGTGCATGATAGAAGGGATCGTAACCTTCCAGAACGTCTCATAAGCGGTCGCACCCTCCATCTTCGCCACCTCGTACATACTCGGGCTGATGGACTGCAGTGCCGTTAAGTAGACGAGTGTCTGCACACCGGCCTGCGAAATGAGTGTGAAGATATTCTCGATGTAGGTAATGATCGGGTAGAGTACCCGCATCGGCACATCCAGCACGCGCACGAGAAAAATGGTAATGTAGCTTCCGGACACCAGCTGGCTTCCGGTGTCAAGGCTCTCCGTCCCGGTCGTCATCGTCAGCATCGAGGTAACAACCTCAATGCCTAAGATGATCGGCAGGAAGAAGACCAGGCGCACAAGCGCGCGGCCTTTAAATTTCTGGTTTGCGAGCAGCGCCATGAAAAGGCTGAATATTACGATGAGCGGCACCGAAATCAGCATATCCCGGTTCTGTTCCGTAAATAACCTTGCCATCGTTGTGGAGGTCGTTGTCACCTCCGTCTTGAACAGGTCGACATAATTCTGGATACCGTTCCATGAAAAAGTCATCCCGCCCGTATCCCCGACCCCTACCTTGTTGAACGAGTAGTAAACCGTGTTGATGATCGGGATCAGGAAGAATGCGATAAAACCGATCAGGAACGGAGCTACAAAAATCAGACCGTTAATTTTTCGTTTCACCTGATAAGGCAGTTTTTTTCTTTTTTTCATTCCGATTTCCCTCCCCCGATCCGATATGACTCGGCATCAAGTACCGTGCCGTCCTCAAGCTCTACGCCATGAAGGTTGTAGTTGACGGTCACCTCCACGCCGTTTGCGTAGGTCGTCCTGTAAACCTTTTGTGCCAGGCAGGTATGCCCCACGATCTCATTCGTACCGATCTTTTCCCGGATATCCGCAATTTCCGCGTACATTTCTTTTATCTCATCTTTTAGCAGGTCATACTGGGCAGAAAGCAGGTAGTGGTAATCCGTATATTTCAATTTCGTCACCGGTTCCGCGGTCAGGATATATTTCGGGTAGGAGCCAAGCTCCGCCGCCTGCAGGACAAAATATGCCGGGTTCTTCGAGGAAATGTTGACATCTTGTGTCGTGTAATCACACAGGCCGTTCATGACAAGCTGGCGGAACGGGATGGTATGCGCGAAAGTCGCGTAATCACTGCTCTCCTTCGAGACATCCACCGCGATGCTGCCGTAAACGATGTTGTCCATAAACGGATTGTCAAGGGCAAGTTTCCTCTCCGACAGCTTCTTTAAATTTTCCCCGATGACTGCCGCCCCTTCCTCACCGCTCACCATACCGCCAAAATGGTAATCCGCGTAATACATGCCGGCGAGACCTTCTATGGCAAGCTTCCCGTAGTCACTGGAATCCGCAAGGAAGCCGTCAACCGCATAACTTAAATACTTCGGTGCAAGCAGGTAATGCCCGTTGTGGGAGACCCCGCTGTAAAGCTTTCCGCTCAAAATTCCGATTGCAGGCATATAGCGGTAAAGCTCCACTTCATCGTTCGCAAAATCCCTCGTCGCATGGATCCCGGCCATAAAGCCGTTCCCGCTCTCCGAAACTTTTGCCGGCGCTACGGACAGATAAAAATCAAAACCTTTTTCCACCGCATAGTCAAGCAAGGATTCCAGTTCCTTTTTGCTGCCGTTTTTCCCTACCAGCTTCGCTTCGGAATTCATCCCGCCATCCATGCCCCCGTTAAATGCCCCGTCGTACTGGGCCTGGTAGCGCACACCCGCAAGATCCTCAAAAATTTCTTTGAGATCTTCATAATCCGTCATGGAATACACCGAATTGTACGGGATACCGACAATGCGCTTCTCAAGGGAAAGCGCCCCGACAAACTCAAGGTATAGGCTTCCCGCCCCGTCGCCATAGGTGGTCTGCATACCGTAGCGCCGCGTCAGGTAAGCCTGATAATCCTTCGCCATGTCAAAGTATGTCACCTGCCCGCCATACATATGGTAGCGCACTGTGCAGTCAAAATCCTGCATCCCCGTCTGCACCAGATAATTTGCCGAATTATTGCTGTACACGCCGTTGATCTTCACCCTCTGGAACTGGTTGATATCAAAAGAGGGATACGCTTTGTTGTACTTCGAACTGCCGTCCGCCGTCCCGGCGAGCTTCACATTGATGTAAGCATTGTACGCGCCCGACTCGATGACGGCAAAAAATCCCTTCTCGGTATTTTCAGACGGCCCGTAACCCATGCCATAGACCGGCATCATCAGTTCCTGGCCGTACTCCGGCATAAAAGCGTAATCTTTGTAAAAATCATTATCATAAACCGGGCGCTCATAATCCTTGATGGTAGGGATGTTGCTGTTAAAGGCAAAGAGCGCACCCGCACCGTCCGGCACGAGGATATAACCGTCCTCATAGTCCGCTGCCCCTGCCGCGCCGAAGTTTGGCAGGAACTTCACATTCTGGATGCTGTAGTAATCATTGTTCGACACCATCGCCCCCGCCGGCATGCGCACGACGAGCTCGCCGTCTTCCAGCACGGCCTCGATTGTGATATCAAAATCCGCCGGCTCCGCGAATGTAACCGTGAACCCGAACTGCTCCGCGTCAGCGAACAGCATTTCCTGCGTGTACCCGACAACCTTATTGATCTCAAGCATCTGTTTTACCGCACTGACCGGAGGCGTACCCGTGTAAGTGACGGCATAGCATTCCTCCATGATGCTCTTTTTGTAGACAAGGCCGAGCGCCATCTGGTATCTCTGCTCCTGCGCCGCCGTGATCTCCCCTGCATCCTTCGCCTTTTTCAGTCCGCCGACAAAAAATTCTTCGAATTGTTCGATGGACATTTTTTTCGGACAATATTCATAGAAACGTTTGGATTCCCCTTCGTTAAAATTCATATGGATGCGGATGCCGTCCGCGATGCGCTGCATATCGTAAGAACCGTTCGCCACGCTGTTGTCGTAGGAATTCCACTCGCTTAAGTTGTTGTCCTCGCCAAGGTACTGTACGGAAAGCAGTGCCTTATCGCTGCCCTCCTCCGATCCCGCAGCCCCCGAGACAAGTTTTTCCCCGGTTGCCTTATCCACCATCTCAAAGATCAGGGTGTCCGTGGAAAGATACAGCTCCCTCCCGCCGTTTTCCGCAACAAGGATCTTACCTTCGTCAGGCGCGACCTCACCGAGTGATTCCGAGAGCGGCGCGCTCTTTACGTCCGGGATACTGCCGCTTTTTACAAAGAGCACCGGAACCATATAGATCATGCCGGCCAGAACCACCGCGCAGAGGATGGTCAGAAAGAGCTTGCGGATGACATGTTTTGCGTAGAAGCGCCGGATTGCCTTCACTGCCGCATTTTCCTTTAATTTTTTCAAAAAATTCATGACTGGCGCACCCCCTTCTACATTCTTCGGATCATTTCCTGCGCGACGGAGACGATGAAGCCAACCATCTGCTCGATCAGCGTAAAGAAAAGCATTCCGATAAATACAATGATGATTGCCGCGACGAAAGTCAAAAAGATTGCCGCCGCGTTTTTGCCGAACGTGTACTCATGGATGGTCAAAAGTCCTGCCACCAGCATGAAGACCGACCAGATCAGCCCCATATATACAACAACATTTAAGATCATCGCTTCCTCAAGGATAATGAAATTACTGACAAATACCTTGATGATGATGCCGAACATATACGGAACCAGCGAGTAGCCGAGCACCGTGACAATCGCCGGAAGATTCCCGCTTCCGTTCAGGAGCGTGGTTACCGTCCAGTTGCTGACGGCAAATAGGATTAGCACCAGAACAGTCGTCGCAAAGATGGAAACACTGTTCATCGCTTCAAGCTCGTTGGTATTGATGACAAATCCGGTGTACTGATGCTCCACACAGCGCAGGATGCCGAAGACCATCAGCAGGAGGACGGCGAGCATCGTGCTTCCTTTTTTCCGGAAGCGGATCTCGTAAAAGCCATCGAAGGGATGGAAAATTGAGCGTTTCAGGTAACCGAATTTTTCGCGAATCTCTTCCTTCACTTCTTCTTCCCTCCTTTTCTATGGTAGCGGATCTCCGAAAAGACCATCCAGCCGATCAGCGCGATGAAAATGACCATGACCAGCGGGAAATATTTTTCCAGCATCTCGCTGCGGTAACCATTGTAGGCCTTGGAGTAAAACATGCGGTTCTGGCCGAGCTTGAAATACTCCATTGCCTTTTTGTACTCGTTTTTCATGAGATAATTTTTGCCGATGCCGCTGTACGCCGCATCGTAATTGACATTGAGTTTAACCGCCTTTTCAAAATGCACGAGCGCTTCGTCCCACTTACCGTTGTAATAGAAGCGGTTCCCGTCGAGCACTGCCCTGCCGAACTCGGTCGGGGTCATGATGTAGGCACATTTTAGCGTCTTGTCGGAAACGACCAGCTTGTCACCGAGCCACGCGATGCCGGACGGGTCTTTGAACTGACCCTTTAAATTCCCGACCGTGCCGAAAACATTAAGCAGTTCGCCGTCAAAATTATAGAGGAAGATCCTGCCGTGGGCGCGGTCGATCAGCGCATAAGTGCCATAGTCTGTCACCGCGATATCGACAAAGCGGCTTCCCTGGTCATCACCGTGGAGGCTCCAGATCTCGCCGACCACAAGGGTGTTCCCCTCCTCGCGCAGCACGTTCTCCCCTTTGGAATTTAAGCGGAATACCATATCCGCCGCCGAGGTGTCGTAGGTCACCGCCATCACGAAGCCCTCACCGTCCAGCGCGATATTGTTGAAAGCCGGGGCATAGGTCTTTGACATCTGTGCCTTCTGCTCATCGCTCGCAAGCGACTTCCAGAAATAGTCGATCAGGCTGACCCGCGGCGTATTCACACCGTAATACCCGGAAAAGCTGCCGTCCGCCGTCAGCTCGATAATGCCCTCATAGCTGGACTGCACGACCACATAGATCCGGTCTGCCAGATCCACCGTGATCTTTGACGGCTTGAACTGGGTCGCCCCGGTCAGGTTTTCCGGCCGGCCGATGATGCGCTTTAAGGAATAATTGTCAAGGTCGAGCACGAGGATACGGCCTGCCCCGGTATCCGCAACGTAAAGCTCCCTGTTCTTCTCGTGAACGAAGACACCCTCCGGGGCAGTCAGCATGATCTGGTTGCCCGCCTCATCGAGCGCAATCTTATTGTCCGCGTTCCGCATCAGTTTCAGGTTCGCGAGCAATCCCCCGTTTTCATCCAGCACAAAGATCCGGCTCTCGGTGGAATCCACAAGGAATATCCGCCCGTCCTTGCTCGTGCAGACATCGTCCACGCTCCCGAGCTTCGAACCCCCCATGTTATCCACGTTGATCGTGCGCTCTAACTGGAAGGTTGCCGGGCTCTCCTTGACATTCCCCCAGAGATCATAAATATAGCCGTCGTAAACATAGCTGCTTCCGTCCGACGCGGACACTTTTACCGGCAGCATGAGCAGAATGAACACAAACGTAATGCTGATGATTCGTTTTATTTTTTTATTCATACCGTATCACCTACCCTTTTATTCCCGATGTGGACATCGTCTCAATGACATTGCTCTGGGATACCACGAACACGCCGACCGGGACGACGAGCATGACCAGGGATACCGCGGACGCGACACCTGTCCTGGCGATACCGCCGGAAACGAGCTGTGAAAGCACGTAGCTTAACGGCTTTAATTCCTCCGAGTAGATGAAGATACCGCCCGTTGTCCCCCACATCTGTTGGAACGAGAAAATAATCAACGTGATCCATGCCGGCTTACAAAGCGGCATCACAACCTTCCAGTAAGTCTGGAATTCCGTCGCGCCGTCGATCTTCGCCGCCTCGATCATCTCATCCGGCACCTGCACCATGAAGTTTTTCATCAGGTAGAGGCCGAGCGTTCCGCCGACCGCCGGGAGAATGACCGCCCAGTAACTGTCGATCAAATGCAGCGAATCCATGATCAGGTAGTTCGGGATCGCCGTGACCGACGCGGAAAACATAAGCGCGTAAACAATCAGGTTGCTCATAAATGCCGAGCCCGGAAATTTGTATTTCGCGATCGGGAATGCCGCCATCGAACCTAAGAGCACCGTGCCGAACGTGCCAATCCCGGTGATGAACAAGGTGTTGAACGCGTACCGCGAAAACGGGATCGCGAAGCTCTCGATGATCGTGGCAAGGTCAACGAAATTGTCCGTGGTCGGGTTATCAACCGTCAGCCGCGGCGGGAAGATGAAGATTTCACTGAACGGCTTGAACGCGCTCGTCACCGTATACAACAGCGGGAAAAGGCTGAATATACCAAAAAGTCCAAGGATCACGGTGAGGGCGATATCGCCGCCAAGGCTCCGGTTTCTCCGCTTGAATTTCCGGCTCACCATTTTCTTTTTAATCAATCGGAATAATTTCATAGCGGCCTCCTATCCAAGTTTTCGCAGCAGCTTCTGTACAAGCACGTTGCAGATCATCATGATGAAGAAAAGAATCACGGCGATCGTACACGCGTATCCCAGTTCGTAGCGGATATTACCGAAGTCGTGCAGGTGTGTCAGAATCGTGTGCCCGGCATAGTTGACGGACGGGAATCCGACAAGGTCGATGGAGAGCTGCGATACGGACAGCGAGCTTGTGATCTGCATGACCGCACCGAACATTAACTGCGGCTTCATGGACGGCAGGGTGATGTACCAAAGTTCCTGCCAGCGGTTCTTGATGCCCTCGACCGCCGCCGCCTCATAGAGCGATTTGTCCATGTTCTGCAGGCCTGCGATAAAGGTTAAGAAGCTGATGCCAAGGCTTAACCATAACTGCACGACGATAAGGATCGGCATGATGTACCCCTCGGTCTGCAGCCACAAGATAGCCTCGTTGGTAAGACCCAGTTTGACCATCCACGCGTTCGCCCAGCCGTACGTATCCGAGGAAAACAAAAGTTTCCAAACGAGATACGCGTTACCGGAGATGGACGGCGCATAAAACACGAGCGTCATGATCGCGCGCGGGATGCGCGGAAGGTCGTTGACAACCCACGCGAAAAGGAAACACATGATGTAGCTGATCGGCCCGGTGATGATCGCGAACACGAGCGTGTTCTTGACCGCCGTCAAAAAGATCGGGTCATACACGATCAGTTTCACATAGTTCGCAAAACCGGTAAGTTCCGGTGCCTCCACCATATCAAAGGAGGTAAACGAAAGTATGATGGAAATTACAACCGGCAAAAATGTGAAAACGAGAAAGATGAAGGCAAAAGGCGCGATCATCAGGTATTTATACTTGTGCTTCTTCCAGACGGAAGAAAATTTCTTTTGCTGCGCGAGTTTTTGCTGCACGGCGATATCCATTGCCGGGGAGACATTCCCCTGCACCGTTTTCTGCTTTCCCACAATCGGTCCCTCCTTCCTATTCTTTGTTATAGCTCAGATGCAGTTCCTCGCGCTTCCTCGTCAATTCCTCGTTGATGGACTTGATGTTCAGATACAGGGTCTCGCGCGGGTTGGCGTTCTTTGCCACCACATCGTTGAATGCATACTGCACCATACGTGTTGTCATATAGCTGCCCGGCACCGCCTCAATGCCGATGGTCGCGTCGAACTGGGAGAGCAGCGCAGAGAGCTCCGCATTGCTCCAAGGAAGCTGGCGCAGCACTTCCGGGTCGGCCGCCGAATATCTCGCCGCCGTCCCCATCAGGGCTTCAAGGGAATTCGCGAAAGAAAGCTGTGCCTCGGTTCCCGTCCACCACTTGACAAACTCCCAGGCGGCTTCCTGCTTCTTACTCTGCGCCATGATCACGGTGGAAACGGTATCCACGACAAAATCATGGTTGATCGTGCCGTCTTCCTTCTCCACGCCTAACATCGGCGCAAATGTCCAGCGCCCCTTGATTTCCGGCGCGAAGATTTCGAGCTGGTTGAACGTGTTGTAGGTGATCACACCGACCGGCACTTCCCCGGTGCGGAAGCGGTTCGTGAAATCCACCTGCACCTCCATGCCGTAACCGGTATAAAAATCGGTGAAATTTTTGAATGCTGCCATCGCCTCATCCGAATCCAAGGCGCTGATGATTCCGTAATCCTTGCCCGTCCCGCCGTACGCATCGCCGCCGTTCTGGAATACCATTGATAAGAACAGGTTGATATAGGCTGCGTTCTGCTGTACATTCGGGATGTAGGCATTATAATTGTTTTTCTGCAGAACCGGCAGCATCTCCAAAAACTGGGTCCAGGTCTGCGGGATTTCAAGCCCAAGGCTTTCGAGAATGTCCGTGCGCGCAAATACCATCATGAAGTTTGCCTGCTCCGGAATACCGTAGACACCGCCCTGGAAACTTGCGGAATCAAGCGTGCTCTTGTAAAAACGGCCCGCGACTTCCTCGTAGCCCGGCAGGGAAGAGAGCTCCATGACCGCGTTACGCATCGCAAAATCCTGCAGCGTTGCCTGCGAAAGACCGATCACCACATCCGGCCCGTTGCCCGCGAGCGCCGCGCGCAACACGACATCCACCGGGATGAGCTGTAGGTTGACCGAAATATTATGGTTCGGGGTAAAGGTTTCATCAATCTGGTTCTGGATGATCTGCGCCTGCTCCCGCCCGAACGATGCCATCCAGACTTTGATGGAATTGTCACCCGCCACCGTCTCCTCCGTGATCTGGTTCGTGTCGTAAAAGAAAGTCGCCAAAAACCTTACCACACTGTTCGCCGCGCCCTTGAAAAATCCGTGTGTCGCCGCCGGAAGTTTCCCGCCCGGCTTTGACAGGATGATGCTGTCCACCTCGAGCGGCATGTCGGCAACATTCACAAGCCATGTCGCGATCGCCGAAATATTATTCTTAAACTGGTTTAACTCCTCGATGACACTTTCCGGATCCTCGGACAGCCACTCCGCCTCCATCGCCATTTTCTCAAGGAGGGAGGTATTCTCGCCCTTCTCGCCCGTGATCTCAACGATCGCGTCGATCGCCGCATAGAGGTTCTCGCTCTCCCTCTTTAAATTCGCGGCAAAATCCGGGAGCTTGCGGTTGATCTCATAGTCGATGAATTTGTTCGGTGCCTGCCCGGTCAGCTGGATCACGGAGAGATAACTCTCGTTCAGCACGGAAAGGCTCTCCTCGATCTGGCTGATGATACCGCCCATCGGCCCCATCACACCCTCGAGCGTGACAGTGTTCTCGCCCGCGTTGAAATAGAACAGGTACGGTTCCCCGTTCTCGTCGGTGACAGTATACATATTCATATCACTGCTGTAGTTAAAGCCAATGCTGTTCACTTCCCTGTACGGGACTTCTCCGTTGATGTAGAGCCTGCGGTAACTCGTGACACCGCGGTTTAGGTTCTGCCTGCCCTTGACTGTCAGTTCATACAAACCTGCTTCCGGCACCTGCACCGTCCAGGTGATGGATTCCCCCGGTGCCGCCCAGCTCGAAGCACCGATCGTATTGTACACGATATGGTATGGGTGGTACGGCTCAAGCAGCGTATCGGAGTAATTCTTCTGGATATTGATGGAAGTGGAACTTTTATAGATCGCCTTTGTATCCCCGGTTACACGCTCTGCCTGGCAGATGATATTTTCACCGCCGTAGACCGGATACTGCGCCTCCCACTGCGCCGCTTTGTCCGCGTAACCCGGAATCTGCGGCGCTGCCGTAAACTGTAATGAAGTAAACTCAAGCGGCTCCTTCGTCACCTCGAAGGTGATGGTATGCTTCCCCTCCGTGAGGAAGAAGATCAAAGGCTCATTGTTGCGCCGGTTGTAATCCTCCAAAAACCAGTCCGTCTCACGGTACAATTCATATGCGCCCGGACGGATCTCGTTGTCATTTTTTACTTTGATGGCTTCATCGGACCACCATCTCTTGATCACGATGCGCGAAAGATCCTCATATGGAAGTTCCCCGTCGATCAGGATCTTGCGCTGGATGTCCGAGGTCGTCCCCGGAAGCGCGATATAGCCAAGTTTCAGATTATAAAATCCGGTTTCCGCCACATCAAATTCCCATGTGACCGACCCGGCATCCCCTGTCATGATCCCCTCCATGCCGACTGTGACCTCACAGTCCGCCGATGCCGTATACCGGTTCAGATCAATGTCCACCGTCGCTTCCGACAGCGTTCCCCCGTACCCGTTGCTTTCCAGGTAGTTTGCGTAGCTCGACTCGTAGATCGTCTCGGAGCCTGCCGAGATCGCATGGATGCTATCCCCGCCCCCCGAAACGATAAGGACGACTGCCATGAGCGCAACAAGCACAACTACCGCAATGATACGGATTCCCCATTTCTTTTTCCCTTTCCTGTCTTTCATAGGTGATTTCCTTTCGATATTGCTACCTGACTTGCTACATTGCTCCTACAAAGAGAAACCGAAGGCAGGAAGACCGTAGTCCCCTGCCTTCTTCAAGATCATTTCTGATTCAATTTTATACCAGTGCAAAGCGGCCATTGCATCCGCCCGGAAGATCGGAAAATGAACCGTTTGGAGGTTCATTTTCCGATCTTCCATGTGAAAGGGGCACTCTCGAGAACATTCCGCAAGTCCTATGCCCCTTTCACATTTTACTCTGCCACTACCGTCACTGCTACCGTTACGCTGCCGGTGTTGCCCGCATAGTCCGTTACCGTGAGCGCCACATTATAAGTGCCCGGTGTCGTCGTATCAAGTTCGGAGAGATCAGCCGAAACCGTATCCTTTACGTCGATACCGTCCACATCTGCTGCCGACTCGATGTAATCTTTCCAGTTGATCGTGGAGGTGTCGGTATCCACCTTAACGGTAGGAAGCTCTGCCTTTGCCGTTACGGTCGGTGCAGTCATATTGTCCGGGTTGTAAATAATGACTTTGATCTTCTTCTCGCCCTTGTTGCCTGCCGCATCCGAGATCTCAGCCTTCACCGCGTCGCCGTAAGAGCCCGCCTTTGCCGCGTCCAGGCTCTCCGATACGGTGTAAGCCGCCTTTGTCATGTCAAGCTCGCCGTCCACACTGTCCTTCGCGGTGAAATATTCCGCCCAGTTTACGGAAGCCATATCCGTTCCCAATGCGAAAACTGCTTCCTTGCCGTCCACAGCCGGAGGCTGGTTATCGTGTACTTCACTCGATGCAAGGATGGATTCCACATTGCTTGTTACATTCGTAAAGAGGTTCATGTTTGCCTTGACCGCCACATCGTATGCGCTCATGCCGTCCAGGCCATACAGGGACTTGCCAACGATATCATCCCATGTCACACGGATACCAAGGAGATCCGCGTAGTCATTGACAAGCTTGTCGCCGATCGCCAGGAAGCACTCCACGATCTTGTCGCCGTATTTCTCATTCAGGACATCAATCTTCATCTCGTTCAGCTCATGGAGCGCATTCTGCTCCTTGTATGCCATAACAGTGTCCGTGCCGCCGAGCGCCTTGTAGTAAGTCGTCCAGTAAAGTGCGTATGCCTTTAACGCAAGCTCCGTCTTCTCCGGGCTGACACCCTTTAACACGCCGACGGAATCGCCGAGTGTGATCGCCTGTGTATATTCCGGATCATCAACACTCAAAGAATCTTCCCTCGGCCACGGAACGATACCGACAACCTCGCCGCGGTCCGCCGCAGAACCGGCAACACCGCCGATCCACCAGTCAGGACAGTCTGTAAATACCGTCGCGCCCTTGCCGAAATCATCCGCTGCGCGGGTCCACTCCGGTGTACCCTTGCCGTCATCGTAAGTGCCCGGGTCTACCAAAAGTTTCTTCTCAAACAGATTTTCAATGTACTGCATCCCCTTGATGGATGCCTCGGAATCCGGCTCAAGACCCGCATTGCCGTAGATCGCGCCGCCTGCCGAATACATCGCGGAAAGACCTGCAAAACGGTGGTCGGTCTCATACGCCTGGATCGTGTCATACTTTGAACCGTCCGGCGCTGCCGTGTTTGCGTAATATGCCTGAACCTTGGTCAGGTAATCCGTGAAAGTGCTCCAGGTCCAGGTGCCGTTCAGGTAGTGATCCATCGGGGTGACCAGGTTGCCGTTCTCATCTTTTAACGCGTCTACCTTCTCAAGCATGGAGATGTTAAAGATCAGCGGCCAGCGCTGCTTGTAACGGATCACGTTGGTAAGCATGTAGTTGTGTCCGTACAGCTTATCATAGAACATCCAGGACGTATCCTCATCCTCGAATATGTAAGCGTAGTCATCAAGCTGCTGTAATACGTTCTGTGCCAGAATGACACCCTCCGAACCGCCCCACATCAATGCAAGGTCGCAGACCGGATTGCCCGCGAGAACACTCGTCATCAGCTCCTCCGTCGTGTTCGCGCTGTACTGGATGAACTCAAACTCGACGTTTAACTGCTCCTTGACCGCCGCAAGTCCCGCGAGTCCCGCCTGTCTCTGCGTCTCATTCATCGTGTACTCACCCGACACCTCATCCACATGGTTCGGGTCAAGCTCCTGAACCCAGTGCGTGCCGTAACGGATCACAACCGGGTCACCCTGCGGTACATTCGCCTCCTCGGTCGGGGCAGGCTCTTTCGTCGGTTCCGGGGTCGTATCGTCCGACGGCTCGGCAGCCTTCGTCGGCTCCGGGGTCTGGGTCGCCTGTGCGTCCGGGGCTTTGGTCGGTTCCGGGGTTGGTGCCGGGTCGTCATTCCCGCCGCCGCAGGCGGTCAGGCTGGCTACCATGCATGCACTCATCAGTAATGCGCCTAATCTCTTCTTTCTCATATATTCTCCTCCTTCAAGTTTGTTCGAATCCGTTCGGCATTTTTACTTTATGCAACCGATTTCATATTTCTATTATAAGCATTGTGCACACATTATGTCAACTTTATTTTTGTAATCGGTTGCATAATTGTTATTTTTTCATAAATATTGCCGTCTGTGTTTATGCAATATGTACAAACACAGACGGCGTATTATTTTCCGAAAACGTATTCTTTCTTCTATCCGTTAAAGCAAAGCACCATGAAAGTAAAACACCATCCGGGCAAACTGCTTTGTTATTATTCCGGCAAATGGCGGCTATCCGATATCCGGCTCATCTTTTAACATAATGCTTCCTGCCGCCTTCCCCTCGGTCTCAAACAGAATGATCTCATTCCTGCCCCTGCGCAGCAGCGGTGCCGGAATATAAAGGCGCTTTTGCGGTCCGATCTCCCAGAACCGTCCGAGATTGAAACCGTTCAGGAACGCGCAGCCCTTGCCCCAGCCCGCAAAATCAAGGAACGTGTCCCCCGTTTCCTCCACCACAAAGCAAAAACGGTAAAAAGCCGGCGTGCCCCCTGCATACCCCTTGGTAAAATCAATCTTTTCCACATTGTCAAGCGGGAGCGTATACTGCTTCCAGTTATTGTGGATGTGCCCGTTGACCTGGACACAGTGTGCAATCCCTTTCTGCTGCTGCTCCATATACGGACCAAAATTGACGCGCCCCATATTTTCCACCAGAATGTCCAGATCCGCCCCTTGTGAAAAGGTTATGGCAGGGGAGAACTTCTTCTCCTCCAAAAGCTCCCGGTCATATAGCGTGGCAACCGGCTTCCCACCCACAAAAACATTTGCGCGGTCATTTGCTTTCCAGAGCCGGATACGCTCGATGCTCTCCTCTGTCACGAGCGGTGAGCGGTAAAGGATATAGCCGTAGTTCTGCCCCAGTTTTTCCATCGGCTGTGTGAAAGGGCTCTCCACCGGACTGCTGATATCTTCAAGGACGGAGAACAGGCTGACCTTTCCCTCCACTTTAAGTTCACCGTAAGCCTGCCTCCGGATTCGGGTTGTGAGCGGGGTCTCCTGTACAGCGGCATACTTCCGGATCACTTCCTGATAGCGGCGGTATTTCTCCGTAATCTGCCCGTCCTCCGTCAGCAGTGCGTCATAATCGTAGGAGGTTACATCCGGTGTCAGCTCATTATAGTAATTGGACCCGTTCATGAACCCAAAATTTGTGCCGCCCTCAAACATATAGATATTGACATGTCCAAGTGTGAGCATCCGGTCAAGATCCCTGACACTCTCCTCAAGATTCCCACGCATATGCCCGCCGTTGCCCCAGTGGTCAAACCACCCGACCCAGAACTCTGTACACATCAAAGGGCCGCCGTCCGTATAGCGCGAGAGCAGCGCAAAACGCTCGTCCGTCTTGGACCCAAAATTCCCGGTCGGGAGCGCCCCGGAAAGCCGTCCGGCATTCATGCTTTCCGGGTAAGGGCCGTCAGAAGTGACCAGCGGTACATCCACGCCGCCCTCCCGCATAAGATTTTTCATGGACTGCATATATTCCCGGTCAGTCGCGTAATAGCCGTACTCATTTTCCACCTGCATCAGGATGACCGGCCCCCCGTGTGTAATCTGTAACGGCACGAGCATCGGCAGCAGCACATCATAATATTCTTTCACGTGCGCGAGAAACGGCGCATAGCTTGTGCGCAGCTTCATGCCGTCCTCCGCCAAAAGCCACGCCGGAAGCCCGCCAAACTCCCATTCAGCGCAGATATAAGGCGATGGCCGCAGGATCACATAAAGCCCAAGCTCCTGCGCGGTCTTCACAAAGGCACAGACATCAAGCATCCCTCCGAAACAAAATTCCCCTTTCCTCGGCTCATGCATATTCCACGGTATGTATGTCTCAACAGTATTGCACCCCATCGCTTTCAACTTCTCCAGACGGTCACGCCAGTATTCCGGCACTACGCGGAAATAGTGGATCGCCCCGGAAATCACCTGAAATGGTTCTCCGTCGAGATAAAAATTGTCACGGATCTCAAATGTACCCAATTTATTTCCCCCTTTCATGTCCTTAATTCCTTATTCAATGTATGATGCTTTCTTTTGATTTTTGAAATCGGTTTCATCAGCTTTATCTTACACTCCCCGTCCTTATTTCGCAACTGTTTTCTATTATCGTTTTGCCTTTTCGCTGTATTGCTTAATTTTTCTTAATGTTTTTTGTATATTTAGCACAATTCACAGCACATAAAAAAGGCCACTGCAAAATCCCACATTTTGCAATGACCCGCTGCTCTTCTATCTTCCATCCCTGCCCGGCATCTGCCTCAGGGCTCCGCTTTCACCCTTGCCGTCGTTTCACGTACGACCAAGTTTGTCTTGACATACTGGGATTTCGGGACTTCCTTGCCCTCGATCAACGCCAATACGGTTTCGATCAGTTTCTCGCCGAATTTCTTGTAATCATAATCCACGCTCGTCAGTCTCGGCGTGAACAGCTCCGTAAGATACGTGTTGTCATAGCTCACCACGGATATATCAGAAGGAATGTCAAGCCCGTGTTCCCGGATGCTCGCCATCGCCCCGATCGCCGTTGTCTCGTTGATCGCAATCACCGCCGTCGGCCGCCCGCCCGCATCGAATATCGCGTTCATCGCGCCGTAACCGGTTCCGTAATCGTAATTGCCCTCCTGCCGGTAAAAACGCCCAAGCGCAATTCCGCGCTCCGCCAGCTTCCGGTCATACACGGCAGCCTTCTGGGCAGTGGAGACTACGCTGGACAGCCCGCCAAGGAACGCGATCCGCTCATGCCCAAGCTCCTTAAGATGATCCATGATCAGCTCCATCGACTGAACCGCATCAATCTGAACCTGATAGCACCCCGTCCCGTCCAGCTTCCCGGTCACTAAGATCGGGGTGTTCTGAAGCATACGGTTCACATAATCCGCATAATCCTCATTCGTCAAAGCCTCGTCTGCCCTGCCGCCCATCTGGATGACTGCGTCGACCCGTTTCTCCACCAGTTTTTCGAGCAAAATCTTCTCCTGCTCCTTGTCACAGTAGGAATTGCACAACAGCACCGTATAACCGCACTGCTTCGCCGCCGCCTCGCAGGCGACAAACGCCTCGGCATAAAACGGGTTGCGGATGTCCGCCACCATGATCCCGATCGTCTTGCTCTTTGTATCTACCAGCCCACGCGCCATCGCGTTCGGCCGGAAATTATATTTTTCCATGAGCGTCAGGATGCGCTCCTTTTTATCACTGCGCACATTTGTGCTGTTCGTAAGCACGCGCGAAACGGTTGCCGCCGACACATTTGCTTCCTTCGCGATATCGTATATCGTAACCGGCCTGCCCTCATTTCCTTTGTTGCCTTCCATCGTAATTTCCCTGCCTCCGTACATTCAATCACAGCTCAGTATCTTATACTGCTATTTTATTTTCCTTTCCGGATACTGTCAAGTACAAAAAAAGTTTTTCGGAAATATTCGGGAGGACGGTGAACACAAGTCCACTCCCCCCACAACGATATCAATATATATTGTACCGCCAAAAATGCAGGAATTTAACCAGTCCCATAATCCAGGGGGGCAGCCATGCTCCCATACAGCAAAAAAGACCACGGGATTCCCCGCTCCGTGCGGGTATCCCGTGGTGAAATATGCCCGTCAGCCATCACCATACACTGGCCAGGACATAAACATTCCATATACAACCATTCCTACTCTGCTTCCCACAGCACCTTATGGAGCCCGGCAAACAATTCTTCATATGTCATCCGTTTCCCCTCAAAACGCGTCACACCTATGCGGATTCCCAGTGCGATCTGCCTGCCCTCAAACGCAAAGCACTCCCCCTCGTGGGTCCGTATCTTCGCGGCGATCCCGTCCGCGTACTCCCGGTCTTCGCTGTCCGTCAGCAGCACAAACTCGTCGCCCCCGATCCGGAACACGACATCCTCCTCACCCGCTGCGTCGCACATCCGGCTCATCGTCTCAAGAAGCGCCAGATCACCCGCCTTGTGCGAAATCTCGTTGATCGAGGAAAGCAGCCTCGTATCGCAGCAGACAAACCAACAATTTTTCCGTTTTACAAAAAGATCGTAAAGCTCACTGATATCAACTCGTTTTGTCCTCTTCATTAAATCGTCTCCTTCCATAACCGGCGTTAAAAGCCGCGGGTAAATTTCCGAAAAACGCCCCTGTGCGCGAAATTCGGACGGGTTACAGTTCCATACATTCCGGAACGCGCGCGTAAAAGACTCGTTCGTGCTGTAACCGTAGCAAAGGGCAACCTCAAGGACCGGAAGGTCAGGCTGTTCCTTTAACATCCTTGCCGCCCGCATCATCCGCCTGCGCACCAGATAATCATGCACCGAAATCCGGTTGATGCAGCGGAACAGCTTTTCCAGCTTCGATTTGGAGCAATAACATGCCGCGGCGATATCCTCCGTCCGGATCTCATCGCTGATGTGGCATTCCATATATTCCAGTGCATCCGCCAGCAGGTTCATGTTCTCCAAAACGCTCCCTCTTTCCTTCCAACGCCCATATGCCGTCTCCGGATACTTCCGGCACATGCCGCTGTTTCCAACATTAAATTCTACAACAGATCCATGAAAAGCTTTTCACTTGAAGTATAGCACAAAAAAAGAAAAGACGCTTGATATTTTGGGTAAATCAAACGTCTTTTCTTCCGGATATCCACATTCCGGGGAATGCCCGAGGCCAGCATTACTTCCCCTTTGCTTCTGCCGGCCATGCAAGGATTCCATCGACAGGAACTTACATCTTACACCCGGAAAGCCTGCCCTGCCGCGTGCGCCGCAACCTTTGCATCTCCGCGCTTCTTCGCCGCAATGCGGTCCGGGATCACATAAACTGCCAGATACATTACGCCCGCAAGCAAGAATGCCCCGATCACGTCCTTCACCGAATGCTGCTTGACAAAAACCGTTGACAGGCAGATGAGCGTCGATAGTATGACCGAGCCGGCACGCACCGCTTTCTTTGACCTCAGGGACGCACACTTGTTGATGCCGATGCAGACCCCGATGGAGTTAAAACAATGGATGCTCGGGCAGCAGTTGATCGGCCCGTCATTCGCATAGATAAAGCCGGTCAGGTCGATCAAGATATTCTTCCTTCCGAGCGACGTTAAATCCGGCCGGAAAGCAATGCCGTTCGGCCATACCGTATAAATAAGGAGCGCCACCGTCATCCCGATAAACAAAAACCCGGCCAACTGATAATACTCCCTGCGCTTTGTGAAAAAGAAAAAATACGCGATCACAAGCAATATGTACGGAAACCATATGTAATAAGGTATGATGAACCACTCACAAAACGGTATCTTGTCATCTAACGGCATGTGCACCATCGTGCGGTCAACCATCACTGCCCTTCCGAGTATCCCCCACCAAGTCAGATAGACCAGCGCATATAAAAGCGTCCATGCATGCTGATATTTCCTGAAAAAACTTTTCATTCCGCCCCTCCTTCCCGCCGCGAAGCTTGCCTCTTGTTTCGCCGCTTTCCGGCTATGCCGCCGGGAAATTCCCGCCCGATTTACCGCTGTCCCGGATATATTCGCAGAAACTCCCGAATCCGAACGGCAGGAAAATCAGGTTCTTCTCCAAAACAGCCTAAAAACAAGATATACCTTTCCATGGCAAAAAGCAACAAAGAAAGCATGAATTTCATGGAGGAAAACGGTAAATTTTCATAAAGAAAATATAAACACGGCAAAGCAGGGAATGCCAGAGACTGCTTCCACGCCTTATTCACATCCAAAAAGCTTGTCTACCGCAAGGAAAACGTCCGGCTGGAAATATATATCTTTCCCGTTATTGCTCTCATACATAAAGTCTTTCAAGGGTTTGCTCGTGTATCCGGAAAAATCCCCATAAACCGCAAACCTCACACCATAATTGATGAATTTCTGCAATATCTCCCCTGCCAGGCAAGTGCTCAGCACAAAAAATTCCTCCGTGACAGCCTCCTTATTTATGGCAATATCCGTACAGCCCGTCTCATACTTTATTGTCATAACCAGGTCAAGTGCGGACTGCACATCCGTGATCAAAAGATCATCACTGCTCACAACCGCAACCTTTTTGTTATTTTTTCTCAAAACCTCTGTTTTCATCATAATACCTCCAATAATCTAAAATCATCCAAAATACTTTATTTCCATATTCTACGCCAAAATCATTCAAACAAACTGTCGATCAAATGGTCGACCATAAAGTCAAAGGTCTCCATATGGCCGTACGGAAGTACCTCCTTGTTTTTCATGTTCATGATCAAAGAATAAATGACAGACATTGCCAAATCCGCATCAATTTTATATTTCAAGTACGGCCTGTTGAAAAAAAGCTGCCTGCTCATGGCATTGCATTGCTCAATCTTTTGTACCTGCTCCTCCGACAGCTTATTCATCAAAATAGTGAAATCCATACTGTCCGAATCATGTAAAAAATTGTTCTTGTCATATTCCCGGTATATCCGTTTCAATGCCGCCGCAACACCATATTTATCTTTCCGCCCCTCCATAACCTCCGATGCGGTACGGCAGATCTGCTCCTGCACAGAACATAGAACTTCACAAAAGAGGGCTTCCTTTGACTCAAAGAAAAGGTAAAATGCACCCTTGGAAATACCTGCCTGCCTGCAAAGCTCATCCACACCTGTCTTCTTATAGCCGTACTGTGTCCAGCTCTGCTTGCAGGCCTCCAGCAAATTTTTTTTAATATTATCTTTTTCCCGCCCGGTAAAACTTCTCGGCATAGCGCTTCCTCCTTGTATGACTCAAAATACGAATTCGGTCATATAAATAATACTTGCTTTCTCCCGGGAAGTCAAGAGATTTTTATCACAATGTACTCTCTTATCTATTTCCTTACAATTTTCTACATTTCTATTAAAATATTATAACCCGCTCTCCTTCCCTTGCAGATTTCTCTCATTTATGCTATGATTCACGAATAAACTTACGCATACGCGTTTTTTTCCCGTCACCCCAACTCACCCGCCGGAACAGGACAACAAAAAGGATATGGAGGTTCACAATGCCAGAAGAACGACCGGATGCAAGACAAGCGCATTCCACCCCGACACAAAATAAAGCCGGCTGCCTTTTTATTTGCACGAACCTGTTCGCGCTCCTTTCCGCCGCCGTAAGCGCGTGGAATCTTGCACGGCAATACCCCCTGATGCGGGAATTCTTCCTCCTGTTCCTTTTCTCGGAAGCCGCCTCCCTCTGCCGTCCGCTCATTTTTCGGGTCAAATCCGGCACCCGTGGATATGCGGGATATATACGCTGCTGCCTGACGGACTGGCTCACCGCCAAAGCGCAGAAAAAACTTTTGGCCACACGGGCATTTTTCCTTCTCGTGCTGATCTTCCTGCTCGCTCTGCGCCCGGATTTTTTCAAAGCAAATATCATAATGCTGACCGGCATTGTAATAATTTTAGTACTGCTCGCCATGCGGGCAGCGGACACACTGCGGCAACGCTGCGGAAGGCGGCAGGATGACAGGGAATATGAAACGGCCGTTCAGGGGAAAGCCTGCCCACAGACAGAGCGCGGGGATGCATCATCGCATCTTACACAGGGTGTTTCCGCTTCCGCACAGACTAAACACTTGGAAACATCCCCGCAATCCGCGCCGCACACACCGGCACCCACACCAAAAAAGCGCATGAAAACCCTCACAAAAATCGTGTCGGCCGCCGCCGCTTTCCTTCTCTATATTGTCCTGGGCGTACTTTTCTCCGGCTTTCCACAGCCGGAGATCAGCGACGGATACAAAGAAAACTTTCATCCGGAATCCTTCTACGGCAGCGCCCCGCATTCCGGAACCGCCGCAGGCTCCGCGGAAGGAAACAGCACACAGGATGGTACCGCCCCATCCGTCACGTGCAGCGACCGCGCCGTAATCCTTGAGGACAACAGCGAGGCGTTGATTGAGCGCGTGCGCATGATCCGGGGCGCAAAAGAGCGCATCATCCTCTCCACCTTCGATTTCCGCCCCGACATCAGCGGTAAAATCCTGCTCGCGGCGCTGCTTGATGCGGCAGAGCGCGGCGTTTCGATCAGGGTTGTCGTAGACGGGGTCAGCGGGCTTTTGCGCATGGAACAAAATCCATACTTTTTTGCACTGTCCTCCCATGAAAATGCTGAGATCCGCATTTATAACCGCGTCAATCCGCTGATGCCCTGGCGGCTGATGGGGCGGCTGCACGATAAATATCTGGTTGCCGATGACACTGCGTACATCCTTGGCGGGCGCAATTCCTTCTCCTATTTCCTCGGCGAATGGCCGGGCCATAAAAATTACGACCGTGATGTTCTGGTCTACAACGCAGGCGGGGATACCGCAAGCTCGCTCTATCAGGTGGAAGCCTATTTTAATGAAGTCTGGAACCTCAAATATACCAGCACCTTCCACAACCGCGCGGACACCGCAGACCGCACCTGTGTTAAGCGGGCGGCCGCGGAACTAAAAGAATTGTACGCGCAGTACCTTTCCGATTACCCTGCGGCAGAAACGGTACCGGATTATCTGACCATGACTTACCCGACGAAAAAGATCACGCTGCTCGCCAACCCGACTACGGCTTACGCCAAGGAACCGACCGTATTTTACGCGCTCACTGAACTAATGAAGCAGGCAAAGCACAGCGTCACCATCCACACGCCGTACATTATCGCGAACGGCCTGATGTACGACGCGTTTGCCCAGATCGCCGCCGCCGTGCCGGATGCCAGGATGATGACCAATTCCGTGGCAAATAACGGAAACCCGTTCGGCGCGGGGGATTACCGGGCAAATTTTGACAAAATCCGCGCCACGGGAATGCAGTTGCTTGAGTACGAGGGCGGTATTTCCTATCACGGGAAGAGCATCGTGATCGACGACGACCTCTCGATTGTCGGCTCGTTCAATATGGATATGCGCAGCGTCTACCTTGACACTGAACTGATGCTTGTGATCGACAGCAAGGAAGTCAACGCACAGCTCCGTTTCCTGCTTGCCCGCTACGAGGACGAATGCGCCATTGTACAGCCGGACGGAAGCCGCGTGTTCCCTACCGGCGTGGTTCCGCAGGAAGTTTCTTCAAAAAAAGAATTTAACATGAAAGTACTGTATAACCTGCTTCGATGGGCGAGAAGACTGCTGTAGCAGACAAATAGACTCCGGCTGCCAAAATCTATGGCCGCCTATGAAACACAGGAACAAAAGAATTTTAATGCGGCAGGATGGGATCCTTTGTGCATTGCTGCACATATTAACAAACAGTGCCATTTGTTAACCGGGCATGCCGGCAATAGTGGATGGGGCAGGACTCGAACCTGTCATTTTAATAAGAAAAAATCCCGAAAATAGAGCATTCTCAAAATCCCATGACGAGATTCATGACAAGTTTTTCTTTATGGTTATACAGGGATTTCCCGTCTTGCCAGTGCCCGCTTGGCGGATTTTAAGGCTGATCCAGCTCCGGCAGTCCGCCAAGCGACATAAAAAGCGACAATACCCCTGCAAGCCAAAATAAAAGCTCCAATACCCCACAACAATGATGCCGACAGCAACGCTTACAGACACTATAGTTACTGTTACCTTGATCTTCCAGCAGTTCCAGCATCCATCCAGCTCACATATTTTTTATACCCCTATCTGATTGTTGATTTTCTATTTTTACATCCCCTTTCCGAGCGCTTTGATCGTGCTCTGCCCGACACCCCAGACCTGATCCTCCTTTGTCCACCCCTTTCTCTTCCAGTATGCCGCAGCTGCGGCTGCCGTCTTACTGCCATATATCCCATCCACATCAAGTGGCTTCCCCTTGATATAGCCCACGCTGATCTGGTGGTTCAGGGCGAGCTGCAGCCAGACGATAGAATACCGGCCGGTCTGCTTCCCCACCTTCGCCGGGCTGGGCGCGGGGAGTGCGGTCTTGGTATATTTAATCCTTGGGTGCTTATACCAATGCGTCCATGGCCTGCCCTTTAACGGCGTGATACAAACGCCATAGTTAAACCCGCGCGCTTCCACCACATAGCCGCCGCCGATGTACACCCCGGCATGCCCTTTGTACCTCACACACACGCCCGGAAGTTCCGGGATGGTACCAATCGCCCCCTTGGCTGTTGCGGCGTTATAAGCCGCGTCCGCCGTGGTATCATAGGCCACGCCGGACTGTTCCCGCACGAACCATTCCACCAGCCCGTGGCAGTCCGTCACCTGCCGCCCGATGTACCCCTTCACGGCAGGCAGGCGGGCGGCCGTGAACCACCCGCCGGGGTTGCGCCTTACCAGGTCAGTGTACATGAACCGTGTAAAGGTGCGCCCGTTCGTCCCCATCACATAGGGTACGCCCACCTTGTTTATGCAGAAGCGCGCCAGTCCCGCGTTGTCCATCTTCCCTGCCATCACACATCCCCCTCCCTGCGCCGCCCAAGCTGCGCGAGCGCCTGCACCACCTTGTCATAGCCGACCATCGCCGCGAGCCATGACAGGAATACAAGCGCGAGCACATACACCGCCGCCCCTGCACTGAACGCCGTCCCCGACAGCACAAGGTAACCGGCGGATACCGCCACCGCAAGCACCACCGCCACAATGCCCGCGAGCAGGTTTGGCGGCGGGTTCTTGCCCAGCTCACGCAGGAGCTTCTTCACCGCCTCCGTCACCAGCCCCGTCAGCGTCGAGACAGCCAACAGCCCAAGCAGAAAATCCCCATAGTCCATCCTCATCTTCCCCCTTCCCCATCCTGCACCGCGTCCCCCGCGGCGGCACACATCCTCCCGGCTGCCTCCTCCCACAGCCGGCCTTCAAGCCCATACCCGCCACCGGCATCCGGCGGCCCCGCGGACTGCGCCCGCTCCCATAGCCGGTCGCCAAGCTCGTACCTGCGTTCCCTCTGCCGATCCTTCGTTGTCCGGATCCACCCCATGACACCGCACTCCCCGCCGCACGCGGCAAAGACACAGGTGCACAGCGTGTCCGGGATGCCGCCCGTCGTCCGGTACAGCCACAGCATCGCCGCGACAAACACCAGCAGGAACACCGCCATCGTGGCGAGCACGGCATCCATCGTTTTAACCTTCCTTTCCATAAGTACCCCCTCAGTAAAGTGACTCGATCCCCTGCTCCGTCAGGAAATCCTTCTGCTCATGCTTGATCCGCCCCGCATACTCCAGCGCGTCGTGCATGTCCCCGTTGCAGTGCGCATCCGGGATCCGCTGCACCGCCCGCGCCGTCGCCTCGCCGAGCGCGATCGCGGCGTTCATCCCGTGGATCACGATGACCTCGTTGCGCCTCCTCGCCTCGTCCTTCCGGTCCTGCTCCGCCTCACGCCTTGCGATCCGGCGCTCCAGCGCCCAGAAGCAGAAGCCCGTCAGTGCCGACGGGATGCACATCGCCGCAACCAATGCTGGGATATCCATCTTTTTTCCACCCCCTTCCCTGCACGCAAAAGGAGCGCCAGAAATCTTGGCGCTCCTGCTTGCATTTTCTATTTGTTTGTGGTATAGTGGCATTAAGAAGGACACCGCCCACAAAGTGGTTAGCCTCCCTGATTGGCAATAAGCCTACCTGAATCGGCCAAGAAACAAGGTAGGCTTATTTATTTTCGCTTGTTGTTCCTATCGTCCAGATAGGCAAGCAGCGCGATCAGGAAATTACCACCCAAAAACAACAGGGTTAAAATCTGGTATGTATCCATCCGCACCACCTCCCTTCTTTTGTAAGTGAGGGAGGCTACCACCTTGTAACACGGTGTCCACCTAAACTATAGCATATCTTGTCAGGTGCTGCAACAAAAAAACAGCGGGGTTCCCGCACAACGTCACAGCAGCATTGCCTTCAGCCTCCCCTTCCATTCCTCCGGGAGGCCTTCCGCCATCTTCAGGTATTTCATCGCATACTGCCGGTTCTGGTAAAAGACCTCCCTCAGGACGTATTCCCCGGGGTTTTCCCTCTTAAAGTCATGGTCGTGCCGGTCAAGGAATGCATAGAAGCTGTCCCGGTCAAACCCCCAGGTATCCTCCATGATAAGCAGAATCCCCATGAAATACTTCGCATTCGCCTTTTTGAAGTTCCTGCTGTTTTCCTCAAAGGATTTCAGCTGGTGGCACGCCCAATAGACCAGCTTTAAATGGTGTCCTGCCTTCACGCCCCTGTCGAGGTCAAGGTCATATGCCGCCAGGAATGCCCTGGCATACTCGCGGTAGAACTCCTCCTCATAGCACCTGCCGTTGTACGTCCGGTTGAACGCGCTCCCCTCCCTCCATATCCAGCGGTAGTAGACCGGGGATTTTTCACAGGCACCCCCCTCACCGTAAAGCACCCGCGCCATGATGTTCGCCCTGCGGTTGAAATAGACATCCTCCGACGTGTCCAGCCCGTCAAGGAACCATATCCCATTTTCCTTCAGGAACCCCCTCCGGTACAGCGTCCCGTGGACGACCTCGATGCAGTGGTACGGGGCCTGCGGGTTATCCTTTGCCATGTCCACGTTGATGGACTCGCCGGTTACCACACACAGGCCACTGCCATGCCCCCGGAATGCTTCGTCAACCAGTTCCGCGGTGATCTCATCGTCGTGGTCAAGGAACGTCACCCACTCCCCCTTTGCCATCCGCAGCGCACGGTTCCGGTTGCCGCCCATCCGAAGGATCCCCGCATTGTACAGGATCCGCATGCCGTCCCTGCGGGCATACTCGTAATCCGGCCGCGTGGACGCATCGTCCGTCAGGATGACCTCGACCTGCCCCGCCCTGCTGCCGACCGCATCGTACAGCGCATGGATGGTTGCCGCGGTATATGCATGCGACTCCCGCAGCGGGATCAGGACAGAAAGCTTTATGGTATCAAACGCCCTGCGCCACTTCCCGTACAGGGCTTCCTCCCGCGGTCTTGGTTCTGCCCCCAAAAAGTTACAGTATCCCCCGTAATCCTCAATGCCTGTGAGGCGTTTCACGCAGTCAAAGAAGAGGTACCAGGTCTTACCATCCCCCTCCTTTTCCGGGAGGTATTCCCTGTCATGTTTCAGCCTGGCAAGGCATTCTTCCGGGAAGACCTCGTAATATTGCCCCACCAGCTCCGTTATCATTTCAATCCGCTCATGGTGTGTCGTCCCGAAAAAGTCCGCCACCTTCCTTGTCACGGAATCCGGGTTATACATGAGGTCGAACGATATTTCCGGGATGTACCGGATCCCGCCCTGCCTTTTGGCATGATAAAACGCCACCATGTTGAAAAAGGAGTCCTCATAGATCCGGATCCCCGGGTGGAACCATATCCTGTTCCGCAGGAGGAACGCCCTCCGGTAGATTTTCCCGTGCACCATCCAGTCAAGGCTTTCCGGCAGGACCTCCTCCCCGGTGAAGGAAGCATCCGCCTGCCTCCCGGCACATGATATGATGTCCTCCGTGATTTCCGCGTCATGGTACAGCGGGTCGAAGATGTTTTTCCTTACAATGTCATCCGCGTCCAAAAAAAGTACCCATTTCCCGGTGGCCTTCCCCAGGCCGCGGGTTCTGGCGACCCCCGCGCCACGGTTCGTCCTCCCCCTCACGATGGTAACCCCCCATCCCGCCGGGAAGGCATATGGCCTGTCCGAGGCATCGTCCGAAACGATGACCTCCACGTTGTCATACCCCGTGGCAAGGACGGACTGTACCGCCGCGGATACCGTGCCGTGCGCATTGTACGCCGGTATGATGACCGATACTTTTACATTCATATACTGCCCCCTTTAATACAGCTCGCCCTCCGTGTCGTCCGCCAGCAGGATCGCATCGACCTCCGCATCCCCCGTGAGGCCTGCGACTGCATGGTATTCCTCCTGTGTGATCTGCCCGGAAAGCACGAAGTTATATACATCCCCAAGGGAGTACAGGCCTTTGTCATAATACTTCACGACCAGTTCAAACATCCGCATCCCCCTTCCCTCCCTGTGTACCCAACAGCATTGCCATGATCCTTGCCTGTCCCAGGAGGATCTGCGCAAAAACCCCGTCGTTGTCCGGCAGGGCAGCCGGCATGCTTCCCCCCGTGCCAGCTGCCGTCCCCGCGTCCCCCTCCCCACCCACATAAAGGTCTTCCCTCGCCCCAATGATGGGCTCGTGGGGTTCCTTTGAGACATCGACCCCCGTGACATAAAACTTATTGGGGTCAATGTCAGCCTCCAAATAAGGGATTCCCGATGGGGGATCATACGTCCCCGCAACCTGGTAGAGCACCCGACCGGATGTGTCATAAACAACCAATACCATAATCTTCCCCTCCTTTAAAATGCGATGATCCTCGTGGTGTATTCACACATATTAGACGGATAATCATATGGTCCCATGCTATAATATGTATATTTTCCCACCCCGACGGATTTTGGCAGATAAGACAGTTCATTACGAGTTCTATAAAAATTTGTACCAATAAAAGAAGAATTTAAATCAACATTATTATTTAGTGGGAATGAGTTATTAAAAGTGGAAATGTTATTTGCATTCCCAAGCAGAAAGAAAAAATTACCATTTTTTATTATTATAATATTTTCGTAATAAGTTATGCATTTTATATCCGAAGCCCCAGGGATTCCCTTCCTCACGATGCTATCAACCACCTGTATGACAAGGACGTTGTAATCTGTTATCCCATAATCGGATAGGTTCACTTTTACCGGGGTCATGGAAGTTGTTGTGCCTGATACCGTCACGTCCTTGCCACCGCCGCCAGTCCCCGTGCTGATTTTCCCGATATTGGCCGCGATCGCCGCGAATGTCGCGTCGGCTGCCGTCGTGACCCCCTTTGCAGTGACGGCGGCGGCAACCGATCTCTTGCCGTCACTGACAGATTTTTTTAGCCCTTCGACCTCACTGGAGGCTGCAAAATGCGCCGCATGGTAGCCGTCCAGGGTGTCCGCGTTCCCGCCGTCCCGTTGTGCCGCGATGGTCACCTTCTTCGCCGCATTGTCCGCCGCCAGCGTGATGTTTGCCCCCGCCTCCAGCACAAGCGCTGCCATCTTGCCGTTCGCCGTGACGGTGGCATCCCCGACCCTCACGTTGCTGTAGGCGTTCTGGTTTGCCTCCGCACCCGCTGCCACCCCGTCCAGTTTCTTCTTGTCCGCCGCAGCCATCAGCCCTGCCGCACCCTGCGTTGCCACGGCTGTCCCCGCCTTGGCATCCCAGCCCTGCTTTTCCTGCGTGCTCACATGGATATCCCCGTTGTCCCTGTGCCCCTCCAGTACCCGTGCGGTTCCCCGAGCCAGCGCCGCAAGGAATGCGTCATTGTTGACCAGCTGCCCGAACAGCGCGTTGAACACATCCGCATGGTTTGGATCCGTCGTCTCCAACTTCCGCAGTGCCTGGTTATATTCCGGCGGGTCCTTTACCACAAAGTCTGCCATCACCTTTCCTCCTTCCGCCGCCTGCGCGGCATTCCTTTTCCCCTTTGCATGTACCTGCCCGCATCAGAAAATCTCGTCCATGTCAAACACAAACTCCATGTCCCCGTCCTTGCCCTTTGGCAAAAACGTCTTGTACGCAACCAGGTCGCCTTCCGCGTCGACCAGCCCCATCTCGCTGATCTGCTCGCCCGCCAGCTCCACCTTCCCCAGCCGCACGCTGTAGCGCGCCGTGGCTTCCCCTGGGTAGGTGTGGCTGTCAATGTCCTTTTTTGCCAGCTCCGCCCGCAGGGACACTTCCTCCCCGGTCGTTGCGATCACTGCCCCCTCCCCATCCACGCCGCCGCTGCCGAATGCCATCTGCGTGACCGCCGGCAGGGTGATGTCCCCGGCGTGCGCCCGGCAGAGCTTCTCACGCCCTGTCTTTGTGATTACCCCCTGTGCCATCCTTCTATCCATCCTTTCCCCCAGCCATGCCGGGCTTGCTTACATTTTTACCCATCCCTGTGACAGTGTCTGCGCCCACCCGCCGATCCTTTATTTATCCGCCGCGCCAGCTGTTCCTGCCCGGCCACGGCCCAGTCTACATGTCAACTTCATACGCCGCGGCATCCAGCCGCCTGCCCCCGTCAAGCCGCCTGCTGCCATCCAGCGTGCCCCATGCCTTCTCGACCCGCAGGTGCCCGGCGGCGGATGCCCACCCGCTTTCCCCTGCACCTGCGGCTATCCGCGTCCCGGCCTGTGTCCCCGTGGTGCATTCCCCCGCGCCCCGGACGAGCACTGCCGCACTGCCCCTGACATCCTGTGTAGCCGCGGCACAAAAAGCCGTCCGGGACCAGGCCGAAACCAGCCCCGCATGCCCTACCCCGCATCTTACCTGCAGCAAGACCGGGTAAAAGTCCAGGGTCTCCCCCGACAGGTAGCCGTTGAGGGGATAGCCACCGTCCAGCCGTGTTGTTCCGTCAAGCCGGTGCAATGGTACATTGGAGCGCGGGTAGAATGCGGCGGTTATACGGATATGTGCCCGCAGAGCCAACTGTAAAGCAACTTCACCTAGAATCCGGTCAGCCAAAACAAAAAACATATTGGCTGGCAGCATCTCCTGTACCATATCCTGCATCGCCCGAAGAATACCCGAAGGAAGATTCTCCGTGACCAACTCAAACCGATAATCCTCCGGGGAAAGCAGGATATGGTATTTCTCCCGCGCCGCCAATATATCCAGATATTCATAGAGCCGTGCCATCGTATACGGGAGGCTTCGGTTCCATTTTCCAAGGACAGCTGCCTGTCGCCCCACCAAATCCTGCCCTGATGACAAAATCCCCAGCAGCTGCTCCCACCGCTTTAGCCCTTGCAAATCAGCAGTCCTGATAAACCCATTATCCAATAAAGCATCCGCCATCTCATACAGAAGCATGAATTCCGGGTTTTCTGCCCTAAACAGCTCCTGGTACTCCTTCATCCTTTGCAGGAACTCCGGCAAATATCGAATCAGCTCAACCTCCTGCTTCACTGACTGTCCCCCTTATCGCGATCTCATCCTCCCCAAGAATCACATTCTGCGGTTTTCCGTTCAGTCTCGTTTCTGTAATATCCAGAATCCCCTTTACTTCCAATATCCTGCTTTCCAGTCTGGACACCCGGACAATAAGACGTTCACTGTCCGCCCACGCCCGGCTTAACTCACAGAAGTAAGCATCCACTGCTTCCTCCACACCCTCTTTCACACTGTCAAAGCCATATCCATCCTGATAAGCAAACTGAAATTCCAAATCAATATTTTTCCCGCCCACTGGCACAACCGTCACATGGTGTCCGATTGGCGCAATGCCATATCCATTTCCACTGCACGCCGGCGGGTCAATTTCCTCCTGTACAAATTTCACCAGTTCTTCGGAAGGTATCCTGTATTCCGAACTGATTACTACCAGTTTTACACTTCCTCCGCCGTTCCATGCCGGGTACACCTTTACGCCGCCCACCCCCTGGATTGCCACGGTTTTTTCCCTGTAATCAGCAACATTTCCGCCATAAGCCTGTGAATCAAGACCCTGGAAATATCTTTTTCTAAAATGTTCCGTTTCCTCCTCATCCTCCCCCGGAATGAGCAGTTCCGCCAGCTCACAGCCTTCCAAACCCGCAATGTAGTCAATCGGAATCAACGTCCCAAATACGGTATTGCCCGCGCTACCCACCGTTTCACATTCTAGCTTGTATTCACCATCCCAAATCTTTTCAACCACAGAATAAGCATGCTCTCCGCAACGAAACCTAGCTCCCATCGGTATTTCAACTGTAGCAGGCACAAATTCCCCCTTCAGGACAGCGTATGTAGCAGGCAGGGGAACAATCCCGCGCTCCGCCGCCCTGCGGATGAGGTATTCCCTTGATGCCGTGTCCGCGAACAGTTCCCGCAAGATACCCTCTAAACCGAGGTACATCAGCTGCAACTCCATCGCTGCCGGTGCAAGTGCATCGTAGATCACGGATCCCTCCCGCTTATCAAATTTGTCCGGGATACGTGCAAGCATACGTTCCAGCAGCCCCTGATAAGACATTTCCTCAAACATCAGACATTCACCTCCCTTCCTGCCTGCACATCCCCAAAAACTGTATGTACCGTAAAACCCACATGTATGACACCCTTCTGCGGGATATCAAACTCAAAATCCACAACCTCCAATACACGGTCATCCCAAAGCAGCGCCTCCCGGATCCTCCGTTCCAGCTCCGGGAAGACGTAGGAGGTCGGCTGCCCGTACAGGTCTTCCGTCTCGATCCCGTAATCCCCACTGTACATGGCATACCGGAAGCGTTCTGTCAGGAGGGTCTTGCTGATCGCCTGCGCCATCGCCACAATCCCGTCCGTGCATCCGCGCATCCTCCCGGCGGACATATCCATCCGGTAAGTATGGGTTGGCTGTTCTTCCTTTCCAAAATCCTGCGATAGGAAAGCTGCGCTCCCTGGTATCATCCGGTTTTATCCCATACAATATATTTTTGCCCGCCCTGCTGCCGCAGGAGGATCACCTGGTCATCCACCGCCAACCCATTATGGATGGTTACCAGCTTCCTTTCGGAATCATCCCTGCTACCGAGCATCACCTCATGATCCGTCACATGGCGTGGGAGCACAAGCTGGGCTTCCCCAAGCCGCATTTTCTGTTCGACAATTATCTCGAGGGGACTTGTTCCCGCGACCCTGCCAAAGCAGACTTCGACTGGCTTTGACGCACCCACCGCCGCCAGCGCCACCCTCTTTATCATATTGACAAAGCCAACCGAATCAGCCAATAAAATCACCCCCTCTGAGTGTCAGATCCATAAAATGCCCGTCCAACCGGAATTTGTGCGTCACTTTCTCAACCAGCATAAAATTCTTCACCTCCATATCCCAAAGCACAAGCCTTACCAGTACCAGGCTTCCCGCCCTGACCCTGATATCCCCTGCCGCATTCGTAATCTTCAGGTTCTGTGTCCTGCTGTTATACAACCTTAACAGGGCATCCGCCTTTGCCTTCCCGTCTTCCCCCTCCGAAAGCGTATCATAATACTGCAGCACGCCCCAGCGGTTCATATTGCTGGAATCCTGTGCCACATAGACTTCCCTCTTCCCACTTTCCTCATTGTCATACGTCAATTTGATCTTATTGTAAGTGCTGTTATCAATGCTGGAAACATACTCAAAATTCTCCCCCGTTTCCTCATCAACCATCAGAAACGCCCCGGATGCGCCGACCCGCATGGAAGAGATATTCTTCAATGTCAGCTTACCGGAATCATCAAACAGCACAAACATTTCCTTCCTGTTCTGCAAAGTCAGGTCAAGGGCATTGCCTATCATATCAAATAAGGAAGTGTTGTCCTCAACCCTTGAGGCAATCACAAAACCGGTATCCTCAATCGTTCCGGTGTTCAGCCTGAAATCCGCAGCGATCATCCGGATCAACTGGGAAGCCGTCTTGTTTTCATAAACATATGTATCCTTGTTATTCAAGTAACGCAGCTGGTCATAGGCCGTCACTGAGACAACCCGGTTCTTGTCATGCTTTCTCGAAAATACAAACCCGAAGAAAACATCCTTCCCATCCAACCTCATCCGCACCGCCGCGCCTTCCCCAAAACAGAGTACATCATCCCCCAGAACCTTAAAACTCAATTTCCCTGGCACACCCTTCCGCTCCGTGCTCCACTCAATGCCCTCCTCCACAAGGGGAAGGTAGCTTTTTGTACCGACAGAATCCGAAAGAAAAAGTTCAATGCCCAAATGTCACACCCCCTGTACACTCCCTGCTGTAACCCAGCCAAGCCAGCCGCCAGAAAGTGAAGTTACATGGTACGGATGTGAACCTTTCTGGTTGACAAAATTTATTTTTCCCCTGTAATTTGAAAGTGTCTTCCCGGCACCACCCCCGTAACTGTCACGGTGCAGCCGTCCGTTCACAACAACCTCCGACCCTATCCCAACCGGCACGGAAGCCCGGACAGTTGATTTTGCCCTCCTGGCCTGTATGCTCATCCCACCTCCCCCAACCTTCACCGTCTTCGTACCATATTCCCTGAACTGCTTCAGCTTGATCTTTACCGTCACGTCAAACCCGTTTTTTGCCTGCTCCGTAACCACATAATCTTCCATGGACACTTTCATATCTGTGGAAAAAAGTACCTTCCCATCCGGCAGCGTCCGTGAAACAATGAACTGGAATGGCTTCTTCTGTGCCTTCAGCTGTTCAAAAACAACTAAAAAATGATAGGCCCCCTGGAAACCGTCACGGTTAACCGCAAACGGGTACTCCACTTGCGGGATGCAGCATTCAAACTCAATATCCGTCAGTGCCGGTGTCTTCAATATATTGATTTCCCCCTCATTGAGCAGGGTAAGTGTAGAATTTGCATTGTTGACCTTCACCTGCAGCTTCTGGGGCGCGACTGGCAATAAGCACTTATCCAAATAGAAATCATACCCATCCCTGCCCATTATTCAGCCCCCTCCGCAATCATGTTTGCCGCCTCATTCGCAGAATCAACCAGCCCGTCAATGATGCCATCCAGATCCATTGCACCCGTAACGGTATTGTAATTTGTCTGCTCAACTGTAATCTCGCCGGTCGTGTACCGGTTGACCACCTCCTGCTCCGCAATGTCACGCAAATATTTCAATTCTTCCCCCGTGACAGCCACGGAATCCTTGATCGTCCCGGTATCTGCCGCAATGTTGTCCAGATCCCATGCCATGCCCGAACCATAATCCCCAAGGTTCTCGTAGTCTTCTGGGTCTGGGATACCATCATCCCAAGAATGGTCTGAAAAGAAGTTTTCCACTTTTTCCGTGATACCATCTCCCCAAGATGCCCCCGCCCGGTACGCATCCATGACCCAACCTTCCTGAAAAGTATCATACGTTGATATCCCATCATGGAATGCCTCTGAAATGCTAGCATATTCACTTTTATTATTCGCAGCAGCAGCGGCTTTTGCTGCATAGTCATCTGCCGCATTACTTATGCCAGAATAATCAAAGCTCACAAACGGTAACCTATTAAGGGACGCACATATCTTCTCAACTACCTCAAGCGCAGTTGAGAGAAGATCATACCACCATGAACAGACACTGGAAATTGCATTATGAAATGCCGTCATGAGGTTCTGCCCACATGCACCAATGGCAGCGCCGATTCCAAGAGCGATATTAGCCACCGTCAAACCCAAATTTTTGATAAACTGAATACCCACATTGACACCACCACAGACCACTCCAAACGCACTCTGCGCAATATGCCCTGTACCCGAAAAATAATTTGCCAGAACAGCAATCACCGCAATCAGCGCAATAATCGCCAGAATAATCCATGTGATAGGGCATGCCAGTAATGCCGCATTCAACCCATATTGTGCAGCGGTAGCTGTAAAAGCTGCCCCGGATTCCATGGCGAGCGAAGCTGCGTGAACCTTTTCAGCAAAAGCTTTTGCTGCCGTGATGCCCGTTGAAATCCCAGTAACGGTATTATACAAAAGCATAGCGCCGTAATAAACTGTCAGGGCAGCTGCCACACCATAGATAATCGGTGCCAGCCATGACCAGTTATCAGAAACCAACCCTGCAACTCCAACCAACAAATCAAAAATCTCAAGTACTGCCCCTGCAACTGCCGAAAGAGCCTCCGCCGCATTGCCCACAAACTCTTGAAATGCCACACTGTTCGCAAGCTCATTCAGCTGCTGCAGGACAGGCCGGAAAGCGATTTGTGCAGTATTTTGAAAGGATGTCCAGACCTGCCCAAAGGTCACCGGCATACTCTCAAAAGCCGCATTGGTCTCGTCCATTGCCGCAAAAATAGCAGCTTTTACAATGTCAGCAGTAATTTGCCCTTCCGCTGCCATATCCTTTAATTGTCCCTTGGGAACTTCCATGTAGTCAGCAATCGTCTGTATGATGTTCGGTGCCTGCTCCAATATACTATTGTATTCCTCCCCGCGAAGCACACCGGAACCCATTGCCTGCGTGAGCTGCAGCATGGCGGCATCAATACCGCCTGCTTCCGTGCCCGCGATCTTAAACTGCTTGTTTATCTGTTCCATGAAGGCTATGATCTCTTCTGAACTGCCAAATGCATCCCCCGCCATCAGGCCAAGCTTGGAAACCGCGTCGGCGGTCGCCTGGTAAGATCCCCGCGACCGCTGCGCCGAAAGATAGATCATATCCTGTAACTCCTGCGTGGTCTGTAGCCCGTCATTCATCAGGTTCAGGCGGGCAGCCGTTTCCGTCATTTGATCCGATAAACCAAGCGCAGCCGAAAAGGTATGAACCGTTGCATAAGCCGCGACCGCCCCCTTTATCATATCCGTCAGCCGGCTCGCCTCCTCCGTGCCTTGGCTGACCTCCCGGTTAAAGCGTCCCTGCCCATCCACATTATCACGGATATACCGTTCCGTATTCCCCACCGTCTTGGAAAGCCGCAGGTAAGCCTCGTTTGCCGCCTGCACATCCATACCCTCCACCGCACGGTTTAGGTTTTCCTGTTCGCGCACGGCCTGGTCAAGCTGTGCCCTTAGCTGCTCCAGTTCCCCATTCACGGCATCCACGCCCATATTGAAAGGATTGCCCTCGATCTCCTTGATCCGGTTGCGCACCATATCCATCCGGACGGCCAGGCTGTTCAGGTTGCGGGCTGCTTCCGGAGGGAACAGGTCCGTATTATACGCCTGCTTTGCGATGGCATCCTGTGTCGCGCACAGCTGTTCCAACATACTGTTTACACCCTGTACCTCCTGTCCAAACCGCTCGACCCCGGACGAGGTAAACACCCCCATGCTGTCCGCCTGCCACATAACCGGGGCAGGGCTGTTTTCAGGGTGGCGCACCGTCGCAGGGACATCAAGCCCTTGCATGGCCTCATCAAGCTCACGGACGGCGATCGTCGCCTGGTTGATGGAATCCCTTGCCGCTTCCATGGAAACCATATCAACGGATGCACCCATCGTCTGGTTCAGATCCCCCATTGCCGCCAGGCTAAGGTTGACCGAATCAATGACCCGGTATAAAACTCCTGTAAAATTGTCCCGTAACTCAATCGCCGTCCGGATGGAAGCCATCTGGATCACCTTCCTTTCCTGCCAGCCTTCCGCTTCACCTCTTTTTCCTTTTCACGGTCATTCTTAATCTTGACTTTGACCGCTGCCACGACAAAGGCTTTTTCCTGCTCATCCATCCCTAAAAAGACGGACGGCAGGATATGGAGCTTCAGGAGGGCATAGTAAGCAAAATTTGCTTCCCAATCCCCTCCCTCGATCAGTTTTTTGCCTCGTCGACCTTATCCTCAAAGGACGTATTGAATCCCTGGAAATTCTGCACATAGGCGGCGAGGTCATTGTATTCACCCGGGTCGTCCACCATCGCAAGGAGCAGTTCCTCCGGTGTCTTCACGCCATAAGAATCCTGTAGCTGCGCATCGTACAGATCCGGCACGGCGATAGAAGCCACCAACATTTTTTGGATATAAAGGCTTGATTTCAGCTTTGACCGGTACATGTTCGGCTTCCCCGGTACCGGGAGGTCAACCGTACACGCTTCCCGGATTTCCTCGTTTTCCTTTGATGTAATGTGGCGGAATTCCCATTCCAACGGGGTTCCCTTCTCATCGCAGATCGACTTTGTTACGGCGTGGAGCTCATTTGCCCGGACTGCCTTATTTCCCTTCATGAACCTTGCAAATTTCGACATTATTAAATCCCCCTTTTCATTTTCTAATTTGAAGCAAAACCATCCATTTCCGTAAACTTCTCCGGCAGATCCCAGCTCTCGAACGTCCCGGAGATTTCCTCATCCAGCAGTTCCTCCCCCGCTTTGAATTTTGCCAGGATAAAACTCTCACACAGGCAATCACGCAGGATGACCGTCTGCCGCCCCACGGTGCTGCTCGGATCCTCGTTGCTGACTTGGATCTCAAAATACGGCATCACGCCCGTCTTCTGGTAATTGTCCGCAAGCTCGCGGAAACAGGATTGATTATAGTGCATCGTCCCGCTCCACGTCCCCTTTCCGCCCGCGATCTTATGCCCCATCCCCACCTTCCCGAGGATCGGCACGTCAACGATATTCACTTCCCACTTGCTCTCAAAATCCGTCATGCTCATAAAATTGAGCCGCCGCCCGTTGATTGTGACATAGCATTCCGCAAGGCCACCATAAACGGCATCCTTCGAATTCATCATGGTATCCGACATATTTTCCCAGCCCCCCTTTCCTATGCCACCGTGACCGTCATGTACAGTTTGCCCATCGCATTGACCACGGTCACATAATCCTTTACCACAACAGACTTCTTTGTCTCCCCAGGTTCCACGGAAACATCGGCATCCGAGAAACCTTCAATCGCCCGGATGCCCTCCATCTTCCGGTGGTGCGCCACGATATCCGACCAAAGGGAAACCCTGCCCGCCGCATCGTTCGGGACAACACCCAGATATTTCGTATTGAACATTACCGCAATATCGTTTCCGATCTGGTCGATCACCCGGATCGTCTGATTGTCCTTGAACACCTCCCCCTGCGTGTCCGTGACCGTCACCATCGTATTGATGTCCGCCAGCACACGGATCTCCTTCCCAACCTTGTGGAGCGTGAATTCCCCCTGACGGATCGTTTCCTTGAGCTCGCCCTGCGTATAATCAGCAGCCACGGCAAATTCCCCGTCATAACGCCGGTTCTGGGTGCTTTTGTTCACCTCACAGCCCGCCAGGATACCTGTCACCCAATAGACAAGGGCTGCCTCACCCCACCCTTCATCCAGTACCCTGTTCTTGACACTGACCGTACCGCAGTAATCCGCCGCTTTGTTGTAAAGCACCAGCTGGAACTTAACCCCCATCTCCTCGCGCAGCCTACGCACAAAAGCCGAATACAACCCCTTCGTGGTCTCATCCGTCACCGCCACGCCCATCGTGTTATAGGAAAAGGATTCGATCTTATCCAGATACGTCTGGTGTGCCGTACCATCCACCGTGCCGTTTGTCCCCCCGGATAATGGAACCGCCGCTGTTACCATAAGTTCCGCCCCAGACTTAAATCGGACAAAACGGTTTGGCACAAGCCCGTCCGCCCCGGAAACGACCTGCTCGTCCACCGTTACTGTGCCAAGCACCGTCTTTACGACAAACAGCTCCTCATCGTCCGCATCCTTCTGCACAATGATCTTCAGGTCATTGCCACGGATGCCCCCACAGACCGCCTCCGCCAGGTCATTGCCCGCCTTCGCACCCCCGGAAGTCAGTTTGTACACATAGAGCGTGCGGATGTTCCGGAACAGATCCCGAAGCCCTTTTAGCTTATCGTGGGTATAATCATAACCGAAGATCCCCATGCTATTTTTCTGGAAATCCTCGCTGGTAACCTCGAACACCTCACCATCTATGCCCCAGTCCAGCTCCAGTGGCATCGTCGCAATGCCCCGGTCAGAAAGCGCCGCGTTTGCGGATGTTGCTGATACAAAGTTGATATACGTGCCCGGAAGTTCCTTATTTTGGACTGTAAAAGTCCCTCCGCCAAAAGCCATCTTATTTCACCTTTCCTTTCATATAATCCCCCACCATTTTTTCCACGTCCGAAAACGTGTACCGTTCCCCTGGCTTTAAGAGAGCCGTCAGGATATCCCTCCTGTCCCGGTACTTCTCCGAGCGAAGTAACTGCTCTGCGGAAAATAACCCACCGGACTGTTTTGCTTTCCCTTTCACCACTTCCATTTCCTTCTGTCCTGCCATCCCATCACCTTCTTCCCTTTTTCACTGATACATCCTCTGAAAACTCCTCCATCGGGTCAAGATCTACCACCTTGCGGACGATCCGGTCATAATCTACAAAAAAATTCAATATCCCGTCCACAGTCTCCGCCCTCATCCCTGTCCCGCGCACCAAGGAATCCCCAACCTTAATCCATTCCAGGCAGCAAAACAGCCGTCCGGCAACCATGTTACATTCTTCCTCTGCACGCCCCCCATCTTCCGGGAAATACCGGATACAAAACCCGTTCTCCTGCAGATACCGTTCCCCAAGGAACAGCTTTTGCGCCAGAAAGATGCAGGAAATAAAAAAGCACGGCTTCTCAAAGCCCTGCTTTACTTCCTCCACATAATTTTTGTAGCGCTCACCGAACTCCCTATTCAGGGCAATGCTAATTGCCGCGATGGTCGAATTTGTCACTTCACACATCCCTCCAAAAACTTCTTGAGCCTTGCTTCCAACACCTTGGGGGCAACCGCCCGGATCTCCTTCTCTGATATGGTAAGCATAAAATGCCCTTGAACCCAGCCCTTATGATTGGCTGTTCTATATCCATATTCCACGTAGCTGGCATATTCCGTATTATTGATAACATCTACTTTATAAATGCCGCCTTCTTTCCTGATTTCCCCAATAGTCCAGCCCCTGCGAAGTGTCCCGCCTTTCTTACCCATTTCTTTCTGTCCTTTGTGTTGCTTATTTGATTCACAAGTATAAGAATTTCCTGAATAATCCCCCACTGGGGTGCGCTTTATCACCTTGGCGAGCAGCCGCGCCGCAAGTTCCTTCGCACATCCGGCAAGGAAATCCTCCTGTGTCTTCTGCAGTGCGAGGAGCTGCTGTTGGAGCTTTTTCATATCCCCTGATGAAAAACCGCCCATCCCTCCCATCACGCCCACCCCCCGAACAATTCCAGCATGACCTCCTGATGGGAATGGTAAACGGCTGGCTCACCGCTTGCCGCATATTCACCAGTCACCCCGTTCTGTGTGACAATCACCTTGGAGCCAGGATTTACCCTGACCTCCGGTGCAATAAACAGTTTAACACCCTGCGATACCTTTGCCGCCACATCCGCCTGCAGGGCAGCGCTTATCTTTTCAAAAGACAGCCTGCATGGCTGATCCCGGAGGACAACCACTTCACCCTGCCGGGAGACCTTTGTTTTTTCGTCCACGGTGCTTGCATATTCCACAACGGTACAGGTTCCCTCATAAACACCTTCAACAGCGCCCCTCGCCGCCCGCCGCGCGGCCTTTACCGCCTTACTTACCATCGGATTTTGCGATAACATGAGAATTCATCCTTTCCATAGGCAAGAAGATGATTGATAAAAGAGGTCAGTCTCTGTTCTGGTGTCAGGCTCCCTTCGCCGGTCGCAAACACGGTGTTGGTATCACCCGTCTGAATCTGCTTTACCGCATAGTCCAAATCGAAACCATCCAATCCCGCTGGTGCAAAGGTTTTCTTCGACAGGAGAAACTCCCCTGCTGCCATATCCACTGCCACATGTTCCAACCTCTCTGGTACATTTTTACCACCAATCTCATTCTTAATGGTGTTTTGCACTTTCTCAACACAAAAAGCCAGTGCAGACGCATCCCCTGCCCCGGCCTCATAGCCAAACGATTTTAACCGTTCCTTTACGGTTTGTGTATCAAGCATGGCATCCCCCTCCTTACCCGCGGGAGATAATGCGGGCAATCGGGATTGCCTTGTGGTCAATCGTCTTGCTGTCGCCGTTGCTGACCAAAGACCAGTTCTTGCCGTTTTTCAGTTCCGCATCCGTAGGGCTGTTGGTTTTCTGTACCGCTTTCAGGTAAGAAATCCCCGCCACGCTGACCGCATTGCGCCTGCGGGAAATCAGGGTATCCTCCCCGCCCCTGGTCTTTGCATCGCGCACCATCTCATACGGCACTTTCGCCCCGACCGGTTCAAAGCCAACCGCACCTTCCCCAAGGACATAGCTCGTATACTGTGTATAAGCATCCTGCGCCGGAACCCCATCGGAAGCCGGGACTGCAGGGATTACTTCGATCGGCATGGAATCATCAACGATGACCAGCCGCCCGTTCCATGTCCCCATGCCAAGGTCGCGCTCGATCCCCTCCGCATCCGTATATTTTAAATATGCTAAGAGTTTCAGGTTTTCAAGGTTTGTGGCAACCGTGGAATGGCAGATCACCAAACTGAACTTCTGCTTGTTGTCACCGCAGGCCTTCTGGATTGCCACATTCAAAGAAGTAGCCCCCATGCGCTGTCCCTCCTGCGTGGTTTCCCCCGAAATATCATAAGTATGCTTATCCACAAATTCGGCATTTGCTGTCCTGACCTTCCCCGTCCCGGTTTCCGACATGGCAAAAATACCTTCAAAGACCGCAAGCAGAGTACCCTGATCCACATCATTCCAATAGCGGTTGATCTGGTTCCTGACATTCGCCATAAAGTCAACGCCTCCGGTTACATCATAAGAAAAATCCGCTTCTGTCCAACCCATCATACGCCCATAGGTGAAAACACCCTGCTCGAAGGTATCCGTCTTTTCGGCAGTCAGGTTCGTTTCGCCGTCATAGTTCAGTGCGCTTCCCCCGATCAGGCCAAAGTAGGGAAGGACAGCATAGACAGTCCCAGTCTGCGAATTGGTGACGAAGGTTTCCCGCAGGCGCTTGTCGGAAACAATCGCCTTTGATTCCTTCAGCTTGTTCAGCTTCACATTCGGGACAGCAGACATATACTTCCCAAATGCCTTTTCATTAAAATTCTTTGCATCAAACTTAGCCATTTTCCATCATCCTTTCCTGAATCTCATTATTCTGCGTCCGGGTTGTTTTCGATATAAGCTGCCAGTTCCTCGTAAGACATCTTCGACATGTCAACATTCGCCCCTGGCTTGTTGTCCCCGGAGGCTCCCGGCTGGAAACCCCGGAAATTGTTCTGCTGCTTTGCATTGAACAGATAAGCGTCCGTTTTCTGGATCGCCTTGATCTGCTCATCCCATCCAGCCAGCTTCCCGTCCTCGCCCAGCTTCACCTTTGAAATATCAATCAGGGCTTTCACCGCCTTGCCGTTCTTTGCCCCTGCAGCGGTCAGGGCAGCATCAATCGCATTGTCAAGGCGGAGTTGCGCCAGTTCTGCCTTGTACGCCTTCTCCTGGTCGGCATTCTGCTGCTTCATGGCTTCGATCTGTTTTTTCAGTTCTTCGTTGTCGCCCGCTGAACCTTTCAGGGTTTCAAGCTGCTTGTCACGGTCAGAAACCGATGTTTTCAGCGTCTTGTTCTCCTCGACCACCTCATTGTGTTTTGACTTCTCCACATAACCTCCCAGCTCTTTCAGGGAAGCTGCTTCTGCTTTGGCTGCCAGTTCTTCACTGATGCCAAGGGCAATAAACTCCTCCTTCTTCATTTCTTGCCTTCCTTTCTGAATTTTTTGTATAAAAAGAACGCCCTCACGGAGAGGACGTTCTGATTATTTTTTGATATGCCGAATTTGGAATCAAAATTTCCCAATTCACAAATCCTGCACTGTTACAAACTCCCATTCTCTAAAAATTCTTTTGTTCAAATGCCCCATTGTCTAAAGCCGGCTGAATCACAGTGTTTATTTCCCTTGCATTTTACCTAAAAGTATGGTATAAAATAATTAGGAAAAGACCATTTCCCGTCCCCATTGTCCCAATTCCATGAATCGGTTGACCGGACAGATAAATGGTCTTTTTTATTTCCTGCTATATGCTTTTAAAAGGTTTTTATTCTTTATTACAATGATTTTTTCTACAAATTTTGTATGTTCTGAAGCATAAAGTCCTTTTATCTGCCTTTCAATATCTTCTTCGGACAACGGACAGTCTGTAATATCAAAAATAAAGTTGGGAGATTGTTTCTTTTTCTTTGCAAGCATACCATAAAATAAATTTTTTCCTCTCCCCGTCGGAGATTTCAGATCAAACCTTTCCCCATCAATCAAATAATCGGGTGTCTGTATTCCTTGCGGAAACAACACTTGGGGCACAAACTCCACCGTTTTTCCATATTCTCCGCTTAGTATAGCGGCGACTTCCTTTTCTTGTTTTGTTGGTTGGAGTATGACATGTTTCCCGTCCACTTTATATGTTGTACCGTTTATTGCATATTCCTGCCTTTCAATAACAGTACCTTTTATTCCCTTTGTCCCTGTCCATTCCTTAGTAATATCCATGGGACTAATTTTATCAGAATCTTCTTTTCCTGTCCAGTGCACATTTTCGTCTCGATTTACTTCATCAAACTTTGTTTTTTCCCCACCATCTACAAAACTTTTCTTCCATTCCCCATAGCTCATATCGTCCGGAACATGGTACGTCTTCCCATCCTCGTCCCTTGCCGCCCGCTTTCCTGCCTGCCCAAAGTCATCCTCAAAATACGGAACGGTCGTGCTCCGGCAGAAGACATGGAACGGCGGCGCGGTCACACCGGCCTGGTAATCCTTCATCGGGAATACCTGCCCATCAAGGCTGCGGCAAATTTCGGAGGTGTGGGAATCCAGCGTCGCCACGATCTCATACTGGTCAACCCCCAATTCGCAAAAACAGTCCTTCTGCGCCGCCGAGCTGAAATAAGCTTCCTCCGTCATGACAAGCCGTCCAGCATTGTAACTGGAATTTTTCATCTTGCGCGCAATGGCATCAATGGCTTTCTGCGGATCTTGCCCCAGCATGATATTATGCGTCAGTTCGTTATGTACCTCCCCGATCAGCTTCTGGCGATTGCCCCAGACCCTTTCGGAAAAATTCTTCCCGTCCACAGCCCACGGTTTGCTGATAACCTTTTCAACCGCAGACTGGTCAATCCCTGCAATATCCCAGCCTACCCCAAAGCCCTTCTGCAGCTCATAAGCCGTATGGTAGTAGCTATCCAGATAAACACGTTTCATAGCCGCATCCACATTGTCCAGCTGGTTTTTAAACATTACCTCGAGGCTCTGCTGTACTTGTAGCTTTAAAGCCTCAAGACGTGAGATGTGGAAGCGTGCCGAGGCGTTTTCCAGTTCCTTCATCCATTTCCCATCCAACTTATTTTCTTTCCCGTGACGGATATATTCCCCGACATCCCAGCGGAACTCCGTTAATTCATTTCCGGAAAGCATCCGCCGGGCTTGTGCCATCGACACCCCATTGTTGGCAGCAAACCGCTGGTACCACATACTGATCTTGCCTTCCAGTTCCCTCTCCGCCTGCCGGTATTGCCGCTCGACTTCTGCACACACAGCCGCCCCTTCCCGGTTCTGTGCCTCCTCAAGCTGTGAAAAGCGCAACTTCCAGTAGTCACTGTTTTTCATTCACACCACCATCCCCATCCTGTGCAGGATTCCCCTGCTGCCTGAAAGGGTTATATACCTGCTGCCGCTCAAACTCCGCTTGTTCTTCCTCTTTCTGCTTTTTCAGCCTTTCCATTTCCTTCTTTGGATCGTCAACCCATGGGTGCTGCCCTACAATGGTTTCATCCGAAAGAATCCCTGTCGAAGCCACGCAGTCTGCGATTACTTGGCTCTCATCCATCAGCATGTCACGGTTGAAGATGACCGTGGCTTCCTGACCGGAAAAATCCCCCTGCCCGGTATTTGCAAGATAGGCATTCACAAACCAGAAGATTTCCCGAAATGCTGCCTGCAGCTCCGTCTCCATATCGTTCGCATCAAGGTCAATGTCCGAATACATGGACTGGATATTCATCTGGTTCGGGTTGCCGGAAAGCCGGTCGTCCTTCGCATCGTAGCCCATGCCATTTTCAATCAGGGCTTTCTTGAAGATATCAAGTATAATCCGGTAATTCTCCGGGTTCACCTGAACCTCCAACGTTTCCACCCCTCCCTTTGTCTCACCGTCATAACGCACCTTCACCGCGCCATAGGTCGCAAGGTTGCGCCGGAATTCCCCCAAGTTCGTACCATCATAATTTTTCAGCACAAGGATTGTGTTCCTAGAATCCTCCTGCATGTTATTCTCAAAATCCGACAGCATGGCGTTGATCCCGTCCTGGAGCGTTTTCACCCTGTTGAGCAGTGGGAGCTCCTGCTCATTGTATTTTATGGGGATCAGTGGTATCCTCTGCCAGTTCAATCCCATCACCGCGCCATCCGCGCCGGAAACCACTGCATGGGGCACCGAGACTGCCTCCCCCTCCAAGCCCACATCCGGGAAGAGCAAGCCGCCATCAAGGACAAAACGGTGGACACCCCTCAGGTCATATACCTCCACTTTCTCAACAAGCCGCAAAACCGTCCCCTCATAGCACTCCGCCAGATACAGGCGCACCGCAAAATCAAGAACCGTGTGTTCCCTGTCCTTCCAGAACGGCAATACCTCATAACCCGGAAACAGGCGGAAGGAAAATCCCCCCTCCCCGTCATGGAATGGATACAGCCATGCAATCCCGTTGTTCATTGCCATCTTGCCCGCATTCTTCAGTGTCTTCATGAACCGTTTGTCAAAGACCTGCCTCAGATACCCGGCATACCCTTCATGATCCGTTTCCACAACAAAGGGCTGCCCCAGAAGGTAATTTGCTTTCTGGTTGACCAGCTTTCCATACTGGTTGTCAATGACGCGGTTGTTCGGAAGATTCCCAACCTCCGTCAGCTTCCCATCCTCCCCGATTACCGTCCTTTTGCGGTGCAGGATGTCATGTTCCCCTTCATAGTACAGGCTTCCCTTAACCTGCATGGCGCGCTGTGGGCTGTTCTTCCATCTGGCTATCTCCCTCTCAAGAAATTCCCGGTCGGACATCCGGCTTCTTGCACCCTGCAGAATCAGACCGGAAACCCCATTCTTTAGAAAATCAATAAAATCCAACATTGTGCTGCTATCCCCCTTAAAAACAAAAGCCCTGGATTAACCCCAGGGCCTTTTGTCTATTGAGCATCTTCAATCAAAACTGAACGCATCCGGCAGCAGGAGCTTTGTCACTCCGTACCGCATTGAATCCATACCGTGGGAAAATTCGTGATCCGGCTTCCCTGTCAGCTTCCCGTCTTTATCCTTGCCCCAACAATAGTTGTCAATCTCTTTCTTGAACTCCACACACCGCGGATGAACCACAATCTGGTAATTCTGTATCAGCTGGATACCGTGGTTCACGCTGTCATTACCCTTGCGGGAAGGCTCTGCCCGGATACCCTCTTCCTGAAGCTCCGCTATGCTTTTCGGTTCCGCGCTGTCACAGATGATCCTCTGTCCGCCGTACCCCATCTTTTTGATCTGCCCCGCTATCATCTTGTTTGTAGCGCCCGTTTCATACCATTCATCAAAAATATATATCCGCATGGCGGCGTTATCCACCATCTCACATACAAAAGCGTTCGGGTCGGTGAAACCGAAATCAAGGTTGAACGCCGATTTTATACCGGGAATTGCCCTGACCGCGTCAATGTCAAAATCCTCACACACGACATTGGTGTAGATCAATCCTTCTGCAATCCCCCATTCGCCTTCCCCCTCGATCCGGTAGCGGCGAGGGTTGTTTTCCCTCATTTTGAGGAAGATGCCGCGGTCAGCCCCATCCAGCCATTCATTGCATTGCCATGTGGTTGTTTTTACAAAAGTATCTTCATCGGGCGCATCAAAGAAACGGGCTTTCAGCCAGCTTGTGGCGCTCCACGGGTTGAATGTCAGGGTAATCTGCTTGAAATACCCTTCCGGCACTTCGCCGCGGATGGACAGGTCAAGCTTGTTGAAATCATCCTCATTCGTGATCTCGTAGGCTTCCTCAATCCACACAAAACACAGGACACCTTTGTCAACCGAAATGGAAGTGATTTTTAATCCGTCATCCAGCCCCCGGAACAAAATTTTCTGCCCGGTCGAACGGCGGGTGATCTGCATCGGGGAGACCGTGCATTCAAAATGCCCGTCCAGCCCTAAGCGGTGGATTGCCCATTTCAAATCACTGTACACCGAATCCCGCAGCGTATTGGAATAACGCCGGACACACAGGGCATTGCTCTGCGGATATTCAAACAGGCGGTAAATCATGTTCAGGGCTGTTGTCTTGCTTTTCTTTGACCCCCTCGAACCTTTACAGACACGGTATCTTTTCCGGGTATTCCAGAAGTCTGCATAACTTTTACCGACAACGTCCTGCAGTGATACTTTCACAGAGACACCACCTATTCCTTCAGGTCATTCAGAAGAACAACCGGCTCAAGGTCTACGCTCGAATCCGTCTTCGTCGTATACCCATGCCTGCTCATCCAAAGCCCTGCAAGCTGCGATGGGATAACCCCCAGTTCAAACTTTGACCGCGCGTCCACCTCACACTCTTCTTTCATACGCGTGACCATGTCGCAAAACTTAGGGTTGTCTGCGTAAGTGGCGTAAAAAGCCTGCCTCGCAATTCCTGCATATACGCAGAATCCCTCAATGGTATAAGTCACGCTGCGCCGCAGTTCCTTGCTGACAAATTCTGAGTTTTTGGAGCTGAAGTCATGGGTAAGTACCATTTTGTTGTCACAGTCGAGTTTGTATGCTTCCCATGCTTCCTCCAGCTGTTTTGCACTGTTAAATTTTCTGTGTCTGCCCATGAACATGCCCCCTCCTTCCTTCGGGTTTATGGCAAAAAAGATGCCTCACATGGGCATCCTTTCGTTAATGATCCAGCCGATATATGCATTTACCCTGCCACCGGGGATGATAACTCCCTCCAAACGTTTATAAAAACACCCCCGGCATTGCCGGGGGCATAAACATATTGGGGCGGGTATCTTCCGACACCTTTCTCATTTTAAATTATAACATGGATTTAGGGGAATTGTGGGAAAGTTGTTGATTTCGTATCGGTTTCCGAAATTTTGCTGCCCGACATGTCCATCCCACTTCCCCAGTATTACCCGGGAGGGATGGGGCGAATTATTGGCATTTGAAAGTTACTTCATGTCCTGGATTTTCTGTGATGAGCTGCTTTTTTAAAGCATCAACCATCATATTGTTGTCAAGGGCAGCCTGGACTACATTGACCAGTTTTTTGCCGTCCAGATAAGCCCATACAGTTTTTCTTTTCATTCTTCTCATATCTTGCCTTCTTTCTCCCGGCGAAATCCCGCCGGGTGGGTGGTGTGGTTAGAAAAAAAGTAAAATCAATCCAACCACGACAATGAGCAACCAAATAACCGCCATCACAAGCTTCAAAATGTTCTTTATCATATTGATTTTACAGACAGACTGTGATATCTTTTTAGGCAGGGGAGGTTTCCCTCCCCCGGAACCTATCGGATGCTCTCTATAATCATTTTGATTACGGCTATGAGAGTTCCTATTTCGAGGGCAAGCTGAGTGAGTGCTCGTACCACTTTTATCAGCTTGCCTATTTTTTTGTCCATCTGCATTTCCTCCTTTCCTCTCTTGATAATATAATTATACATCATTTTTTATAAAATGTCAACTATTTTTTATAAAGTAAATTAAATCATTGACTAAATATAAAATATAGTGTATCATATAAAAAAGGAGGTATGGCATGGACGTAAGGGAATATATCAAGCTATGTTGTGTGAAAAGAGGGAATATGTCAGAAGCGGAACTTGCCCGTAGGACAGGACAGACACCACAGAACATGAACAATAAACATAAGCGGAACACATTTAAAATATCCGAACTAGAGAAGATAGCGGACGCATTGGACGCTGAATTAAAAATATCATTTATTGACAGGGAAACCGGGAATCCAATTATATAAAAATCCCCCACGACACGGGACGGCATTGATGCCGTCCCGTTGCCTTTGTCCATGCTGTGATACCTCCATGGCGGCTGGTCGTCCGTTTTGTGGAACAGAATAGTATCCCCTGCCTTTTTATCCATCATCGGATAATATGCTGTATAACATACAAAAATCAACACTGCATAATTTGCAGATAGCGGTTAATTTTCTTCCCGATACTACTACGGTCAAGGTTTACCTCCCCCGCAATCTCCCGCAGCTTCCGCCCCTCGATGAACCTCATCTCAAAGATCTGCCGCACCTCGGGGTCACCGATCCCGTTGATGAATCCCTCAACCTCCAGCATCTGCCGCCCGACCCTTTCCTGCCGCCCCCGGTAGATCCGGAGCATCCGCCCGATGCGGTCTGCCTCCACCGGGTCATACATCTGCACGCTGACTTGGTGCTCCGTGTATGGGAAATCGCGCGAGGAGGCTTTCACCTTCCCCGCGACAACCGGGATCTCTTTTTCCTGTAATGCCATGATACGCCGGAGCAATAACCCCTGTTCCCGCTTGAGCTTCTGGTAGCCCATCAGTCTCTGCTTGTCCATCCTGTCCCCCTTCCTGTATCCGGGATTCCCCCCAGTTCCAGTTCCATCTGCCAGCCCTCCGGCTCAAAATTCATCCAGAGCACTTCCCGCTTGAGCGAACCCGCCTGTGAACGGTATACGGTCTCCTCCCTGTGCCACCCACGCAGACGGTCATTGTAAAGCGCGCTGTCATACCCGCTCAGCAGCACCTTCCCCTTATGTGCCAGCAAAACATCCAGTAGCTCCTCATGGTTCTGGTCACGCGTCTCATGCCGGTACTGCTCCCCCCCCGCTCCTTGTCCCCAGCATGTATGGCGGGTCACAGTAGACCAAGGTGTTCCTGCTGTTGAAACGCCGGATCACCTCCACCGCGGGGCGGTGCTCGATCTGGACACCCCGGAGCCGTTCCGCGGCACACATGAGCCGCCCCGGCAGGCTGCCCCAATCCCGTGCCGCATAGGCACGCTCTCTCCCCTGCACGTCGTTCTTCCAGCCTTCCCGGTGCCCGTTTGTCCGGAAGCCGTACCCCATGTTCAGCCGGACGCAGAAATCAACCGCCTTCTGCAGGCTATCCCCCGGCATCCTTGTAAATGTCCCCTCGTACACCTGCCTCGCATACGGCGTGTAATATATCTCATGCGCGAGGCGCTCCGGGTTCTTCCTGATCCACTCAAACAGGTTCACAACATCCCCGTCAAGGTCATTCACCGTCTCGATATTGCTCCTTGGCTTGTTGAACAGCACCGCCCCACTCCCGAAATACGGTTCGAGGTAGCTGTGGTGTCCCGGGAAATGGCGGATGATCCACCCTGCGACCGACCATTTGCTCCCGGGGTATTTTATAATCGCCTTCATGCATGCCTCCCCCTGCATCAATCCCTATGCACCAGCTTTGTATACCGGATACAGGTAATACTCTGCGAGCTAACCGACCCGCCAACTTTCCCCCACTGCTCCGCCATCGCCTTTTGATAACGCTCCTGCACGATCTCCCCGGATACCCTCATCCTGACCGCCCCCGCATTGGTCATGTATGTACATGGGGGAAAAGCAATAATCATATCCCATGCACCATCAACCCTATGTCCCGTGCCGTCCATTGTCCAAAAGTTGCAATTACCATTTAGCAGGGGCAGCACGTCAGCCTGTATGTGCCATTCCGGATGCCCGCCGGAACAGGGCTCTATGTCACAGGAATAAGCCTCATGCCCCAACCGCCGGAACCCCGTGCAGACGCGCCGGCTTTCCTCGCAGGCCACCAGCACGCGCATATGATGCCCTGCGTCCTGCCCAAAAAGGCTTAGCTGCCGGAAGCCGTTGTAATCCCCGCAGACTTCCCTTTTCCCCGCGCAGTTTTTCCCGTCACCGTCACAGCATATCCTGATGCATGTCCGGCAGAGACAGGAATAACACCTTGTCCTCATCCAACCTCCTCACCTCCTGCCCTTGTCCCCCTGCTTCCCTAAGAGCTGCCGCTCAAGTGCCGCATAATCATACCCACGCTGCTCAAAATCGTTAAACCGGTTCTTCGGCTTTTGCTGTGCGGGCTTCTTGTATTTCCCCGGAAGGTATCTCTCGAATGTCAAATCTTTGAGGAAATTCTGCGCACTCTTAATATACCGATCTGGCGTTTCGTCCATCTTGCAGGCCTCCGCATAGTTTACAGCACAAGCAACGAGGTTATCTTCCGTTTCCAGCCCGCGGGTAATCAGATCAGCGTAAGCAGCCCCGGTCAAATGCCGGTTGCCGCCTTTTGGGTATGCGGACAGGAAATCCTCAAAGCGGCAGATTTCATTCGCACGCGCATTCTCTGTTTTATATACTTTACTTTCCTTTCCTTTACTTTGTCCGGTTCTTACGTCAGATTCGCCATTTCTTACGTAAGAACCACCGATTATTACGACATTTCCCTTAATTTCGGCATCACTTAATAAGAGGTAGTCTTTTTTGATTTCAACTTTTTTCCGGTTTCGGACAATGTTCAAGAAGTTCCTCTGTATCCCTCTTGATGTAAGGATGGAACATTCTTCAAAAAGTTTACTGTCAAAAATACCTCTCCTGATGGAAGCAGCGACCACATGGTCTATTAAGTTTCTAGGCCTTCCGGGCTGCGAAGATGCATCCGCACAACCAAGGAGACCCGAATTGCATTTAACGTTTGACGCTCCGACATTTGAAAAACCACATTGTTTCGCAAACATAAGAGATATGTCATCATTCCATTCACAATAGTAACCATGTTCCTTATATATCCTTTGGAAGAGCTTGACGACTATCGCAAATCCTTTTAATCCATATTCTGCTTCCAACAGCTCGAACTTCTCATCAAGTGTGCAGTGTAAAGGGAAATAACTTATCCCTTCATCTGCCAATTAACATCTCACCTCACTTATCAGCACCTCAATGCGAGGATTCGTTTTATCTACCTCGAACCTGTCTGAAAATCCGACAACATACTTCCAGCCATCGTCTTTTAATACCCCGGTACTCACAAGCGCATCCTGAATTACCTTTCGACCGAAGCCAGACACATTATCAAGATCCCGCCTCTTGTTCGGCTCATACCAAGAATAGTACATCTCGACCGGCTTCTCAATCCTTACGCCCCTCATGCACTGCCTTATCGCCACCGCAACGATATTACCGCTGTCCGCTTTCATCTTCGCGCCTTTGTGGCGGTTCGTGCGCTCCGCGGCAATGTAATCGTTAAGGTTGTTCAGCGTGCCGGGGATCTTCAACAGATATTCCATTACCCCACATCCCCATAAATGCTTAATGCCGCATCCACCCGAAAAGGATTTCCGGCAATGAATTTCACACCGATCTCGCTACCTTCCAATGATAAAATCAGGATGCAGTTGTTGAATATCGTTACAAACTCCTCACCATCCTCAAGCAGTGCATCATCCCCAAATTTCTTCCGGAATTCCTGCATGGCTAAGTCGACCGCTTTCTTTATCTCCTCCATTTTCCCTCCATTCAGGCAGCGGGTTCGCCCGCCGCCCCTCATATTGCTAATCCCCAAACAGTGCATCTTCCGCGCCGCCCTGCGCGAAGGACTGTTGTTCGTATTGCTCCGGCGCAGATTCCTGTGAGCTCTGCCGTGTTTCCTGCGGCTGCTCAGCAATAATTTCTTCTTCCGGCCGATTGTCAACATACTCTCTCGTTCCATCCTCTTTAATAACTGTCATATCAGCGTCCATTGCATTCACCATATCAATACTCATAACTCCCCACTTACTGATAAGCTGCCGGAGCATGGTCTTGTACGCCATTCCGTCGAAGTCCTTATACCAAAAAGAGGAATACAGCCATTCGTCATCTTTTGGGAAATTCCCGGCTTCAAAATCCGCAAAAGAAACCTTTGTCTTTTTCTTGCCGTTAACGGTAATTTCTTTTGCGTCTTTGGAAAATGCCTGGCTGTATCGGTCTGCATGGGCAAGCATTTTATTCTTACTCCAATACATAGCTTTTTTGAAACCATTAGTATACTCAAACATGGCATAATATCCGATGGTTTTTGCCAGCTCTCTCTGCTCCTCGTCCTCAACCAGGCGAACTTCGATTTCTTCCTCAAGAGGATTAAACCGTATCAATTCACCCTCTTTAATCGCAAGGACGTTGAGCTTCCTATACTGTCCACTGCGGATCGCAAGCTGAATGTACCCTTTGTACCCCATCTGAAACTGCGCAACCTTTACGCCCTCTTTCTTATTCTCGTAGGGCACCATGTAATACTGCCCAAGCTGCGGGGATGGGGAGAGATTCAGGGATTCCCCTAAAAGCGCTGCCGATAAGATGGACGGGTTTGTACATTCCTGCAACGCTGGATTGACTGTCACTGCCGACACAACGGACGAAACAAACCTCATACTGTTCTTTCCTACTGCCTGGCTAAGCTGGGCCTTTACATTGTCCTGATTCAAAAAAGCCGTAATTCCCATTTTGGATTTTCTGTTTACCAAGCTGTTCTGTACTGCCATCTCTCGCATCCTCCTTAAATCCTGCTAAACTCAATATTTCTTCTCTCAAAAAACTCTTTAAGTTCCAGTGCCTGCGTCACGGTCAGAAGCGCCTTAAAGCATACATAGGTAGGCATTTCCTTCGGGGACTGCACAGCCTCTTCTTTCGCCTGATACTGCATGGCCATAGTGGGCTTTTCCACCACCTTCTCCTGTTCTGCCTTAATCCGCTCCTGCCCTGCCTTGCGCTTCTGCATCTCTGAAAGCCGGTGCCCCTCTGCAATCGACCTGTTCAGGTCAAGGGTGGTTTTATATGTCTCGATGGCTTCAAAGGCAAATTCGGGCAGTTCAGAGAGTGTGGCAAGGTCACTTCTGACGCTCTCTATCCTTGCACCAATCTCTTCCTGTATGGACTTCATAGACACAGACGCATTCAGCCACTTCTCGTCCCATATCATGGAGATATGTAGCCAAACCGGCATATGCGGTATTTGGGAATCGAAGAAATCATCAATCTTCTTTTTCTTCTCCTGCCGCTGCTGTTCCTCGTACTCCTTGATCTGCTTATCAATCAGCGCCACCGGCTTGTCAATAATTCCGATAATCTCGTTAATCTGCGCCTTAAAGGCGTTAAACGGCTGCATATACTCTTTCTCGCGCCGGATTCGTTCATCATTCAGCGCCTTTTTCAGTCTGTTCAGATCCGCCCTGTCGGCCTTTGCGCTCTTAATCTGGTCGTCCGTGTAGACAAGGGTTTCATACATTTTTACCTTGTCGGACAGTTCCTGTTTTAATTCCTCATAGTTAAATGCAATTTTTTCGGGAATTGCCACCTGTTCAACTTTTAATTCCATTTATTTCTCCTTCCGAATATCTTTCACAGCTTATTTCAGATGTATAATAATCTTCTGGAATATCGCCTTTTACATGCTCTAGTTTCCCATTGACCATCTGAAAAAATGCTCCACATATAGGCTCCCAATAGCTGTAAAAAAATAACTTCTACTATGTCTAATTCTCTGATTTTCCTTCCACACTTATCTACCATTTACCCACCCTATATTTCCGGCAGAATCAGTGGTGGTCTTGTATCGCTTTTCACATACTCCCAAAATTCCGCCCCTTTCTGCATCAGATAATCAATATCCTCCTGTACCTCACTACGCTCAATGTGGTAATGCCTTGTTTCCTGCAGCATATCTCCGCCAAAGTCTGTTTTAAGCTGTGCTTTCAGCACTGCAAAATCTGCCTCCATCACCGCCATGTAAAAGCACACTTGGCAGTAATAGTTGTCGGGAATCCTATCTTTCCACTTCTCCCTCTGCCCGGTTCTAATGATTTCCGTGGTCTTAATCTCCAAAACCCCCAGCCGTCCGTTTTCGTCCTCCAGCCAACCATCAAGGGAAGCCTGCGCGAACGGGTACGGGTCGTTGAAAAAGGAATTGTTTTCCTCATACATCACCTTGTACTGCGGAAAATCAAGTGCAAACAACGCCCTTAAATGTTCCTCAGCCTGCGTCCCATACCGCACGTAAGGCTTGTCCGATATGTCATCCGCCCTGCGCCTCCCGGTTTTAACCTCCCATAAGGTCACATTATCCATATACGGGTTGCGCCCAACTACGGCAGATATTTCAGAACCGCCGATGCCCTTATTGCGGTTCCCAAGCCATTCATTACGGCTTTCAAATATGTGCTTTCTCACCATATTCCTTTACCCAGTTCCCGGAGTAAAACCACTCCACAAACTCCTGCCTCTCCTTATCTGTGCCAAGGGAAACCCTTTCCATTGCATATTCAAATGCTTCTTCCTCCGGCACGAACACACCCGTCCCGACCTCACTGTATCCCGCGGAACCGTTCACCTTTTCGTGGATCTCCGGCTCATGGCCTCCCTGCCATAGCATAATATCCGCGACCATCCTGTTCTCAAGCTCCATTCGCTACCTCCAAGACCATCTGGCCGTCCCCCTGTTCCTTAACCTCCCTGCCCATCCATAGTATCCTTTCCGTCCTTCTTGCGTCTTCCTGACGGCATTCGGCGCACACCCCGCCCACCAGTTCGCCAGGGTCGCAGGTTCCGCCACAGGTATCACACTGGTAACGGCTCATTGCGCGTCCTCCTTCCCGATCAAAATGACATGACCTGCCGCAATCTCTGTTACGAGCCCGTTGGTTGTATATAGCGCGTCGCAGAACCATACGGATAGCTTGTCCATGGATTCCTGCGCGGCGCGGTTTTCACCAGTAGCTTTTTTCTTGCGCGTCCATTTTAAAAGCATCCCAATCCCTCCCTTCACATCGTGAGCAGCTTCCGCCGCTCGTCGTCGTCCACCCCAAAATACTCGCAAAGTGTGAGCACCTGTCCGTAACTGAACGGATCCGGGTTTGTCTTATCGCCTTTGCCCTTTGGGATTTTCAGCATCTGCGACACCCGCCCGACGGAAAGCCCCAGCACGTCCGCAACATCGGCCTGATGCTTCCCGGTGAGCTTCATCTGCGCTGCCACCCAGCCCTTCAAGGCGATTACCTTTTTCTCCCGGCGCTGCCGGTCATTTAACACCACTCGCGGCATTGTTATCACCCCGATTCTTATTTCATATCCCTGAACGCATCCCCATGATGCGCCCGCGAGTACTCGATCTCCCGGATTTGCTTACGCATTTTTTCGGGACTACTGTGTAAAGTCGGATCCCCTCTGCCCTTGCATACTGCTTTAATTCATCCTTGTCCATAAGTTCCAAGTCTTTCGTCATGTCTACCGTCACCTCCGGGCGCTTCCCGCCAGCGCGCCCCTTCTGGTTCGCTTCGCCACTGGTACTTGGTGTATTTGTTTTAAAACAGCAAATTCCCCATCTTCATATACGTTCATGAGTTCCGCAATTTTCGCAGCATAGACGCGCATATCTGACCAAGCGACCGGATACCAGACATCTGGTTGCGTTGTGCTCCTTTTCCTGATTTCGTACATGCAATCCCCCCTTCCTTCCCTCCGTTCCCTTCATCCCGGCCTGCTGCCCTTACATGCGCTCTCTTGTAATTTCCCCCGCTTCTCGCTATAATGTACTTACAGGCTCTGCCAAGCTGAGTACAAAGAAAGGAGGACAGAAAATTGTCATCGTCAATTAAAATAAAAGGTCTTGACAAACTTGAGAAACAATTAAAACAAATGCAAAAAGGTGCTAAAGAATTAAGTCGTACCAAACAGGTATCATTCAGCGAACTATTTACTACTTCATTCATGAAGAAATACACATCTTTCTCTAGCATGGATGAACTGTTGAATGCTGGCGGTTTCAAAGTTGAATCACAAGAAGATTTCGAAGCCATACCTGATACCGAATTGGATAGGCACATAGCCGCCACTACCAAATTCAAAAACTGGAAAGATATGCTTAATGAAGCAACCACCCAGTATGCTACAAAAAAATTAGGTTTCTAATTCTCCTTTGCTTAAAAGGGAACCGACAATCTGTTGGGCTTCCTTCAAAAGCCCAACAAGCCGGTTGGTTTTTTCTATGGCCTCATCCAACCCTTCACTGTCAACTGTTATTTTTATTGTCGATTTTGTTTTCGCAAGTACATCCAAATCCAGTTCATTTGGATAGAACCTCGGCTCTCGGAGCTGTTCCAACTTTTTCTTACCCCCTTTCCGTTTTGCTGAATAAGCTTTCGATTCCGATGCCTGCTGCATTGCAAATCGGAACAATCTCGTCCGCAACATCGGCCTGATGCTTCCCGGTGAGCTTCATCTGTGCTACCACCCAGCCTTTCAGGCTGATGACCTTATGTTCGCGGCGCTGCTGCGCATTCAATGCTATTCGTGGCATTTCATCACCTCCCCCATTTAATATTTTCTTTGTGCCCTTCCTTTCCCGTCTGTGATAAGTAAACTTCCCGCTATAATGTACCTACAGGCTCTGCAAACAGCTCCATCTTCCTTCAGGCCACTTGTCTTTTCTCCCTCGCCATATAGCAGAGTATCTTGGAAAAAAACCAGACAGCTTTTCTTTGAAATTAGTTCAAGTCCTCTACTGGTTCGTTACTCCTTTCCTGATTGCTTTCCGCACCGAAATCTATCATTTCATCACCGAACTTATTGGCAAGATGCAATAGATACTTGGAAATCAGGATTACTCCTTTAACATCTCCCCTTTCCGTTGCTTTCTCCTGTGCAGAGAACAGATTTTTTACTACCTGCTCCATAACAACCCTTTTTGCCCTCAACTTCAAAATTTTCACCTCCCTTCTGTCTCCTTTTCTCAAACTTTTTCTCGCATATAACGAGAATTTTCTCCAAAAAAAATATTATCCAACGGAATCCCAAAAACTTTAGATAACTGCTTTGACTCATCATAATTTGGTATTTTAGTTCCCTTTTCCCACCGCCTTACTGTCGAACGATCAACCCGCATTATATGTGCCGTTTCCTCTTGTGTAAGTCCAGCATTTACTCTTGCTGCTGCAAGGCTAATCTGTATCTCTGCCATGCTCTCACCTCCTTATTTTCCTACATTATATCTCGCTATTAGCGAGTTGTCAACCCTTAAAGCGAGATTTTTTAAACTTTTTGTTGCTTTTTTCTCGCTTTCATGGTACGATACTCTACAGAAGGGGGTTACTGTAATGGCAGAAGACGAATATAAGACAATATTTTCCAAAAATTTGCGCTATTATATGAATTTGCGAAATAAGAATCAAATGGATTTAATGCGAGATTTAAATCTTAGTTCTTCAACAGTTTCAAACTGGTGTACTGGATTAAAGCTACCACGAATGGATAAAGTGCAGTTATTGGCTGACTACCTTGGTATACGTAAGTCTGACTTAATAGAAGAAAAACAATTGCCCACACACACCTCAAAAGACGAACGCGATATCAAGCGAGACCTCGACCGAATCATGGGCGAAATCCGCAAAGGTGATAATGGTCCACTATATTACAATGGTGTGGAGATAAGCGATGCTTCCGTAAACCTACTCCAAAACGCAATAGAATTTGCCTTGAAAGAAACCAAGATAGAAAATAAGGAAAAATACAATCCCAACAAAAATAAAAAGTAGGTGATGTCTTTGGAAAATATTGAAAACAAATCCAGAAGGCTTATCCAATACTATGAGCGGATGACCGGAAGCCACGACCCTGTCAAAATTGCGGAATGTGCCGGAATAAGGGTTGCCATCATGCCGCTTGGAGAAATCGCCGGAAACTACATATTATTAAAACGCAAGCGTTGGATTTTTATAAACGACACCATCACAAAAGACAGCCCTTTATTCCGTGTCGTGGCAGCCCACGAGCTTGGTCATGCCCTGCTACACCGCAAAGAGAACTGTGCTTTTATTAAAAATCATACCTTGCTTCAAACTTCAGGGATTGAGCGCGAAGCTAATCTGTTTGCTGCATATTTACTTATCACAAACGATATGCTGTCAGATTATACTGGATATACACAAGAGCATTTTTGCAAATGCACAGGATATCCGCAAGAGCTGATTGAATTGAGACTGAAAAATATATAAGATTTATAATTATGATTAAACCGCTCCGGCGTTTTAATAAAATACAAAGAAAAGAGGGGAATTAACATGGCGCTTATCAAATGTACAGAGTGTGGAAAAGAAATCAGTGATAAAGCAGCAACCTGTCCTAATTGCGGATGTCCACTAATTCACATCACCTTGCCAAATCAAAATCTTCAGACGGCTTCCAAATCAAAAAGGCGGAAACATGGTTGCCTCATTCCTATACTTATCATATTCATTTCATTAGGGGTAGCTGTTTCTGTCGGTATATCAGATATGATGAAAAATCCCGAAAAATATGATTCTTCAGGAATATCTGCAAAATTTATTGATGTTTCTCCTGAAGAAGGAAAAAAGATTGACTCTGTCTTAAAAGAATGCGGAATAGAAAAACTGAAATCTTTTGAACACGATGAGCTTTTAGATGGAGCACACCTTGATGGTGAAACAGGCTACCGTTTGGCTATCAATGACAATGTAAAAAATATAATTTTATATCTGAGCGAAGACAAAAGTGTTTATTTACTAAAATATAACACTTACGACTTATATATTGATAATACTGTAATGGCAACGATACAGGATTATACTTTGACCAACAAAGAAGTTTCGGATTTAATGATTAAGTGCGAAGAAAAGGTGAAAAGTATATTAAAATCTCCCTCCACTGCTAAGTTTCCAAATATTTTAAGCTGGGGTTTTAAGAAAGAAAAAAATATTGTTACAGTACAAGGTTATGTAGATGCACAGAACAGTTTTGGTGCAGAAATAAGAAGTACGTTTCAATTTATCATCAATACAGATGGTGATATCATACAATCTTTTATATTTGATAATCAGGAAATGATAACAGGAAAATAAAAAGTTTTCTCAATCGTCGCCAAGATCAACTAATCTATAGTAAGGTTTGGCATAATCTCCAGGTTATCAAAGCAAAAACCGCCCGGTGCTACCAACACCGAACGGCTTTATAATAGATACCAGAAGATGATACCTACACCACAAAAGTATTGTATCATCTTCTTGGACAGCTTGCAAGCGTTTTTTCGCTGGCTGTTATTTTTATACCCATTTTTAAGGAGGATGATGCAATGAAGATCGAGAAACTGCCATCCGGTTCTTACCGGATCAGGAAAAATTACAAAGGGAAAACATACACCGTAGTATTTGGCTACAAGCCCACACAGAAAGAGGCGATGCTGGCAATGGCGGCGGAGCTGGAAAAAATCCAGTCCACAAAAGAACATATGACATTCCGGAAGGCGGCAGAAAATTATGTGGACATGAAGCGCAACATCCTTTCCCCGCGAACCATAAAGGAGTATTCCGATACTGCCAAGCACCTCCCGGAATGGTTCCGCGAAATGCTGCTCTCCGATATCACGCAGGCAGAAATCAATAAGCTTGTCAATGAAATCTCCAAGGGAAGAGCCCCAAAGACCGTAAGAAACTACCATGGCTTTATATCTGCCGTTTTAAACACGTTCCGTCCGGGGATAAAAATTTACACCACACTGCCACAAAAAATCAAAAATGAGCCATATACGCCATCGCAGGAAGATGTAAGGAAGATACTGGTGGAAGCAAAAGGAACACCCTATGAGATTCCTATCACGCTCGCTTGCTACGGGATGCGGAGGTCAGAGATATGCGCCCTTACCCAAGATGATATAGAAGGTGATGTAGTCTGCATCAACAAAGCACTTGTCTTGAACGAAAACAGGAAATGGGTGGTCAAGACCACAAAGACCACGGAAAGCACAAGAAAAATCATCATCCCTATGGAGCTGGCCGAAAAAATCAGGGCACAGGGCTACATATATAGGGGATATCCGAATTCCATAACAAACTACCTTGGAAATATTGAAAAACGGCTCGGAATCCCTCATTTTTCAATCCACAAGCTCCGACACTATTTCGCAAGCCAAATGTCAGCTTTGGGAGTTCCGGAGGCCGACATATTAAAAATGGGGGGATGGGAAACCGATCATGTCATGAAATCCGTATACCGGCACTCCATGATGGACAAAGAGGAACAGGCCAAACGTGAAGCTGCAGAAAAGTTACGGAATGCCCTGTTTTCATAGGCAATCCCATGACAAGATTCATGACAAGATTTGAATTTACCAACGCTAAAATTGCATTATATGCACTAAACTTTTTATGGTATAAAAAAGCCGCAACCCCTTAGTTTTACTGAAAAACCCAGGATTTGCGGCTTTCTTGTCCGCGTGGATGGGGCAGGACTCGAACCTGTCATTTTAATAAGAAAAAATCCCGAAAATAGAGCATTCTCAAAATCCCATGACGAGATTCATGACAAGTTTTTCTTTATGGTTATACAGGGATTTCCCGTCTTGCCAGTGCCCGCTTGGCGGATTTTAAGGCTGATCCAGCTCCGGCAGTCCGCCAAGCGACATAAAAAGCGACAATACCCCTGCAAGCCAAAATAAAAGCTCCAATACCCCACAACAATGATGCCGACAGCAACGCTTACAGACACTATAGTTACTGTTACCTTGATCTTCCAGCAGTTCCAGCATCCATCCAGCTCACATATTTTTTATACCCCTATCTGATTGTTGATTTTCTATTTTTACATCCCCTTTCCGAGCGCTTTGATCGTGCTCTGCCCGACACCCCAGACCTGATCCTCCTTTGTCCACCCCTTTCTCTTCCAGTATGCCGCAGCTGCGGCTGCCGTCTTACTGCCATATATCCCATCCACATCAAGTGGCTTCCCCTTGATATAGCCCACGCTGATCTGGTGGTTCAGGGCGAGCTGCAGCCAGACGATAGAATACCGGCCGGTCTGCTTCCCCACCTTCGCCGGGCTGGGCGCGGGGAGTGCGGTCTTGGTATATTTAATCCTTGGGTGCTTATACCAATGCGTCCATGGCCTGCCCTTTAACGGCGTGATACAAACGCCATAGTTAAACCCGCGCGCTTCCACCACATAGCCGCCGCCGATGTACACCCCGGCATGCCCTTTGTACCTCACACACACGCCCGGAAGTTCCGGGATGGTACCAATCGCCCCCTTGGCTGTTGCGGCGTTATAAGCCGCGTCCGCCGTGGTATCATAGGCCACGCCGGACTGTTCCCGCACGAACCATTCCACCAGCCCGTGGCAGTCCGTCACCTGCCGCCCGATGTACCCCTTCACGGCAGGCAGGCGGGCGGCCGTGAACCACCCGCCGGGGTTGCGCCTTACCAGGTCAGTGTACATGAACCGTGTAAAGGTGCGCCCGTTCGTCCCCATCACATAGGGTACGCCCACCTTGTTTATGCAGAAGCGCGCCAGTCCCGCGTTGTCCATCTTCCCTGCCATCACACATCCCCCTCCCTGCGCCGCCCAAGCTGCGCGAGCGCCTGCACCACCTTGTCATAGCCGACCATCGCCGCGAGCCATGACAGGAATACAAGCGCGAGCACATACACCGCCGCCCCTGCACTGAACGCCGTCCCCGACAGCACAAGGTAACCGGCGGATACCGCCACCGCAAGCACCACCGCCACAATGCCCGCGAGCAGGTTTGGCGGCGGGTTCTTGCCCAGCTCACGCAGGAGCTTCTTCACCGCCTCCGTCACCAGCCCCGTCAGCGTCGAGACAGCCAACAGCCCAAGCAGAAAATCCCCATAGTCCATCCTCATCTTCCCCCTTCCCCATCCTGCACCGCGTCCCCCGCGGCGGCACACATCCTCCCGGCTGCCTCCTCCCACAGCCGGCCTTCAAGCCCATACCCGCCACCGGCATCCGGCGGCCCCGCGGACTGCGCCCGCTCCCATAGCCGGTCGCCAAGCTCGTACCTGCGTTCCCTCTGCCGATCCTTCGTTGTCCGGATCCACCCCATGACACCGCACTCCCCGCCGCACGCGGCAAAGACACAGGTGCACAGCGTGTCCGGGATGCCGCCCGTCGTCCGGTACAGCCACAGCATCGCCGCGACAAACACCAGCAGGAACACCGCCATCGTGGCGAGCACGGCATCCATCGTTTTAACCTTCCTTTCCATAAGTACCCCCTCAGTAAAGTGACTCGATCCCCTGCTCCGTCAGGAAATCCTTCTGCTCATGCTTGATCCGCCCCGCATACTCCAGCGCGTCGTGCATGTCCCCGTTGCAGTGCGCATCCGGGATCCGCTGCACCGCCCGCGCCGTCGCCTCGCCGAGCGCGATCGCGGCGTTCATCCCGTGGATCACGATGACCTCGTTGCGCCTCCTCGCCTCGTCCTTCCGGTCCTGCTCCGCCTCACGCCTTGCGATCCGGCGCTCCAGCGCCCAGAAGCAGAAGCCCGTCAGTGCCGACGGGATGCACATCGCCGCAACCAATGCTGGGATATCCATCTTTTTTCCACCCCCTTCCCTGCACGCAAAAGGAGCGCCAGAAATCTTGGCGCTCCTGCTTGCATTTTCTATTTGTTTGTGGTATAGTGGCATTAAGAAGGACACCGCCCACAAAGTGGTTAGCCTCCCTGATTGGCAATAAGCCTACCTGAATCGGCCAAGAAACAAGGTAGGCTTATTTATTTTCGCTTGTTGTTCCTATCGTCCAGATAGGCAAGCAGCGCGATCAGGAAATTACCACCCAAAAACAACAGGGTTAAAATCTGGTATGTATCCATCCGCACCACCTCCCTTCTTTTGTAAGTGAGGGAGGCTACCACCTTGTAACACGGTGTCCACCTAAACTATAGCATATCTTGTCAGGTGCTGCAACAAAAAAACAGCGGGGTTCCCGCACAACGTCACAGCAGCATTGCCTTCAGCCTCCCCTTCCATTCCTCCGGGAGGCCTTCCGCCATCTTCAGGTATTTCATCGCATACTGCCGGTTCTGGTAAAAGACCTCCCTCAGGACGTATTCCCCGGGGTTTTCCCTCTTAAAGTCATGGTCGTGCCGGTCAAGGAATGCATAGAAGCTGTCCCGGTCAAACCCCCAGGTATCCTCCATGATAAGCAGAATCCCCATGAAATACTTCGCATTCGCCTTTTTGAAGTTCCTGCTGTTTTCCTCAAAGGATTTCAGCTGGTGGCACGCCCAATAGACCAGCTTTAAATGGTGTCCTGCCTTCACGCCCCTGTCGAGGTCAAGGTCATATGCCGCCAGGAATGCCCTGGCATACTCGCGGTAGAACTCCTCCTCATAGCACCTGCCGTTGTACGTCCGGTTGAACGCGCTCCCCTCCCTCCATATCCAGCGGTAGTAGACCGGGGATTTTTCACAGGCACCCCCCTCACCGTAAAGCACCCGCGCCATGATGTTCGCCCTGCGGTTGAAATAGACATCCTCCGACGTGTCCAGCCCGTCAAGGAACCATATCCCATTTTCCTTCAGGAACCCCCTCCGGTACAGCGTCCCGTGGACGACCTCGATGCAGTGGTACGGGGCCTGCGGGTTATCCTTTGCCATGTCCACGTTGATGGACTCGCCGGTTACCACACACAGGCCACTGCCATGCCCCCGGAATGCTTCGTCAACCAGTTCCGCGGTGATCTCATCGTCGTGGTCAAGGAACGTCACCCACTCCCCCTTTGCCATCCGCAGCGCACGGTTCCGGTTGCCGCCCATCCGAAGGATCCCCGCATTGTACAGGATCCGCATGCCGTCCCTGCGGGCATACTCGTAATCCGGCCGCGTGGACGCATCGTCCGTCAGGATGACCTCGACCTGCCCCGCCCTGCTGCCGACCGCATCGTACAGCGCATGGATGGTTGCCGCGGTATATGCATGCGACTCCCGCAGCGGGATCAGGACAGAAAGCTTTATGGTATCAAACGCCCTGCGCCACTTCCCGTACAGGGCTTCCTCCCGCGGTCTTGGTTCTGCCCCCAAAAAGTTACAGTATCCCCCGTAATCCTCAATGCCTGTGAGGCGTTTCACGCAGTCAAAGAAGAGGTACCAGGTCTTACCATCCCCCTCCTTTTCCGGGAGGTATTCCCTGTCATGTTTCAGCCTGGCAAGGCATTCTTCCGGGAAGACCTCGTAATATTGCCCCACCAGCTCCGTTATCATTTCAATCCGCTCATGGTGTGTCGTCCCGAAAAAGTCCGCCACCTTCCTTGTCACGGAATCCGGGTTATACATGAGGTCGAACGATATTTCCGGGATGTACCGGATCCCGCCCTGCCTTTTGGCATGATAAAACGCCACCATGTTGAAAAAGGAGTCCTCATAGATCCGGATCCCCGGGTGGAACCATATCCTGTTCCGCAGGAGGAACGCCCTCCGGTAGATTTTCCCGTGCACCATCCAGTCAAGGCTTTCCGGCAGGACCTCCTCCCCGGTGAAGGAAGCATCCGCCTGCCTCCCGGCACATGATATGATGTCCTCCGTGATTTCCGCGTCATGGTACAGCGGGTCGAAGATGTTTTTCCTTACAATGTCATCCGCGTCCAAAAAAAGTACCCATTTCCCGGTGGCCTTCCCCAGGCCGCGGGTTCTGGCGACCCCCGCGCCACGGTTCGTCCTCCCCCTCACGATGGTAACCCCCCATCCCGCCGGGAAGGCATATGGCCTGTCCGAGGCATCGTCCGAAACGATGACCTCCACGTTGTCATACCCCGTGGCAAGGACGGACTGTACCGCCGCGGATACCGTGCCGTGCGCATTGTACGCCGGTATGATGACCGATACTTTTACATTCATATACTGCCCCCTTTAATACAGCTCGCCCTCCGTGTCGTCCGCCAGCAGGATCGCATCGACCTCCGCATCCCCCGTGAGGCCTGCGACTGCATGGTATTCCTCCTGTGTGATCTGCCCGGAAAGCACGAAGTTATATACATCCCCAAGGGAGTACAGGCCTTTGTCATAATACTTCACGACCAGTTCAAACATCCGCATCCCCCTTCCCTCCCTGTGTACCCAACAGCATTGCCATGATCCTTGCCTGTCCCAGGAGGATCTGCGCAAAAACCCCGTCGTTGTCCGGCAGGGCAGCCGGCATGCTTCCCCCCGTGCCAGCTGCCGTCCCCGCGTCCCCCTCCCCACCCACATAAAGGTCTTCCCTCGCCCCAATGATGGGCTCGTGGGGTTCCTTTGAGACATCGACCCCCGTGACATAAAACTTATTGGGGTCAATGTCAGCCTCCAAATAAGGGATTCCCGATGGGGGATCATACGTCCCCGCAACCTGGTAGAGCACCCGACCGGATGTGTCATAAACAACCAATACCATAATCTTCCCCTCCTTTAAAATGCGATGATCCTCGTGGTGTATTCACACATATTAGACGGATAATCATATGGTCCCATGCTATAATATGTATATTTTCCCACCCCGACGGATTTTGGCAGATAAGACAGTTCATTACGAGTTCTATAAAAATTTGTACCAATAAAAGAAGAATTTAAATCAACATTATTATTTAGTGGGAATGAGTTATTAAAAGTGGAAATGTTATTTGCATTCCCAAGCAGAAAGAAAAAATTACCATTTTTTATTATTATAATATTTTCGTAATAAGTTATGCATTTTATATCCGAAGCCCCAGGGATTCCCTTCCTCACGATGCTATCAACCACCTGTATGACAAGGACGTTGTAATCTGTTATCCCATAATCGGATAGGTTCACTTTTACCGGGGTCATGGAAGTTGTTGTGCCTGATACCGTCACGTCCTTGCCACCGCCGCCAGTCCCCGTGCTGATTTTCCCGATATTGGCCGCGATCGCCGCGAATGTCGCGTCGGCTGCCGTCGTGACCCCCTTTGCAGTGACGGCGGCGGCAACCGATCTCTTGCCGTCACTGACAGATTTTTTTAGCCCTTCGACCTCACTGGAGGCTGCAAAATGCGCCGCATGGTAGCCGTCCAGGGTGTCCGCGTTCCCGCCGTCCCGTTGTGCCGCGATGGTCACCTTCTTCGCCGCATTGTCCGCCGCCAGCGTGATGTTTGCCCCCGCCTCCAGCACAAGCGCTGCCATCTTGCCGTTCGCCGTGACGGTGGCATCCCCGACCCTCACGTTGCTGTAGGCGTTCTGGTTTGCCTCCGCACCCGCTGCCACCCCGTCCAGTTTCTTCTTGTCCGCCGCAGCCATCAGCCCTGCCGCACCCTGCGTTGCCACGGCTGTCCCCGCCTTGGCATCCCAGCCCTGCTTTTCCTGCGTGCTCACATGGATATCCCCGTTGTCCCTGTGCCCCTCCAGTACCCGTGCGGTTCCCCGAGCCAGCGCCGCAAGGAATGCGTCATTGTTGACCAGCTGCCCGAACAGCGCGTTGAACACATCCGCATGGTTTGGATCCGTCGTCTCCAACTTCCGCAGTGCCTGGTTATATTCCGGCGGGTCCTTTACCACAAAGTCTGCCATCACCTTTCCTCCTTCCGCCGCCTGCGCGGCATTCCTTTTCCCCTTTGCATGTACCTGCCCGCATCAGAAAATCTCGTCCATGTCAAACACAAACTCCATGTCCCCGTCCTTGCCCTTTGGCAAAAACGTCTTGTACGCAACCAGGTCGCCTTCCGCGTCGACCAGCCCCATCTCGCTGATCTGCTCGCCCGCCAGCTCCACCTTCCCCAGCCGCACGCTGTAGCGCGCCGTGGCTTCCCCTGGGTAGGTGTGGCTGTCAATGTCCTTTTTTGCCAGCTCCGCCCGCAGGGACACTTCCTCCCCGGTCGTTGCGATCACTGCCCCCTCCCCATCCACGCCGCCGCTGCCGAATGCCATCTGCGTGACCGCCGGCAGGGTGATGTCCCCGGCGTGCGCCCGGCAGAGCTTCTCACGCCCTGTCTTTGTGATTACCCCCTGTGCCATCCTTCTATCCATCCTTTCCCCCAGCCATGCCGGGCTTGCTTACATTTTTACCCATCCCTGTGACAGTGTCTGCGCCCACCCGCCGATCCTTTATTTATCCGCCGCGCCAGCTGTTCCTGCCCGGCCACGGCCCAGTCTACATGTCAACTTCATACGCCGCGGCATCCAGCCGCCTGCCCCCGTCAAGCCGCCTGCTGCCATCCAGCGTGCCCCATGCCTTCTCGACCCGCAGGTGCCCGGCGGCGGATGCCCACCCGCTTTCCCCTGCACCTGCGGCTATCCGCGTCCCGGCCTGTGTCCCCGTGGTGCATTCCCCCGCGCCCCGGACGAGCACTGCCGCACTGCCCCTGACATCCTGTGTAGCCGCGGCACAAAAAGCCGTCCGGGACCAGGCCGAAACCAGCCCCGCATGCCCTACCCCGCATCTTACCTGCAGCAAGACCGGGTAAAAGTCCAGGGTCTCCCCCGACAGGTAGCCGTTGAGGGGATAGCCACCGTCCAGCCGTGTTGTTCCGTCAAGCCGGTGCAATGGTACATTGGAGCGCGGGTAGAATGCGGCGGTTATACGGATATGTGCCCGCAGAGCCAACTGTAAAGCAACTTCACCTAGAATCCGGTCAGCCAAAACAAAAAACATATTGGCTGGCAGCATCTCCTGTACCATATCCTGCATCGCCCGAAGAATACCCGAAGGAAGATTCTCCGTGACCAACTCAAACCGATAATCCTCCGGGGAAAGCAGGATATGGTATTTCTCCCGCGCCGCCAATATATCCAGATATTCATAGAGCCGTGCCATCGTATACGGGAGGCTTCGGTTCCATTTTCCAAGGACAGCTGCCTGTCGCCCCACCAAATCCTGCCCTGATGACAAAATCCCCAGCAGCTGCTCCCACCGCTTTAGCCCTTGCAAATCAGCAGTCCTGATAAACCCATTATCCAATAAAGCATCCGCCATCTCATACAGAAGCATGAATTCCGGGTTTTCTGCCCTAAACAGCTCCTGGTACTCCTTCATCCTTTGCAGGAACTCCGGCAAATATCGAATCAGCTCAACCTCCTGCTTCACTGACTGTCCCCCTTATCGCGATCTCATCCTCCCCAAGAATCACATTCTGCGGTTTTCCGTTCAGTCTCGTTTCTGTAATATCCAGAATCCCCTTTACTTCCAATATCCTGCTTTCCAGTCTGGACACCCGGACAATAAGACGTTCACTGTCCGCCCACGCCCGGCTTAACTCACAGAAGTAAGCATCCACTGCTTCCTCCACACCCTCTTTCACACTGTCAAAGCCATATCCATCCTGATAAGCAAACTGAAATTCCAAATCAATATTTTTCCCGCCCACTGGCACAACCGTCACATGGTGTCCGATTGGCGCAATGCCATATCCATTTCCACTGCACGCCGGCGGGTCAATTTCCTCCTGTACAAATTTCACCAGTTCTTCGGAAGGTATCCTGTATTCCGAACTGATTACTACCAGTTTTACACTTCCTCCGCCGTTCCATGCCGGGTACACCTTTACGCCGCCCACCCCCTGGATTGCCACGGTTTTTTCCCTGTAATCAGCAACATTTCCGCCATAAGCCTGTGAATCAAGACCCTGGAAATATCTTTTTCTAAAATGTTCCGTTTCCTCCTCATCCTCCCCCGGAATGAGCAGTTCCGCCAGCTCACAGCCTTCCAAACCCGCAATGTAGTCAATCGGAATCAACGTCCCAAATACGGTATTGCCCGCGCTACCCACCGTTTCACATTCTAGCTTGTATTCACCATCCCAAATCTTTTCAACCACAGAATAAGCATGCTCTCCGCAACGAAACCTAGCTCCCATCGGTATTTCAACTGTAGCAGGCACAAATTCCCCCTTCAGGACAGCGTATGTAGCAGGCAGGGGAACAATCCCGCGCTCCGCCGCCCTGCGGATGAGGTATTCCCTTGATGCCGTGTCCGCGAACAGTTCCCGCAAGATACCCTCTAAACCGAGGTACATCAGCTGCAACTCCATCGCTGCCGGTGCAAGTGCATCGTAGATCACGGATCCCTCCCGCTTATCAAATTTGTCCGGGATACGTGCAAGCATACGTTCCAGCAGCCCCTGATAAGACATTTCCTCAAACATCAGACATTCACCTCCCTTCCTGCCTGCACATCCCCAAAAACTGTATGTACCGTAAAACCCACATGTATGACACCCTTCTGCGGGATATCAAACTCAAAATCCACAACCTCCAATACACGGTCATCCCAAAGCAGCGCCTCCCGGATCCTCCGTTCCAGCTCCGGGAAGACGTAGGAGGTCGGCTGCCCGTACAGGTCTTCCGTCTCGATCCCGTAATCCCCACTGTACATGGCATACCGGAAGCGTTCTGTCAGGAGGGTCTTGCTGATCGCCTGCGCCATCGCCACAATCCCGTCCGTGCATCCGCGCATCCTCCCGGCGGACATATCCATCCGGTAAGTATGGGTTGGCTGTTCTTCCTTTCCAAAATCCTGCGATAGGAAAGCTGCGCTCCCTGGTATCATCCGGTTTTATCCCATACAATATATTTTTGCCCGCCCTGCTGCCGCAGGAGGATCACCTGGTCATCCACCGCCAACCCATTATGGATGGTTACCAGCTTCCTTTCGGAATCATCCCTGCTACCGAGCATCACCTCATGATCCGTCACATGGCGTGGGAGCACAAGCTGGGCTTCCCCAAGCCGCATTTTCTGTTCGACAATTATCTCGAGGGGACTTGTTCCCGCGACCCTGCCAAAGCAGACTTCGACTGGCTTTGACGCACCCACCGCCGCCAGCGCCACCCTCTTTATCATATTGACAAAGCCAACCGAATCAGCCAATAAAATCACCCCCTCTGAGTGTCAGATCCATAAAATGCCCGTCCAACCGGAATTTGTGCGTCACTTTCTCAACCAGCATAAAATTCTTCACCTCCATATCCCAAAGCACAAGCCTTACCAGTACCAGGCTTCCCGCCCTGACCCTGATATCCCCTGCCGCATTCGTAATCTTCAGGTTCTGTGTCCTGCTGTTATACAACCTTAACAGGGCATCCGCCTTTGCCTTCCCGTCTTCCCCCTCCGAAAGCGTATCATAATACTGCAGCACGCCCCAGCGGTTCATATTGCTGGAATCCTGTGCCACATAGACTTCCCTCTTCCCACTTTCCTCATTGTCATACGTCAATTTGATCTTATTGTAAGTGCTGTTATCAATGCTGGAAACATACTCAAAATTCTCCCCCGTTTCCTCATCAACCATCAGAAACGCCCCGGATGCGCCGACCCGCATGGAAGAGATATTCTTCAATGTCAGCTTACCGGAATCATCAAACAGCACAAACATTTCCTTCCTGTTCTGCAAAGTCAGGTCAAGGGCATTGCCTATCATATCAAATAAGGAAGTGTTGTCCTCAACCCTTGAGGCAATCACAAAACCGGTATCCTCAATCGTTCCGGTGTTCAGCCTGAAATCCGCAGCGATCATCCGGATCAACTGGGAAGCCGTCTTGTTTTCATAAACATATGTATCCTTGTTATTCAAGTAACGCAGCTGGTCATAGGCCGTCACTGAGACAACCCGGTTCTTGTCATGCTTTCTCGAAAATACAAACCCGAAGAAAACATCCTTCCCATCCAACCTCATCCGCACCGCCGCGCCTTCCCCAAAACAGAGTACATCATCCCCCAGAACCTTAAAACTCAATTTCCCTGGCACACCCTTCCGCTCCGTGCTCCACTCAATGCCCTCCTCCACAAGGGGAAGGTAGCTTTTTGTACCGACAGAATCCGAAAGAAAAAGTTCAATGCCCAAATGTCACACCCCCTGTACACTCCCTGCTGTAACCCAGCCAAGCCAGCCGCCAGAAAGTGAAGTTACATGGTACGGATGTGAACCTTTCTGGTTGACAAAATTTATTTTTCCCCTGTAATTTGAAAGTGTCTTCCCGGCACCACCCCCGTAACTGTCACGGTGCAGCCGTCCGTTCACAACAACCTCCGACCCTATCCCAACCGGCACGGAAGCCCGGACAGTTGATTTTGCCCTCCTGGCCTGTATGCTCATCCCACCTCCCCCAACCTTCACCGTCTTCGTACCATATTCCCTGAACTGCTTCAGCTTGATCTTTACCGTCACGTCAAACCCGTTTTTTGCCTGCTCCGTAACCACATAATCTTCCATGGACACTTTCATATCTGTGGAAAAAAGTACCTTCCCATCCGGCAGCGTCCGTGAAACAATGAACTGGAATGGCTTCTTCTGTGCCTTCAGCTGTTCAAAAACAACTAAAAAATGATAGGCCCCCTGGAAACCGTCACGGTTAACCGCAAACGGGTACTCCACTTGCGGGATGCAGCATTCAAACTCAATATCCGTCAGTGCCGGTGTCTTCAATATATTGATTTCCCCCTCATTGAGCAGGGTAAGTGTAGAATTTGCATTGTTGACCTTCACCTGCAGCTTCTGGGGCGCGACTGGCAATAAGCACTTATCCAAATAGAAATCATACCCATCCCTGCCCATTATTCAGCCCCCTCCGCAATCATGTTTGCCGCCTCATTCGCAGAATCAACCAGCCCGTCAATGATGCCATCCAGATCCATTGCACCCGTAACGGTATTGTAATTTGTCTGCTCAACTGTAATCTCGCCGGTCGTGTACCGGTTGACCACCTCCTGCTCCGCAATGTCACGCAAATATTTCAATTCTTCCCCCGTGACAGCCACGGAATCCTTGATCGTCCCGGTATCTGCCGCAATGTTGTCCAGATCCCATGCCATGCCCGAACCATAATCCCCAAGGTTCTCGTAGTCTTCTGGGTCTGGGATACCATCATCCCAAGAATGGTCTGAAAAGAAGTTTTCCACTTTTTCCGTGATACCATCTCCCCAAGATGCCCCCGCCCGGTACGCATCCATGACCCAACCTTCCTGAAAAGTATCATACGTTGATATCCCATCATGGAATGCCTCTGAAATGCTAGCATATTCACTTTTATTATTCGCAGCAGCAGCGGCTTTTGCTGCATAGTCATCTGCCGCATTACTTATGCCAGAATAATCAAAGCTCACAAACGGTAACCTATTAAGGGACGCACATATCTTCTCAACTACCTCAAGCGCAGTTGAGAGAAGATCATACCACCATGAACAGACACTGGAAATTGCATTATGAAATGCCGTCATGAGGTTCTGCCCACATGCACCAATGGCAGCGCCGATTCCAAGAGCGATATTAGCCACCGTCAAACCCAAATTTTTGATAAACTGAATACCCACATTGACACCACCACAGACCACTCCAAACGCACTCTGCGCAATATGCCCTGTACCCGAAAAATAATTTGCCAGAACAGCAATCACCGCAATCAGCGCAATAATCGCCAGAATAATCCATGTGATAGGGCATGCCAGTAATGCCGCATTCAACCCATATTGTGCAGCGGTAGCTGTAAAAGCTGCCCCGGATTCCATGGCGAGCGAAGCTGCGTGAACCTTTTCAGCAAAAGCTTTTGCTGCCGTGATGCCCGTTGAAATCCCAGTAACGGTATTATACAAAAGCATAGCGCCGTAATAAACTGTCAGGGCAGCTGCCACACCATAGATAATCGGTGCCAGCCATGACCAGTTATCAGAAACCAACCCTGCAACTCCAACCAACAAATCAAAAATCTCAAGTACTGCCCCTGCAACTGCCGAAAGAGCCTCCGCCGCATTGCCCACAAACTCTTGAAATGCCACACTGTTCGCAAGCTCATTCAGCTGCTGCAGGACAGGCCGGAAAGCGATTTGTGCAGTATTTTGAAAGGATGTCCAGACCTGCCCAAAGGTCACCGGCATACTCTCAAAAGCCGCATTGGTCTCGTCCATTGCCGCAAAAATAGCAGCTTTTACAATGTCAGCAGTAATTTGCCCTTCCGCTGCCATATCCTTTAATTGTCCCTTGGGAACTTCCATGTAGTCAGCAATCGTCTGTATGATGTTCGGTGCCTGCTCCAATATACTATTGTATTCCTCCCCGCGAAGCACACCGGAACCCATTGCCTGCGTGAGCTGCAGCATGGCGGCATCAATACCGCCTGCTTCCGTGCCCGCGATCTTAAACTGCTTGTTTATCTGTTCCATGAAGGCTATGATCTCTTCTGAACTGCCAAATGCATCCCCCGCCATCAGGCCAAGCTTGGAAACCGCGTCGGCGGTCGCCTGGTAAGATCCCCGCGACCGCTGCGCCGAAAGATAGATCATATCCTGTAACTCCTGCGTGGTCTGTAGCCCGTCATTCATCAGGTTCAGGCGGGCAGCCGTTTCCGTCATTTGATCCGATAAACCAAGCGCAGCCGAAAAGGTATGAACCGTTGCATAAGCCGCGACCGCCCCCTTTATCATATCCGTCAGCCGGCTCGCCTCCTCCGTGCCTTGGCTGACCTCCCGGTTAAAGCGTCCCTGCCCATCCACATTATCACGGATATACCGTTCCGTATTCCCCACCGTCTTGGAAAGCCGCAGGTAAGCCTCGTTTGCCGCCTGCACATCCATACCCTCCACCGCACGGTTTAGGTTTTCCTGTTCGCGCACGGCCTGGTCAAGCTGTGCCCTTAGCTGCTCCAGTTCCCCATTCACGGCATCCACGCCCATATTGAAAGGATTGCCCTCGATCTCCTTGATCCGGTTGCGCACCATATCCATCCGGACGGCCAGGCTGTTCAGGTTGCGGGCTGCTTCCGGAGGGAACAGGTCCGTATTATACGCCTGCTTTGCGATGGCATCCTGTGTCGCGCACAGCTGTTCCAACATACTGTTTACACCCTGTACCTCCTGTCCAAACCGCTCGACCCCGGACGAGGTAAACACCCCCATGCTGTCCGCCTGCCACATAACCGGGGCAGGGCTGTTTTCAGGGTGGCGCACCGTCGCAGGGACATCAAGCCCTTGCATGGCCTCATCAAGCTCACGGACGGCGATCGTCGCCTGGTTGATGGAATCCCTTGCCGCTTCCATGGAAACCATATCAACGGATGCACCCATCGTCTGGTTCAGATCCCCCATTGCCGCCAGGCTAAGGTTGACCGAATCAATGACCCGGTATAAAACTCCTGTAAAATTGTCCCGTAACTCAATCGCCGTCCGGATGGAAGCCATCTGGATCACCTTCCTTTCCTGCCAGCCTTCCGCTTCACCTCTTTTTCCTTTTCACGGTCATTCTTAATCTTGACTTTGACCGCTGCCACGACAAAGGCTTTTTCCTGCTCATCCATCCCTAAAAAGACGGACGGCAGGATATGGAGCTTCAGGAGGGCATAGTAAGCAAAATTTGCTTCCCAATCCCCTCCCTCGATCAGTTTTTTGCCTCGTCGACCTTATCCTCAAAGGACGTATTGAATCCCTGGAAATTCTGCACATAGGCGGCGAGGTCATTGTATTCACCCGGGTCGTCCACCATCGCAAGGAGCAGTTCCTCCGGTGTCTTCACGCCATAAGAATCCTGTAGCTGCGCATCGTACAGATCCGGCACGGCGATAGAAGCCACCAACATTTTTTGGATATAAAGGCTTGATTTCAGCTTTGACCGGTACATGTTCGGCTTCCCCGGTACCGGGAGGTCAACCGTACACGCTTCCCGGATTTCCTCGTTTTCCTTTGATGTAATGTGGCGGAATTCCCATTCCAACGGGGTTCCCTTCTCATCGCAGATCGACTTTGTTACGGCGTGGAGCTCATTTGCCCGGACTGCCTTATTTCCCTTCATGAACCTTGCAAATTTCGACATTATTAAATCCCCCTTTTCATTTTCTAATTTGAAGCAAAACCATCCATTTCCGTAAACTTCTCCGGCAGATCCCAGCTCTCGAACGTCCCGGAGATTTCCTCATCCAGCAGTTCCTCCCCCGCTTTGAATTTTGCCAGGATAAAACTCTCACACAGGCAATCACGCAGGATGACCGTCTGCCGCCCCACGGTGCTGCTCGGATCCTCGTTGCTGACTTGGATCTCAAAATACGGCATCACGCCCGTCTTCTGGTAATTGTCCGCAAGCTCGCGGAAACAGGATTGATTATAGTGCATCGTCCCGCTCCACGTCCCCTTTCCGCCCGCGATCTTATGCCCCATCCCCACCTTCCCGAGGATCGGCACGTCAACGATATTCACTTCCCACTTGCTCTCAAAATCCGTCATGCTCATAAAATTGAGCCGCCGCCCGTTGATTGTGACATAGCATTCCGCAAGGCCACCATAAACGGCATCCTTCGAATTCATCATGGTATCCGACATATTTTCCCAGCCCCCCTTTCCTATGCCACCGTGACCGTCATGTACAGTTTGCCCATCGCATTGACCACGGTCACATAATCCTTTACCACAACAGACTTCTTTGTCTCCCCAGGTTCCACGGAAACATCGGCATCCGAGAAACCTTCAATCGCCCGGATGCCCTCCATCTTCCGGTGGTGCGCCACGATATCCGACCAAAGGGAAACCCTGCCCGCCGCATCGTTCGGGACAACACCCAGATATTTCGTATTGAACATTACCGCAATATCGTTTCCGATCTGGTCGATCACCCGGATCGTCTGATTGTCCTTGAACACCTCCCCCTGCGTGTCCGTGACCGTCACCATCGTATTGATGTCCGCCAGCACACGGATCTCCTTCCCAACCTTGTGGAGCGTGAATTCCCCCTGACGGATCGTTTCCTTGAGCTCGCCCTGCGTATAATCAGCAGCCACGGCAAATTCCCCGTCATAACGCCGGTTCTGGGTGCTTTTGTTCACCTCACAGCCCGCCAGGATACCTGTCACCCAATAGACAAGGGCTGCCTCACCCCACCCTTCATCCAGTACCCTGTTCTTGACACTGACCGTACCGCAGTAATCCGCCGCTTTGTTGTAAAGCACCAGCTGGAACTTAACCCCCATCTCCTCGCGCAGCCTACGCACAAAAGCCGAATACAACCCCTTCGTGGTCTCATCCGTCACCGCCACGCCCATCGTGTTATAGGAAAAGGATTCGATCTTATCCAGATACGTCTGGTGTGCCGTACCATCCACCGTGCCGTTTGTCCCCCCGGATAATGGAACCGCCGCTGTTACCATAAGTTCCGCCCCAGACTTAAATCGGACAAAACGGTTTGGCACAAGCCCGTCCGCCCCGGAAACGACCTGCTCGTCCACCGTTACTGTGCCAAGCACCGTCTTTACGACAAACAGCTCCTCATCGTCCGCATCCTTCTGCACAATGATCTTCAGGTCATTGCCACGGATGCCCCCACAGACCGCCTCCGCCAGGTCATTGCCCGCCTTCGCACCCCCGGAAGTCAGTTTGTACACATAGAGCGTGCGGATGTTCCGGAACAGATCCCGAAGCCCTTTTAGCTTATCGTGGGTATAATCATAACCGAAGATCCCCATGCTATTTTTCTGGAAATCCTCGCTGGTAACCTCGAACACCTCACCATCTATGCCCCAGTCCAGCTCCAGTGGCATCGTCGCAATGCCCCGGTCAGAAAGCGCCGCGTTTGCGGATGTTGCTGATACAAAGTTGATATACGTGCCCGGAAGTTCCTTATTTTGGACTGTAAAAGTCCCTCCGCCAAAAGCCATCTTATTTCACCTTTCCTTTCATATAATCCCCCACCATTTTTTCCACGTCCGAAAACGTGTACCGTTCCCCTGGCTTTAAGAGAGCCGTCAGGATATCCCTCCTGTCCCGGTACTTCTCCGAGCGAAGTAACTGCTCTGCGGAAAATAACCCACCGGACTGTTTTGCTTTCCCTTTCACCACTTCCATTTCCTTCTGTCCTGCCATCCCATCACCTTCTTCCCTTTTTCACTGATACATCCTCTGAAAACTCCTCCATCGGGTCAAGATCTACCACCTTGCGGACGATCCGGTCATAATCTACAAAAAAATTCAATATCCCGTCCACAGTCTCCGCCCTCATCCCTGTCCCGCGCACCAAGGAATCCCCAACCTTAATCCATTCCAGGCAGCAAAACAGCCGTCCGGCAACCATGTTACATTCTTCCTCTGCACGCCCCCCATCTTCCGGGAAATACCGGATACAAAACCCGTTCTCCTGCAGATACCGTTCCCCAAGGAACAGCTTTTGCGCCAGAAAGATGCAGGAAATAAAAAAGCACGGCTTCTCAAAGCCCTGCTTTACTTCCTCCACATAATTTTTGTAGCGCTCACCGAACTCCCTATTCAGGGCAATGCTAATTGCCGCGATGGTCGAATTTGTCACTTCACACATCCCTCCAAAAACTTCTTGAGCCTTGCTTCCAACACCTTGGGGGCAACCGCCCGGATCTCCTTCTCTGATATGGTAAGCATAAAATGCCCTTGAACCCAGCCCTTATGATTGGCTGTTCTATATCCATATTCCACGTAGCTGGCATATTCCGTATTATTGATAACATCTACTTTATAAATGCCGCCTTCTTTCCTGATTTCCCCAATAGTCCAGCCCCTGCGAAGTGTCCCGCCTTTCTTACCCATTTCTTTCTGTCCTTTGTGTTGCTTATTTGATTCACAAGTATAAGAATTTCCTGAATAATCCCCCACTGGGGTGCGCTTTATCACCTTGGCGAGCAGCCGCGCCGCAAGTTCCTTCGCACATCCGGCAAGGAAATCCTCCTGTGTCTTCTGCAGTGCGAGGAGCTGCTGTTGGAGCTTTTTCATATCCCCTGATGAAAAACCGCCCATCCCTCCCATCACGCCCACCCCCCGAACAATTCCAGCATGACCTCCTGATGGGAATGGTAAACGGCTGGCTCACCGCTTGCCGCATATTCACCAGTCACCCCGTTCTGTGTGACAATCACCTTGGAGCCAGGATTTACCCTGACCTCCGGTGCAATAAACAGTTTAACACCCTGCGATACCTTTGCCGCCACATCCGCCTGCAGGGCAGCGCTTATCTTTTCAAAAGACAGCCTGCATGGCTGATCCCGGAGGACAACCACTTCACCCTGCCGGGAGACCTTTGTTTTTTCGTCCACGGTGCTTGCATATTCCACAACGGTACAGGTTCCCTCATAAACACCTTCAACAGCGCCCCTCGCCGCCCGCCGCGCGGCCTTTACCGCCTTACTTACCATCGGATTTTGCGATAACATGAGAATTCATCCTTTCCATAGGCAAGAAGATGATTGATAAAAGAGGTCAGTCTCTGTTCTGGTGTCAGGCTCCCTTCGCCGGTCGCAAACACGGTGTTGGTATCACCCGTCTGAATCTGCTTTACCGCATAGTCCAAATCGAAACCATCCAATCCCGCTGGTGCAAAGGTTTTCTTCGACAGGAGAAACTCCCCTGCTGCCATATCCACTGCCACATGTTCCAACCTCTCTGGTACATTTTTACCACCAATCTCATTCTTAATGGTGTTTTGCACTTTCTCAACACAAAAAGCCAGTGCAGACGCATCCCCTGCCCCGGCCTCATAGCCAAACGATTTTAACCGTTCCTTTACGGTTTGTGTATCAAGCATGGCATCCCCCTCCTTACCCGCGGGAGATAATGCGGGCAATCGGGATTGCCTTGTGGTCAATCGTCTTGCTGTCGCCGTTGCTGACCAAAGACCAGTTCTTGCCGTTTTTCAGTTCCGCATCCGTAGGGCTGTTGGTTTTCTGTACCGCTTTCAGGTAAGAAATCCCCGCCACGCTGACCGCATTGCGCCTGCGGGAAATCAGGGTATCCTCCCCGCCCCTGGTCTTTGCATCGCGCACCATCTCATACGGCACTTTCGCCCCGACCGGTTCAAAGCCAACCGCACCTTCCCCAAGGACATAGCTCGTATACTGTGTATAAGCATCCTGCGCCGGAACCCCATCGGAAGCCGGGACTGCAGGGATTACTTCGATCGGCATGGAATCATCAACGATGACCAGCCGCCCGTTCCATGTCCCCATGCCAAGGTCGCGCTCGATCCCCTCCGCATCCGTATATTTTAAATATGCTAAGAGTTTCAGGTTTTCAAGGTTTGTGGCAACCGTGGAATGGCAGATCACCAAACTGAACTTCTGCTTGTTGTCACCGCAGGCCTTCTGGATTGCCACATTCAAAGAAGTAGCCCCCATGCGCTGTCCCTCCTGCGTGGTTTCCCCCGAAATATCATAAGTATGCTTATCCACAAATTCGGCATTTGCTGTCCTGACCTTCCCCGTCCCGGTTTCCGACATGGCAAAAATACCTTCAAAGACCGCAAGCAGAGTACCCTGATCCACATCATTCCAATAGCGGTTGATCTGGTTCCTGACATTCGCCATAAAGTCAACGCCTCCGGTTACATCATAAGAAAAATCCGCTTCTGTCCAACCCATCATACGCCCATAGGTGAAAACACCCTGCTCGAAGGTATCCGTCTTTTCGGCAGTCAGGTTCGTTTCGCCGTCATAGTTCAGTGCGCTTCCCCCGATCAGGCCAAAGTAGGGAAGGACAGCATAGACAGTCCCAGTCTGCGAATTGGTGACGAAGGTTTCCCGCAGGCGCTTGTCGGAAACAATCGCCTTTGATTCCTTCAGCTTGTTCAGCTTCACATTCGGGACAGCAGACATATACTTCCCAAATGCCTTTTCATTAAAATTCTTTGCATCAAACTTAGCCATTTTCCATCATCCTTTCCTGAATCTCATTATTCTGCGTCCGGGTTGTTTTCGATATAAGCTGCCAGTTCCTCGTAAGACATCTTCGACATGTCAACATTCGCCCCTGGCTTGTTGTCCCCGGAGGCTCCCGGCTGGAAACCCCGGAAATTGTTCTGCTGCTTTGCATTGAACAGATAAGCGTCCGTTTTCTGGATCGCCTTGATCTGCTCATCCCATCCAGCCAGCTTCCCGTCCTCGCCCAGCTTCACCTTTGAAATATCAATCAGGGCTTTCACCGCCTTGCCGTTCTTTGCCCCTGCAGCGGTCAGGGCAGCATCAATCGCATTGTCAAGGCGGAGTTGCGCCAGTTCTGCCTTGTACGCCTTCTCCTGGTCGGCATTCTGCTGCTTCATGGCTTCGATCTGTTTTTTCAGTTCTTCGTTGTCGCCCGCTGAACCTTTCAGGGTTTCAAGCTGCTTGTCACGGTCAGAAACCGATGTTTTCAGCGTCTTGTTCTCCTCGACCACCTCATTGTGTTTTGACTTCTCCACATAACCTCCCAGCTCTTTCAGGGAAGCTGCTTCTGCTTTGGCTGCCAGTTCTTCACTGATGCCAAGGGCAATAAACTCCTCCTTCTTCATTTCTTGCCTTCCTTTCTGAATTTTTTGTATAAAAAGAACGCCCTCACGGAGAGGACGTTCTGATTATTTTTTGATATGCCGAATTTGGAATCAAAATTTCCCAATTCACAAATCCTGCACTGTTACAAACTCCCATTCTCTAAAAATTCTTTTGTTCAAATGCCCCATTGTCTAAAGCCGGCTGAATCACAGTGTTTATTTCCCTTGCATTTTACCTAAAAGTATGGTATAAAATAATTAGGAAAAGACCATTTCCCGTCCCCATTGTCCCAATTCCATGAATCGGTTGACCGGACAGATAAATGGTCTTTTTTATTTCCTGCTATATGCTTTTAAAAGGTTTTTATTCTTTATTACAATGATTTTTTCTACAAATTTTGTATGTTCTGAAGCATAAAGTCCTTTTATCTGCCTTTCAATATCTTCTTCGGACAACGGACAGTCTGTAATATCAAAAATAAAGTTGGGAGATTGTTTCTTTTTCTTTGCAAGCATACCATAAAATAAATTTTTTCCTCTCCCCGTCGGAGATTTCAGATCAAACCTTTCCCCATCAATCAAATAATCGGGTGTCTGTATTCCTTGCGGAAACAACACTTGGGGCACAAACTCCACCGTTTTTCCATATTCTCCGCTTAGTATAGCGGCGACTTCCTTTTCTTGTTTTGTTGGTTGGAGTATGACATGTTTCCCGTCCACTTTATATGTTGTACCGTTTATTGCATATTCCTGCCTTTCAATAACAGTACCTTTTATTCCCTTTGTCCCTGTCCATTCCTTAGTAATATCCATGGGACTAATTTTATCAGAATCTTCTTTTCCTGTCCAGTGCACATTTTCGTCTCGATTTACTTCATCAAACTTTGTTTTTTCCCCACCATCTACAAAACTTTTCTTCCATTCCCCATAGCTCATATCGTCCGGAACATGGTACGTCTTCCCATCCTCGTCCCTTGCCGCCCGCTTTCCTGCCTGCCCAAAGTCATCCTCAAAATACGGAACGGTCGTGCTCCGGCAGAAGACATGGAACGGCGGCGCGGTCACACCGGCCTGGTAATCCTTCATCGGGAATACCTGCCCATCAAGGCTGCGGCAAATTTCGGAGGTGTGGGAATCCAGCGTCGCCACGATCTCATACTGGTCAACCCCCAATTCGCAAAAACAGTCCTTCTGCGCCGCCGAGCTGAAATAAGCTTCCTCCGTCATGACAAGCCGTCCAGCATTGTAACTGGAATTTTTCATCTTGCGCGCAATGGCATCAATGGCTTTCTGCGGATCTTGCCCCAGCATGATATTATGCGTCAGTTCGTTATGTACCTCCCCGATCAGCTTCTGGCGATTGCCCCAGACCCTTTCGGAAAAATTCTTCCCGTCCACAGCCCACGGTTTGCTGATAACCTTTTCAACCGCAGACTGGTCAATCCCTGCAATATCCCAGCCTACCCCAAAGCCCTTCTGCAGCTCATAAGCCGTATGGTAGTAGCTATCCAGATAAACACGTTTCATAGCCGCATCCACATTGTCCAGCTGGTTTTTAAACATTACCTCGAGGCTCTGCTGTACTTGTAGCTTTAAAGCCTCAAGACGTGAGATGTGGAAGCGTGCCGAGGCGTTTTCCAGTTCCTTCATCCATTTCCCATCCAACTTATTTTCTTTCCCGTGACGGATATATTCCCCGACATCCCAGCGGAACTCCGTTAATTCATTTCCGGAAAGCATCCGCCGGGCTTGTGCCATCGACACCCCATTGTTGGCAGCAAACCGCTGGTACCACATACTGATCTTGCCTTCCAGTTCCCTCTCCGCCTGCCGGTATTGCCGCTCGACTTCTGCACACACAGCCGCCCCTTCCCGGTTCTGTGCCTCCTCAAGCTGTGAAAAGCGCAACTTCCAGTAGTCACTGTTTTTCATTCACACCACCATCCCCATCCTGTGCAGGATTCCCCTGCTGCCTGAAAGGGTTATATACCTGCTGCCGCTCAAACTCCGCTTGTTCTTCCTCTTTCTGCTTTTTCAGCCTTTCCATTTCCTTCTTTGGATCGTCAACCCATGGGTGCTGCCCTACAATGGTTTCATCCGAAAGAATCCCTGTCGAAGCCACGCAGTCTGCGATTACTTGGCTCTCATCCATCAGCATGTCACGGTTGAAGATGACCGTGGCTTCCTGACCGGAAAAATCCCCCTGCCCGGTATTTGCAAGATAGGCATTCACAAACCAGAAGATTTCCCGAAATGCTGCCTGCAGCTCCGTCTCCATATCGTTCGCATCAAGGTCAATGTCCGAATACATGGACTGGATATTCATCTGGTTCGGGTTGCCGGAAAGCCGGTCGTCCTTCGCATCGTAGCCCATGCCATTTTCAATCAGGGCTTTCTTGAAGATATCAAGTATAATCCGGTAATTCTCCGGGTTCACCTGAACCTCCAACGTTTCCACCCCTCCCTTTGTCTCACCGTCATAACGCACCTTCACCGCGCCATAGGTCGCAAGGTTGCGCCGGAATTCCCCCAAGTTCGTACCATCATAATTTTTCAGCACAAGGATTGTGTTCCTAGAATCCTCCTGCATGTTATTCTCAAAATCCGACAGCATGGCGTTGATCCCGTCCTGGAGCGTTTTCACCCTGTTGAGCAGTGGGAGCTCCTGCTCATTGTATTTTATGGGGATCAGTGGTATCCTCTGCCAGTTCAATCCCATCACCGCGCCATCCGCGCCGGAAACCACTGCATGGGGCACCGAGACTGCCTCCCCCTCCAAGCCCACATCCGGGAAGAGCAAGCCGCCATCAAGGACAAAACGGTGGACACCCCTCAGGTCATATACCTCCACTTTCTCAACAAGCCGCAAAACCGTCCCCTCATAGCACTCCGCCAGATACAGGCGCACCGCAAAATCAAGAACCGTGTGTTCCCTGTCCTTCCAGAACGGCAATACCTCATAACCCGGAAACAGGCGGAAGGAAAATCCCCCCTCCCCGTCATGGAATGGATACAGCCATGCAATCCCGTTGTTCATTGCCATCTTGCCCGCATTCTTCAGTGTCTTCATGAACCGTTTGTCAAAGACCTGCCTCAGATACCCGGCATACCCTTCATGATCCGTTTCCACAACAAAGGGCTGCCCCAGAAGGTAATTTGCTTTCTGGTTGACCAGCTTTCCATACTGGTTGTCAATGACGCGGTTGTTCGGAAGATTCCCAACCTCCGTCAGCTTCCCATCCTCCCCGATTACCGTCCTTTTGCGGTGCAGGATGTCATGTTCCCCTTCATAGTACAGGCTTCCCTTAACCTGCATGGCGCGCTGTGGGCTGTTCTTCCATCTGGCTATCTCCCTCTCAAGAAATTCCCGGTCGGACATCCGGCTTCTTGCACCCTGCAGAATCAGACCGGAAACCCCATTCTTTAGAAAATCAATAAAATCCAACATTGTGCTGCTATCCCCCTTAAAAACAAAAGCCCTGGATTAACCCCAGGGCCTTTTGTCTATTGAGCATCTTCAATCAAAACTGAACGCATCCGGCAGCAGGAGCTTTGTCACTCCGTACCGCATTGAATCCATACCGTGGGAAAATTCGTGATCCGGCTTCCCTGTCAGCTTCCCGTCTTTATCCTTGCCCCAACAATAGTTGTCAATCTCTTTCTTGAACTCCACACACCGCGGATGAACCACAATCTGGTAATTCTGTATCAGCTGGATACCGTGGTTCACGCTGTCATTACCCTTGCGGGAAGGCTCTGCCCGGATACCCTCTTCCTGAAGCTCCGCTATGCTTTTCGGTTCCGCGCTGTCACAGATGATCCTCTGTCCGCCGTACCCCATCTTTTTGATCTGCCCCGCTATCATCTTGTTTGTAGCGCCCGTTTCATACCATTCATCAAAAATATATATCCGCATGGCGGCGTTATCCACCATCTCACATACAAAAGCGTTCGGGTCGGTGAAACCGAAATCAAGGTTGAACGCCGATTTTATACCGGGAATTGCCCTGACCGCGTCAATGTCAAAATCCTCACACACGACATTGGTGTAGATCAATCCTTCTGCAATCCCCCATTCGCCTTCCCCCTCGATCCGGTAGCGGCGAGGGTTGTTTTCCCTCATTTTGAGGAAGATGCCGCGGTCAGCCCCATCCAGCCATTCATTGCATTGCCATGTGGTTGTTTTTACAAAAGTATCTTCATCGGGCGCATCAAAGAAACGGGCTTTCAGCCAGCTTGTGGCGCTCCACGGGTTGAATGTCAGGGTAATCTGCTTGAAATACCCTTCCGGCACTTCGCCGCGGATGGACAGGTCAAGCTTGTTGAAATCATCCTCATTCGTGATCTCGTAGGCTTCCTCAATCCACACAAAACACAGGACACCTTTGTCAACCGAAATGGAAGTGATTTTTAATCCGTCATCCAGCCCCCGGAACAAAATTTTCTGCCCGGTCGAACGGCGGGTGATCTGCATCGGGGAGACCGTGCATTCAAAATGCCCGTCCAGCCCTAAGCGGTGGATTGCCCATTTCAAATCACTGTACACCGAATCCCGCAGCGTATTGGAATAACGCCGGACACACAGGGCATTGCTCTGCGGATATTCAAACAGGCGGTAAATCATGTTCAGGGCTGTTGTCTTGCTTTTCTTTGACCCCCTCGAACCTTTACAGACACGGTATCTTTTCCGGGTATTCCAGAAGTCTGCATAACTTTTACCGACAACGTCCTGCAGTGATACTTTCACAGAGACACCACCTATTCCTTCAGGTCATTCAGAAGAACAACCGGCTCAAGGTCTACGCTCGAATCCGTCTTCGTCGTATACCCATGCCTGCTCATCCAAAGCCCTGCAAGCTGCGATGGGATAACCCCCAGTTCAAACTTTGACCGCGCGTCCACCTCACACTCTTCTTTCATACGCGTGACCATGTCGCAAAACTTAGGGTTGTCTGCGTAAGTGGCGTAAAAAGCCTGCCTCGCAATTCCTGCATATACGCAGAATCCCTCAATGGTATAAGTCACGCTGCGCCGCAGTTCCTTGCTGACAAATTCTGAGTTTTTGGAGCTGAAGTCATGGGTAAGTACCATTTTGTTGTCACAGTCGAGTTTGTATGCTTCCCATGCTTCCTCCAGCTGTTTTGCACTGTTAAATTTTCTGTGTCTGCCCATGAACATGCCCCCTCCTTCCTTCGGGTTTATGGCAAAAAAGATGCCTCACATGGGCATCCTTTCGTTAATGATCCAGCCGATATATGCATTTACCCTGCCACCGGGGATGATAACTCCCTCCAAACGTTTATAAAAACACCCCCGGCATTGCCGGGGGCATAAACATATTGGGGCGGGTATCTTCCGACACCTTTCTCATTTTAAATTATAACATGGATTTAGGGGAATTGTGGGAAAGTTGTTGATTTCGTATCGGTTTCCGAAATTTTGCTGCCCGACATGTCCATCCCACTTCCCCAGTATTACCCGGGAGGGATGGGGCGAATTATTGGCATTTGAAAGTTACTTCATGTCCTGGATTTTCTGTGATGAGCTGCTTTTTTAAAGCATCAACCATCATATTGTTGTCAAGGGCAGCCTGGACTACATTGACCAGTTTTTTGCCGTCCAGATAAGCCCATACAGTTTTTCTTTTCATTCTTCTCATATCTTGCCTTCTTTCTCCCGGCGAAATCCCGCCGGGTGGGTGGTGTGGTTAGAAAAAAAGTAAAATCAATCCAACCACGACAATGAGCAACCAAATAACCGCCATCACAAGCTTCAAAATGTTCTTTATCATATTGATTTTACAGACAGACTGTGATATCTTTTTAGGCAGGGGAGGTTTCCCTCCCCCGGAACCTATCGGATGCTCTCTATAATCATTTTGATTACGGCTATGAGAGTTCCTATTTCGAGGGCAAGCTGAGTGAGTGCTCGTACCACTTTTATCAGCTTGCCTATTTTTTTGTCCATCTGCATTTCCTCCTTTCCTCTCTTGATAATATAATTATACATCATTTTTTATAAAATGTCAACTATTTTTTATAAAGTAAATTAAATCATTGACTAAATATAAAATATAGTGTATCATATAAAAAAGGAGGTATGGCATGGACGTAAGGGAATATATCAAGCTATGTTGTGTGAAAAGAGGGAATATGTCAGAAGCGGAACTTGCCCGTAGGACAGGACAGACACCACAGAACATGAACAATAAACATAAGCGGAACACATTTAAAATATCCGAACTAGAGAAGATAGCGGACGCATTGGACGCTGAATTAAAAATATCATTTATTGACAGGGAAACCGGGAATCCAATTATATAAAAATCCCCCACGACACGGGACGGCATTGATGCCGTCCCGTTGCCTTTGTCCATGCTGTGATACCTCCATGGCGGCTGGTCGTCCGTTTTGTGGAACAGAATAGTATCCCCTGCCTTTTTATCCATCATCGGATAATATGCTGTATAACATACAAAAATCAACACTGCATAATTTGCAGATAGCGGTTAATTTTCTTCCCGATACTACTACGGTCAAGGTTTACCTCCCCCGCAATCTCCCGCAGCTTCCGCCCCTCGATGAACCTCATCTCAAAGATCTGCCGCACCTCGGGGTCACCGATCCCGTTGATGAATCCCTCAACCTCCAGCATCTGCCGCCCGACCCTTTCCTGCCGCCCCCGGTAGATCCGGAGCATCCGCCCGATGCGGTCTGCCTCCACCGGGTCATACATCTGCACGCTGACTTGGTGCTCCGTGTATGGGAAATCGCGCGAGGAGGCTTTCACCTTCCCCGCGACAACCGGGATCTCTTTTTCCTGTAATGCCATGATACGCCGGAGCAATAACCCCTGTTCCCGCTTGAGCTTCTGGTAGCCCATCAGTCTCTGCTTGTCCATCCTGTCCCCCTTCCTGTATCCGGGATTCCCCCCAGTTCCAGTTCCATCTGCCAGCCCTCCGGCTCAAAATTCATCCAGAGCACTTCCCGCTTGAGCGAACCCGCCTGTGAACGGTATACGGTCTCCTCCCTGTGCCACCCACGCAGACGGTCATTGTAAAGCGCGCTGTCATACCCGCTCAGCAGCACCTTCCCCTTATGTGCCAGCAAAACATCCAGTAGCTCCTCATGGTTCTGGTCACGCGTCTCATGCCGGTACTGCTCCCCCCCCGCTCCTTGTCCCCAGCATGTATGGCGGGTCACAGTAGACCAAGGTGTTCCTGCTGTTGAAACGCCGGATCACCTCCACCGCGGGGCGGTGCTCGATCTGGACACCCCGGAGCCGTTCCGCGGCACACATGAGCCGCCCCGGCAGGCTGCCCCAATCCCGTGCCGCATAGGCACGCTCTCTCCCCTGCACGTCGTTCTTCCAGCCTTCCCGGTGCCCGTTTGTCCGGAAGCCGTACCCCATGTTCAGCCGGACGCAGAAATCAACCGCCTTCTGCAGGCTATCCCCCGGCATCCTTGTAAATGTCCCCTCGTACACCTGCCTCGCATACGGCGTGTAATATATCTCATGCGCGAGGCGCTCCGGGTTCTTCCTGATCCACTCAAACAGGTTCACAACATCCCCGTCAAGGTCATTCACCGTCTCGATATTGCTCCTTGGCTTGTTGAACAGCACCGCCCCACTCCCGAAATACGGTTCGAGGTAGCTGTGGTGTCCCGGGAAATGGCGGATGATCCACCCTGCGACCGACCATTTGCTCCCGGGGTATTTTATAATCGCCTTCATGCATGCCTCCCCCTGCATCAATCCCTATGCACCAGCTTTGTATACCGGATACAGGTAATACTCTGCGAGCTAACCGACCCGCCAACTTTCCCCCACTGCTCCGCCATCGCCTTTTGATAACGCTCCTGCACGATCTCCCCGGATACCCTCATCCTGACCGCCCCCGCATTGGTCATGTATGTACATGGGGGAAAAGCAATAATCATATCCCATGCACCATCAACCCTATGTCCCGTGCCGTCCATTGTCCAAAAGTTGCAATTACCATTTAGCAGGGGCAGCACGTCAGCCTGTATGTGCCATTCCGGATGCCCGCCGGAACAGGGCTCTATGTCACAGGAATAAGCCTCATGCCCCAACCGCCGGAACCCCGTGCAGACGCGCCGGCTTTCCTCGCAGGCCACCAGCACGCGCATATGATGCCCTGCGTCCTGCCCAAAAAGGCTTAGCTGCCGGAAGCCGTTGTAATCCCCGCAGACTTCCCTTTTCCCCGCGCAGTTTTTCCCGTCACCGTCACAGCATATCCTGATGCATGTCCGGCAGAGACAGGAATAACACCTTGTCCTCATCCAACCTCCTCACCTCCTGCCCTTGTCCCCCTGCTTCCCTAAGAGCTGCCGCTCAAGTGCCGCATAATCATACCCACGCTGCTCAAAATCGTTAAACCGGTTCTTCGGCTTTTGCTGTGCGGGCTTCTTGTATTTCCCCGGAAGGTATCTCTCGAATGTCAAATCTTTGAGGAAATTCTGCGCACTCTTAATATACCGATCTGGCGTTTCGTCCATCTTGCAGGCCTCCGCATAGTTTACAGCACAAGCAACGAGGTTATCTTCCGTTTCCAGCCCGCGGGTAATCAGATCAGCGTAAGCAGCCCCGGTCAAATGCCGGTTGCCGCCTTTTGGGTATGCGGACAGGAAATCCTCAAAGCGGCAGATTTCATTCGCACGCGCATTCTCTGTTTTATATACTTTACTTTCCTTTCCTTTACTTTGTCCGGTTCTTACGTCAGATTCGCCATTTCTTACGTAAGAACCACCGATTATTACGACATTTCCCTTAATTTCGGCATCACTTAATAAGAGGTAGTCTTTTTTGATTTCAACTTTTTTCCGGTTTCGGACAATGTTCAAGAAGTTCCTCTGTATCCCTCTTGATGTAAGGATGGAACATTCTTCAAAAAGTTTACTGTCAAAAATACCTCTCCTGATGGAAGCAGCGACCACATGGTCTATTAAGTTTCTAGGCCTTCCGGGCTGCGAAGATGCATCCGCACAACCAAGGAGACCCGAATTGCATTTAACGTTTGACGCTCCGACATTTGAAAAACCACATTGTTTCGCAAACATAAGAGATATGTCATCATTCCATTCACAATAGTAACCATGTTCCTTATATATCCTTTGGAAGAGCTTGACGACTATCGCAAATCCTTTTAATCCATATTCTGCTTCCAACAGCTCGAACTTCTCATCAAGTGTGCAGTGTAAAGGGAAATAACTTATCCCTTCATCTGCCAATTAACATCTCACCTCACTTATCAGCACCTCAATGCGAGGATTCGTTTTATCTACCTCGAACCTGTCTGAAAATCCGACAACATACTTCCAGCCATCGTCTTTTAATACCCCGGTACTCACAAGCGCATCCTGAATTACCTTTCGACCGAAGCCAGACACATTATCAAGATCCCGCCTCTTGTTCGGCTCATACCAAGAATAGTACATCTCGACCGGCTTCTCAATCCTTACGCCCCTCATGCACTGCCTTATCGCCACCGCAACGATATTACCGCTGTCCGCTTTCATCTTCGCGCCTTTGTGGCGGTTCGTGCGCTCCGCGGCAATGTAATCGTTAAGGTTGTTCAGCGTGCCGGGGATCTTCAACAGATATTCCATTACCCCACATCCCCATAAATGCTTAATGCCGCATCCACCCGAAAAGGATTTCCGGCAATGAATTTCACACCGATCTCGCTACCTTCCAATGATAAAATCAGGATGCAGTTGTTGAATATCGTTACAAACTCCTCACCATCCTCAAGCAGTGCATCATCCCCAAATTTCTTCCGGAATTCCTGCATGGCTAAGTCGACCGCTTTCTTTATCTCCTCCATTTTCCCTCCATTCAGGCAGCGGGTTCGCCCGCCGCCCCTCATATTGCTAATCCCCAAACAGTGCATCTTCCGCGCCGCCCTGCGCGAAGGACTGTTGTTCGTATTGCTCCGGCGCAGATTCCTGTGAGCTCTGCCGTGTTTCCTGCGGCTGCTCAGCAATAATTTCTTCTTCCGGCCGATTGTCAACATACTCTCTCGTTCCATCCTCTTTAATAACTGTCATATCAGCGTCCATTGCATTCACCATATCAATACTCATAACTCCCCACTTACTGATAAGCTGCCGGAGCATGGTCTTGTACGCCATTCCGTCGAAGTCCTTATACCAAAAAGAGGAATACAGCCATTCGTCATCTTTTGGGAAATTCCCGGCTTCAAAATCCGCAAAAGAAACCTTTGTCTTTTTCTTGCCGTTAACGGTAATTTCTTTTGCGTCTTTGGAAAATGCCTGGCTGTATCGGTCTGCATGGGCAAGCATTTTATTCTTACTCCAATACATAGCTTTTTTGAAACCATTAGTATACTCAAACATGGCATAATATCCGATGGTTTTTGCCAGCTCTCTCTGCTCCTCGTCCTCAACCAGGCGAACTTCGATTTCTTCCTCAAGAGGATTAAACCGTATCAATTCACCCTCTTTAATCGCAAGGACGTTGAGCTTCCTATACTGTCCACTGCGGATCGCAAGCTGAATGTACCCTTTGTACCCCATCTGAAACTGCGCAACCTTTACGCCCTCTTTCTTATTCTCGTAGGGCACCATGTAATACTGCCCAAGCTGCGGGGATGGGGAGAGATTCAGGGATTCCCCTAAAAGCGCTGCCGATAAGATGGACGGGTTTGTACATTCCTGCAACGCTGGATTGACTGTCACTGCCGACACAACGGACGAAACAAACCTCATACTGTTCTTTCCTACTGCCTGGCTAAGCTGGGCCTTTACATTGTCCTGATTCAAAAAAGCCGTAATTCCCATTTTGGATTTTCTGTTTACCAAGCTGTTCTGTACTGCCATCTCTCGCATCCTCCTTAAATCCTGCTAAACTCAATATTTCTTCTCTCAAAAAACTCTTTAAGTTCCAGTGCCTGCGTCACGGTCAGAAGCGCCTTAAAGCATACATAGGTAGGCATTTCCTTCGGGGACTGCACAGCCTCTTCTTTCGCCTGATACTGCATGGCCATAGTGGGCTTTTCCACCACCTTCTCCTGTTCTGCCTTAATCCGCTCCTGCCCTGCCTTGCGCTTCTGCATCTCTGAAAGCCGGTGCCCCTCTGCAATCGACCTGTTCAGGTCAAGGGTGGTTTTATATGTCTCGATGGCTTCAAAGGCAAATTCGGGCAGTTCAGAGAGTGTGGCAAGGTCACTTCTGACGCTCTCTATCCTTGCACCAATCTCTTCCTGTATGGACTTCATAGACACAGACGCATTCAGCCACTTCTCGTCCCATATCATGGAGATATGTAGCCAAACCGGCATATGCGGTATTTGGGAATCGAAGAAATCATCAATCTTCTTTTTCTTCTCCTGCCGCTGCTGTTCCTCGTACTCCTTGATCTGCTTATCAATCAGCGCCACCGGCTTGTCAATAATTCCGATAATCTCGTTAATCTGCGCCTTAAAGGCGTTAAACGGCTGCATATACTCTTTCTCGCGCCGGATTCGTTCATCATTCAGCGCCTTTTTCAGTCTGTTCAGATCCGCCCTGTCGGCCTTTGCGCTCTTAATCTGGTCGTCCGTGTAGACAAGGGTTTCATACATTTTTACCTTGTCGGACAGTTCCTGTTTTAATTCCTCATAGTTAAATGCAATTTTTTCGGGAATTGCCACCTGTTCAACTTTTAATTCCATTTATTTCTCCTTCCGAATATCTTTCACAGCTTATTTCAGATGTATAATAATCTTCTGGAATATCGCCTTTTACATGCTCTAGTTTCCCATTGACCATCTGAAAAAATGCTCCACATATAGGCTCCCAATAGCTGTAAAAAAATAACTTCTACTATGTCTAATTCTCTGATTTTCCTTCCACACTTATCTACCATTTACCCACCCTATATTTCCGGCAGAATCAGTGGTGGTCTTGTATCGCTTTTCACATACTCCCAAAATTCCGCCCCTTTCTGCATCAGATAATCAATATCCTCCTGTACCTCACTACGCTCAATGTGGTAATGCCTTGTTTCCTGCAGCATATCTCCGCCAAAGTCTGTTTTAAGCTGTGCTTTCAGCACTGCAAAATCTGCCTCCATCACCGCCATGTAAAAGCACACTTGGCAGTAATAGTTGTCGGGAATCCTATCTTTCCACTTCTCCCTCTGCCCGGTTCTAATGATTTCCGTGGTCTTAATCTCCAAAACCCCCAGCCGTCCGTTTTCGTCCTCCAGCCAACCATCAAGGGAAGCCTGCGCGAACGGGTACGGGTCGTTGAAAAAGGAATTGTTTTCCTCATACATCACCTTGTACTGCGGAAAATCAAGTGCAAACAACGCCCTTAAATGTTCCTCAGCCTGCGTCCCATACCGCACGTAAGGCTTGTCCGATATGTCATCCGCCCTGCGCCTCCCGGTTTTAACCTCCCATAAGGTCACATTATCCATATACGGGTTGCGCCCAACTACGGCAGATATTTCAGAACCGCCGATGCCCTTATTGCGGTTCCCAAGCCATTCATTACGGCTTTCAAATATGTGCTTTCTCACCATATTCCTTTACCCAGTTCCCGGAGTAAAACCACTCCACAAACTCCTGCCTCTCCTTATCTGTGCCAAGGGAAACCCTTTCCATTGCATATTCAAATGCTTCTTCCTCCGGCACGAACACACCCGTCCCGACCTCACTGTATCCCGCGGAACCGTTCACCTTTTCGTGGATCTCCGGCTCATGGCCTCCCTGCCATAGCATAATATCCGCGACCATCCTGTTCTCAAGCTCCATTCGCTACCTCCAAGACCATCTGGCCGTCCCCCTGTTCCTTAACCTCCCTGCCCATCCATAGTATCCTTTCCGTCCTTCTTGCGTCTTCCTGACGGCATTCGGCGCACACCCCGCCCACCAGTTCGCCAGGGTCGCAGGTTCCGCCACAGGTATCACACTGGTAACGGCTCATTGCGCGTCCTCCTTCCCGATCAAAATGACATGACCTGCCGCAATCTCTGTTACGAGCCCGTTGGTTGTATATAGCGCGTCGCAGAACCATACGGATAGCTTGTCCATGGATTCCTGCGCGGCGCGGTTTTCACCAGTAGCTTTTTTCTTGCGCGTCCATTTTAAAAGCATCCCAATCCCTCCCTTCACATCGTGAGCAGCTTCCGCCGCTCGTCGTCGTCCACCCCAAAATACTCGCAAAGTGTGAGCACCTGTCCGTAACTGAACGGATCCGGGTTTGTCTTATCGCCTTTGCCCTTTGGGATTTTCAGCATCTGCGACACCCGCCCGACGGAAAGCCCCAGCACGTCCGCAACATCGGCCTGATGCTTCCCGGTGAGCTTCATCTGCGCTGCCACCCAGCCCTTCAAGGCGATTACCTTTTTCTCCCGGCGCTGCCGGTCATTTAACACCACTCGCGGCATTGTTATCACCCCGATTCTTATTTCATATCCCTGAACGCATCCCCATGATGCGCCCGCGAGTACTCGATCTCCCGGATTTGCTTACGCATTTTTTCGGGACTACTGTGTAAAGTCGGATCCCCTCTGCCCTTGCATACTGCTTTAATTCATCCTTGTCCATAAGTTCCAAGTCTTTCGTCATGTCTACCGTCACCTCCGGGCGCTTCCCGCCAGCGCGCCCCTTCTGGTTCGCTTCGCCACTGGTACTTGGTGTATTTGTTTTAAAACAGCAAATTCCCCATCTTCATATACGTTCATGAGTTCCGCAATTTTCGCAGCATAGACGCGCATATCTGACCAAGCGACCGGATACCAGACATCTGGTTGCGTTGTGCTCCTTTTCCTGATTTCGTACATGCAATCCCCCCTTCCTTCCCTCCGTTCCCTTCATCCCGGCCTGCTGCCCTTACATGCGCTCTCTTGTAATTTCCCCCGCTTCTCGCTATAATGTACTTACAGGCTCTGCCAAGCTGAGTACAAAGAAAGGAGGACAGAAAATTGTCATCGTCAATTAAAATAAAAGGTCTTGACAAACTTGAGAAACAATTAAAACAAATGCAAAAAGGTGCTAAAGAATTAAGTCGTACCAAACAGGTATCATTCAGCGAACTATTTACTACTTCATTCATGAAGAAATACACATCTTTCTCTAGCATGGATGAACTGTTGAATGCTGGCGGTTTCAAAGTTGAATCACAAGAAGATTTCGAAGCCATACCTGATACCGAATTGGATAGGCACATAGCCGCCACTACCAAATTCAAAAACTGGAAAGATATGCTTAATGAAGCAACCACCCAGTATGCTACAAAAAAATTAGGTTTCTAATTCTCCTTTGCTTAAAAGGGAACCGACAATCTGTTGGGCTTCCTTCAAAAGCCCAACAAGCCGGTTGGTTTTTTCTATGGCCTCATCCAACCCTTCACTGTCAACTGTTATTTTTATTGTCGATTTTGTTTTCGCAAGTACATCCAAATCCAGTTCATTTGGATAGAACCTCGGCTCTCGGAGCTGTTCCAACTTTTTCTTACCCCCTTTCCGTTTTGCTGAATAAGCTTTCGATTCCGATGCCTGCTGCATTGCAAATCGGAACAATCTCGTCCGCAACATCGGCCTGATGCTTCCCGGTGAGCTTCATCTGTGCTACCACCCAGCCTTTCAGGCTGATGACCTTATGTTCGCGGCGCTGCTGCGCATTCAATGCTATTCGTGGCATTTCATCACCTCCCCCATTTAATATTTTCTTTGTGCCCTTCCTTTCCCGTCTGTGATAAGTAAACTTCCCGCTATAATGTACCTACAGGCTCTGCAAACAGCTCCATCTTCCTTCAGGCCACTTGTCTTTTCTCCCTCGCCATATAGCAGAGTATCTTGGAAAAAAACCAGACAGCTTTTCTTTGAAATTAGTTCAAGTCCTCTACTGGTTCGTTACTCCTTTCCTGATTGCTTTCCGCACCGAAATCTATCATTTCATCACCGAACTTATTGGCAAGATGCAATAGATACTTGGAAATCAGGATTACTCCTTTAACATCTCCCCTTTCCGTTGCTTTCTCCTGTGCAGAGAACAGATTTTTTACTACCTGCTCCATAACAACCCTTTTTGCCCTCAACTTCAAAATTTTCACCTCCCTTCTGTCTCCTTTTCTCAAACTTTTTCTCGCATATAACGAGAATTTTCTCCAAAAAAAATATTATCCAACGGAATCCCAAAAACTTTAGATAACTGCTTTGACTCATCATAATTTGGTATTTTAGTTCCCTTTTCCCACCGCCTTACTGTCGAACGATCAACCCGCATTATATGTGCCGTTTCCTCTTGTGTAAGTCCAGCATTTACTCTTGCTGCTGCAAGGCTAATCTGTATCTCTGCCATGCTCTCACCTCCTTATTTTCCTACATTATATCTCGCTATTAGCGAGTTGTCAACCCTTAAAGCGAGATTTTTTAAACTTTTTGTTGCTTTTTTCTCGCTTTCATGGTACGATACTCTACAGAAGGGGGTTACTGTAATGGCAGAAGACGAATATAAGACAATATTTTCCAAAAATTTGCGCTATTATATGAATTTGCGAAATAAGAATCAAATGGATTTAATGCGAGATTTAAATCTTAGTTCTTCAACAGTTTCAAACTGGTGTACTGGATTAAAGCTACCACGAATGGATAAAGTGCAGTTATTGGCTGACTACCTTGGTATACGTAAGTCTGACTTAATAGAAGAAAAACAATTGCCCACACACACCTCAAAAGACGAACGCGATATCAAGCGAGACCTCGACCGAATCATGGGCGAAATCCGCAAAGGTGATAATGGTCCACTATATTACAATGGTGTGGAGATAAGCGATGCTTCCGTAAACCTACTCCAAAACGCAATAGAATTTGCCTTGAAAGAAACCAAGATAGAAAATAAGGAAAAATACAATCCCAACAAAAATAAAAAGTAGGTGATGTCTTTGGAAAATATTGAAAACAAATCCAGAAGGCTTATCCAATACTATGAGCGGATGACCGGAAGCCACGACCCTGTCAAAATTGCGGAATGTGCCGGAATAAGGGTTGCCATCATGCCGCTTGGAGAAATCGCCGGAAACTACATATTATTAAAACGCAAGCGTTGGATTTTTATAAACGACACCATCACAAAAGACAGCCCTTTATTCCGTGTCGTGGCAGCCCACGAGCTTGGTCATGCCCTGCTACACCGCAAAGAGAACTGTGCTTTTATTAAAAATCATACCTTGCTTCAAACTTCAGGGATTGAGCGCGAAGCTAATCTGTTTGCTGCATATTTACTTATCACAAACGATATGCTGTCAGATTATACTGGATATACACAAGAGCATTTTTGCAAATGCACAGGATATCCGCAAGAGCTGATTGAATTGAGACTGAAAAATATATAAGATTTATAATTATGATTAAACCGCTCCGGCGTTTTAATAAAATACAAAGAAAAGAGGGGAATTAACATGGCGCTTATCAAATGTACAGAGTGTGGAAAAGAAATCAGTGATAAAGCAGCAACCTGTCCTAATTGCGGATGTCCACTAATTCACATCACCTTGCCAAATCAAAATCTTCAGACGGCTTCCAAATCAAAAAGGCGGAAACATGGTTGCCTCATTCCTATACTTATCATATTCATTTCATTAGGGGTAGCTGTTTCTGTCGGTATATCAGATATGATGAAAAATCCCGAAAAATATGATTCTTCAGGAATATCTGCAAAATTTATTGATGTTTCTCCTGAAGAAGGAAAAAAGATTGACTCTGTCTTAAAAGAATGCGGAATAGAAAAACTGAAATCTTTTGAACACGATGAGCTTTTAGATGGAGCACACCTTGATGGTGAAACAGGCTACCGTTTGGCTATCAATGACAATGTAAAAAATATAATTTTATATCTGAGCGAAGACAAAAGTGTTTATTTACTAAAATATAACACTTACGACTTATATATTGATAATACTGTAATGGCAACGATACAGGATTATACTTTGACCAACAAAGAAGTTTCGGATTTAATGATTAAGTGCGAAGAAAAGGTGAAAAGTATATTAAAATCTCCCTCCACTGCTAAGTTTCCAAATATTTTAAGCTGGGGTTTTAAGAAAGAAAAAAATATTGTTACAGTACAAGGTTATGTAGATGCACAGAACAGTTTTGGTGCAGAAATAAGAAGTACGTTTCAATTTATCATCAATACAGATGGTGATATCATACAATCTTTTATATTTGATAATCAGGAAATGATAACAGGAAAATAAAAAGTTTTCTCAATCGTCGCCAAGATCAACTAATCTATAGTAAGGTTTGGCATAATCTCCAGGTTATCAAAGCAAAAACCGCCCGGTGCTACCAACACCGAACGGCTTTATAATAGATACCAGAAGATGATACCTACACCACAAAAGTATTGTATCATCTTCTTGGACAGCTTGCAAGCGTTTTTTCGCTGGCTGTTATTTTTATACCCATTTTTAAGGAGGATGATGCAATGAAGATCGAGAAACTGCCATCCGGTTCTTACCGGATCAGGAAAAATTACAAAGGGAAAACATACACCGTAGTATTTGGCTACAAGCCCACACAGAAAGAGGCGATGCTGGCAATGGCGGCGGAGCTGGAAAAAATCCAGTCCACAAAAGAACATATGACATTCCGGAAGGCGGCAGAAAATTATGTGGACATGAAGCGCAACATCCTTTCCCCGCGAACCATAAAGGAGTATTCCGATACTGCCAAGCACCTCCCGGAATGGTTCCGCGAAATGCTGCTCTCCGATATCACGCAGGCAGAAATCAATAAGCTTGTCAATGAAATCTCCAAGGGAAGAGCCCCAAAGACCGTAAGAAACTACCATGGCTTTATATCTGCCGTTTTAAACACGTTCCGTCCGGGGATAAAAATTTACACCACACTGCCACAAAAAATCAAAAATGAGCCATATACGCCATCGCAGGAAGATGTAAGGAAGATACTGGTGGAAGCAAAAGGAACACCCTATGAGATTCCTATCACGCTCGCTTGCTACGGGATGCGGAGGTCAGAGATATGCGCCCTTACCCAAGATGATATAGAAGGTGATGTAGTCTGCATCAACAAAGCACTTGTCTTGAACGAAAACAGGAAATGGGTGGTCAAGACCACAAAGACCACGGAAAGCACAAGAAAAATCATCATCCCTATGGAGCTGGCCGAAAAAATCAGGGCACAGGGCTACATATATAGGGGATATCCGAATTCCATAACAAACTACCTTGGAAATATTGAAAAACGGCTCGGAATCCCTCATTTTTCAATCCACAAGCTCCGACACTATTTCGCAAGCCAAATGTCAGCTTTGGGAGTTCCGGAGGCCGACATATTAAAAATGGGGGGATGGGAAACCGATCATGTCATGAAATCCGTATACCGGCACTCCATGATGGACAAAGAGGAACAGGCCAAACGTGAAGCTGCAGAAAAGTTACGGAATGCCCTGTTTTCATAGGCAATCCCATGACAAGATTCATGACAAGATTTGAATTTACCAACGCTAAAATTGCATTATATGCACTAAACTTTTTATGGTATAAAAAAGCCGCAACCCCTTAGTTTTACTGAAAAACCCAGGATTTGCGGCTTTCTTGTCCGCGTGGATGGGGCAGGACTCGAACCTGCGGTGTTTCTTTGTAACGGATTTACAGTCCGCCGCCCTCGCCGCTAGGCATACCCATCCATAATGGAGCCGGGAAACTTGCCCAAGGGATTCCCCGGCTGATTTTTTATTGAAAATTTTCTTTCCCTCATGCGCCGATCGCTGTCTGCACCGGCGTTTCCATGACCAGAATATCATCCAGGCGCACACGGAGGACTGCCGCAAGCACTACCAAATTGTCAATACTCGGCAGCGCCGCTCCCTGCTGCCACTTGTATATGGCCTGCGGCGTGGCAAACCCAAAAATATCCTGTAAATCCCTTACGGACAGTCCCGCCTGCCTCCGCAGCCTGCCTATGTTCTGCCCTGTTCTTACCATGTCAATCACCGGCAGATCTACCATGCCCCTCACCTCCTGTCATAATAAATCAAGTAGGCGGCAATGCCCCATATGGGATTCGAACCCATGAAATCTCGATTAAAAGTCGAGTGCTCTGATCCAACTGAGCGAATGGAGCATAAAAAATACCGCCAATCCTAAAGAGATTTCCTCATCTAAGATAAGCGGTACTTTAATTTATGATCTGTTCCCGGCACTCCCCCACAGGGCTGCCCCGGACATCACACAGTTTTTCGCCTTTTCCTTACCTTATATGAGCGCATCCCAACCAGACCCTGCTCTTTCTTTTTACCGAACAGTGCCGCATAGTGTTTGCTATACAGGTAATAGACAGATGATCTTGTTGCAGATCCGTTTCCGGCGAAATTAACTGTTGCCATGATGTTTTCCTTTCCGGGCTTACTCCAAAGCCGCTTTGTTTTCTACTGTAGCCATTATAACACCAAACCTTCCGTTTGTCATTATACCGGTAATATAATTTTTTAAATCGTTTTGCTGTCATGCGGGGATGCTCTGCTGCCGGTGCGGGACGGACAAAAGTATGGCGTTTGTCTGACGGAACAAATTTTCCTTCTGACGCTGGCGGATCACCGCGCAGCAGGGGCAAACGGCATACGGAGAAGACCATATGCCGCATGTGAGCCGGTCTCCCGCACAGCAGGGGCAAGCAGCGTGCGGAGACGGACGTACGGCACAAGTGAGACGGTCTCCCACACAGCAGCAGGAAACGGCATGGGGCAAAACCGGCGGCAGACCACCGGAGCAGGGGAAAAACACCCTCCTAACGGTAATACTGCGCCTGCGCCTCAAACATCTTTGCATAGTGCCCGTCTGAAATCCCGACAAGCTCCGCATGTGTCCCGTGCTCTTTAATCTCCCCGTCCACGAATACATAGATCACATCGCAGAACTGGCATGAGGATAGGCGGTGCGAAATATAAATCGCGGTCTTGCCGCCAACCAATGTGTTAAACTGGCGGTAAATCTCGTACTCTGCAATCGGGTCGAGTGCCGCAGTCGGCTCATCGAGGATTACCACCGGGGAATCTTTGTAGAGCGCCCTCGCGATCGCAAGTTTCTGCTGCTGCCCGCCCGACAGCTCACAGCCCTCATTGTCAAAGCTCTTCATAATATAAGTATCCGCGCCGTATTTAAGACCTTCAACCGTTTCCGTAAGTCCCGTCTGTTCGATCACCTGCTCAAACCGTGCATCTTTTGACAGTCCGCCAGGGAAATCTTCCTGCGCTTTTCCCTGCTTTTTAGCCGTATCCATTCCCGTGGCAGAAGAAATCCCCTCCCGGTTCTCCCTCCCCTCAAGGCGATCCTCCTTCACCGCGTCCTCCTCTACGTGGGTACTAACTTCCCTGCCCCATGAATTCGCCTTCCTGCCTTTGTAATCTTTCTCAATTTTCTCCTCGTTCTTCCTCATATCCTCCGCTTTTGCAAAACTTTCCGTAAGCGTCACATTCTCACGCGCCGTAAACGAGAAAAGCTGGAAATCCTGGAAAACGACCGATAAAAGCTTGACATATTCCTCATACACAATATCGCGGATATCAACGCCGTCAAGCAAAATCTCACCCTCGGTCGGTTCGTAAAGACGGCAGAGCAGTTTGATAAATGTGGTCTTGCCCGCACCGTTTAAACCGACAATGGAAATATGTTCTCCCGGATGCAGCACGACATTGATATGTTTTAATACTGAAATCTGGCTGCCCGGATAGGTGAAACTTACATTCCTGAATTCAATCGTATGCTCCTTTTTCTTCTGCGGCAAAAGGTTTCCGTGGCGCACCGCATCCGGGTATTCCATAAATACGATAAACTCGTTTGCGTAGCAGAGCTTCTTGTAAATATCCTGCATCTGCCAGACAATTCCCCGGATACTGTCATACAGGGTATTGCCCGCGTTAAAATACATTGTGAAATCACCGAGCGAAATCAGCCCTTTTACCGCCTTTGCGCCAACCATCAGGATTGTGATTCCCCAGCGCACACTCTGTAAGAGCACCCGGCTCTCGTCGTAAGGCAGGCATACCATCGCCTCCCTGCGCCATTCCATTGTCATCTGGTCGTTATAATATTTACCTTTCTTATCCATCATCGGTTCCGCACCATACAGACGGATATCCTTTCCAAAGCGGATATCCTGCAATTCCCAGAATACATAAGAAAAAATCTGGTTTACCTTCGCCATATTTTTAAACGCTTGCAGATTAACTTTATTTGTCTTCCTGGTCAACAACATATCAAGCAAAACAGAAACCGCATATACAGCAATCAGCCACGGCATACCAACCACAAGGATGGCAGCCACGCCGAGTGCAGTGATAAACATTGTCACAATACTGCTAAAACAATTCAGTATTCCCGAAATCCCGCCGGAATACCAGTCCATACCGGTCTTCGCCTTCTCAAGCTGTTCGAGCACCTTCTTATCTTCCGTGTGCTGGAAATCCATATCGACGCATTTTTCCGCGACCTGCAAAGATATGTAGCGCTCGAATTTATCCGAGTATTTCTCCTTTGTCAAATCAAAGATATTTTTCAGGCAGTTGCACAGTGTGTTGATCCCAACCGTAAGCACCGTATACAAAACAATTTTTTCAACCCTCTGCTGCCCGATGAGCTCATCTATAATGTACGCCGGGAAAATAATATTGACAAACGGCGCAAAAGCGTAAACAAGCAGATCAAGAACATAGAAAATAAAGTACGACGGGCTGCACCGCCACGCATATCCGGCAAATTGGCGGATCAGGGTTAAAACATGGATTTTCTGCTTCTCCTCTTCCTTTCTTGAAGTCCCATCTGCTTTTGTTTCCGCCTTATCCCTTGTTATCTCCTCCGTTTTTTTCTCCTTCTTACTCACACTCCGCACCCCCTTCTTTGTAATACTGCGCCTGCACTTCGAACATCTCCCGGTAAGCGCCCCCCGCCGCAAGCAGCGATTCATGTGTACCGTACTCTTTTAGTTCCCCGTCCGCAAACATCGCTACATGGTCACAAAAGCGCGTCGAGGACAGGCGGTGCGAAATGTAAACCGCAGATTTTTGGCCGATCATGCTATCAAAACTCTGGTACATATGATACTCCGCCAGTGCATCAAGTGCGGAAGTTGGTTCGTCGAGCACAACAACTGGAGCGTTTTTATACAATGCCCTGGCAAGCGCAAGCTTCTGGCTCTCGCCGCCGGAAAGTTCCACACCGTCCTCGCTGATGATCTTTAACAGATCGGTTTTCACACCCTTTGGCAGGCTGTCGATCTTTTCCCCAAGCCCTGCCGCGCGCAGGTATTCTTCCGCCAGCGCCGAATCCGTTTCCCCCGCCACCTTCATGGATACATTTTCATCCATCGGGAACGCAAACAGCTCCACATTCTGGAAGACCGGAGAAAAAAGCTCATAGTACTCGCGCTTGTCATAGCAGCGGATATCCACACCGTTTAGCAGGATGCGCCCTTCTGTCGGCGTATACAGCCCACACAAAAGCTTGATAAAGGTAGATTTCCCCGCGCCGTTCAGGCCGACCACCGCAAGACGTTCGCCCGCAGCAAGGGTCAGGTTCAGATTCTTTAATGCATAGCGCTCCGACTCCGGGTAGCAAAAGGAAACATTCTCGAATTTAAACTCATAGCTCTTCTGCCCAAGCAGTGGCGGGTGGGCAGTATCCTGCAGCAAAACTTTCCTTTCCGGATACTCTAAAAATGACCTAAAATCATTGATCTCTCGCGACTGCGCCTTCATATCGGACAGATTGTTAAACACCTGTTGCAGCACATAAAAAAATGACCGCACTGCACCGAGATAGAGCGTAAAATCTGCGATGGACATACCCGTTTTTAACACGCGGTAAACCAGATACGCATAGACCACACCCTCCTCCACCAGAAAAAGCATCTGACTGCGCTGTGTGCACCAAATCCAGCGGTTTTTCGACTCAACAAACCTAATATGGCAGAAATTATGCAGGCTCGCATACTTCCCTAACAGCCAGCCCTTCATCGAAAACAGGCGGATATCCTTGCCGTACACAAAATTCGACATGGTCTGCTGCATATACCAGGACTTGCGCCAATACGGTGCAAGTTCATCCCATGTTTTCTTATCCTTCTTTTTGGTGTAATCCATATTGAAATAGCCAAGCACACCGAGCACAAGCAGTAACACAACCATCCACGGGGAAAGGCGCACCACGATCACAATGGCGGTCAGACCGCTGACTAACACCTGAAGCGCCTGCTGTGACGAGTGCATCATTCCCTCGACCCCGTTCACATTGCCGCCGGTCGCCCGCATCGCCTTCTGGCACACCTCCATAACCTTCGCCGACTCAAGGTGCTCATAATCCATATAGAGTACCTTGCGGATGCGCAGCATCATAAACTGCACGCGCGCATCAATATACCTCCACCAAATATGGGCGTTCGAGAAACTTCCAACCGCATCTGTGACAAGCATCCCCACAAAAAACAGAAGTACGGTTTTTAAGAGGTCATCAAACTCTGCCCGCCTCGTCACCTGGTCAATCACCGCACTTAGGGCGAACGTCGGCAAGTAAGTGGCTGCCACCCTTGACAGTACTGAAAAAACCAGAAAAAATGCGAGTAACTTCTGGAACCGTAACGTGCCCTTTAAGACGTACACCATGTTTGAGAGCAGCGAAAACTCTTTTTGGTTCGGATCTTTCTCCTTCTCCGCCTCCGTTCCGTTCTTCTTTTTTTCTTTTTCCTTCATCACAATCCCCCAATCTGAAAATAGTATAGACTTTGCTGCTATATTGCCAGTCCGTGGTGTTTGCCTATACCAGTATTGGCAAACCCGGCGGACTATCTTTATTATATCACATAGAATAATGCATTGCAATATACTATAATTTACTATGTATCATTCTAGCACCTATAATATTATAAATATTACATTTGCATGCAAATGCTCCAAAACAACCCATTTTTAACTCCCTCTTTCCTGCAAATTCAGGCATCTTCCGGCTTTTTGTACGTGGTATGGGTAAAATACGGCGTATTGCGGTTCTCTATCCGAACGGAAAAATTGCGCGGTGGGTTTGCCAATACATGTGCAAATGTCAAAAACGAAATCAGGTTGCAGTCCAGCCGGTACTGATAGATCGCCTCATTTTCCCCGCCCCTCTTCAATTCCGCCTGTACCACCAGCCGGAATCTCATCAGCCCTTCCACGATCTCCTGCGCATTTGCAGGGTCGATCCCAAGCTCCTCCCTTAACGTCTCACAGTCAAAAAATATGCGTTGGTTCTGCTCCGCCAAAAAGGTCAGGACACGCAAGACATTCGGCTGTCCCAGAAAGCGGAACAATTCCACGGTGTCCTCACGGTATGCCAGCGCACCCGGGTTGTCATAACCTTCGTCCGGCTGCGGCATGACCAGAAAATATTGAAACTGCCTGTTTAGCTTCGCCTGAAGGAATCCCCCTTCGTCCACAATCTGCGTAAACGCATCATTCCATATATTTCCCTCGACCGTCATCCTGGAAAACTCGCGGATATTGCTGCACCGCATATAGGCGCAGGCAAGGAGATGGCAGAGCCGCCATACGCAGTGCATCCTGCTCTTTTCCCCCTCTGCCCCGTAAAGCATATTCCCCTCTTCATCCCGCTCTGCCGCGTTAAGTTCCCGCACGATTAGCTGTTCCAAGTCAACGTGCTCTTCCCTTCGGCCAAACAGTTCGTCAATCTTCACCCCAAGGTAGTCCGCTGCCGCCGGAAGCAGGCTGGCATCCGGAAAGCTTCCCTGCTCCCATTTTGATACCGCCTGCGCCGACACGCCGACCGCCTCCGCAAGCTGTTCCTGCGTAATTCCTTTCTCCTTGCGGATGCGTTTTAAATTATCGCCGAATTCATTTGACATAATCCATCCTCTCTTTCCTTTCCCGTTTCCGTTATCCCTTTCCGGTCCGCATAGCCGGATAAAAGTAGATTTCATGCTTTGCACCATCCACTTTTTCACTCTCCATACCGGGCGTTTTCACTTGATATGGTCAGGATAGCACAATGTATAGTTGAGTGCAAGGTATGCAAATTCTATAATTTCAATCTGTAGTTGTTTCAGGTTCGTTTTTTCTACCAAACTCGAAGCATTTTTACCTATAAGGAAATACAGTGAAGAACCTTGTGGGCAGGTATGAGATATGGTATAATGTCCGCAGGATATTATACCAGCGCCGGTTCGCCGTCCGACCGGAG
>CAMRSM010000010.1 GCA_947053345.1 uncultured Lachnospiraceae bacterium
GCATCCGCCCTCCCCGTGCCATCTATCCCGGGAAGGAATTTCTGTCCGCAGGGCTTCCAGAACTTCCTTCCTGGCCCGGTCCGGGGAAAGGGCTTTTGCTGTTAATGTCATTATATCTTTTTGGGTTTGCTGTGTCTACCAATGGGATGTGGAAATTTATCACGCAGCGAGTGACAGGATTTTATGCAGATCCAAAAGGAACTATGCAAACAATAAAAAAAATGGTATAATGTTGACAGACATTATATCCGGGTTCGTCCGCCGTCCGGCCAAAAAAGCAGCACCAGAAGCGCAAAGGACAATAATTTAGCGGACTGTGTGAATCCCCCGGAGGGAACACGCCCGCGTAGAATTAATGTCATAAATATTTGGGGATAATCTAATAAAACTAATTTGGGGCGGGAACGCGGGAAGGGAGGGCATCATGGATCAGACAGAAAGGCGCAGGGTCATTCCGCATGACCATGGGCATGGGACGATGCGGTTATTGGAGGTAATGCCTTCAAAGAAAGCGTTCGGGGAAGCGGCGGATATTTTTGCGCAGCTCTCAGACCCGACACGTTTGAAAATTTTGTGGATTCTGTGTCATAGCGAGGAGTGCGTCAATGATATTGCGGCAGCGATTGACATGAGCGCCCCGGCAGTATCGCACCATCTGCGCAACCTGAAACAGAGCGGTTTTATCCGCAGCCGCAGGGAGGGCAAAGAGGTTTTGTACCGTCTTGAAGACACGGCGGCGGCCTGCCTTGTGCACCGGATGGTGGATGGCATTTTCCAGATGAAATGTCCGCGCACCGCGCACGCGGTAGATTGGGAATGCAGGGAGGCGGATGAACCGGAACTGACGGATATGGAATAGGAAAGAAGCCGGTACATTGACCGATATTTAAGGTTGTTAGCCTTATGTGTTTTAAAATGCAAAAACAAAACATGCTTTTAGTAAATAAAAGATGTATAGGAATTAAAATTATCAGAAAAAACAAAAAATATATTGAAAAAAACAAAAAAAGGTATTAAACTATGAAAGAGAATCAAAATATAAATGGAAAAGGCAGACAGGCAGAAGAAGGATGCCTGATTTTTGATACCCATGCGCATTACGATGACGCGCAGTTCGATGAGGACAGGGAGGAACTTTTAGAAAGTCTCCCTGTGTTTGGGATTGGGAATGTCATTGATGTGGGGGCAGGACTGAAAAGCACGGTGAGGGCGGTTGCCCTTGCAAAGAAATATCCTTTTATCTATGCCGCGGCGGGTGTCCACCCAACAGAGACGCAGGAGCTTACGGAACAGAATTTTTCGTGGCTGGCATCGCAGCTTGACGAAGAAAAGGTGGTGGCGGTGGGGGAGATCGGGCTTGATTATCATTGGGACAGCCCACGCGATGTCCAGCAGTATTGGTTTGACAGACAGCTTTTTCTGGCGGTGGAAAAGGATCTTCCGGTCATCATCCATAGCAGGGATGCGGCGGCGGATACATTGGCGGCGCTACGCCGGGTGTATGATGATGCGCAGGCGGGGGGAAAGCGCCTGACGGGGGTGATCCACTGTTTTTCCTATGGCAGGGAGATGGCGCGGGAATATGTGAAAATGGGATTTTTCCTCGGGATTGGCGGTGTGGTGACGTTTCAAAATGCGCGGAAAACGAAGGAAGTTGTTACAGACACCGACTTAGAGCACTTGGTACTTGAGACGGACTGTCCTTACCTGTCGCCGGAACCACACCGGGGGGAACGGAATTCTTCGCTTTATCTGCCGCTTGTCGTGCAGGAGATCGCGCGCTTAAAAGGGATCACGCCGGAGGAAGTGATCCGTGTCACGGCACGTAACGCGGGACGGCTTTACCGCCTTTAGGAGGAAGTATATGGCATCGTTGGGAGAACCGAAGAATACGATCGAAATCTTAAATAAATACCATTTTATGTTCCAGAAGAAATTCGGACAGAATTTTTTGATCGATCCGCATGTTTTGGAAAAAATTATACGTGCGGCTGATATTACGAAGGAAGATATGGTGCTGGAGATCGGACCTGGTATCGGCACGATGACACAGTATCTGTGTGAGAACGCGCGTGAGGTCGTGGCGGTCGAGATTGATAAGAACCTGATCCCGATCCTGACACAGGACACATTAAGAGCATACGACAATGTGACAATCATCAACGACGATATTATGAAGGTCGATATCGGACGACTTGTGCAGGAACGAAATGGCGGCAGGCCGGTCAAAGTAGTGGCAAATTTGCCGTACTATATTACAACACCGATCATCATGGGATTGTTTGAGGCACATGTGCCGCTTGAAAGCCTTACGGTCATGGTTCAGAAGGAGGTCGCGGAGCGCATGCAGGCTGAGCCGGGAAGCAAGGATTACGGGGCGCTTTCGCTGGCGGTACAGTATTACGCAAAGCCTTATATTGCGGCGAATGTCCCGCAGAATTGCTTTATGCCGCGCCCGAACGTGGCTTCTGCCGTCATACGGCTGACGCTTTATGACAAGCCGCCGGTGAAGACGGTGGATGAGCGTTTTATGTTTTCCCTGATCCGGGCATCCTTCAACCAAAGAAGGAAGACGCTCGTGAACAGCCTTGCCAACAGCGCAGAGACCGGGGTTTCAAAGGAGGCAGTGCTCGCTGCCTTAGAACAGATGGGGCAGCCTGCGGCCGTTCGCGGGGAGGCATTTACGCTTGCCCAGTTTGCGCGGCTGGCAGATCTTTTGGCGGGGACAGCAGTGATGCGGTTGGGAGAAGATAGCGGCGGAGGGACGGATGCGGCAGATGAGCTGCTCTGATAAAAATATGACCATGTGAAAAAAGTCCGTTGGCACATTTTACCAAATTTGATACGCAAATGAAGATTCGAAGAAGTGAAGGGGGAGCATATGCTGCGAATGAAGGTATTGGCACAGTTGAACGGGAGACAGCGGGAGGAAGTGCGCGCCCTTGAAAGTTTGTGCAGGGAACAGGATAAGATCCAGGGGGGGATTTCACTGACCGCCGACGAGGAGGCAGGGACATCCCCGACCTATTTTTTGTGTTACGAGGAGGAGCTGCTTGCGGGCTTTGCAATCATGTACCGGATGCCGGACCATATGGCAGAGATCTGCACGTACATCCATCCGCAGTACCGGAAGCGGACGATGTACAAAAAATTGATGACAGCGATATCTAAGGAGTTTAAGCAGGCACAGGTCAAGACGGGTTACTATGTTTTTGAACCGCATGCGTCCAAAGATTTCGAAGAGATCATAGAGCAGGGATATTTTACTTATTCCCATTCGGAATACCTGATGGAATGGAAATATTCTTACCAGCTCATGCCAACCAATGCGTTGGTACTGAAACCGCTTGCGAAAGAGGAGGAGGAAGATGCGGCGGAATTGCTTGCGGGGGCGTTTCTGATGGACAAGGGAGATGCGGCGGCAAGACTTTTGGAAGTATGCGGGCGGGACGGCATTTATTACGCGGCTTGGCAGAAGTCGGAGATGGTCGGGCTTTTCGCGCTTGAGGAGGAGGAAAAGACGTTTTATGTCTTTGATTTTGCCGTGGACGGTGACCATCAGGGCAGGGGCATTGGTAAGGCGCTCCTGAAAGAGATCATCCGGCTTGTGCAGGAGAAGTGCGCGGGGGCAGGAGAAAAGAAGGTGCGCATCCAGGTGGGAAGCCGAAATGAGACGGCGTTCCGGCTGTATCAGAAGAATGGATTCCAGGTGATCTCGCAGAGGGATTATTATTTGATTGATAAGGATATGATATAATTGTGAGGGCAATCCCGCCCTCCCACGGCTTTTTGTTTTGTGTTATGACCAGCAGGGCGGGCAAGCCGAAACCGGCTTGCCCGCCCTAAAGAAAGGGATCAATCCGTATTTTCTATTACGTCATCTATCATTTGCTGAAGTGTTTCTCTGGATAATGCATCTGCTGAATTTTTCTCCTGCAAAGCTTCCTTACAGGCAACGACCGTTGCATGGTAACTCCATATATCTTCGGGACGTTCCACCGCCAAGTCAGCGGCACAAATATTCAAGATAAGCGATTATGAATTAAAAATGGATATGCAATTTCTTAATTTAGAAACTTATTCTATTGAAAGGAATGCAAAAGACTACAAAGTTACTATTTGGGTAGTACTGTTATTTCTTCTGCCCTGCAATCCTCTCCGCAAGATCATTCAGATACACCCACCGCTCCATCTTTTCGTTCAGCCTTGCCTCCACCCCTTCCTTCTCGGAGGTAAGCTCCGTCAGGCGGCTGTAGTTTGAAGCATTTCCGGCAATCTCGGTCTCAAGCGCAGCAATCTTATCCTCAAGTGCGGCGATGTCATCGTCGATCGTCTCGTATTCTTTTTGTTCCTTGTAGGTGAATTTCAGTGCTGTGGCCGGTGTGCGCCAGGTGTTTTTGGAGGATGCTTGTGCGGAGGCGGGGCTTTTGGCGAAATTACCGGATAAGGCATCCTGCTCCCTGCCTGCCTTTTTTGGGTTTTTTACCGCCGGTCCGTCCACTTCTGCTTTGTCCTGACGCGTCCGGCATGCTTCTTTATAGTCGGAGAAATTCCCTTCATACTGCTGTATTTTCCCGCCGCCCTCAAAAGCAAAAATACGCTGTGCCAGCTTGTCAAGAAAATACCGGTCATGCGAGACGGTAACGATGATTCCCGGAAAGCTCTTTAAATAGTCCTCCAGTATGGTCAGTGTGCTGATATCAAGGTCATTCGTCGGCTCGTCGAGCACGAGCAGATTCGGCGCGTCCATCAGGATTTTCAAAAGGTACAGGCGGCGCTTTTCCCCGCCGGAAAGCTTCGCGATCACGGAATATTGCATTGCCCCGGTAAAAAGGAATTTTTCGCAAAGCTGTGAGGCGGTCAGTGTGCCGTCCGCGGTATTTATGATCTCGGCGGTTTCGCGGATGTAGTCGATCACGCGGAGATTTTCGTCCATCGCCTCATTTTCCTGTGAAAAATATCCGACGCGGATGGTAGTGCCGCATTCCACCGTGCCGGAATCCGGCGGGAGCGTGCCTGTCAGGATTTTTAACAGCGTGGATTTCCCGCAGCCGTTCGGGCCGATGATGCCGATGCGGTCGGTGGAGAGCAAAATGTAGGAGAAATCGTCAATGTATGTTTTCCCGTCGTAGCTTTTTGTGATATGGTCGAGGACGATGGTCTTTTTCCCAAGGCGGGACGAGAGGGCATTGATTGCAATCTGCCCGTCGGTTTCGGGTTTTTCGCGGTCGCGCAGCGCCTCAAAGCGCCCGATGTGCGCTTTTTGTTTGGTGGAGCGTGCCCTTGCGCCGCGCAGCATCCATTCTAATTCCGTGCGGAACAGGCTTTTGGCCTTGCGCTCCGTTGCCGCCGCCATCTCCTCGCGCTCTGCTTTTAATTCGAGGAAGCGCGAGTAATTGGCTGCGTAGGAGTAGAGTTTCCCTTTGTCAAGTTCCACGATGCGGTTGGTCACGCGGTCGAGGAAATAGCGGTCGTGTGTGACCATGATAAATGCCCCGGAAAAAGCATTCAGATAGTCCTCGAGCCATTCCGTCATGGCGGCATCCAAATGGTTGGTCGGCTCGTCGAGCACTAAGAGGTCAGCGGGCAGCAGCAGGGTGTGCACGAGTGCCGCGCGCTTCTTCTGCCCGCCGGAAAGAAGGCCTGCCGTCCGGTCGGGATCCGGGATATCCAGTTTTGCCAGCATTGCCCGCGCCTCACCGGTTATGTTGCGGTATTCCTCCTGCGCCGAAAGCCCGGCGGTGACATTTTCAAGGATGGTCTTGCCCTCCTCAAATACCGGGGTCTGCGGCAGGTAGGCAACACGCAGTCCCTTCGTCTTTGTGACTGTGCCGGAATCCGCTTCCCCGCATCCGGCAATGATCTTTAACAGCGTGGATTTTCCGGTGCCGTTGATGCCGATCACGCCGATACGTTCCCCTTCGTTGATGCCGAGGCTGATATCACCGAGCAGTGTGCGGTCGGTAAAACTTTTCTCAACATGCTCCATAGTCAGTAAATTCATATAAAATCTCCGTTTCTGCAAATTCCGATCATCGAAGCATCATTGTGGAAGGCGTGTAACCCATTACCTGCGCGGCGGCTTCCTCGGCGGAAATCTCCCCGTTTAAGTACGGGGCAAGGACGGCTCCGAAGGCTTCTCTCAGTTCTGTATTTTCTGCGTAAACCGTGTCCGCGGCCGCAAGGCAGCGGGTCAGCTGTGCAAGGTTATCTTCCATGATACCGCCGTTGACAAACGCCTCAACCGCGGCGGTCTGCATCGGGATGCCAAGCCCTACATTTGCCTGTTGCACGGAGTCGGAATACAGCGTGCGCAGGAAGTCTTTTGCGGTCTTGATGCGAGGGCTTTTGCTGTTGATGCCGACAATGCCGCGCGGGAGGAAATGCCCTGCCGCCCCGGAAAATGCGGTGTCGGTATCCTTTATGGCGAAAAGAAAATTCAGGAAGTCCGTTTCTGAGCGGATTGGTACGATACCGGTCGGGTTTTCTTCTGACGGCATGCCGAACCACCCGGCGGATTGATTTTCCTGCCCACTGCCGTCTGCTGCCGCATCATCCGGCGCTGTACTTGCGGTGTCATCCCCTTCTTTGCCGGTTGCGCCGGAAAGTTTGGCGGCAGATGGCAGAAGAGTCAGCATTTTCAGGAGCGAATCCTCGTTAATGCTGTTGTCGGTAAGGTAATCTTCGTCGTAAAAACTCGCGAGCAGTGCAGCAAGTTCCTCGGCGGTCATTTTTCCGAGAACCGGTGTGCCGAGGCGGTCCGAAAGGGAGGCGAGTGCTTCAAAGCTTGCGTTATTCTCTGTTATTCCCTTTGGCCCATACATCAGATAAATATCAAATTTTGCAGGTGTCACAAAAATCTTTGTCTGTGCCATCGCGTTGGTGATATTGCCGTAAAGGCCGGCGGACGTGTAGAGGGGTTTCATCAGGTCACTGATATTTTCAAACAGGCCGCTGTCCATATAACTCTGGTAATCAAGCTCGTCGCAGACAAGGACATCAATGGTGTCCTGCCCCTGCAGCTCCCGCTGAACCTGACTGCGGTAAGCTTCAATACCGAGCGAGGGATCTTCTTCGTGCGCCACACGGTAACGGACGCGCAGGGAAGGGTTGCTGTGCTGGAATGCCGCTGCGGCTTCCGTGATAACAGCGCTGCGCTCGTAGGAGAGGATCGTGAAATCCGAGCGGTTCAGCTTTTCGTCCTCCTCCTCCGTGCGCCTGCTGTACATCGTCATGTACCTGCTTCCCGCAGTATCTTTGCTGAACATATAGAGTGCGTCCGCAGTCGCGATCAGATTTTCCCCGGTAATGGACGGGCGGCCGAAAATACAGTCAAGCCCTTCCATCAGTTTTGACCATGAACTGACTGCGAAATCGTAGGCAAAAATCCCGTCCTGGCAGGAAAGATAAAGCAGACGGTCATGTGAGAGCAGGCGGAAATCCATAAGTTCGTATTCGCTTTCCCTCTCGGAAAACTCTATTTTCCGGTCACGGAAGGAAAGGGAGCCCACTGCCTTACCGTCTCCGATGCTGTACGGGATGACCGCATTGCAGCCTTCGCCAAGCAGATAGAGGTAATCGCCGTCCGAAGCGATACCCCCTGCCGCGGCGTTTGTACCTTTGGCGAACAATGTGCCGTTCGCGAGGGAGTAAGCATAGGAATCGGAAAGTTCGTCGGTAAAACAGATCATATTATCCTGAATGAAAAATGTCTGTATCTGGATTGGGCGTTCTTCCTCGTCTGTTTTGTAGAGGCCGCGCACATTGATGCGGGAGATTACCCGGTCTGTCCCGACGCGCATGATATCGTCGCAGACAGGGGGAACTGCCGACAGATCATGGACAAGGAAATAGACGCTACCGGTGTCGGCGTATGCCAGCATACGTACCTGTTTTGAGGTGTTGGAAAAATATTCCAGCGCCATCCAGTCGGACTCTGACTCATCCCATTTCAGTTCTTTGTTAAGTACATATTTTTTGTAGCCCATTACCATGCTCCGGTCCTCGTTGTAGAGGATGGTGTAGAGTTCCACCGCGTCGTCCAGTCCGCGGACTAGCTGCAGGAATTCTTCCCCGCCGTCCTTATTGATGACCGGGAGGGTGATGGAGGTTTCCTTGTAGCTTCCCTGATAAGGAGCGTCGTTCGCCGGTGGATCCGGCCTGTTTTTAATCTGGATACCCAGATACACACAGCCTAGCAGCAGGATGGCGATCAGTGCCAAGACTGTGATCTGTTTGCCACGTCCCATAATACCCAACCTTCCGTTTCATAATATTTTTGTTTGAATTTGTTTTGCGTGGATGAAAACACATGCACACGGTTCGCCATGGTAAATGTCCTCCTTCGTCGGACGGCAGATCAGCGCAGGTATAATATCAAAAGATATTATACCATGTTCTCCGAACATGTTCCCCTGCGGGGCATGCACATGATTTGCCGATGAAACTGTCCTCCCTCCGGTCGGACGGCAAATCAGCGCTGGTATAATATCAAAAGATATTATACCATAAAATTGGAAGTGTTACCATAAAAATTATCATAAATGTGAAGGGGGCGGCATATCGTCTAACGGAAGCGGAGGTATGCTGTTTGGCAGGCAGGCCGGAAAGGGAGGAAGATATGTCGGATTATCGGAGATGGATTTCTTATATTTACGCGTATGAAAACGGGATAAAAAAGCGGAACGCGGGGTACGCGAAGCTCGAACTCAAGGACGGGAGGCTGACAATGACACTTCATGTCACGCCGGACGGCAGGGAAGGAAATTACCGCGTGTGCCTGTATAAAAGCCAGTCCGGGCGCGGGGAAGGGGTACTGCTTGGGAATGTGGATAAAAAACAGGGTGGGAACGGTGTCCGTTTTGTGGAGGATGCGGCGGATTTGAACGGGAGCGGACTTTTGTTTCAGGAGATGAACGGTCTGCTTTTGTACGATGAGCGCGGGAAATATCTGATTTCTTCTTGGGAGGATGAGCCTGTCCAGATCCCGGTCGTGCAGGAGGTCATTGCATTGCTGGAACAAGGACAAGTGGACGCGCGCGGGGCGGCAGGGGATGAGAGGGAAGATAGAGCCGTAACCGGCGCGGCATGGGAGGCTGCCAGACAGAGTAGGGAAACTGGCCAATCCGGGGAAAACGCGGTGGTGGAAACCGCGGGGGGAACAGAGCGCGGGGCTGCGGGGACACCATCGGCGGAGGGAGCGGGAAGCACAGAACAAGCCGTGGCGGAAACTGCGGAAGGGGCAGTGAAGGAAACTGCGAGAAAAACGTGGGTAGAAGCATTGGAGAACGCGAAAAGAGCTGCAATGGATAGCGCGAACAAACCAAAGATGAAGGGAAGCAGGGCGGTGCAGGAAACAGATGGGAAATCTGCCGGGGAAGCCGACAGGAGGGAAGGAGAAGAGGTGTCTGCAGCAGCAGTGGAGGGGACAACCACAGCCGCTGCAGAAAACGAGGTGGGCGCGACAGGCCAGGACCCTGCGGTTCCAAACTCTCCGGAGGAAGCGGGGGCCAACAGCAAAACCGCAGGGATGTTCCGCACCGAGAGTGTGGAAGCCGTCACCCTGTCTGACGACATAAAAAACGCGCCGGAAAGCGGGGAGGCGGCAGACGGACTCCATGCCTGCACAGTTCCGGCATCCGCTGTCGGTGATACATGGCAGCAGGAAGAAACATCAGGTTCGTTCTCCGGGCAGGATACGGCAAAGCAGACAGGGCAGCAAGATCCGGTGGCAGCCGGGGGAATGGTCAGCACAGATGGGAGTGAAAATGCGCGGGAGAGTGGGGCGGCACAGGTGCTGGGACGTTTGGAAAGCCGCATTTTTTCCTGCCTGCCTGCCATGTATCCGTTCGAGCATCAGGAGTTTGAGCGCAGTGTGCGCATGGAACCTCAGGATCTGGGGCTTTTACCGCGCGAGATGTGGAAATACGCGGGAAACAGTTTTCTTTTGCATTCTTATTACGCGTATCACCACATGCTCTTTGTGCGGAAGGTGCGCGGCAGGGAGCGGAATTGTTTCCTCATGCTGCCGGGGGTATACAACCCGAAGGAACAGCACATGGCACAGCTGTTTGGGTTTTCGCGTTTCTGCCCGGTTCGCAAAAAAGCCCTGCAGCAGGGAGATTTCGGGTACTGGTACATGGAGGTGTGCTTCCCGAAAGAATCCTGAGAGAGGCCTGCGCTACCTCCCGTACGGGCTGTCAAATTCCGCTTCCGCTTTCTTCACTGCGTCCTCCAGTGTGAGCCCTGTGAAATAAGGCGCATTGAGGTAGCGGCCGGATTTCCCGTCATCGACAAAAGCGCCGACGGCAATGCCCGGGATTGCGCTCTCCGGTGCGTTTGGCGCGTAAGGGCCGCCGAGGTCGGTACGGCACCAGCCCGGATCCGTCAAGTTGATCAGCACATTTGTTCCCTGAACCGTAGAGCCGAGGTCTATGGTAATTTTATCGAGGGCAGCCTTGCTCGCGCTGTAACCTGCCTGTTGTGGTTCAAGGCGGATCCCGCTTGTTGTGTTGATGATCCGCCCAAAGCCGTTTTCGATCATGCGCGGCATGAAATGATAACAGATCATCGCGGGTGCGGTGCAGTTGATCTTAAAACTTTCCGTGTAATCGGACGGGGGTGTATTGAAATAGTCGTTCCGGTAAGCAATCTGCAGCCCGGCATTATTCATCACAATATCAATCCGCACGCCGAGGGCATCAATATCGGAAAGCATTTTTTCCACGGCGGAAAGGTCGGAAAGCTCTGCATGTACGGCGTGGGCCAAGACCCCAAGAGCTTTAACCTCCTTCATGATTTTTTCGGTGTGTTCCGGCGTGCGGCTGTGGAGAACAAGGTTGCAGCCCTGTCCTGCCATAAATTTTGCGGTAAGGGCACCGATGCCTCTGCTTGCGCCTGTGATCAGCGCCCATTTTCCTCTTACATTAACCATAATAACACTCCTTTTTGTAATTTATAATGTTATGCCAATACATCCCTGATTCCGGTGCGGCTGGCTGCCCCTGCTTGAAGATGCGGCATAATTTTCGTGTCAGCGCTGCTGCGGGAATATGTCGCCCTCAAGCAGCGAATAGCGCAGATGGTCGCGGTATTTTCCGCCGATCGGCGCGAAGCCGCGCACCGTACCTTCCGGCATAAAGCCGAGGCGTTCCATCAGCCGGAGAGAGTTCGCATTTTCCGGCAGGATATTGGCTTCCATGCGATGGAGGCGGTAGAAAAAGAAAACTTTTGGGATCAGGAAGCGCAGTGCTTCCGTCATATAGCCATGCCCCGTAAAATCCCGGTCCAGACGGTAGCCGAGACGGCAGCAGGCACAGGAGGGCGGGGAAAGCTCGATATGCGTGAACGATGCGGTTCCGAGCGGTAACTTATAGCCGGACAGAAAAAAATAGTAGCGGACGGCATGGGAGTGCAGATACTGTACGGATTCCGCGGCAAGCGTGCGGCGCTGGTATTCCGCCGTAAAGTATTCGGGCGGATGATCCATTTCCCAAGGGGAGAAATGCTCCCGGTTTCTGCCGTAAAATTCCGTTGTCAGTGCGGCATCCTCCTCATTTAAGATTTTTAGTTCCATACGGTCGGTTGTGTAGGTAAAGAGCATACGTCCTCCTTTTGAGCGGGGTGCGGGGTGCTGACGCGGAATTGTGCTTATCTGGCGCAAATCTTCCGCAGAACTTGGCATCGGACGGCGGAAAGCGGTTTTCGGGAAGCCCTAACAAATCCCACGCAGCCCGACTGTGCCAAAATGTGGTTCGAGCAATTCAAGGAAGCCATTTAATTCCACGGCAGAGTAGCCGGTAAGCGCCGTGAATGTTTTGGAGAAGGAGCAGATCATGCTGCCGTCCGTTTTCAGTGCCTGAAGGTAATAGGCACGCGCGCCGTGAAGCCATTCGCCGATGGAGGAAAATGTGGCGGCATCATGCAGCTCGCGCACGACGGTCGTGCGGAATTCATAGGGGATGCCCGCCCGCATGATAAGGTCAGCGCTCTTTGCGACCGCATCCGTTTGGAAATCTTTTATGCCGGCGGCCTCGGCATAGCGGGAAAGCGAGGATTTGATGTCCATAGCGATGTAATCGGCAAGCCCCTCCGCCACGATTTGGCGCAGCATGGCAGGGTTCGTGCCGTTGGTATCAAGTTTGACAAGATACCCCTGTGCCTTGATTTTTCCCAGGAATCCGGCAAGATCCGGCGCAAGGGTTGGCTCTCCGCCTGTCACGCAGACACCTTCGAGCGTTCCCTGCCGCTTTTTCAGGAAATCAAAGAATTCTTCCCCGGATATCTCCGGCTGTGTGCCGGGAAACAGCACGAGCGGGGCGTTATGGCAGAACGGGCAGCGCATGTTACAGTGCCCGGTGAATACCGTGCAGGCGATGTGTCCCGGAAAATCCAAGAGTGTCAATTTGTTAAGACCGTGTATTTTCATATTCCCCTCTCATTCTGTTGCGGGTGCGGCACCCTGAAAAATTTCGGGCTGTATCTTTCCCGGGTTTCGCGGCGGCAGCTTACGGGTGCTGCAGATGTATTTTTGGCTGCACGCGGACAAAATCATGCTGTGGGCTTGGCGGTCAATCATCAGGGACGGATTCGGGAGTTTGCCGGAGTTTCCGGAAAAAACCGCTTAAAAGTGCGGCGCATTCTTCCCTGCACACGCCTGCTGTGACTTCGCACTGGTGGTTGAAGCGCGGGGTCTGCAGGATATTTAAGATGGATCCCGCACAGCCTGCTTTCGGGTTCATGGTGCCGATTACAACACGGGGGATGCGCGCCTGCACGATCGCACCGGCGCACATCGGGCAAGGTTCCAGGGTGACGTAGAGCGTGCAGTCTTCCAGCCGGAAGTCCCGGTATTTTTTTGCTGCCTCCTCAATGGCAAGCGTTTCCGCATGGGCGAGGACGGAGGCGTTTTGGTTTCGCATATTGCAGGCACCCGCGATGATCTCCTCCCCGTGCGCGATGACGCAGCCAATCGGGACATCCCCTGCCGCCGCTGCCATTTCCGCCAGTTTCAGGGCTTCCCGCATGAAACGGATGTCAGATTCTGCGGCGGCGGGCAGGCAGGTGATGTCGGATGGCAGGACAGATACTTCCGGCAATTCCCGGAAAAAGGGGGCGGGATTGGATCGCTCTGTCGTTTTTCCGGAAAGGGATTGTGGTTCCTGATGGCGGGAAACGTGTTTTCCGCTGTCGTTATCCAGAGTGTTTTCTCCTTGTTTCCCGGATTCCGTGATCACGGTATACCCCGGCATCTTTCCGGACTTTTTTGCCCCATATTTGGACGCGCCGCGTTCCACGATGGTCACCGCGGTAAAGGTATATGCGGCAGTGCCGTCCTCCGTGCGCACCGGGGAAGCACAAAGGTCAATTTCGCCGCGCAGGCGGTAGACGCAATGTCCCCAGACCGGGGAAAGTTTTTCATCCTTCCCGAATTCGACCGTCCCGACCGACCAATCCCCTTTCGGCAGCTTGATAAGACATCCGCTGAGGCGGGCAATGCCGTTTTCAAGCTCCGGTTTCCGGGCGCACATATAGTTCAGCGCGATATGGTTTTCAGCCTTTTGGAAAGTAAATTTGGAGGTCAGTTTCACAAATTTTTCGCCGACGTTTCCGGTGCGCGTGTAACCAAGCAGGCCGCAGGATTTCGGATAGGCCGTCCCACAGATACAGCGGAAACCATTTTCGGAAAATGTGGTGCTCTTTGCGCCGAATTCTGCTCCGTCCTGCTGCATGTAGCCGTTGATTTCCGGCAGGTTATGGTAGGAGGATTGCATGGTCCAGATCGTGTAGCGGCGGTCGGAGAAGGTATCTTTCGTGTATTCGCCAACACCCACATCAATCAGGAGCGGCGAACCGTCCGCATAGACGACCACGTTGCCGCAGTCATTGTGGTTGTGGTTTTCGCCGTTGTGACCACCCTTAACGGCAACACAGAAATGCTCGTTACGGAAAATCCCGACCGACAGGGAGCCGATTTGTTCCTGAGCCTTGTGGGCGGGCTCCCCGGTGCAGTGCTCTATGGCATCCGAAGCAAGCGCGGCGTTTAGTACCGCCCGGAAATCCATATTATCCCGCAGGGTCGGGTCGGGCGAGGAAGCCTTCTGCCTGCGGTGCAGGTAAGCCCCAAATTTTGTGAGTTCCGGCAATCCGCCCGTACAACCCATAGCGAAAATCATGGAGGCGTTCGGGGCAAAGCGCGCGGCACAGTCCGCAAAGTTGACATAGTAGCTGCCCGTTAAATGCACTTTATAAATGAAGGAATACATTCGGGCAAGTTTTGCGGCATCAAAAGACTGCCAGAGCCCGCACTCAAAAAAATGCCCGACGGAATGCTCCCAATACTGTGCCCCTTCGTCACAGCCGCCGTCATCCGGGTAATCCGAGAAATAATTGTTCAGGGAGGCGAGGCAGCTTTCAGCGATCGCGCAAAGCTGCGGCAGGCGTTTTTGCGGGAGGAAGGCGGAGAGGGGGGAGGGAGGCTGCCCCGTGGGAAGAGAATGGGCGGGGGATCCTGCCTGTACCTCCACGTTGTCATGCCGCACTGGCGTGTCAGTGAAACATGGCTGGGGCAAGGTGCTGCCGTACTGTTCTGATGTGCCCTTAAGCTGCGTTTTTGCTGTTGTGCCGGTTTGCTGTGCCGCGGCGCAGCAAACTCCTTGCCGCACCGTCCCGCTGTCGCACCAGGGCAGTGCGTCTGGCAGTATGGCACGCACACATTCCAAAACGCCGTGGATGCACCAGGGAGTCCAGTTGGACGGCACTTTTCGGCGGTTTTGTCCAAGGTCGCGCCACCAGTAGTCATGTGTGAGGAACGGCAGGAAAATGCGCGTGTCAATCGCCTGCCAGATTTGTTTCTGCAGGGCGGGGGCAAGGGGCAGGCGCGCCGAGATCATGGCGAGTGCCGCCGCAGTCTGGGAGGAGAACAGGTCAATGTTTTCTTCATCCCCTTCCGGCAGCCTGCCGCCGGAATGCGCGGGGAGTACCCAGGAGGGTTCTGTCAGGGTACAGGCTATGATGCGCGTAAGCTCCGGCAAAAAACGTCCCTCCCCCTCGCAGAGTTCGCCGAGTGCGAGACGGTTTAACAGCCTGCGGCGGCAGAAATTCACGCCCTCGTAGTGGACACGGTTGCCGCTGCGTGAAAATTCCGTGTATAATTCCTCGTTCAAATCCCCGGCATCCGTGCCAAGGCAAGCTTCTGCCTCGCGTATGGCGGCGGAAAAAAAGGCAGGGGAGAGAGTCGTTTTAAAATCTACTGTCTTTGCCATGTCCATAATGCTCCTTTTTCCCGCCGCCGGAAAACCGCAGGATGATATACGAGCCGGCGGCGGATTGCTTTGCTAAAATCATAGTATAGGATTGGGGAAAAGTCAATGGCTTCAAAATACCGTAAAAAGGTTTTTATAGGGAAGTGTTTTGCGGCATTTAAAAGAGAATACATACGTAAAAAACAGGAAATCTTACCTGCCGTTGCCGCAATACTGCAGGACAGAAGGATGATCCGGTTTATGTCCCCGTGCCGGATGGGAAATGTTGTGGAATTGTAACATTTTACCCGGCTCTATAAAACCGTGAAGTCAGGAGCAGGACAATGACCTGGGATCCCCAGATAAAATCCTTTTATCCCACCTTGACAAACTTCCCAAAATAAAGTATACTAAAACACGCATCCGTTTGCCGGGTGCAGATATTTTACAATTTTAAGTCAAAAAGTTTCCGCGCAGCCGGGGAGATAGCGGTGCCCTGTACCTGCAATCCGCTATAGCAGGGGTGATGGCGCGCCGAGGGTGATGCTCTGTGGAGCCGCCCTCTGTAAGCGATGTTGACGTTTGGGTCTTACGCAATGGGAATTCATGAACCGTGTCAGGGCAGGAATGCAGCAGCACTAAGTGGACACTTCCATGTGCCGTGAGGAAGCCTGAGCCGAGTTGGCTGCAGAGGTAACGTCTGTGGGGGTCATTCGAAGCGGGTCGCGCGGAATTTATTTTTCTCCGTTTCCGGAATTTTGTACCCGCGGAAAATAAACCTATAAATATGCATTGTGGATGGCACATAAAGATAGTATTTATTGTAAAGAGTTATTTCAGGAACCGGATAGGGTATGCAGAATAACCCCAAAAAGAAATTACTTGAAATCGGTTCTGGAACGGGGCAGGCAACAGGCCGGGAGGTTATCATGCCATGTTTATGGCCCGCTCTGATGAAACAAGTGCAAACCTGTCTTTAAGAGATAGGATTGATTAAGTGCATGAGATATATTTTCGTGTAAAACAAAGATATCCTTGTAAGCTGGACGATGAGAATGTTCTTAAATTATGGGTTTAAGGATTTGGAATATAAAGAGTGGAAAAGTGTGGGGAAACAGGATGCGGTTAAATACATTTGTTATATCAGCACTCACTGTGAATACATAATTTTAGATAAGCCGTATAAAACAAGCAATTGCGCAGGTATTCGGAAAGTGATTGTGGATGGAGGAAATGAAACCGCCATCACAGATACGATACCGTCATATTTCGCGCGGAGACCTCTGTAAATCCGGGGATTGCAGGGCTATAGTATGATTGAAAATTCCGCAAAAGCATTTATAGATACTTTCTGCATGGACAAACCATGCGGATTCTTGTTTTTCTGGATAAAAACCCCATTTTCTAATTACTTTTTTTAACTTTTTCGAAATTTCACTTTCCGTATTCCAAACTTTCGTATATAATAGTATACAGGATTTTTTTGGACCGGCAGGACCGTGCCGGCAGATGATATTTAGAAGGTGGTTTGGAAAGGATCGAATGGGATGGATATAAGGCTGAAAATGAATGAGATGAACGAGATTCAAAAGGGGACGGTATTTTATACAGAAGGCGAGCCGGTGCGCTATATCTGCGTGGTTTTAAAAGGCTGCGTGGAACTGTATAATCAGGGAAGCCGTGTAATTTTGGGTAACGGTTGTTTTCTTGGGGTGCAGGATATCTACCTTGGCAGGGCGTTGGCCAGCTGTGCCGCGGTGGATGATACGGTAATCTATGCGTTCCCGGCAGACGGTGTCTCCTCTGTTGAGAAAATATTGTCCATGAACAAAGATTACCGCGGGCTGCTGATGTATTCAGCGGTGCGTATCATCAATAACCTGTACCGTGCGGGGCAAGAGTTTAAGAAGCAGGCGACAACGTGCAGCACGTGGCTTACGGAGGCCTACAAAGAGTACATAGCGCTCTCGTCGCAGGCGGGTCTTGGATCCATACGCCAGCCGGGGATTGAGAAGATTCCCCCGTTCGATGAGACTTCCCTGATTGATTACAGAAAATTGAGCTTTTATCTGGAGAGCGCGGCGGTTCCGGTCGATGTGATGAAAGCCTTTTACGGTTACGGGGCGGGGATCACGCTTTTTCCGCTGGAACAGGCTTCCGGTGTGATGTCGGAGCTTGTGCTTGAGTGTATGGAGTCGGCGGGATATCTTGAGGAACTTCTGACACACCTTGTCGGGGAGGATGGGGCGAGCGGTTTTTTTGCCGCGCTGATCAGTTTTGGGATGAAAACTGCCGGCGGGGAGCTGGAAAAGGTTGCCGGCAAGCGGATTGACGAGTGTATGGAGCAGATCAATGCGCTGGAAAACCTGTTCGAGAAAAAGACAGGCTGCAAACCTTGCGTCAACCGCGAGAAGATTGAGAAACTTTATCTGGCGCTGCTCACAGGGGAGCACACGGAGGAAATGCAACAGGAGGAAACACAGGCAGCGGAGCGCCTGAGTGAACTGACGGACTCGGTTGACCAGATATTGAAATATTCGGGTATTGACGCGGAGAAAGCGGAGCAGTTCAAGACATTGATCGAGCAGTTTGAGACTTCGGAAAACCGGATGGGCACAGAAGACGATGCCAGAAGGCTGCGCCGCTCAATCTCCGTGCTGTTTTATGATCTGTACGAGGAGACATTTATGCGCGCGCGCGGCAGGATGGACCTGCCGGCAGCCGTCGAACTGTTTTTGGATTTCGGCTATGTGAGCGAAAAACTTCTGGATAAGAAGACACTGGATTACTTTATCTCCCGGATCGGCTCAAAACATACCGGTACGTATGGCAAGGACGGCAAAGTCTACACCGTGCGCGAATGGCTGGAGGCGGTTTACAGCGGAAAGCGCGAGCCGTCGAAGAGCGAGATGGACGAGGACTATATGGAATACGTGCGCGGCATGCGCAAATCCAGCCAGATCACGGATGCGCAGGAAAAACAGCTGATGGCCAACCAGAAGGAAAAGCTGCATTACGAGGTCCGCAATATGTTCCAGTCCAACAACCGCATTGTGAATGGACAGATCAGTACCTTTGTGCCTGTGCTGCATCAGGATATGATCATGCAGGATCTTGACCGCACGATGCTGACGCTGGAGAAGATCGAGTCGATGGTGATGCGCCTGCGCAAGGTCGACTACAGTGTCTTTTACCGCGATGTGCTGTATTCGCGGCCGGATAAGGGAATTGACAAGATTTATATCATGAAGGAATTTTACCCGGATATCATTTTGATGCCGACGGTTGGTTCACGCCCGTCCATGTGGCAGGAGTGTTCCTGCAAGCGCCGGGAATCCGCCGGGAGATTTGTTTTCCCGACATTTTTCGAGGAGGATTTCGAGGCGGCGATGGTCAAGACTATGGGCAGATACCGCTGGGAGCTCTGCCGTTTCCTGCAGGGCGGTTCCTGGAACAACATAAAATACCGCTCCCTCACGTCAGAGTATTGTGATTACTTACAGTTTTATAAAAAGAACCACGATCTGTCCGAGGAGAAAAAGGAAAAGCTCAAGCTGCAGATCCAGAAGGGAAAGAATAATTCGCGCGAGGTCTTCGTCATTGACTACGAGCTTTGGGTGCGCAATGAGTCATCGGGGGCGATCCGTCTCAATAAGACAGCGCGGGATATTTTAGCGATGTACTGCCCGTTCTCGAAGCCTGTCCGTGCGAAGCTTTCCGGGCAGCCGATGTTCGAGGAGGCATTCGCAAAACCGGAGAGGGAGCGCGCGAAAAGTGCCCATGACCTTGACCTGCGTATCCGCCAGATCAAAAAGGAGGGAAAGACGGAGGTGCCTCCGGAAGTTGAGGAGACGATGCGGTATTATCTGGAAAATTAAGATATGCTAAAAACAGTGGATACCTTTGGGGCATCCACTGCACGGATAACCCACCCGGTTTTGATGGCGTTTTGGAGCCGGGGACTATAAAACGGAGACGAGGAAGGGTATGGGCACGGAAGCGGACTATCGTCTGGTGAATGATATCATCGACCACCACGGCGAGAGGGTACAGAATCTGAAAAAATATTATCCGTTTTTCTATTTGCAGGCAACGAGCCTTGCGCAGTATCATGAGGGGAAGTATGCCCATCTTGACATGGGTTATATTTCCCTCGCGCTACTGCGCTTTTTTATCGAGGAAAACAATTTCAACGAGCAGGAAGTGACGTTAAAACAGGTACAGGCTTTTTTGGCGGAGCTGCTTTTGCGGGATTTTGACCTGCATCTGCCGGAGGAGGAGGAAAAGGAGCTGACAACGTATTTGTTTGACAAACTCCGCAATGACGGGAAGCCTTTCCAGTTTGAGTATTTTGACCCGGCGGACAAAAAGCGGAAGACTGCGCGCATGAAGCTGGTCGAAAGTGGGATTTCCGGCGGGAATGTTGTTTATTCCATCACCGCGGATGCGATCGAATTCTATCTGGACACGAAGGAGATCCGCGAGGAAAGCAAGATTAACATCGAACAGCTCTTGCTGGAAAAAATGATACGCACGAAAAATTTTGCGGGCGGCATCGAGGTTGTGCGGCGGATGAACAGCGAGGTGAACCGGCTCCGCAGGCGAAAAAAAGAAGTGCTGATGATTATGGGCTACAATGTTTTTGAGGGGGTGGCGGCGCTTGCAGAATTTAACCGCACGGGCGTGCGCTGGTTTAAGGAGGAGCAAAGAGCGTTCACGCGCAACAAGCAGCTTGCGGATGCGGCGCGCCAGAAAGCGGAGTCCTCACAGGTCACGGACGGACAGGCATTTAAGGAAATCTTCCGTCTTGACAAGGAGCTGCAAAAGGCGATGGCAAACCACGGAAGGCTGCTTGCGGACTGTATGGAGTTGCAGGTACGGGCGGACGAGATCATCCACAAATACAAATTCAGCCGCCTGAAAAACGCGTTTGATTTCGGCAGTTTCCTCTCGAAAGCAAAAGAGCAAGATGACGCGTCCTGTCTGGGGGAACTGGTTCTTCCGCTGCTTATGCCGCAGATCAAAAAGCATTTTTCCCTTGCGCAGGTGGAAAATATACTTTTGGCTCCCGTGCCGAATGAGGAAAAGCCCCAATCGTTCCAGGACGGCTGCGAGGAAGATTACCGGTTCGAGGATGAGATTGAGGAGGAGCGCATTGACGGGAATTACGGTGCGATCTTAAAGACGCTTCTTGATACCTTGCTTGAGAGGCCGCGGTTTGACCTTGCAGAATTTAACGAGGTGTTGGAAGACAAATATTTTGATGAAATCTTTAAAAACAGCGACTATTATTCATTCCTTGTCCAACTTTGCCAGAAGCGCCTCTATGACCTGGAGGAAATCCGGAAGAAGCAGGATACTTTCCTTGACGGCATTTTGGCACGCATGCTTGCCGGTCTCCCGGATACGAAGTACAGGGGGCTGCGTTTTGGCATTGAGCTGGTTTCGGATATCGGAGGGGAGGATGCACAGGCAGGGGGATTATCGCATGGGGAGCCCGGTAAAGGAGGGGCGTTCTGCACATCAAACGTACGCTTTTACCGGCTGTGAGGGCGGTAGGATACAATGACGGCAGCACACTGCTTTTGAAAACAGCAGGGAAGAGGGCAGTGCCCGTTATGCTCCGTGCGGGCTGCATGCCATCCGGAAAATCTTTGGAATGTGAGGCATACAAAAAATGGAAAGCAGGAATCTGGAAAAAGCGATGGAGATATTTGGGGCGCTGCTCATCGGTGAGGAGATCAGCCTGGGGCGCGGCAAAAACGCGGCGCTGTACGAGGCGTACAACCAAAACGCGCAGGTTGGGGAGATTGTTGACCGTATGCTCTCAAAGCTCAACCTGCGGCTCTACGAGTATAATTACAGCCTCTATCTGACCGCGGGAACACAAAATAAGGTCTTTGGCTACAGCAACGATGAGTTAAAGCGCATGATGGGGCTCCGGTTAAACCGGGAGCTTTACCTGTGCTATTACATTATATTTTGTATCATGCAGCATTTCTACAGTGATTCGGCGACCTATACTTTTGCGGAATATGTGCGGACGGAGGAAATTGTGACGGCAGTTGATATGTCACTGTCGAACCTGATCGGCCGCCTGCAGGCGTTTGCCGCGAGCGAGGTGGAGGAGAAGAGCTTTTGCGCGGTCGCCGCCACATGGGACGAGCTCCCGGTTGTGTTGAATGAGGAAACTGTGCTTCGTGCCGGCAGGGGTTCGCGTGTCGGTTACGCAAAGCTTGTTTTTAATTTTCTGGCCGGTCAGGGGCTTTTTGTGGAAGCAGGGGGAAAATATTATCCGACAGACCGTTTCCACGGCATGGTGCGCTGTTATTTTGAGCAGGAGCGGAGCAGGCTCTGTTCGATCATGCAGGGGTGTTCCGGGACGGAGGTTAGCGATGCCACACATTAACAGGATTAGGGTCAACAATGTCAGATATAATTTCGGGACGCAGTCGTACGAGGATTTTTGCCTGAAACCGTTTGGGCACAATATGCTTTACGATCTGGCAAACGGCGGCGGGAAGAGCGTACTCATGCTTTTGATGCTGCAGACGGTGCTGCCCAACTGTTCCCTGGATGATAAGCAGCCAGTGGAAAAACTGTTCCGCACCGGGGACGGCAGCCAGACGATCCATTCGCTTGTGGAATGGAAGCTGGACGCGGCGGATGTCGTGAATGGCTTCCGCTATATGACGACCGGTTTTTGCGCGCGCAAGGCGCAAAATTCGGAGGAGGACAAATCAGGTACGGCATCCATCGACTATTTCAATTACTGCATATTTTACCGCGACTATAATGCGAACGACATCTGCAATCTCCCGCTTGTGAAAAATAAAGAGAAGATCACCTATACCGGGCTGCGCAAGTATTTGAAGGAACTGGAGCGGGACAACTCCCTGGTCGTAAAGCTGTTTGACACAAAAAGGGAGTATCAGGGGTTTCTTGCGGATTACGGGATTTATGAGAGCGAGTGGGAGATCATCCGGGGAATCAACCGAACGGAAGGGCATGTACGCACGTATTTCGAGACAAATTACAGGACGACGAGGAAAGTGGTCGAGGAGCTCCTGATCGAGGAGATCATCCAGAAGTCCTTTGCACTGCGCGGCGGTCAGGACGCGGAGGAGGCGATGTCACGCACCCTGCTTGAGATGAAGGATAAGCTGGTGGAACTCTCAAAAAAGAAAGCGGAGATCGGCAATTATGACAGGCAGATGGAATTGCTGGCTATGTTTGCGCAGCGCACGGAAACTTTGAAAGCAGTCTATGCCCGCATGGAGTCTTTGCGGGGGGAGATTTCAGGGCTGCACCGAAAGACCGCATGGATGGAGAGAATTTCCGGGAACCGGCAGGAAGAGTGCGGGCAGGAGCTTTCCGGGATAAAGGACGCGGCGTGGAAACTGCAGGAGCGCATTGATGCGGCACATTATTTGGGGGATTGCTCGCAGGAAAAACGCCTTGAGGTGAAGAAGAAGCAGCTTGGGGAGCTGGTGAATGCGCACGAGGATGCCCTGCGGCAGACGGAGCAGGCGATCATATGGAAAGAATCGGAAAATGACTATCTGGAATATCAGGAGGAGAGGGCAAAGAGAGATGAGTTGTCGGCGGAGATCGCGGCGATGTCTTCCGAAAAGGGCACATTGCTTTCCGAGGTGCGTTTTCTCGCGCACCACATGAAAAAAGAACTGGCGCGCACGCAGCAGCAACTTTCCGGGGAGCGTTCCGCGTTGGAGGCGCGATACCACTCTCTGAAAATACAGCTCCAGCAGCTCAGGGAGCGCGGGAATGAACTGGCAAGGAATGCAGCCGGCGAAGAAGTGAGGGCACAGCAGCTCAGGGAGCGGCTGGAATATCTTGACAATTCTATGAACACGAAGAAGCGCCAGGTCGGCATACTGGTACTTGAGGAGTGCGGCAATAAAAAGGAAGAATACGAAGCGGAATATGCGCGCCTGTCGAAAGAGCAGGGATCATACAGCGAAAAATTAAGTCAAGTGGCAAAGGAGCTTGAGGAGACGAAGCGGGAATTGCTTGCGTGCGAATTAAGGCTGGAACAGCTTGGCGGGGAGGAAGTGCTCCAAGCATCCTTTCTCGCTGCTTACAAGGAGGAAAAGCAGCGTGCGGACCGTCTGCTTCTGGTGTATGGCGCGAAGGATTATGAGAAGCTGGCAGGACGGATCCGGGAGAAGGAGGTTTCGGCGCGCGTAAAGGAAGAGGAACTTTCCGGGCGGATCAGGCGCAGGCGGGAACGAATCAAACGGCTGACGGACGGCGGCTGGGGGGCGGTTCTTGAGGAACTGCCGGGGGCGGAGGAATGGAAGGAATACATCCGCGTGCGGCACGGAATCCATGCACAGACGGGCAGGGAGTATCTTGCCGGGATAAAGGAGAATCTGCGGGGGGAATTGTTGAAGCAATATCCATATCTTCCGTACACCCTTGTTGTCGAGGACGGGCTTGACGAGCTTTGGCAGGATGAGAAGCTACGCCAAGGGGAACAGGCTTTGGTATTTCCGGTTGTGAAGGCGGCAGCACTGCGCAACCAGAGGGAAGTCCTTTCTGAGGGGGACATCCTGATATTTTCGAAAAAATTCGAGAATTTGGAAGAAGATGCGGCGGCGGAGAAGGAACTCGGAGAATTGTCCGCCGCAGTCCGGGAAGATGAGCGCCGTATGCGCACGCTGGAGGACCAAAGGGAAACTTACCGGGCAGACGAGAAAAGCCTTTGGCAGTTTTTGAATTGCTATGAAGAAAAATACAGGGAATACAAGGAGCGCGCGGCAAAGCGCGAACAGACGCTTGCGGCAGGGCAGGCGCAGAGAGCCGGGCTTCTGGAAAAGCAGAAAGAACTTTCGGCACAGGGAGAGTTATGCCGCGCAAAGGTGAAAAAGGCGGGGGAGCGGATGGAGGAGCTTGCCGCGGAGACGGAGGTTTTAAAGCAGCTCAAGCAGGAGTTTGATGAGATGCAGGGGATTATCCCGCGCCTTCGGGAAATTGACAGCGCGGCTGCAAAGCTTTCCGGTCAGCAGCAGGAACTTGCGGAAAAATGCTGCCGGATGGAGCGGGAAGCGGCGGAAACCTTTGAGCACGCGAACGCCGTCCGGATGAAGTCGGAACAGCTGACTATGCGCTGGAAAGAAAAATATGAAAGATACGATGTGCCGGGCGAGTATGGGGAGTGTACGCTTTCCGGGGAGGCGCTTAGGGCGGAGCTTTCCGGGAAATGCCAGGCATATGAGCGCGGGCATTCCGAGGAGGATGACAAGAACCGCCTGATGCAGTCGTATGTGTCGGCGATGAACCGCTGCCTGCGCGCGATCGAGGGGCGCGGAGTACCGGTCGCAAAACTCCGGGAGAAGGAAGCCCGCGGCGGGCTGTACATGACGGCGGAGCAGGAATTGAAAAAACTGCGCGGCGAGAGGGAAAAGCAGGCTCAGGTGCTGGCGGAAAAGCAGCGGGAGCTGGCGCAGACCACGGCGGAGTGGAACCGTCTGCACGGCAAAACGGGGCAGCTCGCGGCGGAATTGACCAAGCGTTACGGGGGTATCCCTGCCCTGCAGCTCGCGGAGGAAGAAATCGGCGAGTATGTCCAGAACAGCCGTGCAAAGCTTGAAATGCTGCGGCAGCAGGAAAGCCAGCTGAAAGAAAAACAGGATGCGCTGGCGCAGGAGACACTGGCTTTGTGTGATATGCGTAAGGACATCGAGCGCATGATGCATGGCGAGGGAATCCATCCTTTACAGCAGGATGGGGGGGATGCCCCGGAAGAAAAAGCGGAGTCATTGAGGCAGCGTTTCCGGAACACGGAGGGGGAGTATGCCCGGGCGGCCGCAGAACAGAAAAAATGCCAGGAGGAGTTTGCGCACAATCTCCAGAAGGTCACGGAGACGCTTGTGCTGCTCAATGCGGCATCCCTTGCGGATGAGATGCGCGAAAGTGTCGTTCTGCCGGGAAATGAGCAGGATACGGAACTGCTGGTGAAAAACCTGCACGAGGTCAGGGATTGTCTCGCGCTCGAAAAGGGCAGGATCGAGAGTGGGATTGAGGATATCGTTGGGCTGAAGGAAAACTTTGAAGACCAGTGCCTGCAGCGCTGTATCAACATAAAAACAGAGCTTGACCGGCTTCCGGCGCTGTCAAAAATCACGCTTTCGGGGGAACCGATCCCGATCGTTTCCCTGCAGATTCCTTATGTGAAGGAAGAGTTTTACAGGGAGCGGATGTCCGTCTATCTGGATGAGCTGGTGGAAAATGTGGAAGACTTTAAGGAACCGGCGGACAGGCTCCGTTTTATCCGCAATGCCCTTTCTTTTAAGAAACTGTTTGCGGTCATTGTCAAAGATATGAATGCGATCCGCCTCAGCCTTTACAAAAGGGAGCGCATGAAGGAGCAGAGCCGTCATCTTCGCTACGAGGAGGCAGTCGGGAGCACCGGGCAGTCACAGGGTATATACATCCAGTTTTTGATCGCAGTGATCAATTATATTGCGAACATCAATTCCGGGCGGGGCGATGACACGGATCTGGAGAAGGTGATTTTTATCGACAACCCGTTTGGCGCGGCGAAGGATATTTATATCTGGGAGCCGATCTTTGAACTGCTCCGGACGAACAAAGTGCAGTTGATTGTTCCGGCACGCGGCACGACACCGGCGATCACGGGGAGGTTTGACGTAAATTATATTCTCGGGCAAAAACTCGTGGACGGGAAGCAGCAGACGGTCGTGGTCGATTACCATTCAAGTGTCAAGACGGAGGAACTTGAGTACATTCCGCTGCAGTTTGAGCAGGAAAGCTTTGATTTTCTTTAAATGAAGTAGTATAATAAAGATTATTGGAAGGAAGGAGCGGCGCGATGGGAGAGGTTTGTCTTGAGGTAAAGGGGATTTCAAAAAGCTACCACGGAAAAAAAGCGGTGGACGGGCTTTCATTTGTGTTGGCCCCGGGGCAGGTTCTTGGCCTGATCGGAACCAATGGCGCGGGGAAATCGACGACGATCTCAATGGTCGCGACGCTCACAAAACCGGACGAGGGACAGATTTTATTCCACGGGAAGGATGTCAGAAAAAATCCGCGCCCGCTCCGGGAAAAGTTAGGGTATGTGCCGCAGGACATTGCGCTTTACGAGTCGCTGAGCGGGATGGATAATCTGAAATTTTGGGGGCGTGCCGGGCATCTGCACGGGGCACGTCTGAAGGAAAGGATCCGTGTGGTCAGCGGGATGACGGGCTTTGAACCGGAAACGTTGAAAAAGCGGGTCGGGGAGTATTCCGGGGGTATGAAGCGGCGGATGAATATCGCGGCTGCGCTGTTGAAGGAGCCGGAGTTATTGATTCTTGACGAGCCGACGGCGGGGGTTGATATCCAGTCGAGAAATCTGATCCTTGGCGCGATCCGGAAATTGGCGGATGCAGGGACGGCAGTGATCTATGTCGGCCATTACATGGATGAGGTGGAGAAGCTGTGTGATTCCATCTGTGTTCTTGACCGCGGGCATACGGTGTGCAGTATGCCGCTTCGCGAAGCGCTTTGCAGCGGGGGCGGCAGGATTACTTTGGCTCAGCTTTACGACAGGCTTTTTGAGGAAACGGGAATGGGGGATAACGGCTGCCTGCATCGGGATGCGGGTGTGCCCCGAATAAACGATTAGATTGGATGGTTCCTATGGACAGAAGCAGTAATTCCGTAAAAATTGAAAAAATCAGGCGTGCACTTGAGACGAAAAATTATGATTCCGCACTGGCGATAGCAAAGACCGTGGATTCCGCGAGGATAAAGAGTGCCGCGGATCTGAGTGTGGTCGCGGAGGCGTATGATAAAAATGGGATTTATGATACCGCGCTTGTTTATTATGAACAGATTTATTTAAAGAGCAAGACGAGGAGGATCCTCATCCACCTGATCAATCTATGCCTGAAACTTTCTATGGCGGATATGGCGGAGCTGTATCTGCGCGATTTTTCGGAGATGGCTCCGCGCGATTTTTACCGTCACATTTTCCGTTACCATATCGACAAACTGCGCGGGGAGGAGATGGAGGTACTGATCTATGACCTGGAACAGTTAAAAGCGGAAAATTTTATGGAGGACTGGGCGTATGAGTTGGCAAAGCTTTACCATAGGAACGGACAGTCGGAAGAATGCATCGCAGAATGTAATGATATTATCCTCTGGTTTGGCAGCGGCATGTATGTGGATCGTGCGCGGGGCTTGCGCGCAATCCATTTAAGCCGTCTTGGCAGGGGCGGCGGCACGTCGGAGGCGGGGATTGCGAAGGAAGTGCGCCGTCTGGTCGAAGAGGGCAAGGGCGTGCAGGAGTTGGAGGAATTCATCGAGGAAGTGACGATACCGGAGGGTAATACACATTACTCGGAGGAAGAGTACAATCAGGAGCGTTTCGGCAAACCGGTCTATGAAGAGGAGGGGAAGGACGTTATCTGGAATACGCGCGAATTTGGCGCGATCACGGATGAAATGATACAGCAGCAGAATACGATGGACCTGCTGCGGGGCATGCAGGTGGCGGAGCAGCTCCGGATGCAGCTTGGGGCGGGATTTGAGATGGAGGTCGAAAAGCCGCAGGAGAACATTGCTGCCGAAGAAGACCCCGCGGTATCCGATAAGGAAGAAAAAGAAGACTGGGAAATTTTCGCGTCTCCAAGGGAAGCGGAAAATCAGGGGAAAAACGGGAACCGGAGCGAAACGAAGGCGGCGGAGGATGAGGCAGAGCGTGTCCGGCGGGAGGAGAGGTCGGCGCGTGAGCGCGATGCGGAGCAGGAACTCTACCGCATGATCGAGCAGGGCGAGAGTGAGGAAGAGCTTTCGAAGACAATCCGAAAACTGACAGGCAGTGAAGAAGCGGCAGCGGCGGATACCGTGGAAGATAAACATACGACCAAGAGGTTCCGCTTATGGGGAAGGGCATCCGAGAAAAAAGCGCAGAAAGCTGGAAACGGACAGGAAGCAAAAAACGAAGAAGAAATGCGTGCGACTGCCGGGGCAGAGGAAGTGCATACGGCGGAATTTGTGCCGGGGGACGAAAAAACGGAGGAAGTGCAGGCAGGGTTATCCGTTTTGCGCGGTATGCGGGAAGACAGGACACAGACGGCGGTATTTGACCCTCAGGATGATGAGGCAGGCTCCGGGGACGTTCCGCCAAAAGAAGAGACAAAGCCAGCGCACACGGCAGAGTTTGCGCCGGAAGCGATAAGGCGGCAGGCGGCGGGAAAAACGGCAGGGCAGCGAACAGAAAGTGCCGCGGTACATAAACCGGTGTCCGAGTTTGAAACGTTCCGGACGGGGGCGAAAATTTTGGAAGCCCGCGTCGGGCTTTCCGGATTCGAGCAGAAAAAGGGACAGGCGGCACAAGGAACCGGGTCAGGGGAGAAAGCGGAAGAATTTTTGCCGGAAACGGCAGGGGACAGGAACCTGGGGGGACAGACGGATTCCAACCGGAAAAAAACAGAAACCGAGCCGGAAGACGATGGATTTGAACTGCGGGCTGAAGAGGAGCCATTGCCGGAGATTGATTTTGAATTTGGAGGGGAAGCCGAGGAGGAAGCGGGTCAGGAAGATTCCGCGGAACCGGAACCTCTCTATGAGTATCCGGAGGACATCACCGCAGATTATGCGGGGGAAGCCCCGAACCTGAATGCGCGCCTGAGAAATCTCGGTATGAAGCCGGAGGAATTCTTCGGCGGATTTTTGGTGTCAGCGGATGTGCGCCGCCAGCTGTTTGGCTGTATGGAGCATATCCTGACAGGACGGGGTCGCGCGATCAATATAGTCCTGACCGGGCAAGAAAAAAGCGGAAAGACGACCCTTGCAAAAGCAATCGCGAAATGTACACAGGTTCTGGGCGGGATCCAGTCGCCCCGTGTGGCTCTGATCCGTGGGGACAAGCTCAACCATATTGATCTGGAGGCGAAAAAAGAGCAGCTGCGGGGTTCTACCATGCTGGTCGAAAAAGCAGCGTTTCTGAGTGTGGAGAAGACGGCAGAACTTTTGGCGCTGAATGCGGAACTTGCGGGTGAGACAGCGGTCATTTTGGAGGATGAGCGCAGCCGTATGAATATGTTTTTGAGAAAAAACGAAGGGCTGCTCCATGTTTATAATCATCGCATCGACCTGCCGGGCTGGACTTCGGATGATTTGTTTTTACAGGCACTTTCCATGCTTTACCGCAATGAGTATACCATGACGGAACCGATAGCGGCAGAATTTTTGGGGGCAATCCGGGACTGCATCGAAGAAAATCCGCAGAATGCCTATGATGCGGTATGCAGTTATACCGAGGGAGTGCTGAAAAGGGCAGAGAGGCGCATGGCGCAGATGCTGCGGGAGTTTGCATTGGACGGGGAGTATAAAGAAGAAGAACTTACCATGCTGCGCGCGGAAGACTTGTATGAAAGATGAATTTGACGTATGATATGGGTGTGGGGCAGGTTTTCCCCATCCGTATCACTTTCGGGCGGTTATACCGCGCCAATAGTAACGGATGTTATAAAAAAAGAAAAAGTACAGTTTACAAGAGACTGCACAGGGTGGATATCTGACGGGAGGTGTTCTGTCCGTCAGATTTTCCATGTGATATTGTTGCAGACCATTGATGAAGCCGCCAGCCCGGACAGCGACCCGGAGCAAGCGTCACTGGCGTTTATCTGCAAACGGCTCCGGCTGAATTACAAGAAGCTGTCAGGGAAGAAAAGAAATGGCTCAAAAGGATTTCTAAGAAGTCGGACTTGCTGAAAAATCCAAACTCACAGCGGGGGAGGAAATAAGAAATTGATAAAATGGAATTTATTTTTTTGGCAGGAGGATTTATACAATGAGTATGGATTTGATTTTTGGAAATACAAGGAAGATACTGCACATGACCATTTAACTGTATATCAGACAGCGTGTTGTGATGGCGGGGTAATGGAAGTTTTGGAAGTTCTTCCCATTGACGAGATTTTGAAAAAAGTGGCGGATTCTTTTTCTGGCTGGAATATACAGGGGGGAGGTAAAGATTTTGAAAAAGAAGGACATGGAGCATTTCAGATTTTTATGACTTCGCAAATCGTAAGAAGGACGGACAATTAAATTGATTGATTTGCTGCCCGAATATCCACGACATAAATAAACTTCGTTTTGTCGACCAGTAAAATTAAACTTATGGAAGTTTAAGGAGTTGTCTATGACGATTGATGATTTATATATTGTTAATTACTGTCACCCTAGTTGCACGCCTTTGCTGAACATTATGCGCTTGCCAAAAGACGAGGCGTTTGCGCTGGCATATAAAATGGCTGGACAGAACAAGGATACTACTGCGTTCTACAGATTTGCAGATTTTGAGAATTATTATCCAAGGCGCTTGCAAACGGACAAGCTATTATATGCACGCTTTGTAGAACTCGGCGGTAAACCTTTGCAGGAACACCCTCTTTCGTTTGTTCTACAAGGAAGTGCTTATCTGAACGATTGGTTTGATAATGGAATTGTTACAAAGATACCGCTAAATAGTATTTCTTCTAACCATATTAGTTTTACATATGGTGATAGTATGGCTTCCCTTAAAAAGCATGGTGGGTTTACTATGCTTACAAAGGATATGCTTTTAAAGGTGATGTATGATTATAATGGTACTACAGAGGAATTTATGACCAATATTCAAAAACAATATCATTATATAGAAGTGCAGGTTTGGGATGACGAATGCGTAAGAACATGAATAATTTGATATTAATAACTCCAACAAAAGAGCATGAATCGCAAGTAATGGAATTCCGTGAAGAAATGCTGAAAAACGGCGAGGGTTTTTATGGGTGTTCTGGTTTAAATAGTGTGTCTAGCTATGATGATTGGCTAGACTTTGAGGGGAGATTTAAATGTCTTGGTTGGACTCCGTCTGCTACATATCTTGGTATTCGTATTTCCGATGGTAAACTTATTGGAATGATAGATTTGAGACACGAACTTTCTGGCTTTTTGCTGAAATATAACGGTCAAATTGGCTACAGTGTTCGACCATCAGAGCGCAGAAAAGGTTATGCCTGTCAGATGTTGTTTCTTGTACTAAAAAAGGCTGAAAATTTTGGCTATAAAAAAGTTCTTGTGTGTTGCAACAAAGCAAATGCTCAATCCGCCAGAGTGATACAAAAGTGCGGTGGTGCGCTTGAAAATGAAGTGGTTCACGAGTTCAGTCCTCCCAACAGACATGACATTATACAACGGTACTGGATTGAAACAGATTGTAATTCTTGAAAATTTGATACCATTACAAATCCCGATTTGTTGATTAGAGTGGTAGAGAACAACGATTTTACGCTGTTTTCAGCAATAAAAGGCATAGAAAACACCACAAAAAACGCTATTCAAATATCGTAAGGTTTGACTGCCATGGTATGCAAGAGGCTGATATGAACGCTCTCATGAATATTTTACTTGATTTTGGTTGCCCTCTATACGACCCACAAATTTCAACGAGATTCGATTCTTGGACAGACAGATAACAATTCCCATTTATCGTGGAGATAGCAAAGCTGGCTGAGCCAGTCAACGGCGGCGCATAAATGCGCCGCCGTTGACACTCCTGCCCGCCTTTGCTGACAGGCAATCATGGAGGGAAAGCCTTAAAATGGCTTCCTGCCCATTTCAATTTTACAGCGAAAAATCCGGCTGCTTTTTCGTGAGTGGTGTCCACAAGTTCGGGACATTTTGCCCCGAAGTCCGGCGTAGGACGAGGGCTTTCATATACGCCCTGTATGCTGACGAAACCAGTCCTGCGCCTGCGACTCCACGCAATCACAGCCCTGTTTTCCTGCCGCTTCAAATGCCCTTGCCCACCCCGGCGGCAATGGCATTTGAAGCGGCAATGCCGACAGGGCGTATAACATACTGCACTTTGCAAGCAAAGTCGTGTGCCAAGGGGCAAGCCCCTTTGGAAACCCCAGACAACAAAACAGGCTCAATATCTCACACTTTCCCGGTGTTTGATACTCAGCCTGTTTTGTTGTCAGCAGCCCCGTTTCGTGGTCTGCGTGTAGTTCCTTGTAAACTGACCTAAGACGGGCAAGAAACAATCTGCTTCTTGCCCGTCTTTTTTGTACCCTGTACGGCACCGCCCTGCCTGTGTTTGGCAGTAGCATTGTTTTTTATGGCAGATACCTCTGTGACAGCCTTATTTCACGGCTCACCCGCATCAGACGTGGAACCGGACCTGCATCTCATTTTTAAGTTTCTGCCCGCCTTTTGATTCCACGTTTTTCGTGATTATAAGTATGTAGGACTCGTTTTGGGCATAAGGTTCAAGCGGCTCGATCTCGATGCAGTTGCTGACCGCATCATAACGGATGGAAGTCTTTAACGGATTATCCGACGCGTCGGTAACATAAAGGTTCATATTGTTTACTGTCTCGGGGTTTAGCGGGGCAGTAAAAGAAATGCGCCATACAAATTTACCGGTGCGGAACTTCATATCCTGATGGATGATCTTCTGGTCGTTGCCAATTACGTCTTCGATTTCAACATACCTTGCCATTTTTCATCACATGCCTTTCTGCAGATTCTTTGTATATCCATGTTTATCCATGCGCTCTTTGGCGCAAAGATAATGTCTTACGCTATTATATCATACTCCCCAAAAAAAAGGTAGTGTAATTTGAAAAAAGACAATCCGGCCCGGAATATGGGGAAGAGGCATGGGAATGGTGGTGTACAAAGCGGGGCAGGCATGATATAATCTGCTTATTCTCTGGGGATAAAAGATGCTTTCCGGTGTGATGCAGGGAGATGATAAAGGAGGTACATATGGTCTGGGAAGGATATGAAATGGAAATCGGGAATTTTCAGGGACATGAATACGGTATCGTATTTCCGGGGGAGATGGCGGAAGGGAGACCCTATGTCTGGCGGGTGGAATTTTTTGGCGCGTTTCCTGCCGTTGATCTGGCAATGCTAAAAAGAGGTTATGCTGTTGTTTACTACCGGATTTCTGACCTGTACGGCAGCGAGGAAGTAGTGCGGCGGATGGCGGCATTCCAGCCGATGGTAGAGGAAAAATACAGGCTGGCATCACAGGCAGTTTTATTCGGGTTTAGCCGGGGCGGGCTGTATGCGCTGCACTATGCAGCGAAATACCCGGAACGGGCAGCTTCCCTGTATTTGGATGCGCCGGTCGTGGATATTTACAGCTGGCCGGGCGGTTTTGGTTTATCAGAGGGAGCAGCGGCGGAATGGGAGGAATGCAGGGCGCTCTGGGACAGGACGCGGGACGAGTACCGGGGGATAGTGGATTCCGCCATACGGACATTGCTTGCATGGGGTGTTCCGCTTATCATGGTGGCAGGCGGTAAGGACGAGGTCGTGCCTTATGCCGAAAACGGTGCGATATTGCAGGCTGCTTATGAAAAAAGCAGTGTCCCGTTCCGTGTTATCATAAAGCCGGAATGCGGGCATCATCCGCACAGCCTGGACGATCCGGATCCGGTAGCCGGATTTCTGGAAGAAAACCGCGTGTTTCCAACGGAGGGAAACGCATTCCGCATCAATGACCAGCCAGCCGGCATCCGCTGGTTCTGTTGGTTCATGACAGTGCGCATGCCGGAATCGCGGCGGAGGCGGAAAAAATCTTTTCGGGCAGGCTTGCGTTCGGTTACGTGGGGACTTCCCCATGGCCGGGGACAATGACAAACCAGAGGACACTCGCTTACTCTGATCCCTTAAATGAAAGCTTGTATGACTTTTTGTGAGCACAGATGGAAACGGGATATATCCTTTACGGGCAGAATGCGGACGGGGAGGAGGATGCGGGCGAAATCCCCGCTTTTATCAGGCAAGTGAAAGAGAAATGCCCGGTGCTGCGGCAGATATGGCTCAAACAAAAAAGTGAGGGACTTCCGGCGCATTTTCTTTCTGCCCTAAAAGAAAGTACCGTGGAATTGGTGGAGTATGGAAGTGAGCAGGAGCTATCCGCATGGCTGGAAAACCTGGCACAGGAGGTGCTTTGTGGAAGAACGTCCGCGCGGCGCGATTCCTTTGACCGGGAATGGGCGGAATGGATGAATCTTTCCGTCACGCTGCCAAGGAGGAAGACGGAAAACCGGATTTTGCTGGTGGGGGATTCCATCAGTGCCGGGTACGGGGAAATGGTACAAAGAAGAATGCCGGGGTTTTATGTGGACCGCCTGAATACGAGCGAGGGTATCCATCACCCGAATTTCCTGCGGCTGTTGGAGATTGCCCTGCGCCAGTATCCGTATCGGCTGGTCCATATCAACAATGGGATCCATCTGCATGGGCAGGACGTAAAAGAGTACGGCAAAAATCTGCAGCGGGTACTGTTTTGGATTCATCTGGTTTCCCCGGAAACAAAGATTGTTTTTGCTGCGACGACACCGCTGAGCCGCCGCCTGGGGAAGGGGGAGATGGAAAAACAGGACATCGGCCATTTTTCTATGGGGGACAGGGCACCGCTTGCCGCGGACAGGGAAGACGGATATTGAGTGACCGATGAAAAAGGCTCGGAAATTTACCGGGCACTGAACGATAAGGCAAAGGAAATCTGTGCGGCATACGGCATCCCGTTCAATGACCTGTACGGGCTGTGTGTCGGCAAAAACCTGCAAAAATCGGACGGGGTGCATTTTACGCAGGAGGGATATGTGGAAATGGCAGAGAAAACGGCGGATATGTTGAGGCGGGAACTTTCCGGTGGAAAATAAGCGGGAAAAAGAGCAATAATGATAATCGCCAGCGAATAAGCATTCTTCCATATAAACCTGGCAAGTTTCCATTTACGGCGGCAGGAGAATAAATTATAATAATGGTGGAACGAGAAACCGGCCGCTGCGAGCAGGGGTAAGGGGATATTGCTTATGCCGCAGGATATTAGATCAGGAGGTCATATGGGGATATTAAGTCCAGAATGGGATGGGAGGATCGGGCACTGGATCCGGACGTTGGAAGCGGATTTTTATGAGCCCTTGGGGGCAGTAGAGTTTAAGGCGTTCCGAACCAGGGATCACCTGATGTACGGGGAATTGGACCAGGCGGAATTTGTGCCTGCGCCGCCCGGTTTTACGTGGGGGGATACTTGGGAATACTGCTGGTTCTTGGGGGATATCATCCTGCCGGAGCGGGCGGCGGGAAAGCGGATCGTCCTCGACCTGAAGCCGGGCGGGGAGTCCACGCTTTTTGTCAACGGACAGGAATTTGGTACATACCGGGCAGATTGGGTCGCAAAGGCGCACCATTATCTGGTGGATAACACCATCGCCAGAAACGCAAAGCCGGGAACATGCTGCCGGATCGCGATGGAAACCTATGCCGGGCATGATTTCCCGGATTGTGGTTCGTGTGCGACGGGCCCGGTGTTGCCGGGCAGCTACACATTCGGGGAACATGAGGGCAGCCGGAGGCGGCTTGGCGCGTCCACGTTCGGGATCTGGCGTGAGGAAGCCTACCAGCTTTATATGGATGTCATGACGCTCTGGAACCTTTTGCGGGATTTGGACCAGGACAGCCTGCGCGCGGCGAAAATTGCTGCTGCCCTGAAACAGTTTACAAAGGATGTGGATTTTGAGCAGGACGGCGGCGGGAGGATTTCGGATTACAAAAAGGCAAGGGAAGGCCTGCGGGAAGTGCTCCAGGCCCAAAACGGTTCCACAATGCCGCTTTTCTGGGCAGTGGGGAACGCCCACCTTGATCTGGCATGGCTCTGGCCGGTGGCGGAGACTAAACGCAAGACCGCGAGAACCTTTGCCGCGCAGCTGCGCCTTCTGGAAGAATATCCGGGCTACTGCTATATCCAGAGCCAGCCGGCAGCCTATGAGATATGCCGCCAGTATTATCCTGACCTGTTTGAAAAAATCAAGCAAGCCATCGTGGCTGGACGATGGATCGCGGACGGAGCCATGTGGGTGGAGCCGGATACCAATATGGCGGGAGGGGAGGCACTGATCCGCCAGCTGATCCACGGGAAGCGGTATTTTAAGGAAGTGCTGGGTGTGGACAGCCGTGTACTCTGGCTTCCGGATTCCTTCGGGTATTCCGCCGCGCTTCCGCAGATTTTGATGGGCTGCGATGTGCCTTACATGGTAACGCAGAAAATTTTCTGGAGCTATAACGGCGGGGAAAGTTTCCCGTACCATTATTTTTACTGGGAGGGGCTGGACGGCACGAAAGTGACCTCTTTCCTGCCGACCAGCTATACTTACCAGACTGACCCGGGGGAAGTCCGGAGGACTTTTAAAAACCGCGCGCAGAAGGAAGACCTTGACGCGTTTCTTTTTCCGTTTGGATATGGTGACGGGGGCGGCGGACCGGCAAGGGATCATGTGGAATATGTACTCCGCCAAAAAGATTTGGAGGGAAGCCCCCGCATGAAAATGGGTGTGCCGGAGGAATTTTTCCATATGCTGGAGCAAGGGGGTGGAGCGAAACATACCTATGTCGGGGAACTGTATTTTTCCGCCCACCGGGGAACCTACACTTCGCAGGCAGGGATCAAGAAAAATAACCGCAGTAGTGAGATCGCCCTGCATGAGATGGAGTTTCTGGGAAGCTTGGCATGCATGGCAGGTTTCCCGTACGATCAGGAGAAAGCAGACAGGCTGTGGAAAACGCTATTGTTCCACCAGTTCCATGATATCCTTCCGGGTTCCTCCATTGCGAGGGTTTATGAGGAAGCCGGCACGGCACACCGGGCATTGCAGGAAGAAGCCCTGCGGATGGCGGGGGAGGCTGCTGTGAGCCTGCTCCGGGAAGAAGAAGGAGTCAGCGTTTTTAATTCGCTCTCCTTTGCGCGCAGTGCACTTGTTATGCTGCCTGCGGAATATGGGGACGGGGCAGCGACGTTGGAAGGGGAAAGGGTACCGGTACAGAAGCAGGACGACGGAAGTGTGGCAGCGTTGGTATCCTTGCCTTCCTGTGGGGCGGTAAGCCTGCGGCCGCTTAGACCCGTAGATGAAGGGGAGGCGGTGCCGGCTATGGAAAACACAATGCTGCAGGCATCGGTGTGGCTGGATGGGGCGGGCTACCATATGGAGAATGGGTATGTCGCGGCGCTGGTCGATACGGCGGGGCAGGTTGTTTCCTTTCGGCGAAAGCCGTCGGGCAGGGAGTTTGCCGCAAAACCGATGAACCAGTTCCGCCTTTACCGCGACCAGCCAAGAGCCTTTGACGCGTGGGATATTGACTCCAATTACCGCGAGGAAGAACCGGATAAAGCCTGCGTGGAGGAAATCACTGTTTTGGGGCAGGGGCTTGCGGCAGTTCTTCAAGTGAAGGGGAAAATCGGAAGATCGGAATACACCCAAAAGATACGTCTGGCCGCAGGACAGAAGAGATTGGAATTTGATACGGAAGTGGAATGGAGGGAACTGCACCGGCTCTTAAAAACCAGTTTTCCGGTGGATGTCCATGCAGCAAACGCGAAGCATGAAATACAGTTTGGTTATGTGGAACGCCCGACGCACCGATCCAGACAGTACGACAAAGACCGCTTTGAGGTCTGCAACCACCGATACACGGCATTGTGCGACGAAAGCCACGGCGCGGCTTTGTTGAATAACTGCAAATACGGGATCAGCGTGAACGGAAATGATATGGAATTAACGCTCCTGCGCGCTTCAGCGGGACCTACGATGCGGGCGGACAACGGGACGCAGCGGTTTACATATGCCCTGTATGCGTGGGAAGGAAGCTTCCTTACATCCGACGTGATCTGGCAGGGATATGATCTGAATGTTGAACCGCTTGTGGTGAAAGGAAGTACGCCTTCGTTCGAGGCAGTGCATATCAGCCGGAAAAATGTATTTCTGGAAACTATGAAACCGGCCGAGGACCGGAGCGGGGACATTATCCTTCGGCTTTACGAGGCGGCGGGGGCGGCGGTGGAAACCGAGATCACCGTGAATCTGCCGGTTGGGGAAGTGTATGAATGCAATATGATGGAAGAGGGGAAGCAAAAGATTTGGGAATCCAAAGGAGAAGGTTTTTCCCTGCGGCTTTTGTTCCGCGCTTTTGAGATTAAGACCCTGCGCCTTTGCAGGTAGCCTCACCCGGTGCCGGCATCCGTTATCTTTGCATGAAACCTTTGGAATAGGAGTGCGGCATGGCATTTGCACGGTTGGGAAGTGCAAATGCCATGCCGTTTTACTCGGCGGGAGGTTCCGGTTTCTTCGGGGGGATATTCTTCTTATACTCGGAGGGCGTGACCCCACGGATACGCTTAAACACTTTGGAAAAAAGGAGCTGGTCCGAGTAACCCACGGAGCGGGAAACATCCCCGATCGTCAATATTTCGTTCTCCAAAAGCTCACATGCTTTCAGGACACGGAACTCCATCACATATTGCTGTAAAGGCTTCCCCATAGCATCTTTAAATATGGAATTTAAGTAACTGCGGTTTAGCCCGACAAAATCTGCCAGCATATCAACGGAAAATTTCCTTGAATAATTCATTTCAATAAATTGCAGCGCTTCGTTAACATATGCGTCATTGCGGCTTTCCTTCGAGTTGTAATACAAGTCTTTTGTGTTCATTTGGGTGAGCTTAAACAAAAACAGGCAAAGGTATGCCTGACGTTTTAAATCGCCGCCATGTTTTAAATAATAGGCATCCGCCATCTCATAAAAACAATTCTCGATAAAGTCGTCCTCTGTATATTCAAACACCGGATGTGCCTGTGTAAGTCCCGCTTCCGACAAGTAGGTTTCCGCCTTTAAGCCGTGAAAGCCGACCCATGAATAGTGCCAAGGTTCTTTTTCGTCTGCCTGATAGAACGTGACGATATCCGGGCAGATCAAAAAGCCATTTCCCGCTTTTAAATGGTAGGTTGTGTCCCCCACCTGGAATATGCCTTTGCCGTTATGCACATAGTGGATCAGATAGTGATCCCGCACGGCAGGACCGTGGAAATGTCCGCTTGGGCAGCATTCGGAGCCGCATTGGTAAATATACAGGTTCGTATGGTTTAAATGGGGACCGATATTGATTGCAGTTCGCTTATCCATATTGGTTACCTCAACTTTCCTTATATTAGAGATGGCGGGTTATGGTATAATTTCTTAACTTTCACAAAAAATCTATCATTCTTCCATATACGGTCAGCATAATTCCATTTACGTTCAAAGAAAAATCCTTTATAATGTACAATAGTAACAAAAACAGAGCGGAAAGTCAAGAATTAAAAGTAAAAATGTCCATATGGCATGACTGGCAATGACCGGAAATGGGAAAAATAATGTTCGTGATATTGCATTTTTCCATATCCGGGTGACCTTTTACGCTCAAAAACCGGGGAGTGATGCACAAGCATACCCTGTACTATCATGCAGTCACAGAAAGGAGTAAAGTATGAAACACAAATTATTTAGTTCATTCCTGTGCTTGGTACTTGCAGCGACAGCATTGACTGGCTGCGGCAATGGGAAGGAGAATCCGAAGTCCACACCAACGCCAGTGGTGGGACAGGATAATGGGGAGGATACTGACCGGACAAAAGAGCCGGAAAATCCGGGGAATGAAGGAAAGCAGGACGGTGATAAGACGCAGACGGGGGAAGGGGAAAAGGATGATACGCCAAAAGGCGCACCTACCGTTATTAAATGGGGGCATAATTGGATTCCGGAGATGGATACCAAATACCGTGACCCGGTGACCGGCGAGCCGTCTTTAAGCCCGGAGGCTATGGAAGCAAGGCTTTATGCGGAACAGCAGGTGCTGGAGAAATATAATTGTGAGATTCAGTTCGTACAGTATCCTTCGGATGTGACGGAAATCATATTGCAGACCGTGCTTGCCAATGACCCGGTGGCGGATATCGTCCGGATCGTGAACGGCAGCCAGGGACAGATTCTTTCCCAGAACGTGCTGCAGCCGCTGGATGAGTACGCATCCTTGTTTGAGGATGAGGACGATGCCTGGATTTACTGGGGCAAAGTATACGGACATAATTATTTCATGAACAATGTCATGCGCTTTGGGGCAAATGACCTTTTGTGCTATAACATCGGGATGCTGAGTAAGGTGGAGGCATTGAAGGTGGACGGCAAGACAAAATATCCTGCCGATTATTTTGCCGAAGGGACATGGACCTGGAGTGTATTTGAAGAATACCTGCAAAAGGTAAACGACCATTTCAAGCAGGAATGGGACGGCTATTACGCATACCAGACCGATTACCGCGCGGCAACTTTACAGGCGATTTATGCGAACGGCGGCGAGGTTTACGGGGATAATGGCCTTGGGATTGCGAGTGACCAGACAAAGGAAGCCGTGTCGTTTATCGACCGCCTGATCCAGAAGGGGCTTGTCTTCTCGGAGAACCAGTACAACAACAATGCGGACGTTGTAGGAGTGATGGATACCTGGCGTTTCCAGTGGGGACATACTGCTTTTGTCAACCTGCCGCAGTGGCTTGCGGGCGATATGGTAGGGCAGTTTGCGGACCGCGGTGACGCGATGGGTGTTGTACCGTTCCCAAGACCGGATAAAATGGCGGCAGACGATCCGAATTACCGTCAGTTAAACGACGCGACGGACTGCTACGCGATCCCGAAAGGCCTTTCGAAAGAGCGCACCGAGCTTGCAGTCAAGGTATTTAAAGAGTATACCCAGTCTTATTATAAGAAGCTGGCAAACTCCGACAAGGCGATGGATTTCATGCACTCGGACAGCACCGTCCGGAACGAGGCAGTCCGCTTAAACCTTGATATCACAAACGAAGAGTACGGCAGCAATATCCTTGCGGCGTTCCGCTATCTTGTGACCGGCGACAATGCGATGGTAAACGATTACAGCAAAAACGCAGGGATTTATGAATACTGGTCGCACGATATTTTAGGATATTCCTATTACGGGATCGAAGGTTCCCCGAAATACAGCGTACAGGTAGAGGCAAAGAAGGGGATCATTGATGACATGATGTCAAACTACCAGGCGGCATTGAGCGGGAATACGATCAATGACAATGTCAAGCCAAAACTTGAGAAGCTTGCGGGCGGCCTGCTGGCATTCCCTGCCGGCACGGATCCGGAGACGGTGGACTGGGCATCTTACATGAAAGCTTCCGATAACATTGACGGCGAGCTGGATATGAAGAACGCCGCGGTAGATTTTTCGGGGATTGACTTTGCGGCCGTGGGCAATTATGATGGGAAGCTTGTCTATGCCATCAAGGACGCGGCAGGCAATGAAGGAACCGCATCCATGAACGTTATCATTTACAACGGGGAGAATAAGACGGCCCCTACGCTGGTATTAAAGTCTGAGTACCGCACGGTCGGCTTGGACGAGGACGTTTCCTCCATCAACTGGAAGGATGATTTTGTAGAGCAAGCGGCGGACGTGGACGGGCTTGATCTAAAGAATAACATCACCCCTGACCTGTCCGAACTCGATACGACGACACCGGGCGAGTATAATGTGGAGATTACCGTTAAAGACTATGCGGGGAACGAGACGAAAGAAACCCTTGTAATAACCGTCGAGAAAAAGTAGAAGAAAGCTGGGCGTTTATGGGCAATCCACTCCGCCCGTGGATGGTTTTTAGGAACATAATATCCCGCCGGGGCTCCTATTCAGAGCCTGCGGCGGGATAGCATCAAAAAGATCAAGGGGGCTGTGATGGCTGCGAATAACAAGAAAAAGAAGAAGGTAATCATAACAGTATTGGCGGTTGTGGCGGCATTTGCATGCGTTTTCCTTATTTTCCGGGAAGGGGAGGGGAAACCCTCGTACATCCGTTCCCTGGAAGAATTTTATGAATCCTCATACCTTGATTACCTGACGGCCTTCGGCTTTGAGGGCGCGATGGCACAGCAAAAAGTTGTGGTCAATGTCTGTGATTTTACGACAAAGGACGGGATGGATGCGGTCATAAACGGGGACGGTGTGGCGACCTCGGAGCGGGGCAGCATCACTTGGGAGTTTTTGGTAGAGGAGGCAGGTTTTTATAACCTGCTGGTTACTTACCGCCCGCTGTCCGGCACGGGTTCCCAGATCAGCCGTGTCCTGTATCTGGACGATGAAATCTGTTATAGCGGTTTGGGGCAGGTGACGTTCCAAAGGACGTTTACAGATGAAGATCCGGAAATTTTGGTGAAGGGCGACAACGAAGTTCGTCCCGGTGCAAAAGAGCTTTTCCGGGAGCGGAGTGTATATGTGGAGGATGCCCAGAGGCGCGGTTTTGAGCCGTTTAAATTATATCTGGAAAAGGGGAGGCATACCCTGACATTTGAATCCACCAAGGAGCCGATGGAGATTTTGGGGCTCGTGTTTGAGAGCAGGGAAAGGCCGGGACTGTACCGGGATGTGGTGTCGGGCCTGAAAGAAACATATGAGGTGTATTCCGGAGATGCCGTTTATTGTCAGGCGGAGCGTGTGATGGATGCCACGACAGCGATCACGCGGTCCTCTTCCTCCATCACCATTAGAAATAATGTTTCCGACCCGGAACTGATGCCGTACCATCCATACCATATTGTTTATAACACGATCGGCGGGGATAACTGGAAGTATTCCGGGGATTCCGTCGAATGGGAGATTGAAGTGCCAAAGGAGGGGCTTTACCATCTTGCTTTTAAGGGCAGGCAGAGTATAAACCGCGGGGTCACTTCTTACCGGAGGCTGTGTATCAACGGCGAAGTACCGTTTTTGGAGGCGGAGGCGCTGCCTTTTACGTACAGCACAAAGATGAAAAATTATGTAATCGGGGAAGGGACGGAAGACGGACCTTATTTGTTTTACTTTAAAGAAGGGATCAATACGGTTTCCCTGGAAGTTGTACTGGGGGATTTCGGGGAAACATACACACAGATTAGTGAAAGTGTCATGGTACTGAATGAAATGTACCGCAAAATTATACAGATAACCGGGACAGTACCGGATCAATATATTGACTATGAGATTGTAAAAAAACTGCCGGAATTTGTGGAAGTCGCGGGGCGTGAGGCAGCGAGGCTGCGCGGGGTACTGGAGGATGTGATCGCGATCACGGGCGAGAAAGGTGAGAACGCGAATCTTGTGGAAAAAATGGCGATTCAGCTGGAAAACCTGCTCGCCGATCCGGAGAAGGTAGCCGTTAAGGGGGAACTGAGCAATTTCAAGTCCAACATTACCTCGCTTGCCACATGGCTGATCCAGATTGCGGAAATGCCGCTTGAGCTTGACGCGTTCGCACTGTTTGGCGACACAGATACCTTAAAGCCGGGAAGTGCAAATTTTGCGAAGGGGTTTGGCTATGATACCATCCGTTTCCTTGCGACCTTCTTCACGGACGATACGGAAGTATCCACCGACGAGGAGATCAGCAAGCAGGCGATCAAGGTATGGCTGGCAACGGGGCGCGACCAAGCGCAGGTTATCCGCAACCTGATTGACGAGCGTTTTACACCGATGAACGGGATTGGTGTCAATCTGGAATTGGTTCCGCTCGACGTGTTGGTACCTGCTACCTTGGCGGGCACGGGCCCGGATGTCGTGCTAAGTGTGGACCAGACGAAGATGATGGATTTTGCCATGCGCAATTCTTTGGTGGATCTTTCTTCCCTTGCAGGTTTTGATGAGGTTATAAAAGTATTTTATCCCAGCGCCCTGGAAGGTGTGACCTACCAGGAGCAGGTTTTTGGCCTGCCGGAAACACAGTCTTTTTCCATGCTGTTTTACCGCAAGGATATCTTTGAAGCGCTCGGGCTTACACCTCCGGTTACTTGGGACGAATACCGTGAGATTATGCCGGTTCTGCAAATGAACAATTATGATGCGCACATTCCGGGAGCAGGCGGCGTGCAGTCCATCTTGGCAACAATGCTGGTGCAAAAAGGCGGGGATCTCTATCTTGGGGAGGGCAAGAGCTACGGGGTGGCCAGCGGTCTTTCCGAAAAGGTGGCGATGGAAACGTTCAAGGATCTGACCGACTTTTTTACCGCCTACAAACTCCCGGTTTCCGTGGACTTTGCAAACCGTTTCCGCACGGGGGAAATCCCGGTCGGCATCGCGGATTACACGGAATATAACCGTTTTGAGCTTCTTGCGCCGGAAATCAAAAACCTCTGGTCGTTCGTGCCGATGCCGGGGGTATTAAAGGAGGATGGCACCGTGGATAATACCGTGGTGTGTACCACCGTGCAGTCCATTATGTTAAAAACCGCCGAGGAGCGGGGCAGGCTTGACGAGGCATGGGCGTTCCTTAAATGGTGGATGGATACGGAAACCCAGCTGGAGTACGCAAATTCCATCGAGGCGATCCTTGGGAGCTCTGCCCGCTATGCCACCGCCAACAAAGAAGTGCTGGCGCGTCTTCCGTGGGCGACAAAGGATCTGGAAAAGATACTTGAGCAATTTGAGCACACAAAAGGCATTCCGCCGGTTCCGGGACATTATATGACAAGCCGAATGTTAGAATACACCTTTGACAATGTCGTAACCGGCGGCGCAAACCCGCGGGAAACCCTGTATCTGAAAATCAAGGAAATCAACGCGGAACTGACCAAAAAGCGCAAGGAATTCCGTCTGCAGGAGTAACAAAAACAGGTGGAAAAGTGCGCAGGGAGGGCGGATGCGGAACTCTAAAAACAGCAGGAGCCCGTACTGCGCACGGAACAAATTATGGACGCTGTGCGGGAATAAATTGTTCCACGGAAAAGTGCGCAGGGAGGGCGGATGCGGAACTCTAAAAACAGCAGGAGCCCGTACTGCGCACGGAACAAATTATGGACGCTGTGCGGGAATAAATTGTTCCACGGAAAAGTGCGCAGGGAGGGCGGATGCGGAACTCTAAATAGGAGAGGGAAATGAAAAAAGTAATGAAAAAAAGAATGACCGTTCAGGAAGCGTGGCGGCTGCACCGGCAAAAATATATCCTCATGCTGCCGTTTATCGTTCTCTTTATCGTATTTACGCTGGTTCCGGTGCTGGTATCCATCGGTTTAAGCTTTACATCGTTCAATTTGTTTGAAACACCCCAGTTCGTAGGCTTTCGGAACTACATCAATCTGATCGCTTTCGACCCGGTATTTCTGACCGCGATCAAAAATACCATGCTGTTTGCGATCGTCACAGGACCGGCAAGCTACCTGCTCTGCTTTGTGCTGGCATGGCTGATCAATGAGCTGCCCCCGAAAGTGCGGGCGGTAATGACGCTGGTATTCTACGCGCCGTCCATCTCCGGCGGGGCATACATGATATGGAAGCTCATTTTCTCGTCGGATGCCTACGGCTACGCCAACGCCATGCTGATGAAAATGGGGCTGATCCAGGAGCCGCTTTTGTGGTTCCAGACGAAGGAATACATTATGCCGATCCTCATCATCGTGCAGCTCTGGCTCTCCATCGGTGTCAGCTTCCTGGCCTTTATCGCGGGCCTGCAGAATGTGGACCGCACGCTCTATGAGGCCGGCCAGGTGGACGGGGTCAAGAACCGGTGGCAGGAACTGTGGTATATCACGCTGCCGCAGATGAAGCCGCAGTTAATGTTCGGCGCGGTCATGCAGATCACCAATTCACTGTCCGTATCCGCCATTTCCTTGGATCTGGTCGGATTCCCGTCGGTGGATTATGCCGGGCACACGATCTTAACGCACCTGCACGATTACGGTAATCTGCGTCTGGAGATGGGCTACGCCTGTGCCATCGCAACACTGTTGTTCTTCATTATGATATTTATCAATATCATTGTGCAAAAATTACTTCGAAAGGTTGCATAATTATGGAAAAATTACTTGCGGCTCCAAGAAAATGGTGGAGAAGATTTAAGTTCAGGAGAAAAAACCGCAGCCTTGCAATGGATATCGTGCTCGTCGTTTTGCTCGGGGGCGTTGGCTTTATCAGTATCTGGCCGCTGCTGTACATAATCAATGCGGCTTTCAAGCCGATCAGCGAAATTTTCTTATTTCCGCCAAGGCTGTTTGTTCAAAATCCGACAATGAATAATTTCTTTGATCTGTCGGTGATCATTGCGGATTTGAATGTTATTTTTTCCAGGTATGTATTTAACACGGTAGTGATCACACTGCTCGGCACGGGCGGGACAGTCCTGATCGGCTCTATGGCGGCTTTCCCGCTTGCCAAATACAAATTTCCGGGCTCGAAGTTTATGTCGAACGCGATCGTGTACTCCCTGATGTTTAACGGGACGGTCACGGCTATCCCAAACTATATCATTATGACGCGGCTGCATCTGGTCAACAGTTACTGGGCAGTAATCCTGCCTGTGATCGGCGGCACTTTCGGGCTTTATCTCATGCAGAATTTTATTGTACAGGTGCCGGATGAACTGATCGAGGCAGCAAAGATCGACGGAATGAGCGAATACAAAATCTTTTTTAAGATTATTATGCCGCTGTCAAAGCCGGCATGGATTACCCTGATCATTCTGTCGTTCCAGTCTTTCTGGGGGAACACGGGAGGCACGTTCCTGTACTCGGAACGCTTAAAGCCCGTCAGCTATATGCTGTCGCAGGTCGTATCGGGCGGTATTGCAAGAACCGGTGCGGCATCGGCGGTCACGCTGGTCATGATGCTTGTGCCGATCATTGTATTTGTAATATCGCAGAGTAACGTGCTGGAAACTATGGCAACTTCCGGCCTGAAAGGGTAGGTGGTGCGGATGGCAAAGAAAAAAATCATCGGGATTATTTTACTGACGGCGCTTGTTCTTGCGGGGATTCCGGGAACGGCGGCCAACGCCAGAAATACGGAAGATCATCATTATACCTATGACTTCTGGGGGGAAGTCCTAAAAAGCATCCCGGCGTTTGAATTGGCTTATACCATCGACGGGAGCAAAATGGATATCCCCGTGTCCGGCATGGATGATGTCGCTACGGGCGGCGGGCGTATTTTTCTGATTGACACGCAGGAATCCCGCCTGCATGTGTTCGATGATACCTATTCCTATGTGACTTCCGTAAAGCTCCTGCGCGGTGAGGATAAAAAAATCGTGCTGGATGAGAACGGCGGCCAGGTGGCATTAAAAAATCCGGAGGGCGTGTGGTTCCATGAGAGCCAAAATGAAATCTATGTTGCGGACACAGGAGCGGAGCGCATCGTGGTGCTGGACGGCGACGGATATTTTCTGAAACGGATCATTACAAGGCCGGATAATATGGTGGGCGTGACCCAGTTCCGCCCGTCGAAGATCACGGTGGATGGCACAAACAAAATCTATTTTACCGTGCAGTCCGGATTTGAGGGGATCGTGGAACTGAACCAGTCCGGGACATTTTCCAGATATTTTGGTGTCAACAAGCCGGTAGTCGATCTCTGGGACTATTTTTGGAAAAGGATGTCGAGCGACGAGCAGAAATCCAAGATGTCAAAAACCTACGCCCCGGCCTTTAACAATCTTGCCATTGACGGGGACGGCTTCGTCTATGCGACCACGGTGGACACTGCGGCGAAGGAACAGGTATTCCGCCTGAATCCAAAGGGGGAAAATGTACTGCGCAATAAGGGATATTTCCCTGTAATGGGGGATTTGCTGATCCAGAATCTCTTTGTTGATATTGCCATCAACGACTACGGTGTGTACGCGCTCCTTGACCAAGAAAAGGGAAGGATTTTCCTGTACGACTTTGACGGCAACCTGATCAATATTTTCGGCAAGAGCGGCGATCTTAGAGGGGATTTTAAAGCGCCTTCCGCGATTGCCTGGTTTGGTGACAAACTGGTTGCGACGGACAAAAACCTGCGCTGCGCCTATGTGTACCAGATGACGGAGTTTGGCGAGGCGGCTTTAGGCGCTGCAAAGAATTATTATTTCGGTGAATGGGAAGAATCCGCAAGGCTCTCGAAAGAAGCACTGCGCTTGAACGCCAATTATGATCTGGCCTATATCGGCATCGGGAAATATTATCTGATGCAGGATGATTTTAAAAACGCGATGTATTATTTCAGGCTGGGGAATGAGAAGGAGTTTTACTCGCAGGCGTACAACGGCAGCAGAAGTCTTTGGATCCAGGAAAATTTCGCGCTGATCCTCGCGGCTTTGCTGGTTCTTTCCGGTTTGCTGGTTTACTCGGAAATCCGCTACAATAAAAAGAAAGGGTGAGGGCAATGCGCACATGGAAAAAAGATTTTAAATACTTATTCTACACATTATTCCACCCGTTTGACGGATTTTTTGAAATAAAATTCCGCGGGAAGGGAAATATGACGCTGGCGACGGCGCTGCTTGTTTTGTACGGTCTGCTTTCTATTTTTACGACCCAGTACACGGGATTTATATTTAATCATTTCCCGGTGCACAGTATGAGGAGCATCCAGCTATTTATGCTTGCGATCGTGCCAATCCTTTTGTTTATCGTGAGCAACTGGAGCACGACCAGTTTAATGAACGGGAGCGGGACAATCAAGGATATTTGGATCATGACCTGTTATTCTCTGGTGCCGTTAATTCTTTTTGACCTGATGACGACCCTGCTGAGCAATATCATTATCCTTGAGGAAGCCCCGATTCTTACGGCCTTCCGCTATATCGGAGTCGTATGGTTCTGTTACCTGATTTTCTGCGGGCTTTGTACCATCCACGAGTACACGGCAGGGCGGAATATCCTGACCTTGTTTGTAACTCTGGCCGCGGCAATTATTATTATATTTTTAGTTATATTATATTTTACGCTGATGGATACGGTAATCAGTTTTGTGGAAACGATTTCAACCGAAATTTCAAAAAGGTGGTGACGGGGTGAAAAAGCAGATAATCGGTTTAGCAGCGGTCCTTGTGGTCATCCTGCTGGTATTATACGGCGCGAAAAAAATCCCGGGGCTTGATATCAAGGCGGAGAAAGTGCCGGAAAAAGAGACGGGGATTCCAGGAGGGACGGAAGGGACGTTTGATGCCGGCAACGGTGAGGTTCTTGCTGCCGAAAACGAAACGAAGAGACTTTACCTTGACACGGACACCCTTGATTTCAGGGTGGAGGACAAGGCGACGGGCAAGTCCTTTTCCGCGCTGAGAGCGGAAGGGAATGTGGAAGACCGCTCTTTGATGCGCATTACCTTTGTGGGGGAGGATGGGACGTTTTTATATTGGAATGCCTATGAATATTGCGTGAACCACCAGACTTATACCATTGATAAGGTGAAAGGCGGTTTCCGCATCAACCTGAATTTAAAGGAGACGGATTCATACCGCATCAATGAATATATGCCGCAGAGGATCGCCGCAGCGCGGTATACGGAACGTTTTCTAAACGGGATTGACGGGCTTGTGGAACAGGGGACGCTCACAAAAGAGGAAGCGGGCAGGTATCTTGACAGCCTTGATCTGATCTATGCGTACAACCGTGAGGGGGATTATTACTACAGCAGGCTTTCCCTCTCGCCGCCAATCTCCACGGTGCGCCAGATGGTTCAACTCACGAAGCTTTTGGATTATACGACCGATGAACTGATGGAGGACAACGCGGAATTTGGCATCAGCGTGACGATCGAGGAGCCGGGAAGTTTTATTATTCCGCTGGAGGTGGTGCTTGACGGGGATGATCTGGTGGTAACGGTTTTGACGGATGCCATCGTCAATGAAAACCCGTACTATATGCTGACGCGCATTGACCTCCTGACCTGTTTTGGCGCGGTAACGCCGGAGGAGGCAAAGGAGGGTTACATTTTCGTGCCGGACGGCTGCGGCGCGCTGCTTGCGCTCAATGAGTTTAACGCAAGCTACGGTACTTACAGCCGTGCAGTGTATGACAACACCTATTACAATGATTATTATTACATGCCTTCCTACCCGGAAACACTGCATATGCCGGTTTACGGCATGTACTACAACAATGGTACAAGGGGCGGCGGCGGTTATCTTGCCATGATCGAGGAGGGGGCGGAGCTGGCGTTTGTCACGGCGGCTTTAGCGTCAAAGGAGGAGGGCGGCAGTTCCTTTAACCGGGCATACTCCGGTTTTGATGTAGCGAAGTATGCGCAGGTAAGCATTTTAGGACCTTATGACAGCAGCGGCGGCCTTTTCTTAAAGAGCACGGGCATGATGGACACAAGGTACAGGGTGAGGTATCAACTCTACACTGATGAAACTTCGTACTACGAAATGGCAAGAAATTACCAGGAATATCTTGCTGCGCAGTACGGTTTGACGCGGCAGTTTGGGAAGCAGGCAAAGCTTTATCTGGAAGTGACAGGTGCGCTTTCCGTCGGGGAATATATTATGGGGATTCCGCACGAGAAGGAAATTTCCATGACGGATTATGAGGAACTTTCGGAAATTCTCTCGGAACTTTCGGACTATCCGCTGGCAGTATCCTATCTGGGGGTATTTGACGGGGGATTAGACCACCGGCTGATGAAAAACGCAGAGCCTGCAAAAACAAACGGTTCCAAAAAGCAGCTTCTCTCTCTGTTAGGGCAAGCCGGGGCAGACGGACAGGAATTATTTTTGGGCGTGGATTTTACAAAAGTTTACAGGGGTGGGAACGGATTTGAGCCGAAGACCCATGCGGCTTATAACTTTAATGATTCCCCGGTCGAGGTGTACCAGTATTTCCTTGCAACCGGGATTTTCGCCAAAGATTCGAGAAGCTACCATATTTTAAGCCCGCGTTATCTCTCCTCGGTCGTGGACGGGTTTTTGGGAAATGCAAAAGAGTACGGCAGCCTGTATGTGGAGGATCTGGCCAAAGGGTTTTACGCGGATTACAACAAGAGAAATCCGGTAACTCCGGAGCAGGCACAGGGGATCGTGCAGGAAAATCTGGAAAAATTGGCGGGAGAAAAGAAACTGGCTCTGAATAACCCGGAGATTGACAAGATCTGTTACGGGTCTTACGCGGTGAATGTCGCGCGAGAGAGCAGCGGTTACGGCGGGTTTGCCATGGAAATCCCGTTCCGCCAGCTTGTGATGAACGGATTGATCTCCTACACGACACTCAATGTCAACGAGAGCGGTGTGGATAAGGATTATTTCCTTTTGCAGGCACTGGAGCTTGGCAGCAGCCCGAAATTCACGGTAACCGCAAAAAGCCTTGACCGGCTGAAGAATACCAGACACGCGGACTTCATTTCAAGGGAATATGCTCTGGTCAAAGCAGATATTCTGGAACTGTACAGCCGCTATGAGGAAGCATTTTCCAAGATTTGCTGTATGGAGATCACGAACCACCGGGCGCTTTCTTTCGGGGTATTTGAAACAACCTATGCCAACGGGGTGCGCGTGGTTACGAATTACAATATGTACCCTGTAACTTGCGAGGAAGGTGAACTTGCCCCGTTAGGATTCCTGATTTTAAATTAGGGGATATTTCGGAAATGCTTCTGCCGGGTGCAGAGGAACAAATTTTAGTTTTGCAAATATGCCTTTTCCAGGAGATGTGCCAGGAGGGCGGATGCGGAATAAAAGCCCAAACCGCGCAGGTAAAACGAATCATACTAATTAAAATAAGGGGGCGGAAAATTGAGCAAGAAGGGCGTGAAAACGAGAAGAAAAATGAAATACAGCACAAGCAGGAAGCTGAACGGCCTGATTTTCATGCTGCCGTGGATCATAGGGTTTATCACCTTTTTCGCCGTGCCGATCAAAAATACCATCCTCTATTCTTTCAATAAAGTGGAGGTTGGGGCTGCGGGCGGAATTGAACTTACATTTAACGGGATACAAAATTACATCGACCTGTTTGTGAGCGAGGTCAGCACCACGAGCCAGCCAATCCAGCGAATTTTCGCGACGGAAAATATCAGTATATTTACGAACCTGTCGCTGATCGTGATATTCAGTTTGTTCCTGGCAATATTGGCAAACGCCAAATTTCCGGGCAGGGGTATGGTGCGCGTAATCTTTTTCCTGCCGATTGTGCTGGGACTGCCGCTGATCGTTGAGTGGACGGCGAACAGCACGGGAAGGATGATGATTGAATCCGCGAGCGGTGGGATGTTCGGTGCGGAGAACAGTGTGGAGCTGCTTTTGGAGTATACCTTCCTCCCAAAAAAGATCATCGAATTTCTCGCCGTGGTGTTGAGTAATATTTTCCAGCTGTTTACAAGAACCGGCGTGCAGACAATGATTTTCCTGGCGGGGCTGCAGTCCATCAGCCCTTCGCATTATGAGGTGGCGAAGATTGAGGGTGCGAACCGCTATGAAACATTCTGGAAGGTGACGCTGCCGCTGCTTTCCAATGTGCTTTTATTTGCTGTGATCTATACGATGATAGACCTGTTTTTAAATTCTTCCATCGCGGAAGAAGTCTATAATTTCGCGTTTGCAAAGAGTAAGATTGGTGTTGGCTCGGCACTTTCTGTTGTTTATATGATAAACGTGCTGGTGGTGCTGGTGATTGTATTGATTTTCTTGAAGGCGGTGAAGGTCATTGATAAAAAATAAAGAAGGTAAAACGACAAAAATAGCAGTGAAACGGGGATTTTCCTTAAAGGGTATCAAGGGAGGAAAGATTATTTCTGGGCTGTTTTTTGCGAGCCTGATCATCGGGATCTGTTTTGCGATCCTCTATCCCATCTTGACGCTTCTGCCAATGGTCTTTACGGATCTGCGGGAACTTGGCGCTCCGGATTCCATATGGATTCCCGGGAAATTCGGGATGAACAGCATAGAATTTGTGTTCCGATCCGTGCTGCGCGGGGATCCGGGTATCCTGTTAAAGTCGATCGGCTACGCGCTCTCCATCTGTGCGATCCAGGTATTTATGTCCGCAATGGCAGGGTATGCACTGGCAAGGACGAATTTCTGGGGAAAGAATTTGATTTTTTTCCTTGTAATTTTCGTATTTCTGGTTCCGAGACAGTCCTTTTTGATTACGCAGTATTTGCACTTTAAACATTTTGACATACTGGGGCTTTTTAAATTGTTTACGGGCGGTGATGTTGACCTGATCAATCAGCCGGCAACCCTGTATCTTCTGGCGATCTTCGGGTTCAGCGTGAACCAGAGCCTCTTTGTATTTATTTTCCGTCAGTTCTTTTTAGGGCTGCCGCAGGAGATTGAGGAGGCATCGCTGATCGACGGTGCGGGATTTTACAAGACATATTTCCGCATTATGCTGCCGAACGCCCTGCCGACTATACTGACCGTGGCGGTACTTTCCTTTGTGTGGGCGTACGGCGATACTTATTACACCAATTACTTCCATACCGACGGGCCGTATTTCGGCGTGATCATCGACAAGACGTTTAAGGACGCGAATAACTGGTATATCAACAACCAGGCAAGGCAGTGGTTCGATACGGCGGATACCAACGAGCTGGCATTCGAGGCACTCAAACAGGCTTCGATCGTAACGTTCCTTACACCGCTGCTTCTGATTTATTTTATGGTGCAGCGCAAGATTGTGGAAAATCTGGACCGTGCGGGTATTGTAGGATAACGGTTCTTGGTACAGGGCATGGAGGTTGGGATGAAAAAAAAGATGTATTTATTCTTCGCGGCAGGTATGGTCTGTGCAGGCTTTCTGGCGGCCGGCTGCGGGAAAGGATCCGGGGTGCAGCCGAGTCTGCCCCCCGTTGATGTAACACCGACAGAACAGGGATCCGCAGAACCCGGTGGGGTACCGGGGGAAGGGGAGGATGCAAAGGACGGACAGGATACGGAGAAAGGGGACGGTCAGGAAAGCGGACCGGATGAGGGGAAGGAAAATCCGGGAAACGGACAGGATCCCGAAAAAGGGGAAGGGGAGGAAATGGGGGAGTCTATGATAACCATGCAGGAAAAAGTACTTTATGAAAAAGGCGGGCTGATAACGGAACAAAAAAGCGGCGGTTTTGTGATGACCAACGGGCAGATGCGTTTGGAATACGACATAAATTCCGGGACAGCACAGGTTTTTGCCGTGGGGGAAGAGTTGCCTTTGCTGTCCGAGGTGTACGCGAAGGCGGGCCGGAAGGACGGCACGGAGCTGATCAGCAAAGATTTACGGCGTGACGGCGAAAACAGCATTTTCGTGGAAAGATGCTCGGATGGTTTCGGGGAGGGAATGCGGGTCTGCATCGTAAATGAGGGGGAGGATGTTACCCTGACGCAGTATTATTCTTTTTACGAAGAACTGCCGTATTTTTTCTTTGAGGCAAGCGTGGGCACAAAGACAGGGGATGTGATCTCTACCAATTACATTGCCCCGGTGTTTGCCTGCAAGGGGGATTACTCTACCAATGTTTTAAACATCGCGGGGGAGGATGTAAGGTTTCTTTTTACACCGTATGATAACGACGCGTTTATCCGCTATTCCTCCATGCCGGTCATGGCGGCCTCCGAAAGTTATGAAGTGACAGCGGTGTTTGACAATACCCTGCGCAGTGGTATGATAGTCGGCTCGGTAACGCACGACACTTGGAAAACAGGGATTAAGGCAAGGCAGGGCGGGATTGATGCGACCGTGGAATTCTCGGTTTACGGGGGTGCAAGCTCGGCCATAACAAGGGACAGCCTGCCGCACGGCTATGTGTCCGGACAGGAGGTTGTTTCCCCGAAAATATTCCTCGGTTTTTATTCGGATTACCGTGACGGGATGGAAGCTTATGGACATGCGAACGCCGTGATCGCCCCGCCGCTCGCATGGGATAAAGGAATCCCGATGGGCTGGAACAGCTGGTCGGCGGTGGCGGACAAAGTAAGTTATGCGGTCTACACGGATTCCTCCGATTTTGTGAAAGAAAATTTACAGGAAAACAGTTTTAACGCGGACGGCGTGGTATATATTAATTTCGATTCTTTCTGGGATAACCTGACGGAGTTTGAGCTTCGGGACGCTGCGAAACATGTCCGGGAGAACGGTCAGATACCGGGAATTTACATGACACCGTTTACCTACTGGGGAGGCGGTTACACGGCGGGGACGGTTCCGGGAACCGGAAACCGCTACAGCTGGCAGGATATTGTGCTGAAGGATGAAAACGGAACCATCCTCCCTGCGGTGGACGGCGGCGTGTCCGTTGACCCGACCCATCCGGGCACGATCATGAACATAAAGTATCAGTTAGAGCGCTTTAAAGAGTGGGGGTTTGCCTATGTGAAAATGGATTTTATGAGCCACGGGGCAAGGGAGGGAATTTTCTACAATAAGGAGATCACGACGGGGACGCAGGCATACAACTATGGGATGCAGCAGATCCATGAAATCCTTGGGAAAGAACTGGAAAACCAGGAATTTTTTATCAGTTTTTCCATTGCGCCGCTGTTTCCAAGCCAGTATGCCCACAGCAGGAGAATTTCCTGCGATGTGTTCGGAACCATAGACAACACGGAATATATGTTGAATTCCCTTACTTACGGCTGGTGGATGAACGGCACGCTCTACCCGTTTACTGACCCGGATCATATTGTATTATACAATAGTTTTAACCACAAAGAAGCAATACAGTATAATGAGGGGCTAAGCCGCTATATATCGGCAGCCATCGCCGGGACAATGCTGATCGACAGCGATGATTTCCGAATCAGGGAAGCAAGGAAGCGCGCGGTGGAAATGCTGACCTGCGAGGAAATCAATGCGGTCGCAAAGAGGAAGATCGCATTCCGCCCGGTGGAGGGCAATACAAAAGATGCGGCGTGCGATACCTTTGTCAGCTTTGAAGAAGGGAAAGAAACACTTTATCTCGCCGTGTTTAATTTTGACGGCAACAAGCCGAAAACGATGCAGCTAAATCCGGAACGGCTCGGGCTTGAAATATCTTCGGAATACGTAATATACGATTTATGGTCAAAAGAAACCGCGGAATTTTCCGGCAGCCTTGAAATTTCATTCGAAGCTGCACAGCCGAAATTGTTTCGGATCACGCCGAAACAATAGGAAAAAGTGCAGATGGAAAACAAAAACAGCAAGCCTGCTGCGGCATGGGAAAGAATTTCCGGCAGGGGTGCAGACAGAAATTCTTTCCCCGGTTTTGGTGCCGGGAGGAGGCTTGCGGAACACAAAATAGGAGGGAATATGGCGATTCAGGTTGAACAGGGGGAGGGGCGGATCACCCTTTCCAACGGCACGGTAACAGTTGTTTACGACAAATTATCAGGGAAAGTAAGGATGGAGGGGGAAAATGGGTTTGTCCTTTCCAATGTCCATTCTGCAATAAAACTAACCGATAATACCATATATGATAGCGACGAAGAAATAGGAGCCGGAACAACGGCACAGGTAAAGGAAATCGAGGATGACTTTGGGCAGGGAAAGCTTCTGCTCATGGAAAAACAATACGGGGACGGAAAAATCTTTACCCGGAAAATATATCTTTATGAAGGGCTGCCATACCTGATAACCGAGGCGGATATCAAAGGGCAGGAGAAAATCGGGAGCAATCAAATTACCGTTCTTGCGGCGGAAAAACTGACTTTTCCGCAAGGAAAGGATATGCGGTATTTATTTACCCCGTTTGACAACGACGATTTTATCCGCTATGCCGCGCTGCCATTTTCACAGATTACGGAAAGCTATGAAATGAGTGCTGTGTACGATTCCGTTACCCGGGGCGGAATCGTGGTCGGTTCGGTTTCCCATTCTACATGGAAAACAGGGATTTGCGCAAAGCAGCAGGGAGATAACAGGCAAAAGGAAATTATGTGTCCGGAAGAAAGACATCTTCCAAGGCTTTTGGATACGGAGGAACTGGCGGAGGAACTTACATGGCTGGAAGGCCTTGCCGTTGTTGCGGGCGTGACCTCGAAACTGACCCGTGACACTCTTGCACATGGTACGGTTTACGGGACACAGATAAATTCGCCAAAAGTATTTTTGGGATTTTTTGAAGATTACCGGGACGGACTTGAAGCCTACGGAAGAGCAAACGGAATTATTGCACCGCCGCTTTCCTGGGAAAAGGGAGTTGTGGTTGGCTGGAATTCCTGGGCGGCCGTTGCCACGGAAATAAATTATGATATCTACACAAAAACGTCTGATTTTGTAAAAGAAGAATTGCAGTCCAAAGGCTATTCGGCAAACGGGAGAGTATATATTAATTTTGATGCCTTCTGGGACCGTCTGACGGAGGAGGAACGGATTGCCGCCGCAAAGCATGTCAGGGCAAACGGTCAGATTCCGGGAATTTACACAACACCGTTTACATTCTGGGGCAAGAGCGATTCCGATGGGGTTGTGCCGGGGACGGACGGGAAATATCACTGGCAGGATATTCTTTTAAAAGACAGTGAGGGCAATATCCTTCCGGCGATTGACGGTGGACTCTGCATTGACCCGACCCATCCGGGCAATAAAATGCGTGTGGAATGGGAACTGAATAATTTCAAGCGCTGGGGTTTTGAGTATGTCAAGATGGATTTTATGGCACATGGCGCGGTGGAAGGGGAACATTACGACAAAACAATTACCACGGGTATTGCCGCTTATAACTGCGGGATGCAGCATATCAACGAGATCCTGGAAAAGGAGATCAAATCCCAGGACTTTTATATCAGCCTTTCGATTGCCCCGATTTTCCCGGGACAGTACGCGCATGGACGAAGGATTTCCTGCGATGTGTTTGGCACAATTAACTGGACAGAATATATGTTAAATTCCCTCACATACGGCTGGTGGCTGAATGAAAATGTATACCGTTTCAATGACCCGGATCATGTAGTACTCTACAACAGTTACAACCACAGGGAAGAAAGTATGTTTCATGAGGGACTTTCGCGCTTCTTCTCCGCAGCCATTTCCGGAACCATGCTGTTAAACAGCGACGATTACCGTGAGGAGGCTGCAAAAGAAAGGGCAAAGCTTATCCTGACCAACAAAGAGATTTTGGATATTGCAAGAGCCGGGAAAACTTTCCGTCCGGTCGAGGGAAATACCGGCGATCAGGCATGCGACAGCTTTGTGAGAAAAATGGAGGATGGAACCCTTTATCTTGCCGTATTTAATTTCTCGAACACGGAGAAGAAGCAGATGGAACTTGGGTTGGAAAGGCTTGGACTTGAGGGAAAAACGCTTTACATAGCACGAGATTTATGGTCTGGCGAGGAAATGCAGGTGGAAGATAGCATTCATATTGACCTGGAAGAAGCCCAGCCTAAAATTTATCTTTTGAAAAAATCTAATTAACTAGACAGAAATGGAGTATTAAACAGCAGGAGCTCGGAATGTGCATGGGAGGATTTATGGACGCGGAGCGGGAATAAATACTCCCGGGGTGAAATGCACGGGAAGGGCTACTGCGGGACTAAAAAACAGCAGGAGCCCGGAACGTGCATGGGAGGATTTATGGACGCGGAGCGGGAATAAATACTCCCGGGGTGATGTGCACGAGGAGGGCTACTGCGGAACTAATAATAGGAGCAAAAAAATATATGATTTCGTATGTTGATAATTTGTTTGTGATTGAGATGAAGACCTCCTCCTATGTATTTACCGGCGGGGACACCCCGGCAGGGATTTACTGGGGCGAAAAGCTGCACGGGGAGGAACTCGGCTACCTCGTCAAAAAAAGGGGACATAGCAGTTTTGACCAGAACCTCGACAGAAACCGTGAGGAATACAGCTTTTGGGATAGTTACAGCGTGCTGGAAAGCTGCCTGAAAGTAAATTATCCGGAAACCAGACAGCTTGTTATGCGCTTTGAAAACTATACCATAGAAACGGGGGAAGCAAAAGAAACCTTAACCCTGCGTTTTAAAAATTTTTACTCCCCACTGATGGCGGAAGTTGTCTATGAAGTATACCCGGAATATGATATAATCGGGCGTTTTATGCGCCTGATAAACGACGGCGATACAGTTGTTATCGAAAACCTTAAATCCGGCTCCGTATCCATCCCGCCGCTTACACGTTACCGTGTCCGCTATCTAAGCGGAAAATGGGCGGGAGAATCACACTGTAACGACCAGTATCTTGAAAACGGGGCATTTACCATCCAGTCGCGCACCGGAAACACCGGGCCGCATTTTAACCCAGCATTTGCCCTTGACAATGGAAATGCCGATGAGCAGTCAGGCAATGTCTGGTTCGGGCTTTTGGGCTACAGCGGAAACTGGCAGGCAACCTTTGAAAAAACAACATTCGGCGACGTGAAAATAACCGCAGGGATCAGTAATTTTGATTTCTCCTACACATTAAAGAAAAACGAAGAAATCTGCACGCCGGTAATGTATGTGGGTTTTTCGGACGGCGGTTATGGCGGGATGAGCAGAAAACTGCACGCGTTTGAAAACAGGCATATCCTGCCGCGCAGAAAGCTTGGAAGAGTGCTATATAATTCCTGGGAGGCAACGTGCTTTGATGTGCGCGTGGAAAGCCAGAAAGAACTGGCAAAAAGAGCGGCAGAAATCGGCGTGGAATTGTTTGTGATCGACGACGGCTGGTTCGGGCAAAGGCACAGTGACCGCGCAGGGCTTGGCGACTGGTATGTAAATGAGGAAAAATTCCCGAACGGCTTGGCAGAGCTAATTACATATGTCAAGGAACTTGGGATGGATTTTGGCATCTGGGTTGAGCCGGAATCCGTAAATCCGGACAGTGATCTGTACCGGGCGCATCCGGACTGGGTTTACCGTTTCAAAGACCGCGAGCCGATGCAGGCGAGAAATCAGTATACATTAAATATCAGCAAGCCGGAAGTAAAACAATTTATCCTTGATTTTATGGGAAAATTGCTCGGGGAAAACCCGGATATCAGTTTTGTAAAATGGGATATGAATAAAACGCTGATGGATGTGAGTGCGGGAAACACTGCCACGGACAAAGAACTTTGGTATCGCCATGTTGTGGCTTTGTACGAAATCTGGGAAACATTAAGGAAGCGCTTTCCGGATGTGGAATTTGAAACCTGCTCCGGCGGCGGTTCCCGGGTGGATCTCGGCATCCTGCGTTTCGCAGACCAGTGCTGGCCAAGCGATAATACTGACGCTTACAGCAGACTTTCCATTCAGGAAGGATTCTCGTATTTTTATGCGCCGCGCATTATGACGGCATGGGTGACGGATGCCTCGACCGGGGACGGAAGAAAATATGAAAGACCGTATTCTTACCGTTTCCACTCCGCAATGATGGGGATGCTTGGAATCGGGGCAAATATCAGCCGTTTTTCGGAGGAAACCTTAACGGAATTTGCAAAATATATTGCACAGTACAAAGAGATACGCGAAACCATACAGTACGGTATGCAGTACCGCCTGTCTTCGCTTAGGGAAAGTCCGCTGCACGCGGTGGAATATATCAGCGAAAACGGGGAGGATATCGCAATCTTTGCATTTCATCAGGGATTTTGCTATGATGCGCCAGAGCCGAGGGTATACCCGCAGGGTCTGTGCCCGCAAGCCCTCTATCAGGTTGAGGGTTTGGAAAATCCGCTGCATGGCAGCACGCTGATGAAAGCAGGACTTGAAACCTCGCTTTACGGGGATTTTGACAGCAAACTTATCCGTATCAGGCAGATAAAAAATTAAAACCGGCATGTGCAGAACCTAAAATCAGCAGGAACCCAGAACATGCAGGAAGGATTTATGGACGTGGAACGGGAATAAATCCTTCCTGGGAAGAAGCAGGGGAAGGGTTCCTGCGGAACTTAAAAATCAGCAGGAACCCGGGACATGCGGGAAGGATTTATGTACGTGGAACGGGAATAAATTCTTTCTGGGAAGAAGCAGGGGGAGGGGTTCTGCGGAACTAAAATGGAGGTGACAAAATGAGAGCGAAAAACAAATTTATAATTGACCGTCTGCCGAAAAAATTCAACGAAGGCATGTTCTGGGGGAACGGACGGATGGGAAGCCTTTTGTATGTTGAACAAAACCTTGCGTGCTTTGCAATAGACCATGAACAACTCTGGGAAACGAGGGACTCGTGGGGAGAAGCGCCAAAAGGCTGCTTTAAAGATTTTATTGAAAATCCGGATAAATTCTTTGACGGCACATATTTCAACAACGAAAAGAAAGAAGTAAATTATTACCGCACCAAGCTTCCCGCGCTGAGTTTCTCCGTAGAATTTGCGGAGGAAATCACAGGTTTTTACGGGGAACTAGATTATATGACAGCAGCCTCCGAGATCGTGTTCGCGCTGCACGGCGGAAAAAAAGTACATTGTACTGTTTATCTGGACTCCAATGAAAACCTTCTGAAAATAAAAGTGGACGGAGCCAAATTTTGTATACATGCCTCCGGTTGGAATATGGAAGCCGGCAACCTGTCTGTTTTAAAGAAATGGGGATATCCGACATATACAACAAAACAGGAATCTTCCATTACCCATATCCATCAGCCATTTTCCGAAAATGGTCTGGCAGTTTTAAGTGCCTGTGCACAGGGGACGGAAGTTTATGTTACGATTCAGGCTGTGATGGACAAAAAAGAAAAAAATATGGATGTCTTAGCGGGGGAACTTGAGGAGAAAAACCGCAGCCTTATCACCCACTATCAAAAAGAAGAGGAGGGATACATCCTCAAACATAAACAGTCCTGGGCGGATTACTGGGATGAGGCGGATATCACCGTGCCAAACGAACGCCTCCAGCAGGCATATGATTCGGAAATGTATAAAATATTCTCCAATGAGCGCGAGAGCGGTCTTCCGGTCACCTTACAGGGAATCTGGAACAATGACCGGCGGATGCCGGCATGGTGCGGTGATCTGCACAATGATATGAATGTGCAGGCATGTTACTGGCCGGTTTATAAAAATAATCATGGAAAATTAGGAGCGGCTTATATTGATTATTATGCAAACACCATGCCAAGGCTTATAGAGCGCGCCGAAAAGCTTTTTGGAGTTCCGGACGCAATCCACTGCCCGGTTATGATGGCACCGGGAGGATATGGTGCAGGGGGAGAATGGTGCTTCTGGAATTGCCTGCTTGAACCGGAATTATTTGTTTCCACGGACTTTGTCTGGTACTATGAATTTACTGGGGATGACAAACGTCTTGAGTCCGCCATTTATCCGTTCCTGGAACGGGTGATACATTTGTATCAGGAAATTGCTATCCAAAAGGAAGATGGCTACCTGCATATCCCGTTTACAAATTCGCCGGAAGTATTTAAGGACGGGCGTATGCTGATAAAGGATGACGCGACCGTTGTTATATCCACACTCCATTATCTTTTTGACCATATGGCGGAATATGCGGTAAAATTAAAGAAGGATGCCGCACGTTATGAGGAATTTAATAAAAAGCTCGTCCCGGTCGTGGCGGGGGAAAAAGGTTACCCACTGTTTCCGGGTGAAGACCTGTTTGAATCCCATCGTCATTTTTGCCAGATGTTCCCGGTATTCCCGCTCGGAATAGATATTCACAGTGACCTAGCGGGGCGTTCCCTGGATGCAGTAATTGACAAGGGATATACGGAATATGCATCGTGGTCATTCCCGTACCTCTCCATTTTTGCATCCCGCTGCGGGCGGGGCAATATGGCTGCGATGCTGTTGGAACTTTACTGCCAGGTGTTCCGCTCAAGGAATACATTCTGTGCCAACGGCGACCCGAACTGGTGCGGTGTGCTGCGTGTGGCGGATACCAACGCCGGTGAGCCGTCGGATACTTTTACGCTGGAAGCGGGATTTATTATGGCGGCGGCGATGAGCGAGATGTTTGTCCACCGCTCGGGGCATGAGGTTTATCTTGCATACGGGATACCAAAGGAATGGAAAACGGCATCCTGCCGGCAGATGGTGATTGAGGGAGGCCATAAGATTTCGATGGAACTTGAGAATTACCGGATAAAAAATGTCACAGTTGAAGCGGGAAAAACGGAAGAATTAAAACTCCATTTTGCGGATTACGGGAATTTTTCAGATCGGGAAAACCACGAATTAACCGGCGGGACGATCTATGTGGACGGCGGGCAGAGCGTTGCAGGCGGAATCCTGCCGCTTAAAGTCGAAAAAGGGAAGGTCTATCGGCTTGCATACAGCCTGTAATAGGAATTTGCAAAAAATGATTATCTGGCTGGAAAATATCAATAACAATACAAAAATGATAAAATAGGGCGGGAATATATCGGGCATATGGGATCGCGAAATGGGGAAGTAAGCTGATCCTGGGAAACTATAACATGAGAACGTGGAGGCAATCATGAAAATAGTATATTTGAATGACCACTGGAAAATGCAGATTGCAGGGGAGGAAGCGTGGATTCCGGCAAAAGTTCCGGGTTCGGTTTACGATGACCTGATACGTGGCGGGAAGCTGGAAGACCCTTATTACAGGGACAACGAATTAAAGGCACTCTCCATTATGGACAACGAATTCCGCTATTGCTGTGATTTCGCTGCCCCAAAGGAAGAGGCGGATAAAATCTGCCTGCGCTTTGAGTGTCTGGATACTCTGGCACAGGTTTGGCTTAACGGTGAATTTTTAGGAAAAGCAGAAAACATGCACCGGATTTATGAATTTGATGTGACGGGGATGTTAAAGGAAGAAAACCATCTGGAAATCCTGTTTCATTCCGCCCTGAAATATATTAAAGAGGAACAAAAGAAAGTGCGCGCGGTCGGCTGTATCGACGCGATGGACGGATTTGCCCATTTAAGAAAAGCGCATTCCATGTTTGGCTGGGACTGGGGTCCAAGAATACCGGATGCAGGAATCCACCGCCCGGTATTGCTTTTGTTTATAAAGAATGCCAGAATATCGGATCTTTATATCCGCCAGAAACACGAAGACGGCGGGGTGACGCTGTGCCCGGAAGTAAATCTTCATTGTGTTTCGGGCGAGGAAGAGGATTATTCCTTTGATATTATTTTGCATGCGCCGGACGGTACGGTAAGTACCCATACGGATTCCCCGGCGGAAATTAAGGTGGAGAACCCGGCTCTCTGGTGGCCTAGGGGATACGGGGAGCAGAATCTGTATTTGCTTGAGGTGGTGCTTAGAAAGGACGGTGCGGAAATAGACCGGACAGCACAGAAAATCGGTCTGCGCTGCATCGGGGTGCGCAGGGAGAAAGACCAGTACGGGGAGAGTTTTGCACATGAGGTAAACGGCATCACGATCTTTGCGATGGGCGCGGACTATATCCCGCAGGACAATATTTTTGGCAGGATTACCAAAGAGCGGACAAGGAAATTGCTTGAGGACTGCGCGGCGGCGAATTTTAATCTGATCCGTGTCTGGGGCGGCGGCTACTATCCGGAGGATGATTTCCTTGATGCCTGTGATGAGCTGGGTCTTCTCGTCTGGCAGGACTTTATGTTTGCCTGCGCGGTGTATGAGCTGACGGATGCATTTGAGGAAAATATTACGGCGGAATTTATTGATAATATAAAGAGAATTAGGAATCATGCCTGCCTTGCCCTATGGTGCGGCAACAATGAGATGGAAATGTTTGTGGCGGGCGGCGGCTGGGGCAACTCCCCGAAACAGCTTGGGGATTATTTTAAAATGTATGAATACATAATCCCGAAACTGTTAAAAAAATACGATCCGGAAACCTTTTACTGACCGGCAAGCCCTTCCTCCGGCGGCGGTTTCGACAACCCGAACGATGAGAACAGGGGGGATGTGCACTACTGGGATGTATGGCACGGGGGCAGGCCGATCACGGAGTTTCGGAAATTTTATTTCCGCTACGCTTCGGAATTTGGGTTCCAGTCCTTCCCGAGCATACGGACAATCGAGAGTTTTACCCTGCCCGAAGACCGGAATATTTTCTCGTATGTGATGGAAAAGCACCAGCGCAACAACAGTGCAAATGGGAAGATCATGACTTACATGGAACAGGAATTTTTGTATCCGACCGACCTTGCTACAACGGTCTACGCGTCGTGGCTTCTTCAGGCAGAGGCGATAAAGAATGCGGCGGAGCATTTCCGCAGGCACCGCGGTCGCTGTATGGGGGCGGTGTACTGGCAGTTAAATGATATCTGGCCGGGCGCGTCGTGGGCTTCCATTGATTATTACGGGCGCTGGAAAGCACTGCACTACTATGCGAGAAGATTTTTTGCCCCGGTGCTTCTCTCCTGCGAGGAGGAGAGCATGATGACAAAGAACCGCAATATCAATGCGGAGAATACTTCCTTCCCGAAATCCGTGCGTTTTAATGTATCCAACGAAACGAGGGAGGAGAAAAAAGCCTTAATCCGCTGGCAGGTCAGGAAAAATGACGGCAGCGTGCTTCGGGAGGAGGAGGAGGAACTTTTAGTTCCTGCCCTGACCGCATCTTTCCTGCCAAAATATGAACTTGCGGAACTTGATCCTTTTACGGAATATGTAAGCTATGAGCTTTTCCTTTCCGGCGGGCTGGTTTCCTCGGCAAGCACCCTGTTTATTATGCCGAAATATTTCCGCTTTAAAGACCCGGGATTATCCTATACATTATCCGGGGATGAGATCACGGTGCATGCGGATGCTTTTGCAAAATCAGTGGAGATCAGCAACGAGGAAGATAACCTGATTCTTTCGGACAATTTCTTTGATATGAACGGTGGGAGCCGGACGGTGAAGATTCTGTCCGGAAAGCCGGAAGGCATCCGCCTGCGCAGCGTTTACGAGATCGGGCGCAGCCGCTAGGAACATGATATGGAGAAAATACTTGAAAATGAATGCCTCAGGGTAGTGATTACCCCTGGATTTGGCGGAAAAATCACTTCCCTGTTCCACAAGGAAAGTTCGTTTGAGGCGGCGGCACAGCCGGGGGAGAAAGAAAAGATGGTTTCGCGCCGCGGGTTTTCGCGGTACGCTTACGGGTTTGATGACGCATTCCCCAATATTGACGCGGAAAACTTTGTTTGGAACGGGAAGGAAAAACGGTATCCGGATCACGGGGAAATATGGAATGCTGATTTTACGGTGCTTTCGCAGGGGCGGGATTTTGTGAGGATGGTCTGGGAGAGCAGGGTCTTTTCCTACCGGTATGAAAAGGAAGTGCGCCTGTTTTCGAACGCGCTTGTGATGCGGTGCCATATTGCAAATATCGGGGAAGATGAACTGCCCGCCATCTGGACCTGGCACGGGCTGATGTGCTATGAGGAGGATATGGAAATACTGCTTCCGTTCGGGACGGGGCGGTGCCGGAATGTGCTTTCGGAGCGGATGCTGGGTGCACCGGATACAATTTACCCGTATGATAATCCGGTATATGATTTTCGCAGGGTTCCCGCGGCGGATTCAAGGCGGGCGGTAAAATATTATCTGGAGCCGGGGGAGGTAGGTGCCGGCAGGGGGGAGGGAATGCATTACGCAGGCGGAATGCCCGCGGCAGCGCACTGTGGAGGGGAAACACGCTTTGTGGGCGGGGATGTGCCTGCCTGCCGTGAATTGCTGCCCGCAGTTGGCGGGTTTTATTATCCTTCCCGGAGAATATTCTGCATGCTGCACTATGATGTAAAAAAGCTGCCCTATCTTGGCGTATGGGTTACGGCGGGGGGATTTGAGGGCGATTATAATTGTGCGTTGGAACCGTCCGACGGGTTTTATGACAGTGTCCGTAAAGCGGGGGAGAACGGCCGTCTGCCCGTGTTGGCATCGGGGGCGGCGGCCGATTTTGGATTCGCGGTCTCACTGTTTTCAAAAGAGAAGATGTAAAAATTTTGGTTTTACCAAAGCTCCTATATTGTAAGATATGGGAGCTTTTTGATTTTCGCCGGAACGGATGTGTTGTTAACGGGGCAGCGCGGATTTGGCCTGCGCGCCCGGAGGATGTCTTTTTGGACTGTGAAAAAATGGATAATTTAAAAAAGTGCTGGCTTTTGGAAAAGAATCGTGCTATAATGACGCGCAGGCTTTTCGGATGCCGTATTGGCGGCCGGGAAATGCGGATGTTTTTTGGATGTGGATGAGAGGGGAAAATGGAAAAAGAACTTTGGAAGCCGGGCAATATGCTTTATCCCCTGCCTGCCGTGATGGTAAGCTGCGCGGAGGAGGGGAGATATAATATTATTACCGTGGCATGGACGGGGACGGTCTGCACCAACCCGCCGATGCTCTCTGTCTCTGTGCGCCCGGAGCGGTTTTCGTACGGGATGATCGCGCGGACGGGGGAGTTTGTTGTTAATCTGACAACAGAAAAACTGACCCGTGCCTGTGATTACTGCGGCGTGAAATCCGGGAGGGATGTGGACAAATTCCGGGAGGCGGGACTGACTGCCGTGCCCGCGGCATTTGTAAAGGCTCCGTTGATCGCGCAGTCCCCGGTAAATATCGAGTGCCGCGTGAAGGATATCATAAAGCTCGGTTCCCACGATATGTTTCTCGCCGAAGTGCTCGGCGTGCACGTTGACCGGGAATACATGGATGAAGCGGGAAAATTTGATCTTGGCCGTGCGAAACCGGTCGTGTATTCGCACGGGGAGTATTACGGGCTTGGGGAGCTGGCTGGCAGCTTCGGGTATTCCGTGAAAAAGAGCGGGAACAGGAAAAAGCGCTGACGGTGGAGGCGGCAGGGATGAATGAAAAGAATGTTGTGCTGATCGGTATGCCGGGGGCGGGCAAGAGCACGGTTGGTGTCGTGCTGGCAAAACTGCTCGGCTATCGGTTTTTGGATTCGGATCTTTTGATACAGGAGCGGGAAGGAAGGCTTCTTTGCGAGATCATTGAGGAGAAGGGGCTTGATGGTTTCCTGCAGATCGAGGAGGAGGTCAATGCCTCCGTACAGGCGGTGCGCACGGTGATTGCGACGGGCGGCAGCGCGGTTTACGGCGCGCGCGCGATGGAGCACTTAAGGGAGATTGGGACGGTGATCTACCTGCGCCTTCCCTACGCGGAGATTGCTTCGCGGGTGGGGGATGTTAAACAGCGGGGGATTGCCCTGAAGGAGGGGCAGAACCTGAAAGAGCTCTACGGCGAGCGCTGTCTGCTGTACGAAACCTATGCGGACATTATTGTGGATACCAAGGGAATTTCCATAGAAAAATTGGCAAAAATGTTGGCAGAGTTTATAAAATAGGTTTTCATGCGATGAAAATCCGAAGTTTCTTATTTACAAATGGCCGCTTTGTGCTATAATGGAAGGTACGAGGCGTTTTATAGCATAGGAAAAACTTTTTACATATAAAAGCGCTGTACAAGATTTTTTGGTTTGCCGGGAAATGGGTAGCATTTTCTGTAGCGGTGTCTTTGGGGCACTGGGGGGAATAAGGCAAGTTTGGATTGCCGTGACATAGAATGGAGATAGATATGGATCAATATATTATAAAGGGCGGAAAAGCGCTTGCGGGTGAAGTGTGGATCAGCGGGGCGAAAAATGCCGCATTAGGTATTTTGGCAGCGGCTGTGATGGCGGATGAGACCGTGACGGTGGAGAATCTCCCGGATATCCGGGATATTGATATCATTTTGCAGGCGATTGCCTCGATCGGGGCATTGGTGGAGCGGGTTGACCGGCATTCCGTGCGCATCAACGGCGGAACGGTGAACACGATCATCGTGACGGATGACGACATCCGAAAGATCCGCGGTTCTTATTATCTGCTTGGGGCTTTGCTTGGCAAATATAAAAGTGCGCATGTCCTGCTGCCGGGGGGCTGCGACATCGGAAGCCGCCCGATTGACCAGCATATCAAAGGCTTTGAGGCGCTCGGCGCGACGGTGCGCATCCTGCACGGCATGATCGAGGCGGAAGCGGTTGATCTGGTCGGCAACCATATTTATCTTGACATGGCGAGTGTCGGGGCGACGATCAATATCATGATGGCGGCCGTGATGGCGGAGGGGCAGACGATCATCGAGAATTCCGCGAAAGAACCGCATGTTGTGGATGTGGCGAACTTCCTCAACAGCATGGGTGCAAACATCAAGGGGGCAGGAACTGACGTGATCCGCATTGTCGGGGTGCCGAAGCTGCACGGGAGTACATATTCCATCATTCCGGACCAGATCGAGACGGGGACTTTTATGCTCGCCGCCGCCGCCACAAAGGGTGACGTGACGGTACGCAATGTGATTCCGCGCCATATGGAGGCGCTCACGGCAAAGCTTGTGGAACTCGGTGCAGAGGTGGAGGAGTACGACGACGCGATCCGCGTGGTCGCGACGAAGCGGCTTGGGCATACGCAGATTAAGACGCTGCCGTACCCGGGCTTCCCGACGGATTTGCAGCCGCAGATGACCGCACTTCTGGCGGTCTGTGACGGCACGAGCATCATCACGGAGGGAATTTACGAGAACCGTTTTAAATATGTGGATGAGCTGGCGCGCATGGGCACGAACATCAAGGTCGAGGGCAACACCGCGATCGTAAACGGTTCGGCCGAACTGACGGGTGCGAGCGTTTGCGCACCGGATCTGCGCGCAGGTGCAGCGCTTGTGATCGCCGGGCTGGTGGCGGAAGGCTATACGACCGTGGAGCAAATCCGTTATGTGGAGCGCGGTTATGAGTGTTTTGAGAAGAAGATGCGCGATCTCGGTGCGGACATGGAAAAAGTCGATTCGGAAGATATGAAAGCGATCCAGAAGTTTAAGCTGAAGGTAGGCTGAGACAGGCGCAAGGATACCGTATGGAAAGGCAATGAAACCAAAAACAAAGATCGGGTTACGGTAAACGTTTATTTAAGTAGAAAAAAGGTGTCTGCAAAACGAAAACTTTGCAGACACCTTTTTGGTCACATGAAAAAAATATGTTGCTTTGCGGCATATGCCCTCTGCACAATCATTTCCTGCCAAATCGGCTTGTTTCTTATAAGATCGCTTCGATGTAAAGATTATGCTCCCTTGAAAGGTCAATAAAATCATTTCCTACTTTTATGACCGGGCGGGACAGGCTCGTCGGGTTCATCATGACGATCACGCCCTCGGAATGGTCGTTTAAGCGCACGTTGTTGTGCAGGTAGGTCTGGTTTACATGCTCCAGGAATGTCATGACAGCGCGGGTGTCGTATTTCGCAAGCCCTTCGGACTCGAAGATACCGATGACTTCAAACGGACAGAGCGGGCCGCGGTATATCCTTGCGGCTGTCATTGCCTCATAGACATCCGCGATCATGACGATCTTTGCGAAGCGGTCGATCTGGTCCGCCTTGATGCCGAGCGGGTAGCCGCTGCCGTCGCAGCGCTCATGGTGCATCATCGCCGTCATCTGCACATGGATGTTTGCTTTCTGCCCGCGCAGGATATTGTATCCGCGCAGCGGGTGTGTCATCATCGTGTCGTATTCCGGGTCGGTCAGTTTTTCCGGCTTTTTGATGATCTCCGGCGGCATCGCGAGCTTTCCGATGTCGTGGAGAAGCCCGCACAGTGTCAATGTATCCAGATCGCGCCTGGTAAAGTGCAGCCAGCGTCCAAGTACGTTGGCAATCATCGCGACATTGATGGAATGCAGATAGGTCTCGTCATCGAAATCCCGCATGCTGTGCAGCATATCAAAAACATGCATACCGTTGCGCGCATGGAGGAGGATGGAGTTTATGTCGTTGACCAGGGCATCCTCGTCGATCGGGGCATCTTTTTCGACAATGCTGGCGATCTGGTTGTGGAAGCGCTCAGTGGAACGTTCCACGGAGGATGAGAACGCTTTGAATTCACGGGTATTTTTTACCTTCTCGGAATACATTTCCGGTTTGGGTGTTGGTATTGGCACAGGTGCCGGCTTTGCCGTCTGTACCTGTGCCGAAGGGGCAGGAGCCGGAGGTATTGCCGCTTCATCCCCCACAGAAACGGTAATCTGGTGGATGGAGTAGAACTTCAGCCTTGTGATAACTTTATTTGAGACTGTGGTACCGGCAGGAATAATCAGGTGGTTCGCCGCCGTGTAGACATCCTCCTCAATGATCATGCCCGGGACTGCCTGACTTGTCAGGATTTTGAGCTTTTTCATAGCGAAATTCTCCAATCGTAAAAGTGAATTGTATTGATAAAGCAACTCCTTACTACTTATTATAGAAAAAAAGCCCCCAAAAGTCAATTCCTTTCAGAAAGTCGGCAGCCAACCGTTCCTATTCGGTCTCCGAACCCGATTTCATATCCTCAGGGTATTTCACTTCAAAAGGAATCCCTTTCTGCAAAATAACCTGTTTCAAAAATATATTTACCGCACTGGGCAGATTCAGGCCCAAACCATCCAAAACGCTAATTGCCTGCTTTTTTGTGTCCTCCTCAATCCGGATCTGTGTTGGTGTTGTCATCGCCATAAAGCACCTCTTTTATTCTTATTCATAATATTGTGCCTGCGCACTCCACAGCTCATGATACAGCCCGCCCTCCTCGTTCATCAGCTCTTTGTGGCTGCCGCGCTGTATGATCCTTCCCCCGTCAAAAACATAGATTTTGTCGCAGAAACGGCAGCTTGACATGCGGTGTGAAATATAGAATGCGGTTTTCTCCTCCACCAGTTCGCTGAAACGCAGATAGATCTCGTGTTCGGAAACCGGGTCGAGCGCCGAGGTCGGTTCATCCAGGATCACCCACGGGGCATCCTTGTAGAGTGCCCGCGCGATCGCAAGCTTCTGCGCCTCCCCGCCGGAGATTTCAACGCCGTTTTGTTCCAGCTTGTAGATGTTTGTTTGGATCCCGTCCGGCATGGTATCAAGCCGTTTGCCGAAGCCTGCCTTGCGGATGCAGTCCGTGACCCGATCGGCATCGTAGTCCATCCCCGCCGCGACATTTTCGGCGATGGAGAAGGAAAATAAGTTGAAATCCTGGAATACGACGGAAAAGAGTTCCATATATTCCCTGTAGTCATAATAGCGGATGTCGATACCGTTTAGAAGGATCTCACCTTCCGTAGGATCGTAGAGCCGGCACAAAAGTTTGATAAAGGTTGATTTGCCCGCGCCGTTTCGCCCGACGATCGCGGTTTTCTGCCCGAGTGTGAGCTTCTCGCTGATATGGGATAGCACCGGTGTGTCATTGTTCGGGTAGTGGAAGGAAACGTCACGGAACTCAATCTCATACTGCCCGTCATCCCGTTTTTCGATCGGAACCGACCCGTCGTATCGCTTGTTCTGTATTTCCATATAGTCGTAGAAGTATGCCAGATATTTGCTTCGGATATTGATCTGGATCAATATCCCGAAGATCCCGCCCATGCTGTTCGCAAGGTTCTGGTATGCCTGGACATAGCGTAGCGTATTGCCGATACTGATCAGGGAGTAGACCGCCTTTAAGCCGATGTAGAGGTAACTCGCCAGCTGCAAAAGCAGGTAGGAGGAGAGATTGAGGTAGGTCAGCTTCTGTGACCTGTGTATGGTTTTCCGGTCCCTGCCCTCCAAAGCCACAAGGCTTTTTTTGATCTCACCGAGGATCATGCCCTGCATTTTGTAAAGACGGACATATTTGCCTTGGCGGTAATTGTATGCAAAATCATTGAAGCACCGGAACAGGCGGTTATCCCGGATGTTCGCCTCGAAATTCTCCTGCTGTACCCGGGCGATGCGCCGGTTGGAAAAGGAGGTCATCCAAAGGCACAGCCCCATCGACAACAGCAGAAAGAGAAAGCTGTACCACTTGTTTAGGAAGACCGCAATGCCTGTAAGGGGTGCGGTGGCAGAGAGGCTCGCAGCAGCCGACTGTTTTGCACCGGATACAATGGCGATATCCGTACTTGGGATAAAGAGCGGTATAAGCAGTACAACAGCATATATTATAGTAAAGATATGCTCAATGGAAGATGCGAGGAGATTGCAGAAGTCACCAAGATTCCCGCGGCTCTGCATACCCTCGCGCGCGCGGTGCACCATGTCGAGCGTCTCGCTTTTTTCGAGGATATCATAGTCGATCTCGAAGCTTTTATCACAGATCATCTGGTGGACTTTTGCCGAAAGCACTTCCTTTTTGACATCCGTTAAGAACTCAAGTGCCCACCGCAGAAGATTTAAAGTGGCGCATGTGAGCACCATGATTAGGGCATTTTTCATGATATGCCGGTACCCGGCGCGCGCGATGAGCAGATCCAGGATCCGGCTGCCGAAAAAGATCGAAACAAAAGGGTTCGCCGACGCGAGCAGCCTTGTTAAGGTAATGAGCGGCAAGAGTCCCGGCTCCAGCCTGTTGACAAGGGAGATCACCTTCTGGACGGTATGCTTCCTTTTTGTTTTTTTCCTGTCTGTTTCTTTCATACGCCCTCCTTCCCGTCCGACCCGTCCCTGTAATACTGGCTCTGGATCTCAAACATTTCTTTATATTTTCCGTTTTCCTCCAGCAGCTGCTGGTGTGTCCCCATCTCCGTGATCCTTCCGTTTTCCAGCAGGAAAATGCGGTCGCAGAACTTGGTGCTGGCGAGCCGGTGGGAGATAAAAACGGAGGTTTTCCCGCCCGCGAGCGCACTGTATTCCTCGTACATCATGCTCTCTGCGATTGGGTCGAGTGCTGAGGTCGGCTCATCCAGAATGAGCAGGGAGCCGTCTTTATAGATCGAGCGGGCGAGCAGCAGTTTTTGCATTTCGCCGCCGGATAACAGGATGCCGTTATCATCAAGTTCCTGTGTAAGATAGGTGTCCTCGCGGTCTGGGAGGCTTGCGATTTTATCCCATAGCTTCGCGCGTTTTAAGCATTCTTTTACCTTCCCTCGGTCAAGGGTTTCCTTCACCACCCCAGCCACATTCATGGCGACAGAGAAAGCCATCGGGTCGGCATCTTGGAATACGACACTGATCTTATCCTGCCAGATATCTAGGTTCATAGTATCGAGCGGTTTGCCGTCGATGAGGATTTCACCGTCCGTGACCGAATACAGTCCGCACAAAAGTTTGACGAGTGTCGTTTTTCCGGCACCGTTGTTGCCGACAAGGGCAATCTTTTCGCCTGCCCGTATTTTGAAATTAAGATGGGAGAGCACCGGGGTATCGCTGTTCTCATAGGAAAAGGAAACATCCCGGAATTCGATGGCAGGCGCGTTGTGCGGGACGGCGGCATGGCATGGGGAAGCCTTTTCGTCACTGTGCAGGAAAGTATCCGGCAGGTCCATAAAGGTATGGTAATCCTGAAAATGTGCGTTTGCATTCCTTAAGTTGAAGAGGGACAGGACTAGCGGATAGATCCAGTCGGTAAATCCGGAGATCAGACCGAGGTATAAGGTAAAGCCTGCAACATCGATCTCGCCGGAAAGAACCTTGCCGATCAGGATTCCGTAGGCGAGGATATCCCTTGCCACACCGAGGATTCCGTCCGATATCGCCGGGAAGTACCAGTTCAAGGTGTGTTTTCTCTGGTACGCCCTCTCCCATGCGATGAGCTGGTCAAAATGCTGGTGGAAACAATCCCGCAGACGGTAGATCCGGATATCCTTGCCCGCGCTGATATCAAGGCTGTTCTGCTCGAGATATTGGCTCTTGCGTTTGATCTCCGAGCGTTCCCCCAAGTGTGAGATATCATATTGGATCGCGCGGTTGCGCAGCGTCACATCGAAGGCAAAAAGCACCAGGGTCACGAGAAGGATGCGGAAGTCAAGCGCCAGCACGGCGGAACCGTAGAGCAGCAGGCCGGAGATTTTGACCGCGAACTCCGTCGCCGCGTCGATCAGCATCTGTGAGTAGTAAGTCGCATTGCCCGCCCGGTAGATGATTTTCTGTTTTGGCTGCGGCTCGACATTCAGGTAGTCGGTGTGCAGCACTTTTGAAAGAAAGCGGACAAAGAAATTTTTTGTGGTATAAAAGCGGTAATGCCCCAGGTACATGCTGGATATGTTTTCGACGGCCTGCCTTCCCCAGACAAGAAAGAGTATTGCTGTTATGGCAGCGATGAAATACCGGACATCTCCCTCTGTGATCATGCGGATCGCGAGGGAAGGGACGAGTGCCGTCATAAAAGGACCGGCAATCCGGCATACCATGTAAAGCGGGAGCAGCAGGCGGCTTTTCGGGGAAGTCTTTCCCATCGCGGAAAATACGGTCCGGATATTTTGCAGCATGGACACCGGTGTCCCTGTGGCGGCTTTTGATGTTTTCAAACGGGTCACCTCATTTCATTCAGTTTTGATATTTTAAGCTTACCTCATTTCACGGATAAAAAACAAAAAAGTGCACGAAATGTAAAAAATCGTGCACAGAATGTCCGTGATAGGAATGGGCTGCGTTTTATAGCGGCAGCATGATCTCCGTGGCAAAGATGCCGGGCTCATTTTTGCAGTTAATAAAACCGCCGTAGTGGTCTACAATGCGGTTGATCCTCTTTAAACCAAAGCCGTGCTCCCCTTCTTTTCGCGAGATAAACTCCGGGAGTTTTCTGCGCTTTGTGGCGTTCGTGGAGTTAGAGACGGAAATATAGAGCTGCTGCTTGAATATGCCAATGTAGACGCGGATAAAGCGTTTTTCCGTCGCGACATGCTCACATGCCTCCACCGCATTGTCGAGCAGGTTCCCGACAATCGCACACAGGTGTACATCCGATACGCTCAGCTTTTCCGGAACGGTGGCTTTGTAGTTGAACATGATGTTGTTTTTGGCAGCAATCGAGATTTTGCTGCTCAGGATTGCGTCCATGCCGACATTGCCCGTGCGGACCGCGATGTCAATGCTGTCGAGATCTTCCTCAAGGTGTTCAAGGTAGGAGAGGGTCTCGGCGATCTGTCCCATCACCAGATGGGCTTTGATGGTCTGCAGATGGTTGTGGTAATCGTGCCGCCACCCACGCATGACCGCGTAAATATTCTGCACTTCGTCGCGCTGTTTTTTCAGGATGTTGTCCTGAAATTTGCTGAGCCGCTTTTCCTCGCGCCGTCTCGTGAGGAGGGCGGTGGCATATATGGCTGCGGCAAGGAGAACTGAAAATCCGATGCAGAGATAGAATACTTTCATGATACATACCCGTCAGTTTACTTTTTTGGCCTGATAGTAGGCGATGAATGCTTCATTTAATTCTTTGTATTTGCTGCGTGCGACCGGAAGGGTGGTTCCGTCCCCAAGGGTGCAGTTGGTGCGCGAGATCTGTTCCACTTGTGAGAGGTTTACGAGAAGGCCGCGCTTTAAAAGGAAGAAGTCTTTTTGCGTCAGGCTGTCTTCAAGGTTTGAAAAAGAGTCTTTCCATTCTTCCTCTCCCGCGGTGGTCTTCATGTAGATATAATGCCCGCGCGCTTCCGCGTAAAGGATGTCCGCGAGTTTTATTTTGCGCGCGGCATTTCCCTGCCGTAGAATGAAACACGAAGCCGCATCCTTTTCCCTGTTTTGGTAAAGTGTGCCAAGCAAAGAAAGAAAATCTTCCTCGCGGATGGGTTTTAACAGATAGCGGACGGCTCCCACCGCATAGCCCTCGATCGCGTAATCGGGAACACCGGTGAGGAAAAGGATCGCGCCGTCGAGCCCGTGGCTGCGCAGTTTTGCGGCAAGTTCCATGCCGTTCATTTCCCCCATCTGGATATCGAGGATAAAAAGGTCGTAGGGCGGTTTGTCCTCATGCGAGAAGAGAAACTGTTCGGCGGTCGTGTAGGTATCCAGCGCGATCATATAATTTTGTTCTTTTGCCCAACGGCAGATCAGTTTTTTTTCATAGTCGCGCTGGGTGGTATCATCCTCGCAGATTGCAATGCGGTACATGGATTTCCCTCCTGAAGGTTTTGGGTGGAAAGTTAGTTCGGCGTGCCGGGAGTAAGGTTTAGGAGCCGGTCTGTTTCTATCTCGATAACGGCAGTGTTTGAAAGTTTGTAGCGTTTTGCCATCTCATGGAGCGGGGTGCCGTTTAAAAGGGAGAGGAACGACATGATGCATCCGCTGTGTGTGACGACAATAATATCGCCGGTTCCTGCCGCATTTTCCGTAAGCCCCTGCAGGGCGGGGACAAAGCGTTCGAGCAGTTCCTGGTAGGACTCCCCCTCCGGTGGGCGGGCGCGGCGGCGGTCTTGGTACCAAACCTTGAATTCTTCCGGAAACCGGGTCTTAACTTCTTCCCACGTAAGTCCTTCCCAGAGACCGAAGTTTATTTCGCGCAGGGTATCTACGCGGCGGCAAGGCAGACCAAGGTACTCCCCGATGACTTCCGCTGTTTGTCCCGCGCGTTTAAGCGGGCTGGAATAGAGCGCGCAGATAGACCCGGAACGCGGGGAGAGTGTTTTGGCGAGCGCGGCTGCCTGTGCCAGCCCGTCTTGGTTTAAGCCGATGTCAGTGCCGCCCTGAATACGTTTTGCTATATTCCAGTCGGTCTCGCCGTGGCGGATCAGTAAGAGCTTCATGGGATGCCTCCTCGCAGTTTTATAGTTTGGCCGCTGGATGTTATTATACCTGTTTTGATTTTTGAAGTCAACCGGGAGAAATGGGTGCACAGCCTGCATGCGTATGAATATTTTTTCCGGGAATACAGGGGAAGGAGCAGGAATATAACCGGATGTAAAGGTGGGGGGAGGTTAGAGCAGGGGCTTGAAAATATGATGTAATTATGATACAATAAAAATGAAGTCTGTTGGATGCCGGAGAAGGATTTCTGGAAAGGGGGGAGCGTGCATTCCTATAAGCGGTGACAGCCGTTCCGGCTGACAGAATGCATTTGAACAAACAGTAGATTACAGCAGGCTTTATATAGTTGATAGAATAATGAAATAGCATGTCAGGATATATAAAATTCCTTACAGGCTTTTTTTGTGTGATATTATCAGGAATACGCACAATTTCTGCGAGGAAACTACTGTGTTTTACATGCAGCAAAAATCGGCGCGGGAAACATTATAAAGGAAAATCTGACCTTCCTAATATACAAGCCTGTATAAACAGGTTTGTTTTGGCTGCCCGGATTCGAAGATGACATATGCATTCTGGCGGGTTGCACCACCTCGGAAATGCATATGATAGAAGTAAAATATGTGGAGGTTTAAAATGAAAAAGGAAGAAAGTGTGGTTTCGTTTTGGAATCGGATCACAACACAGCTTGTGTTAATGAATGTAGTATTGATCTTGGTTTTTGGTATTTATTTTGGAAACAGCATTCACAATTTCCAGAGTACAATACAGGAGTCCAATAAGATTAGTGATATTTATCTGTCCGCGATGGTACTCCGGGGAGATATGAAAAAAGATTATGAAAAGATACAGCGCTATATTTATGCATATCTGGCGACCAACGAAGAGGATGAGAAGGAGCATCTGCTGGAAAATATAGACAAAAGGTATAACCAGCTGCTTGAGGATGTCAGCCAGCTTGAAATCTATCTGGAGGACAATGAGGATGTCAGCATAGAAGATATGCGGACGGGGCTTAAAGCCTATACGGACCACGCGAAAGAAGTGCTTCTTTCTTCCGAAGGGAAAAGTACGGAGGAGGCTGTTGCGGAAATTGATGCGCTGGAAGCAGAAGATGAAAAATTTGACAGTAATCTTGAACTGGCCAATGCGTATTTCGAGCAGTCTATTATGCAGATCCGGGATGAACAGCGGAATAAATATAACCGCACGATCCGTACGAGTATATGGGGGGCACTGGCGATTATTGTGATCATCGGAATAAATCAGGTTCTTTTCCAGATAAATGTGATCCGGCCGATCAAGAAATCATCGGGTGAGCTGCACCAGATGGTTACCGCGATCCGTGAGAACAGGGGGGATCTGAATGCAAGGATCACGACAAAGACAAGAAGTGAGATTTCGATACTGACAAGCGGGATGAATGAATTATTTGATACCCTGCAAGCGATCATAGATAAGGTGTCGGACAGTACGAAGCGCCTGCTTTGTTCAAATGACCAGATTGTTAGCATGGTCAGGAACACCAATGAAAATATTACGGAATCTTCCGCGGCGTTAGAAGAACTTTCTGCAAATATGGGGATGGTTTCCGATACTTCTGGCAATATCCAGGATACGGTCGGGAAATTAAAGGGGCAGGTGAATATCCTGTGGAAAGAAGCGGACCAGGGTTCCGGAAAGGCGGTCAAAATATCCGGGGATGCAAAGCAGATGAAGGCTCATATTGTTGAAGTTAAGGAAATGACGGAAAATAAAGTCAGGGAAATCACAGAACTGCTGAAGCGTTCCATTCAGGAAAGTGAAAAAGTCGAGAAAATTGATAAATTATCAGAAACCATTCTTGGCATCGCGAATAAAACTACATTTTTATCACTCAACGCTTCGATCGAAGCAGCGAGGGCGGGGGAATCCGGGCGCGGTTTTTCCGTTGTGGCCAGCGAGATTAACTCCCTTGCCGACAACAGCCAGAAGACAGCAAAGAATATCCAGGATATCAACCAGGAGGTCATCCGTGCTGTCCAGGAATTGTCGGATAATACTTCCAATGTGCTTGATTATATCAATAATAGCATTCTCAAAGATTATGACCAGTTTGTGGAAGCGATGGATGAATATGTGAATAACATGGAGGAATTTTACTCCATCCTCCAGAATTTTTCGAAGAGCTCAAAAGAACTGGACGACAGTATGGGGAACATTTTCCGGTCGGTCGAATACATTGCCGGTGCAATGGGGGAAGGTTCCACGGCGGTGGATATTTCCGCGGTGAATGCGGCAAGCCTTGTGGATAAGATGCAGCAGGTTCAGAATGTGGCACATGTGTGCCGTGAGGTGAGCGGGGAACTGGAAAAAGAGGTGCTGCATTTTTGCAGAGAGGATTAGCCGGATGGTTACAAGGGAGTTATTGGATGAAATTGCAATGAAACTGTATGAATTCTGTGAATATCCCGCGGTCAGGCATCGTTTATTGCAGTTTGTCCGGGAAGCGCCGGATACAGAGCGGCGGAAACGGCTGCATGAGGAATTTTTGCACAGCGATATTGTGGAACAGCTATATCATGAGCAGGATATGCGGGGCGGATGGGGACAGCTGCGCTCAAAAGATTACAGTCTGAAAGCCGTATTTCCGACTTCACAGGTTGCGATAAAGCGCTGCCTTTACATCGGCCTGACCTACGACGACCGGGATATTTTGATGCTCGCGAATGAATATCTTGAAGGGATTCTGGATGGTACGGTTCCTGCGAAAAATTTTGAGAAAAACGAGCGTGCCAACCCGTGGCAGACAGCGGAGGTATGCGAACTGATCGAGGCTATCCGCCCGCATAACCCACTGTGCGACGGCACCATCGCACAGTGGAATTATATTGCAGCGCGCGCATATGAGGACGGGGAATATTCTTATGAGCGTGACTGTGCGGCGCAGCACGAGGTTTTTCTGACGCGGGAGGCAAGGCTTGTGCCGATGCAGCCGGGGCTTTTATTAAAGCGCCGGGAGAAATTGGGGGAAGGGATCGAGGAGGCAATGCTTTGCCATCTTGGGGAGAGGGCATACCACAACGGATATTTCTGGGGGGAATGTCCGGAGAAATTGCCGGAGGAATTTGCCGGTCGCAAGACGAGAAGGTGGTTCCATGCGTTCAATTTTATTAACCAGTTCCGCGGGGGCGCACGGTATCTTTCCCGGGCGGCAGAGTGGCTGCTTGAAAACCGGAATGAAAGCGGGCTGTGGGATTACGGGCCGCAGGTGAAAGATCCGTGGGGATATTTTGGGTATTTTTCCACAAACAGAAAGTATGCGCATAACCGGGTTGTGGACTGTACAATGGAGATTTTAAGTTTCCTGTATCAGTATATCGAGAATAATCCGGGAAAGGAGAGCGGGAAAAACGTCGGATAAATCAGCGGATTAACAGGATATATCATTGATGGCAGTTCGGTTTTTTCGGTATAATGTCCACAGGACATTAAATTTTGAAATAGGACTGCTGCAACCCGCTGCTTTTTGGTAATGGACGGTTTGCACGGTGGTGCTTATTTCTAATGTTCCGGGCAGCACGGCTGCGCCTTTACCCGCAGTGTGTGCAAATATGAAAACTGGAGGGTTTACACATGTCAACATTAAGTATTGAATTTTTTTCGGGATGCCTGATGCGCCCGGTGACGTTCCGGGTACTATTGCCGGACGGCATGCGCTTTCCGACACAGGAATCCAAAGACAATCCGCATTATGAGAGGCCGACAAAAACATTATTTTTGCTGCACGGTTACACCAGTGATTCCAGGGAGTGGCTTTACGGCAGCTCCATCCGTTTCCTGGCGGAGAAGTATAATCTTGCGGTAGTCTTCCCGAACGGGGAAAACGGGTTTTACTTAAACGGTGCAGCGACCGGGCGCAAATACTGCGATTTTGTCGGAGGCGAGCTGGTTGATTATATGAGGAAGGTCTTCGGGCTTGCAAAAGGTGCGGACGATACCTTTATCGGCGGGCTTTCGATGGGCGGTTTCGGCGCGCTGCACACGGCGTTCGCGTTCCCGGAAAACTTCGGGAAGGTTGCGGCGATGTCCTCCGCCCTGCTGATTCATGAGATTGCCGGAATGAAGCCGGGGCAGGATAATGGCGTGGCAAATTATGAGTATTACCATCTCTGCTTTGGTGATCTTGACCGGGTGGAGGAGAGTGACGCGAACCCGGAAACGCTCGTGCTTAAATTAAAGAGCGGGAATAAGGAAATTCCGGGAATCTATATGGCATGCGGGACGGAAGATTTTCTGCTTGAGAGAAACCGCGCATTCTGCGAATTTTTGAAGAAAGAGGAGATTCCGGTACTTTATGAGGAGGGACCGGGAAGCCACAATATGCAGTTCTGGGATGCGAAACTTGAACCTGCAATTAAATGGATGTTGGGGAATTGACGGAGATTTTCATTTTACCGTGAATCAAAATCGGAGGCTTTAAGCTATGCGGAAGATTCTTCCGCGCAGTTTCGGGAAAATGAGAGGAGGGGGAAAATGGATAAAAAGTATTATCTGCTCTGTTATACCAGGCAGCCCGAGGAGGATTCCGTTTATTCGGAAAAACTTGCGTACAGTATGCATCTTGCGCTATGTGAGGACGGGGAGCATTTTATCCCGCTGAACCACAATTCGGGAATTTTGTACATGAAGGCGGTGGCAAGAGAGGACGGTACGCTTCATGCGAAGGGTTTAAAGAAGCCTTCGGTATTTCAGAGACCGGACGGCTCGTTTGGTGTGCTGGCAAAGAGGGTCGAGGTGGACGGAAGCCTTGATCAGGAACTTCGGGAACTGGCGGTCGCGTTTCGCAGCGATGACCTGATCCACTATCAGGAACTTGGCGCGTGGGGCATGGGGACGGAGGCGGAAACTGTGCTTCGTGAGGGGGGCACCGTTATGCGGTATGCGATTGCCCGGATGCAGGGTGATGCCGAAATGAAAAGTTTCGATGAGGAGAATATTGCAGAGTACGGTTTGAGCGAATTTACCGATACAGAAGAATGTGAGGGATGCCAGGCAACGAAGAGCATGCTTCTGAACCGTTACATGTTTGGAAAGTTTACGCAGGAGGAATGCGCCGCGATACAAAGTCAAGTGAAGGGGGCAGTTCCGGGAAATATAATTGAAATATCAAAAGAGCAGGCGGAGCGTTTAAAATGCCGCTTCCTGACCCCGGTTAATACGGCAAATGATGTGCCGGAGTGCGTTTTCGTAAAAAGCAGGCAGGAACTTGAAGAGGTGCGCGCCGTGGCGTGTTACAGCGACGGTTCTTTTATGGAGAAAAAGGTGGACTGGTACGCGGATTCGGTTGATTTTGACAGGGCGGGCGAATACGAAGTATACGGGAAAGTGCATCAGGAACATTTTCCGTTTCCGGTTGCGTGGGATCGGGCTGACCCTTGCATCGGGAAGTGGAACGGAAAATATTATTTTATCGCGACAAATGATGCGGACGGGAATAATTCCCTGTACATACGCGAGGCGGATACGATTCCGGGGTTAATTACGGCGCAGGAGGTGAAAATCCTTGACACGCAGATGTACCCGCATTTAAAAGGGCTTTTGTGGGCACCGGAATTCCATATCATAAAAGGAAGGCTCTACATATTCCATGCCGGTACACCGGGGCCGTTTGAGAAGGAGCAGTGCCATGTGATGGCACTGAAACCTGGCGGCAACCCGATGCGCGCGCAGGACTGGGAAATGCCGGTGCGCGTGGAAAAACAGGACGGGAGCATGTTGTACGGCGAGCAGGGTATCACGCTTGACATGACCGAGTTCGAGTCGGCGGGCGTACATTATGTCTGCTGGTCGCAGCGCCAGTTCTTCCCGGTCGATCAGGGTGCCTGGCTTTACATCGCGAGGCTGAACCCGGATAAGCCGTGGCAGCTCGCTTCAGAGCCCGTGCTTTTGTCGCAGCCGGAGTATGGCTGGGCAAACAACCATACTTTTGTCGATGAAGGGCCGTTTGTGGTCAAAAAGAACGGGATGGTCTATATGACCTTCTCAAGCGCCGCGGTGGATTCCACCTATGTGACGGGGCTGCTTTCGGCAAAGGAGGGCGACGACCTTTTAAACACAGAAAACTGGCTGAAAGAAAACTGCCCGCTGTTATCTTCGAGGAGCATCCCGTCGGATGTCAGTGAAAAGGGCGTTTCGGCGGCGCAGTCAAGATGGGGTGAGTTTGGGCCTGGGCATAATTCCTTTGTGGAGGATGAGGAGGGCGTTTTCTGGTTCGTTTACCACGCGAGGCGCGGCGTAAACGGCGAGCGTTCCAGCGGCCTGCGCCGCCTGCATTTTAACCGTGAGGGTTTCCCGGTGCTCGACATGACCGAGGAGCGCGACCTAAATAAAGAGCTTACCTGGGTAAAGACGAAAGTTATTGTGGACAGACCGTAGGAAAGGAGAGTTTATCGTATGACAATAAGAAGATTATTTTTTGTGGCTACCGCGGCAGTTATGCTTGCGGGCTGCGGGGGCAAAACGGAAGGGGAGAATGTGACCCCGACCCCGGTACAATCAGATAACAAAGGGGGGGATGATAAGGTAACACCGGAGGTAACCCCGGAGGCAACCGCGACCCCGACTCCAACCCCGGAACCGACCAAGGCACCGGCGGCGCAAAATTTCCTTGAACTTTATCAGGATGATTTTTATATGGGGATTGCGCTGAACCCGAATGACTTTAAAAATTGGGACGAGATCAAGGATACCATCACGGCGAATTTCAACAGTTTTACCTGTGAAAACGAGATGAAGCCGGATGCGATCCTGCGCCAGAAGGAGAGCCAGAACGGGCTGGCGGACGGTTCCACCTACAAGGATCCGGTGGTCGATTTTTCGCGGAGCAATGCGGCGGTGCTGCGCGCCCTGGAAAATGACATCAAGATCCGTCTTCACACGCTTGTATGGCACGCGCAGACCCCGCGCTGGTTTTTTACCGAGGACTATACGGATGAGGGAGAGTATGTGAGCCGCGAGGTGATGCTTGCGCGTATGGAGAGCTATATCCGTCAGGTACTTACCTATTTTGACACGGAATATCCGGGGCTGGTTTATGCGGTGGATGTGGTGAATGAGGCGTTTAACGGAATGCCTTCCGATACGAATCCGAACGGTGTTTTGGAGCCTAACGACGTAGTGCCGAATTATTGGTATGACGTGCTCGGAGAGGATTATATATACTACGCGTTTTACTATGCAAGGCAGTACGCGCCGGACTACATGAAGCTGTTTTATAATGACTACAATACAGCGTTTAAAGCAGACCGGATCATTAATGGCCTGCAAAAGATCAAGGAGGAAGGGCTGATCGACGGGATCGGGATGCAGTCCCATGTCAGCATCACCGACGTGTTGGACCTGACGCTGCTCCCGACCGTGCGCAAGTTCTGCTGGGCTGGGTATGAGGTGCAGATCACCGAATTTGATCTTGGCATCGGGCAGGAGGCGACGGAGGAAAATCTGGAGAAGCAGGCACGCAAATTAAAAAGCCTGATGCTCGGGCTGCAAAAGATTGTTGACCAGGGGATGCCGTTTACTTCCATGACCTTCTGGGGCTATACGGACCGCCCGGCGAGCGGCGGCTGGAGAGCCGGGGAGCATGCGCTTTTGTTTGACGAGGAGGGCAATCCGAAGCGTGCGTTCTACGGTGTGCTGCAGGATGAGTCGGTCTTCGCGATTGACTTTTAAGGGAAGGGATAAAAATATGGAAAAGTTAGATGAAAATGTACAGAAGATGATGATGGAACGCTTTGGAAAAGACAGTTTGATCGCATTGGCAACGGTCGAAGAAGGCATACCATATGTGCGTACGGTTGACGGTTATTATGATAACGGTGCATTTTATGTCCTTACCTACGCACTATCCAATAAGATGAGGCAGATTGCCAGAAATCCCGTGGTTGCAATATCCGGTGAATGGTTTACGGCACATGGGACAGGAAGCAATTTGGGGTGGTTTTGCAAAAAAGAAAATGAACCGATTGCAAATAAGATGAAAACTGTATTTGCAGGATGGATCGATAACGGGCATAACAATTTTGTGGATGAAAATACTTGTATCTTACGCGTAGAACTGACGGACGGAGTCTTGTTTTCCGAGGGGGCAAGATACGATATTGATTTTACAAAATAGGGTATTGATTTTGGATCCGTCCGCTAATCGGGCACAATGACAAAAAGCCGATAACATGCAGATTTTTAACTGCGGTTATCGGCTTTTCCTGTTCAGGTAAATTAAATTTTTTGTATATGTTGACAAAAGGCATAAAATATGCTAAAATTTTATTGTTCTATATAGAACTGTTCGAACAAGATATAAGGTGGTGCATCATTTATGGAAACAAGAGGCGGATTTTACATCACACAGATCAAGCAGCTGCAGGAACGGATTTTTGAGCGCCTCCTGCTCGCGGCAGGGCTTGAGTTGAGCGGCGGGCAGGGAAGGATATTGTTTGTTCTGTGGAAGGAGGAGCAGCTGACCATCGGGGAGATTGGCAGGGAGACATCCCTCGCAAAAAATACTGTCTCTGCCGTTGTGGACGGCATGGTGCGCAAAGGAATCTTAGAGCGTGCCATAAATCCCGAAAACCGCAGGGAAACCATCGTATCCCTCACGGAGCGCGCGCGGGGGATGCGTGGGAAATACGAGGAGGTATCGCAGAGGATGAACGAACTGTTTTACCAGGGGTTTTCGGGGGAGGAGAGGGATGCTTTCGAAAGTTATCTCATCCGGGTCAGGGACACCTTAGTGTGTGAGGAGGAGAAAATCCGGGCGCATACGGAACTTTAAAACAGTATACGCCTGCAGCCTGTCCGAAGGGAGTCTGGGAGCAGTGCGGACAGGTGGAGCTTAGGGCGCATACGGAACAAAAAATCAGGAGGGTAATTGGTATGAAGACGAGAACAGAATTGTTTGATTTTATCAGGCAGCAGGAAGTACTTTATGTCGCTTCCGTGGACGGGGATGGCTTCCCGAACATCAAGGCAATGTTTGCGCCGCGCAGGATTGAAGGGGACAGCATTTATTTGAGTACGAACACCTCATCCATGCGGGCACGGCAGTTTATGGAAAACCCGAAAGCAAGCGTCTATATCGTGATGGGCGGCGAGGGCATCATGCTTGTCGGCACGGTGGAAGTGCTGCAGGATCAGGAGTCCAAGCAGTCGATCTGGCGTGACGAGGATGTGAAATATTACAAAGAAGGGGTCGGTGACCCGGATTACTGCGTTTTTAAGTTTACGGCGCAGAAGGGCAGGAGGTACTATGCCGGGGTATCGGAAGACTTCCGTCTGGAAGAGTTAAAATAATCAGAAGAAGGAAGGGGGCATCCGCATGCCGTATCTGAAAACAGGGAATCTGTCCGTCTATTACGAGGAACTTGGCACGGGCAGGCCCGTATTGTTCCTGCACAGCGCCTACAGCCGGGGAATCCTTGCCTTTTGCGGGCAGATACAGCCGTTTTATTCGGCGGGCTGGTACTGTTATTACCCGGATCTGCGCGGACACGGGAGAACCCGCTGTGATGATCTGACTTGGGATTCCGCACGCATCGCGGAGGACATGGTTGCGTTTTTGGACGGGTTAAATATTGACAAGGCAAACCTTATTGGGTATAGTACAGGTGGAGGGATCGCGTACTATATGGCGGCGAGGCATCCTGAGCGGGTACAGAGCCTGATCGCGATCGGAAATGGTGGCTTTGTGGATGCTGCCGGGGCAAAGGATTATACGCCGGAAGCGCTGCTTGCCCGCGGTGAGACAGATTTTATCGGGAAAATGAAAGCTTTGCATGCCGATGCCCATCAAAGCGACTGGAAAGAGTATATGCGGCAGGAGGTTCTGGACTGGTGCTCCCATCCGGCGCTGACGCAGGAGGAATGGAAGCGGGTCACGATGCCGATGCTATTGATCGCGGGGGAGCAGGACATGTTTGCTTCTTCCGAAAATCTTGAGAAAATCCGGAAGTGCTGCCCGCAGGCGCAGATCATGATTGCAAAAGGCTGCGGGCACCGCCCGCATTTCCCGCATGAGCGGGTGCGGGATGTCAATGAATGGATGCTTGGGTTTCTCGGGAAAAACGGAGGATGAGAAAGGAAAACAAAGGATTTTTGGAAAGGAAAGTGCCATGAAACAGTCGGAAGAGGATATTAAAAAGATTTTATCTGTGTACGGAATTGATTTTTATTCCAGCTGCAGGGAAATTGATTCTTCCCGTGATGCAGAGGATGTACGGCTGAATTATATTATTGATAAGAAATATGTCCTCCGTTACAATACTTCCGATGTGATGGGAGAGGGGCGCATCCGTGAGATCAATGACCTTGTAAAACGCTATCTTGCGGAAGGGGTGAAGTGCCCGAAGTATATTCCGACGCTTTCCGGTGATTTTGTACTGCGCCGGGGAAGGTTTTATTGTTATCTATCGGAATACCTTGATTATGCGCTGGCATCGGAGGCAGAACTGCCGGACGGCGGGGCGTGGTACGATGAAGTCCTTGATTTTACGGCAGCTTTTGCGCAGAAATATAAAAATATAGGAATCTCGGATACGATGTCGATGTACAGCCTTTTTGAATTGTGCCCGTATGATAAAAAAGCGGGTATCGACGAAAAACAGGATAATCTGAATGAACTGCTGGACAGCATCCGGGCGGCTGGCGGCCAAGTTCTGGCGGAAAAACTTGCGGATAAGAACAGTGCGGTGCGCGGGGAATTGCTGGGCTTTTATGCGGGGCTTCCGCGCTGCGTTTTTCAGGGGGATGAGAATTTCAGCAATGTTCTGGTCGACGGAAGCGGACATTTTACCGGGCTGATTGATTTTAATATGTCCGGCACAGATGTGATCGTGAATTATCTGTCCAATATGGTTGGTTTTGAGGTGGAGGAAGAAGATTTTTTGCATCAGAAGCCGGAAGCGGTATTGGAACGGCTGGTTGCCGGACACAAAGAAAAAATGCGGCATTTGTTTGAAAAATATCACGCGGATGAGACAGAACGCAGGGCGGCGGCGCTGTATGCGTATATCGTTCTGATCTGTGCATTCCCGAACACGGAAAGCTACCGGTATTGTCTAAAACAGGATGCGACAAAAGAAAAAATGTACCGGTTTTTGGAGTGTGCCGCAGAGCTTGGCATCGGGGAATTATATGTTTCATAGTCTGTGGTTTTTCTGCGGAATCCGGCACAAAACGCGGCGGGAAACCATAGATTAAAGAAAAGGAAGCCGTGCACCTGCCGGGTTATTCGCAGATAACCTTCTGGCAGGTGCGTAAGAAAGGGATCAAGATGAATTCCTGTGAATTGGTTGCCTATGTCTCCTCGCTTGCCTGTGTTATCTCGAAATGCAGCAGCAGGGAGGAGATGGAGATTTTGTCCGCCGTGCTGGTCCAGCTGGGGGAAACGCTGCATATGATGCTGGTTCATGAGGAAAATAGCAGTGCAGGAGATCGCAGTACGCAGGATTGCAGAAAGGAACGGCAGAATGACAGAAGAACTGATCTATGAAATATTATCGGCAGTGGAGGAAATCCCAAAGGGGCGCGTTGCGACCTACAGTCAGATTGCAAGGCTGATCGGGCGGGACAAAAATGCAAGACTGGTGGGAAAAGTTCTTAGTATGTCGCAATATTACGGGAAATACCCCTGCCATCGCGTAGTCAACTATGCGGGCAGGCTTGCCCCGCATTTTTATGAGCAGAAGGAATTGTTGCTTTCGGAGGGGGTAAGCTTTCTTGGGGATAAGGTGGATATGAAGAAATGCCGGTTTGATGCTTGAGATTTTGAACCTGTACGGTATCGTTTTTTCTTGTTCCTGCTTATGGGCTTGTGCCGTAGGATTTCCCTTTCCGGCCGGCACACCGCCCGTATACAGCGCAGGGGGGATTTCAGGAAGCAGGTAACCTTGCAGAACGTAAATCCCTATTTATTCCGTTTCGTCAACAGCCATGCCATCCCCGGATAAAGCTTTCCTGTACGCGCGAAATATTCCACACATTTTTGCGGCAAGCGCCTGGTCATGCATCGTGCAGCGCAATGGCATGAAACCTTATTCTAAGGTACCGGTCAGATACAATTCCTGCAGACCGGAGGTCAATTTTTCAGTAAGATTCTTTGCCGGGATGACCGGCTGTTTTTGTTCCATGAGGTTTTCTCCAAAATTATTTATCGCTTCGTTCCAGATTCTGTCAAAAATCCCATACATTATATACAAGCAGTTTTTTAAATTGTTTTATGATATACCGGATATTTACATCAATTCGTATAATACAGGATTAAGAAAAACAATGGACAATAATGAGAAAATAAGGTAAGATAAACGTATCCGGACGCAGGATGGTATCGGTTTTTGTTTACATCTGCGGCAGTGCAGGGCATAAAGTTAAATAAACGCAATTTTTGGAGGAAAGCGAGCCCGTTGGTGCTGCTTTTGCAAACGGGTGGTCAGCAACGCAAACTGCGCCGGAAAGGCGCGGGCAGATCGGAGGCAGAGGATGAGAAAAACAAGGCGGGAAATTATAAGCATCTTGCTGGCATCTGCAATTGTTCTCACCGGATGTTCGGGCGGGAAACAGGATGGCACAGGGCAAGTTTTAGAAAACGGAGACGGGCAGCAGACCGGAGCACCGGAGGACGCGGCGGGGGAGGATGAAAGAGACGAAAGCGGCGGGAAAAACGGAGCAAAGGACAAAAATGCGGATGCGGGGGAAAATGCCGGGACCGACGGCAGTGCGGGAAACGGCAAGGAGACCGGAAATGGTGAAGATGCACATCCTGACAGTGAATCAGGAAAAACGGAACAAGAAGCGTTGAGTGAGGAAGAAAAAATGCAGAGGGAGCAGCAGATTGCGGTTTTGGATAAAATCGGGCGCGGTGAGGATTTCCATATTGACATGTTCGGGGAAAATGTCTATGTTTTTTCCCCGGCGGATGACGCGGCGCAGGTGCAGGAGGTGCTGGACCGCCTGTGGGCCGCGCAGGAGAAAAACCAGTTTGGAGAGGAGCGTTACGGTGTTTATTTTCTGCCGGGCGAATATGATGAGAGTATTTCTGTCCGGGTCGGTTACTATATGCAGGTTGCGGGGCTTGGCTACCTGCCGGACGACACCCGGATCAAGGCCTTAAACTGTGATGCCAGATGGCTTGGCGGCAATGACAACCACAATGCGACCTGCAATTTCTGGCGGGGTGTGGAGAACCTGCGCGTGAACTCCACCGTGATGTGGGCGGTTTCGCAGGCAACTTTTATGCGCCGGATGCATATAACCGGATTGCTTTACCTGCATGACAATAACGGCTGGGCGAGCGGCGGTTTCCTCTCGGATTCCCTGATCGGCGGTATGGTGGATTCGGGCAGCCAGCAGCAGTGGCTTTCGCGCAACTGTAACTGGAACGGCTGGCGCGGCTCCAACTGGAATATTGTGTTTGCCGGGATTCCGAAGGGAAAGACCCCGGCGGCGACATGGCCGCAGAAGCAGTACACGAATGTGGAAACCGTGGAGGAAATGCAGGAAAAACCGTTTTTGGTCTATGACGAAGGGCAGGGCTTCGGGGTATTCGTCCCGGCACTGCGGAAGGACGCGGTCGGGATTTCTTGGGAGGCTGCCGGGCTGCCGGAAGGGGAATTTGTCCCGTTATCAGAATTTTATGTCGCACGGGCGAACCGCGACAATGCGCAGACACTAAATGCCGCTTTACAGGAAGGGAAGCATTTATTTTTCACGCCGGGGATTTATGAGCTCGACGAGGAGCTTTGTGTGGACAGGGCGGGCAGCATTGTGCTGGGAAGCGGGCTGGCAACCCTGCGCGCGGCGAAGGGGAATCTGTGCATGCGCGTGAATGCGCCGGAGGGAACGGCCGTGGCGGGTCTGCTCTTTGACGCTGGGGCGGAAAAGTCTCCGCTTTTGTTCTGTGTCGGAGACCGGGAAGATACGCCAAAAGATCGCGGCACGGCAGGCACAGAGGATGCCCCGACCCTTTTGGCAGACCTATTTTTCCGCGTCGGAGGCGTGCAGAAAATTCCGACAAGTGTGGAGGTCTGCGCGGAATTAAACAGCAGCCATATCATTGGGGACAATTTCTGGGTGTGGCGCGCAGACCACGGCGACGGGGTTGGCTGGACAGTGAATACGGCGGAAAACGGACTGGTTGTCAACGGGGATGATGTGACAATCTACGCGCTGATGGTGGAGCATTTCAGGCAGTACCAGACGATCTGGCGAGGGGAAAACGGAAAGGTTATCATGTACCAGAGCGAAATTCCTTATGATGTGCCGGAGCAGTCCGAATTTATGAGCCATGGCGGGACGGTTCCGGGCTTTGCCTCGTACAAGGTCGAGGATGGCGTAAAGAGACATACAGCAGTCGGAATCGGGATTTATTCTTACAACCGGGACGCGGAGATCGAAGTATTTTCCGCGATGGAAGCGCCGGAGGCGGAGGGGATTAAAATCTACCATGTTATCGCGGTCATGATCACCGGAAATCCGGGTATTACCCATGTATTAAATGAGCTTGGCGGGCCGCTTAACACACCGGGGGCAAAAGATATGGTAATTGACGCGCCGTAAAGGAAAAATATTTTCGGCTTGGAGAAAAACCACAAAATAATTGCGGTGGGATTTTATGGGCAGGCATCGGATCTTCAAGTTTTTTTGCAGGCTGGGAAACGATTTAGGGCAGCCCTGAAACTTGGGGATGGAATGAGAGGCGGGAGCGCAGGGACATAGCATTTCGGAATGAAACAGGCATAGGATCGGAAAATTACAATATACTCATAAAAAGAGAATCGGGGAACATTGTGATTATGGAAGAGAAAAAAGATACGCTGGCATGCAGCTGTGATTTTTCGGGCCTTAAACCTGTTATGGTGGAGCTGCCATATCCTCCGGTCAAGGTGAAAAACGAGAATTTAACCTATGCCAACCTGCTCAGTATTGATTATTGCAGCGCGGTGTCCGAGATGACCGCGATCACACAGTATATCAACCATGAAAACCGTATTGCCGCCTCCAGATGCCCGGTGGCGAAAGCCCTGCTTGGGATGGCAATTTCGGAGATGATGCATTTGCAGAAATTGAGTGAGATGATTGTACTGCTTGGCGGGAAAGTTGATTATACGGCAAAATTCCGCAATGGGGACTGGAAGATGTGGACACCGGAATACATAAAAAGCCCGGATCAGGCAAGGCAGATGCTGCAGGCGGATTTGGATGCAGAGCGTGCGACGATCGACCAGTACCGGATGCATATCAATATGATCGCGGACAATTATGTGAACGATGTTTTGGAGAGAATTATTAAGGATGAAGAATACCATGTCATGATGCTGCAGTTTTTATTGAGAGAAATGTGAAAGTGCCGTGAGGATAGTGTTTTTGGCAGCCCACCCCCTATCGCGGCGCGCGATGGCGGGCTGCCCGCGGGAGTGCAGACAGGATAAATGGCAGACTGCCCGTATGTTTCTTGCAGGATATTGGTTTCGTTCTTGAAAGGTTTTGGAATAGACAAATTCGTGCAAGCGCAGACAGGATTTTTGATGTGCGATGGTCTATAATGAAAATTGCAAGGGGGATGAAACAGGATGTCGATACAGTTGTTACAGCGGGCGATTAGCTATATGGAGGAACATATTTGTGAGACGATGGATTATGCGGATGCCGCAAAATATGTTTCTATGTCAAGCTACAATTTTCACCGGATGTTCAGTTTTGTCGCCGGGATGACGGCCAGTGAGTATGTCAGGAACCGAAGGCTTACCTTGGCGGCACTGGAACTTCAGGAGACGGATATTTCAGTGATTGATGTCGCGTTTAAGTACGGCTATGAAACCCCGGAAAGCTTTTCCAAAGCATTTTCCCGGTTTCATGGTTCGACACCGAGGCAGGCAAGACAAAAAGGCGCGAAACTCCGTCTGTTCAATCCGCTTGCAATAAAAATCACATTGGAAGGTGGTAGCATTATGGATTACAGGATGGAACACAGGGAACGGCAGCAGTTCATCGCGATGGTAAAGGCATTTCCGAATGAAATCATCAATGATGACAGTGACCACAGCATCCCGGATTTCTGGGGGGAATGTTATGGGGAAAACTGGATTGAGCCGATGAAGCGGCTTCGGGCGGAGGGAAAAAGAGATCTATACGGGTTGTGCAGTCCGGCAGAAAACGGCGAGACGCATTTCAATTATGGGATCGGTGTTGTTTTGGATGAGGATACGGATTCTGCAATGGCCGAACAGCTCTTAAAGGAGGGCTGCTCCATATGGGAGACGAAACCTGCGGATTATGCGGTGTTCCAATGCTTCGGGTCGGACGGGGACTGTATTGCCGAGACATGGAGCAAATTTTTTAAGGAATTTGTCCCGCAGACAGGTTATGAACAGACGGATGATACGGACTATGAGATTTATTTTGAACGCGGGGAAAAAGGCCTGTTTTGTGAGTTGTGGGTTCCGGTGAAAAAAGTGTGAAAACCGAGCGGGATGGGCGGATATGGTGGCTGCGTATAAATATGCCTGTGAAACCAGGAGAGTTTTTCCGGAGCATTTTACGCACAGGGTGAAATAAAAAGCCAAGGCTCACGCAAAAAGCGTGCAGCCTTGGCTTTTAAAATACTCAATTTTTTCTTCCAACTGTGACAGTGGGATGCCAAGTTTTTCTGCCAGGCATTCCCGGCAGAGAAAGGAATCCTTTGCTCCCCGGTTCACAAATTTCTTATAAGCCCCGATATCGTTTTGCGCAAGTTCCTTCCCGCATATTTCGCAGGCACTCATGTCCTGTCCACGACCTTGGCACGGAATACGGCGCAGTCAAACGGTTCCAGCTCCCAGGAGATGCTGGCGTTTGCCGTACCCGCTTCTTTTCCGGTCCAGATATCAATAAGCTTTAACGTTTTCCCGGTGCTGTGCGGCAGCCCAAGCTCATCTAAGTTAAAGCGGGAAACCGCTTTTTCGCTGCCGAGGTTAAACAGGCCGATCGCGATATCGCCGCCCGAAAGATTCTTGGCGTAGGCGGTCACGCTGTCCTGCCAGATGCCCCTGATCGGGTAAGGCTGGCGGCAGGCTGCGTCCTGATTGATGGCAAGCAGTTCTTTGTTTGTGAGGACTGCTTTTGTCCCGGCGCTCATTTCCCGGATATCGCAGCCGATCATCAGCGGGGAGCCCATAAATGCCCAGATGGAAAAATGGGTGCGGTACTGAATGTCGGTGCAGCCGGACAGACCGACATTACCTTTTCCGTGCATGCCGACGATCAGCATGTCCATGTCGTTAAAGCAGCCAACCCCGTTGTAAGGGAGAAGCCCTGCCTGCTGTTTCGTCAGGTCTTTCACGGAGTCCCACTTATCGAAAATATCACCCGTGGAACGCCACATTGAGGCAGCGGTGGTCTTGATCCATTTGTGTGTTTCATCCGCCCCCCACGAGCAGGCGGAAAATAGGATATCGCGCCCGCAGTTTTCCAGCGCCAGACCCATGCGGCGGTAGAGGATCTCCCCCGGAATGATCGGGCTGTGGTAACAATAATCGTATTTCAGGAAATCAACGCCCCACGCCGCGAAGGTGGCGGCATCAATAAATTCATGCTCAAAACTGCCCGGATACCCGGCGCAGGTTAAATTGCCCGCGCAGGAATACATGCCGAATTTCAGTCCCTTGCTATGTACGTAGTCCGCCACGGCTTTCATCCCGTTCGGGAATTTGGCAGGATCCGCTACCAGACGGTCGTCTGCATCGCGCTCCCGGAGGGACCAGCAGTCGTCGATGACCAGATATTCGTAGCCCGCGTCAAGGAGCCCGCTCTTTACCATGCAGTCCGCCGTCTGTTGAATCAGTTCCTCGTTGATATTAGCCCCAAAGGTATTCCATGAATTCCAACCGAGGGGCGGTGTTAATTTCACCATTGTCTTTACCTGTCCTTTCGGAAAAATAATTGTTCCGGATACATTTTCCATTATAATGGGAAGTGATGTGGAAAGTCAAGTGCCGGCGTGGATCCGGAGATTGAAAAAATGTCTTTGGGACGCGTTTTGAGCCTGTGTTGACACAGTGATACGGAGTGTGGTATGCTTTGGATTGCGGGAATGAATCATGGGAATTTTTTGCTTACATCAGGGATCATTTCATGCCGGGCCATAATTATAAAATGGCGGAAAACGGCGCGCAGGAGCTGGAAGTGTTCGATACTTCCGAGCACAAGTCCGGCTATGCATACATGCCTGTAGCGCGGTGTTGATGGCTGTTGGCACCCGGATTCTTAAGACTATTTTTACATGGGGAAATATCCGCAACGGACGGACAGGACAGGAGGGTGTTTATGCGGTCGGAAAAAGAGATGTACGGGACGATCTTAGGTTTTGCGGAGGCGGATGAACGTATCCGGGTTGTGACTTTGGAAGGTTCCCGGACAAATATCCATGTTGTTCCGGATGAATTTCAGCAGGGGCTGGCGCATAAGGCAGACATGTGAAGTAAGCCCGACCGTGTGAGCCCGCTTTGTTTCATATTTCGAAGACGGACTGTTTTGGGTCATTCTCGAAATGTCTTACAGGATGCAGTGATCATTCTGCAAAAAAATTTAAAAACGGGGGAGTCTTATGTGCCGGATGCCATGCGGCAGACGGTCATTGACCTGATGCGCAGGTTTCTTGATCTTCCAGGGAAATATGAGTTGAAGGTGTGATTGACCGGATGAGAAAAACGCTGGGGGAAACGAAAACATTGGATTGAATGGAAAGGGTGATTGTTTGGGACGGATGAATTATTTTGTGGAGGGTTTGCAGGGTGCGGGCAAAACTACCTTTGTGCGCCGGCTTTCGGAGCAGTTTCCGGATTACAGGGTTTTTTGTGAGGGGGATTATTCCCCGGTTGAGTTGGCTTGGTGCGCCTATTGCACGGAAGAGGAATACGGAGGGATTTTAAAAGAGTATCCTTCTCTTGCAAAGGAAATCGAAGCGAAAACGGTCACGGAGGAAGGACATAGGGTCATCTGTTACACGCAGATATTGACGGATATCCCGGATTTTCACAGAAATCTGGAAAGGTTTGAAATATACAACGGAAATCTGGATGCCGTGTCTTTTGATAAGGTAGTTTTTGGTCGCTTTGCGAAATGGGAGGGGAAGGGACAGATTTTTGAGTGTTCCATATTCCAGAACATATTGGAAAACCAGATGTTGTATCTCCAGAGGACGGAGGAGGAAATTTTTCGTTTTTATCGGAAACTGAGAGATCTTCTTTCGGGGAAGCCTTACAAGATTCTATATTTGGATGTGGATGATGTTGCCGCAGGTATTGACTGCATTCGGAAAGAGCGCGTGGACGAGAAGGGAAATGAGCTGTGGTTTCCGATGATGGTACGTTATGTGGAAGAGTCCCCATATGGGAAAGGGCATGCCCTTTCGGGAATTGACGGGCTGCTTCGGCACCTTTCACGGAGGAAGGCGTTGGAACATCGGATCATAGAGGGAATTTTTAAGGAGAGTACCATGATACTAAAGTCGAAAGGATATACGATGGGGGATATTGCGGCGGGGTTAATGTGAAAGTACAGGAAGCCGCCGGCGGGATGGACAGGGGTTTCGTCCCTGCCCGCGGTGATCAGCCAAACGTCCGGCTCTGCTTTTTCAGGTATTTATATAGCGTATCGGCGGCGGGGCTTTTCCCCCGCCCCTGGTCGGAGACGATCTGTATGGAGTGTGTCGGCATATCGCAGTCAATCCGGATGTTTACCAGTTTTTTTTGTTTTAACAGCGGTACAGCCAGAGTTTCCGGTACAAAGCCAATCCCGAGATTGTTTTCGATCATCGGGAGCATCAGGCCGGAGGTTTCGACCTCCATATCCGGCTCGATGTCGATGTTATGTTTTGTGAAAAAGTCCTTATAAAGGCGGTAGGAGGATGTTTGGCTGCCGAGCCCGATCCAGGGGTACTTTTGGAAGTCTTCCAGAGCCAGCGGGGTTTTGCATAAATGCTGGTACTGCATCCCGCCCACCAGCGTTTCTTTAAAATCCAATACTTTTACACACGAAAAATTTGGGGGCAGGTCCATGGGGGATGTAACCACGGCGAAATCCAACTTGCCGCTTACGAGCTGTTTCAGATTTTCGAGTGTTGTGTGGCTGTGGATTTTGATCCTGACGGCGGGATATTCCATCCGGAAATCGTGTAGTACGTGCAGCAGGAAGAGGTGGAGTGCCGTCGCTGTCGCACCGATTTCCGCCGTGCCGCATGTCGGGGAATCCCGCCGGCAGATTTCCTCCTGCGCGCGCAGAAGGTGCTGGTACGCCGGTACAACATGGGAATAGAGGAGCTCTCCTTCCGGTGTCAGGCGGATTCCCCTTGCCTCGCGGACAAACAGCCTGCAGTTAAGCTGGGCTTCCAGCAGCTTTATGATGCGTGTCACGTTTGGCTGGTTGCTGCCGAGCGCGGCGGCAGCTTTGGTCATATTCCGGTATTTGGCAACATAATAAAATATCTTGTAATACTCAAAATTGATATCCATATGCTATTTATATTTCTCCAATATAATATATATATTTTTCATATCCTTAAAAAAGTATTATAATACGGTTCCGGACTTATGTAAATAGGTTCGGGAAAGAAATCTTGCATGGAAAGGATATGGTCTTGTGAATAAGGATTTGACGACAGGGAAACCGTCAACCGTTTTGTGGGGGTTTTGCCTTCCGCTGTTTGGCAGTATTATTTTCCAACAGCTCTACAATATCGCGGACAGTCTGGTGGCGGGCAAATTTATCGGTGAAAACGCGCTGGCGGCGGTGGGAAACAGTTATGAGATCACGCTGGTCTTTATCGCATTTGCGTTTGGCTGCAATATGGGATGTTCCGTTATTGTCTCGCAGTTATTCGGCGCAAAGGAATATGGCAGGCTGAAAACGGCGGTGACAACGGCGTGCATTTTCAGCGCCGTTCTATGCGGGGGGCTGATGGCCGCCGGTATTTTCGGCTGCGCCCCGCTGCTACATATCATACGCACGCCGGAGGAGGTATTTTCCGATTCGAAGCTGTATTTGGATATTTATGTATGGGGGCTGCCGTTCGTATTTTTTTACAACATTGCAACCGGTATCTTTTCGGCACTGGGCGATTCCAAAACACCGTTTTATTTTCTGGCGGCTTCCTCCACCTCCAATATCGCGGTGGATATTTTGTTTGTAAAAGCGTTTGGCATGGGGGTCGCGGGCGTTGCATGGGCGACGTTTTTATGTCAGGGGATCAGCTGTGTTTTGGCGGTCATTGCCGTCTGGAGGCGGCTTGGGAAAATACAGACCGAACGGAAGCCTGCGCTTTTTGACGGGCATTTGTTCGGGAGGTTTATCATGATCGCTGTACCGAGCATCTTACAGCAAAGTTTTGTGTCGGTGGGGAATATCATCATCCAGCGCGTGGTCAACGAGTTCGGGTTTTCGGTCATGGCGGGATATTCCGCCGCCGTAAAGCTGAATACGCTGGTAACGACTTCCTTTATCACGATCAGCAACGGGATTTCTAATTTTTCAGCCCAGAACCTTGGAGCACGCAAATACGGACGGATCCGGGAGGGCTTTGGTGCCGGGCTGAAGATGGTATGGTGTCTTTGCATCCCGTTTTGCCTTTTGTACATGGCATTCGGAAAGTATTTTCTGCTTATGTTTATGGAGGAGGAATCCGTGGAAGCATTGCAGACCGGCCGGCAGTTTTTGTGGATTGTTTCCCCGTTCTATTTCGCCATTGCCATGAAATTTATCGCCGACGGGGTTCTGCGCGGGGTGAGTGCGATGCGGCAGTTTATGGTCGCCACGTTCAGCGACTTGTTTCTGCGCATTATTTTGGCAGCCGTATTTTCCGCATGGACAAACTCTGCGCTTGGCATATGGTTTGCGTGGCCGGTTGGCTGGGTGGTTTCCACTGTTTTATCGCTGATCTTTTACCGCAAAAAGTTCAGGGAGGTATCGGCGGCATGATAAGCTTATGAGCTTGCGCTGTTGTAGTGCCGGATTCCGGTTTTCCAGAGGACGGCGGTCAGGGCAGTGAAAACGGCAAGCACCAGAAGGCCGAAACATGCAAGGGGCAGGCTCATCTCGCCGACCAGGCTTTGTACCGGGAGGGTTGCCATGATCCCGTAAGGCAGGAGCCCGTAGAAGATCACCTTGTAAATCCCGTAAAATGCGATTCCCGGAAGCTTCATGCACAGGTCAATCCCTGCTTCTTCCAGTTGGGAAAGCCTTGCGTCGGTCACAAAAAAGAAGGTGAGTGCCCGGATGATGACCTCCATCTCAAAATACAGGATTTCCATGACGGCCAGCCAGAAAATATAGGCAGCGATCTGTGCCGTTTTGATGGAGTGTTCTGCTGTGGCAGCGCCATAGGCGATGATGCACAGGCTCATCAGGATGAGCGGGATGGAGCCGGGGTTGACCTGTTCAAAGGTGAAGCGCAGCAGGGGGCTCACCGGCTTGGTCAGGTAGAGATCCATATCCCCGTTTTTAATTTTATAAGGGATGGAATTTAAGCCAAAAAAGCAGATGACCATGCTGACTGCGTTTAAGAGGGAGAACGAGCCGATGTAGAGGATCATCTCCCCCCTGCCCCAGCTGCCGATGCGGTCTACATTTGCATAGACTGCCCGGAATACGAGGAGCTGAACGGCAAATAAGCTTCCGTCCACAAAAAACGGGCCAAAGAAGCTTAAGCGGAATAGCATGATCTTCTGGAAGCGGAGGCGGATCAATTCTTTGATGACTCTGATATTTTTTTTGTGTTGTGCTAACATGGCTGGATTCCTTTCGTTTTACTTTTTAACGGTTGGGAGGGGAGAAATGCCGGTTTGGCCCGCATTTCTTCCGGGCACCGTAAAGATTCATTCCCGCCGGCTGAAAGGCCGGTCAAATCCCGGCTCCGTCATATTTGACCCGATATTTTTTCCATGTGATGCGGATCAATCCCCCGAGCGCCAGACACCAGAGGCACAGGATCAAAATCCCGGTGACGGCTTCCTCCCGGCACCGCCCGGTGAGCAGCATGGAGGGGAGGTAGGTGATGTAGTAGAAGGGCAGCAGTTTCATGCCCCGCAATACCGCTTCCGGGAACAGTGCAAGCGGCACGATGCTCCCGGTGATCAGCGCGACCAGATTGCTTTTTATCATCAGGAATGTGCCGATCTCTTCGTATTTTAAGGTCAGCAGCCCGAGATAATAATTGAGCTGTACCATAAAAAGAAGCCCGAGGATGATCATAAGCAGCGCGCAGAGGATGATAAGCGGGCTGTGGGTAAAGACAAAACGGATCCGGAAAATAAAGATCCAGATCAGTGCCGCGGCAAGGTCAAAGCCTAAGTAAAACAGCACGCAGCCTGCTTCCATTGCCGTGAAATACCCTGGGATATTGACCGGAAGCACCATGTACTTGGAAAAGGTTCCGTTGCGGATCCGCTCGCTGACTTCGCCGGAGACACCGTCCGAAAGTTCCAGCTGCGAGAGGAAGGAGCTGATAATGTAGTAGGAGAGCATGCCGTCAAGGGTAAAGCCGGATACGGTGTCCCGCTGGGAAAAGACCATGCCCCAGAGCAGGTAAGCAAAGAGGATTTTTGTCACGGTAAACAGCATTTGGAATACGGCATCGGCGCGCCATGCAAGCTGTGATTTCAGGTAGATGGCGGATATTTCCCGGTATTTTCTGAAACGGGGATTTTTTGGTATAAACGGTTTCATCTTGACCTCCTATATTTAATTCCGCATATGCCCTCCCAGTACCCAGTGGGAGGGCACATGCTGTTTTTTGGTTCCGCATGTGAAGTTTCTTTATACGGTTTTGTTTTCTTCATAGATTCGCTCGACGAGTGCGCCGATTTCTTCCTCCTCGACAGAAATGTCTGCAGGATTGTGCTGCATCAGGTCGGTGAGGACGGAGGCGACGGATTCCTTTGGGGTCTGGAAGACAAGCTTATATGGCGTTTGTTCGATGATCTGTGCGCCGTCCGGGAGGGAAAGGTCTGTGGGCGGCTGTGGAAAGGTTGCCGATATCCGCTTGTTTTGCTGATAATTTTCAAAGAGGGTCTCCGTGCTGCCGTCGTAAATTTTCTTTCCGTGGTTGATGACGACACAGCGCGGGCACAGGGCTTTGATATCTTCCATGTAGTGCGAGGTCAGGAGGATGGTTGTGCCGCGCTCCCTGTTTACCTGCCGGAGGAACGTGCGGATCTGCCGTGAGGCGATCGCATCCAGCCCGATGGTGGGTTCGTCCAGGAAGAGAATGCGCGGATTGTGCAGCAGGGCAACGATCAGTTCCATTTTCATGCGCTCGCCGAGCGAGAGGGTGCGCACCTGTACGTCCATCAGATGCCGAACCTGAAATAGATTTGTGAAATAATCCTTTGTTTCGCGGAATGTACTTTCGGAAAGTCCGTAGATTTCCTTGAACAGATGCAGGGTATCGTTTGCGGTCAGTTCGAAAAACAGCTGGCTTTTCTGACCCATGACAACCGCGTATTGCTGTTTAAATTCATTTTTCAGGTCATTCGGGTAATATCCAAGCACCGAGAGCTCTCCCGAGGTCGGCGCGATGATCCCGGTGAACATTTTGGTCAGGGTGGTTTTCCCGGCACCGTTTGGCCCGATCAGACCGATCAATTCTCCCTCTGCAACGGACAGGTTTAAGGAGCTGACTGCGTCTTTTTGTATGTATTCCCGCCGCCAAAGGCTTTTTATGCTGCCGCGCAGGCCTTCCGGCTTGAGGAAACGGCGGTAGGTTTTTGTAAGGTTTTTTGCTTCGATGATATTCATGGGAATCCTTTCCGCAGGAGTTTCATGGTTTCCTGCTTTCGGTATTGTGATTTTGTGGCGGTACATTGTGCATATGTACGTGCCGGAATGCGGTCGTCCGCTTTTGCAAAAGAAGTTTCCGGGCGGTTTTAAAAGTATTGCCGCCATTGCTGCAGGGGTGGAAAATGCACGTTGCCGCCATGCGCGAAAAGGCGCGCCGCGCCGCGATGACGCAAAATGCTGTTTGAACGAAGCCTTGAAAAACTCCATGCTGTATTTTCGCACAAAAAAACACAGCATGAAAGCTGTGCTTGCAGTGATACATAAAAATCCGGGTCTTGCAGCCGTGTGTGGGCGCGGAGAGCGGGACGGAAGGGATGGGCAGCGGAAAAGGGGAGTGGGGAGAGCGTGTAAAGTAAATCTGCGCACCCCCGCACTTTTTTGCATCGCCGGATACCGGGATTGTCCGGGCATAAGAAAAAGGCTGCAGGGGGAGCAGACTGCCCGCCCGAAAGCCTTCCGCAGTTGTATCTCATATGGGTTTCCAAGCACTTGTAAGGCAGACGCAGTTCTCCTTTTGTCCATGTTCCTGCCGGGCAGGAAGGTTTGGTGCTTCAAATCGTGGCAAACAAAACCAAACCTCGCAGGATCACTCCCTGCGGGGAAGAATTGCCCGAATAAGCCATGTGTTTCACCTTTGGTGCGCATTTGGTTTTATGCGCATCCGAATATGGACTGCCAGAGCTGCGTGATCGCTATTTCGTTTGCGGTTACCTCAACTCTTACAATGCTCGACATAAATTAGTCTCCTTAGGGATATTTTTATTATCGTTTGTATTGTAACAGATGGCAGAGTATGTGTCAATGGATTTTTTGGTTCCGTATTCCGCAAACAGCATGGAACTTTTTGTCGGACAAAAGTATAATATGCACAATGAGTTTTTACAATTTCAGAATGACCGGAAAATACAGGGCCGGATTTGGCTGACAATGACACATGGAGGTGAAGTTATGTATTTTCGTCCAAATCAATTTGGGACGGTATTAAAGAACGCGAGAATGGATAAGCGGCTCACGCAGGCCGAGCTTGCCGAGAATTTGGACATTTCATTGTCGTATTTAAAAGATCTTGAGCGGTTTCGGAATTATCCGAGCTACGAAGTGTTTGAGAGGGTAATCCGCTATTTTAACCTGTCGGCGGATGCGGTGGTTTACCCGGAGCGGGATCGGACGGATGATGTGTACCAGCAGCTGGAACGCTTGTTGGCCCGCTGCAGCAAGGAGCAGCTGCGGGTGGTTCTTGCGACGACGGAGGCGCTGTTGTCGGCGGGAGGGAGCGCGCCCGGGGAGAATGCGGCAGAAGGGAGTGCATCTGAGAAGAATGCGGCAGGGGAGGCGTGAAGGAGGGGACAGATTTGGGAGACCGGAAAATGGATGAGATTTTCGGTCTCCCGTTTGTCATGATTCGGAGGATTTTTTATGGATATGATGTTTTTATGGATATGGTGATTTATGCGGGTATGATGACCGAACCGGAACCGGAGGTTCATCCTGCCTGTTTTTTCATATATCTTACCAAAAGCAGAATCCCCACCACGGAGACTAAAATGACGAGAACCGCGGTCGTGACGGGAATGGTTGTTTTTGGTGCTTCATCCTGTCCGGAGAGAATCCGTGGTTGTTGCCGGAAAGGAGCTCCCCCGTTGCTGTTTGGATTGTCGATGAGCTGTTGTTCGTCAAAGTAGGAGTCAAAAATATCGATGATCTCGGATACGGTATACAGCTTCCCGTTTTCCAAACGGATTTGCTCAGCATAATAACTGAACGGGACCAGGTATTCGCTTTCTGTTGTTGTCAGGTAAACAAAAGTGGTGTTATAAAGATAGGAGTGGGCAAGCTGCATGGAAAGGAATGCATTATCGGCCAGATCCGCCTCTGCTATGGCATTGCGGATGGCTTCTTCCGTGATCATCCATGTCTGTGCCGCTTCACCGATGGTGTTGCCGACATGATAGAGCTTGCCGTCTTTTTCGTACATGGTTGCTAAGCCGATGTTGCCGTTGTTTGTCTGGATTGGGATTTTCCACTGGATATCCCCGGTAATGGCATCTGCAAAAGAACCGGTTTCTTTCACGGCAGTTATAAAAAGATGATCCATGATGTATACTTGGTACAGGCCGGAAAGGTCATAGGATGTGAGCAGCTCCCCGCTGCCCGTGGAAGATGCTGTGTTCATACTGTTTTCGGAATTTTGTGCCGCGATGAACTGTGACATTTGTTCTTCGATCTGGGGAAGATATTTGTTGTTTTTTTCCTGCTCTGTTGCGAGGATGTCGTCGAGGGTCATCCCGTCATTTTGTGAAGCCGCTGTTTTTGAGAGTGGTTGCAGCATGGAGGTGATGAGGGCGGTGATGGCGAGTATAAAGATGGAAATGCGTTTCATATTGACCTCCTTATGTTATGGAAATGGTTATTTTGTAGGTTTGGTGACGTGACATGTTTGGTCATACTTTCTGTTATTGTATGTACCGTCACAAAAGGCGTTATATGTACATGTTTCATAAGTATTAGTTGCTGAGTCAAAATATGTTAAATAATTTTTCCCGGACGCAGTACTCCAACCTGTGATTAGCGTGGCATGTCCACCATTCCGTATGCCTGATGAAGTATAATAGCCTGCACCAACGATGACAGGATGTGATTCAAATATTTCTTCGCATAAAAAGGAATATGATTCTTTTGTTTCGGAAGCGGTATATGCTATTGTGTTTGAACTTATATACTCCGCTGCTTTTTGTGAATCATAAATACTTCCTGCAATATCCGGGTGAGGATTCCAAGGAGATCCCTTTAGATACCATACAGCATCATATTGAGTACGTGTTAGTGTGCTTCCAGTGTTTTCCCAAATAATTGCGTTTTCTGCACTTGCTGCCCAACACCAATTATCTTTGGCCTGAGCAACATAAGAGGCATTTAGGTCTGTTGATGTACAACCCGGAGGTATAGCGGCTAAGATTGACACATTCAAAATGTTTAATATCAGTAAAACCATTAGAGTAAATGCAGTTCTTTTTTTCATAAAATCCTCCTTGTTAATTGATTTTTTGACTTAGTATACTTGTATTTTGTGAGATAAAAACTGGGAAAAACAATATGGATATACCATACTTTGCAGTGGAGGAAGAGGCAAAACTTAAATATTCATTTGGTAAAAAACATTTCCTCTGATTTGTTTAAAATCATCAAACATTGGAAACCGTTGTAAATACTGACTTTTCATGAGTTATTAAGTGTAAAATGCTGTTGTTGCTTTCTGGTAATGTTAAATAGAAAACATTCTAAGGCTGTTCGATATTTCCTACATCGTATCGACAGGACCGTCTTTCGTGTATATTACTCCATTTTTATCATATGGTGATTCAAACCCGATTAGCGGAGTGTCCAAAGGAATGTCATGCTCTTTTAGACTATTAATCTGTTTGCGAATACCAAAAATCATTAAAATAATCATTGCAGCTAATGCCCATTCATCTGTTAACTCTACTTTGAGTAAAGAAAAAAATAGATCAGTGGGGTCTAGTATGAGACTGAGGTCTCCTGTCAAAGAAAAAAGTACTTTGTTGATTATTTCGGAAACAACAGGTGCGATTTCGCTAGCACCTAAAAAGGTACATGCAAGAACGAATGCACTTACGCGCATTTCAATCCACATCATCAGTATTAATCCAACTATCGCTCCCATAATAAGAGGCATGATAAATGCGGTGATCCAATCCATTTCCCCTTCTTTCGCTAAAACGGTAGTAAACATAAAGGCTAATTTACTGCTGACAAGAAAACCAAGAACAAAGCGGTTGACACCAGGAACAGTATAAGTTAAGATAGGTAAAATGATTATGCCTAACAATATAAAGATAAGTCCGCTACCATCGCCGAATTGGTCACTAAAGGCCATTGCCGCTAAAACGCCCAGGACGAACCCCCATCCCATAGCTGTTGTTGTCAGTGCGCCTTTTCGCCATTTTAATGCCCCGAAACACAATTCGGCACCGATTGTAACTTTTAGTATGTTGGTAATAATTTCATAAGTTATAATATTTGAAAATATTTCACTTAGCAAGGAATCCATAATTTTCTCTTTTCTTTTTTATTTTTGTAAAATGCATTATTCGCTAATCGTATCAATATCGTTTTTGAGATGTTTGATAAACATCGGACGACATTTCAATATGTGAAGTTGAAAAGTTGATCAAGATTTATGTTCATTGGAATTACTTCAACTTTTATTGATTTGTTCAGGATATCACCGTCCGGGGTTTTTGTCTCCGCGACAATCTCGTGTGTTCCGGGTTCATTAAAAATGACTTTTAACTCCCATTCTTCGGAATTTTTTCTGTTCATGCTTAAAGTGTCTGTTTTCCCGGAGGCAAGGTGAGCGGTTACTGTGACATAGTCGGTATCAAAATTTAAAGTTGCAGTTATGTTTGTTTCTCCGTATATTGTAATTTTACTATATTCAGAGTATAAATAAAGTTCATATGTTTGTTCCGCTATTTCGGGGTTATCAGGGGCGGGGGTGGATGCAGAATTATCATTGCTGTTATGAACACTGTAAAGAGTACCCCAAACAGTGACTGCAATCGCGACGACGCTAAGTATAATTGTAACTGGTGACTTTAAAATTTTAATAATTTCATTTTGGCTGTATATAATATTTTGTACCTGGTCGTTGGTCTGCTCTCCCTCTTTCTTTATATCTTGCAATATTTTATTGGTTTTATTTGTGTTGCTGGATATATTTATCAGTGTATGGACTATTTCTTTGTTCTGCTTTTTTCTTCTTGCCATTCGATTGTTTTCCTTTCGAGAGGAGTGTGCTTTAAAGTAAAACATGTACAAAATGGTTTGCATTCATGGCTTATAAAAGATTTTAGGTATTATTACATGATAATGCAATATGGCTGCACCCTACTTTGACGAAATTTGGGACTTTTGTGAAGTTGTTTGGATATTGAGAAGATATTTTCAATACTTTTATGGAAAAATCAGAACTATTTTCACGACAGTCATATCATTTTCATAAACCGTTTCTGGTCTGTCTATCCACATACCCCATATTCCGGTAAAATATATGCGCTTCCTTTCGGGACATCCCGGAGTTCAGCCTTATCGCATGGATATCATGGTTTGTTGCCCAACGCTCCGCTTCCTCCACAAGCAACTTCCCGGCTCCTTGTTTTCTATGGTCAAGCTCCGCTGTCAGACCAAGAATATTTGCTATTGTTTCAGCATACAACATATCACGATTACAGCATATTCCATGAGGGAAATGCCGCCTTTGTTTCTTTCGTTTACCGTTATTTATTATAGCATGGCTGCATTGATTACGCAATGCACAGCTCAAACGCTTTCTAAGCCGGTTTTGGCGATCATCGCCTTTGCAAGGGCAGAATTCTGGTTCTGTCCACGCTTTTTCCCTGGCAGCCGGCTCAAGCGGTTCGCGGTAAAAACTGTGACTGTGGTCATGCAGGGCTCTGAAGCGTGCTGTTGCGGAGTGTAAGCCTTACCAATGCCATGATCTTTCATATTCGTGAAGATACCGGAAATTACAAAATACCTTTGTGGCTGGCAGGTTTGCCCTTTCTGCTATAGTTATGGCGGATTTCCCAAAGGGCAGGCGAATAGATGGCCACCCCATGGTTCGGAAGATATAATAATTTGTACGCGGAATGTTGTTTTTTTTACATTTGCACGATATAATGAGTGAAGCAAGAATGCAAACAGGAATTAGGATAAGGAGGCCACAAGATCAATGCTGATACTTACAAAAACAACGAAAGACCAGATACCGACCCTGGTTGACATATCAAAGGCAGCTTTCGATAGTGATATTACCGTTGGAGCTTCATCTGCAGGCGGTCCGCCGGAGTATGACTCTGTGGGATGGCATACTGATATGATGGATCAGGGACATTTATTCACTGCGATAGTGGAAGATACGATTGTAGGGGGAGCTATTTTGTTCGGAGATGAGAATAACCCTGCATTTATGTATGTTGGAAGGATTTTTATATCGCCTGATCTGTTTCGGAGAGGGTATGGGATTGCGTTGATGGAACAGATCGAAGCAATGGATCCGAATGTTACGATGTGGTGTTTGGATACTCCTATATGGAACCGGAGAACGAATGACTTTTATAAAAAAATCGGATATATAGAGAAAAACAGGGACGAGGAAACGGTATTTTACCAGAAGGGTTCATTATAAAAAACTCTTTATGACTGGCTGACCGGAAAATTCAAATCGCCGGGCAGAAGACGCGTGCGCTCCATGCGGTTTGACGGGAAACTTTCCGAGTTGACCAAAGAGTGGAACGGATACCTCACCACACCATACGTAATTCATGGAAGGTTCAAACAGCCGATTTTATACGGTGAATATGACGTGAAAACTGTCAGTGGAACATATTGACATATTTTAGCCCATGGGTTAGGACGTGACCCATGGGCATTGAAAGGGGTGTCGTGTATGAAAAAAGTTACATTTTCGTTATTGATGGCCGTTATGTTCGTTTTTCTATGCAACAATGGATCAGTCAAGGCTGATTCTTGGAAGCAGGAGCAGGTGGACGAAATCACGTCTTACGGCCCTGGATACTTGGAAGGTGAGACTGTTTACGTGGCGAAATGGGTGTATATGGACAAGTTGGAGAATAAGACTGGGTACAAGAGACAGTTATCATGCAATGAGCCATGTATTACGTTACGAATGACGAAGTATCAAAGGGTGGAAAAGGACGGTAAGTTGACGTGGAAAAGGGTCAAAACTTCTTCCACTGGGTACAGATCCTCCAACGTTTTCTTCGTGGACCCATCGTCACTTACCGGCGCTTTAAAGAAAGCCGGCGTATTGAACGAAAAGGGACTGACAGAGAAAGGATACGACGCAGAAACGTTGATGAACGCAACAGGGTACAGGTTTGACGGTGCCAGGTGGGTAGACGGAGAGAAAACACCTGTATATCTAGTCAAAATTTCAGACTTACCGAAGAAAACTGACGTAATCAAGGTAAAAGAAAAGGTCAAGAGAGTGTGGGGAAGCTTACAGGAAGCACAGGACGACTGGGAAAAGAACAATTATTTAACATATGACATTTCAACACCAATAATGTATGGTAATGACATAACGACATATCATATCAAAATTAGTACAGTAGAAGACCCAGCACATCAATGGTACGTCGATTCAAGTTTCGATGAACGTTACACAGGGAAAGACCACAGGATGTACGTATTGACGAAAGTCGTACAAAATAAGGAAGGATGGTCAGTGATAGACGACATTCTAAAAGATTTTGGAAACAACCTTCAATGGCTAGTGGAAGTAAACGGATTCGTGCATTACACATACACAGAGGAAGAATTGAACAGATTTGGTGATCCTCATGAATCAGAAAAAAATTTTTTTGGGAAAAAATTCAACCGTTTAGAAGCAAATAAATTCGGAGCAACGAACGTATTGCAAGACGGAAGTTTACTTGAATATCATGACTGCGTGTTTCAATGCGCAGAGGTAACGTTCGACGGTGAAATTCAAGACGTGGCAAAAACAGTAACACTTCTGGACAAAAATGGGAAGAAAACATTCACTTTCGAGACACGGGAATATGACGGTGAGTTCGAGATGATCAATGATGATTATTTTAAAATTCCTCCAATAATAAAAATAAATTGAAACCAGAACACATAATATACAAAAGCCTGTTTTCCGGCCTTTTATGGAACAGTACAGGGGAAGGTTAAAATTCGGTAAAAAATTGTGGAAGTATGGCGGTGGCTCTGAAAAAACGGCTTTCGGAAACGGACAGATTGTCCGCCCGGAAGCCGTTTTTATGTCGGGATCCAAACAAAAGAAATGAAAGTTTTACTCATTGATATGTACGGTGCGCATCCCGCATAGCAGGCATATACTTCCCCGCAATGCTTTGCTATTTTACTTGCTTTCCCTATTGTTTTCCAGTTCTTTCCTTGCTTCTTCCACCACATCGGGTTCGGAACTTTCCATGGCTTTTTTTAACCAATATTCTGCTTTCGTTCGATCTTTCTTAACATAGATCCCCTGGTTATAGAATCTGCCCACCAGCTCCATGCCCTTACCATAACCGGCGCTTGCAGCTTCAAAATACAGATCATAGGCTTTCGCCAAATCCACGGTAACGCCGTAACCATAGTGATAGCAGATACCCAAACTGTAAGTAGCTTCCACATGACCAAGCTCATAAGCCTGAATCAATAATTCCGCTGCCAATTCATTGTCCTCCGGCACACCGTTGCCATAGATGTGCTTCATGGCAAGATCTAAAAGCTCCGCTCCGGCATTGCAGTACGCTGTCAGTGCCCTGAACTCCCGAAGATACATCCCACGCTTCGTTTCAATAAGGGAGTGGTCTTGATGCCTGGAGAAAATTTTGATGGCTTCATCCACCGGAATCCACCGGGGTTCCAGACCTTCTTCCACCTCACGTTCGGTCAGCGAGCGTTCCGTCTGCCCGACAACTTTGCAGATAAAATAGCGGCTGGGGTACAAATAGCCTTTATAATATTCATTGATTGTAAGGTAGCAGAAAAGCGGTTTCACAAGAAAACCGGTTTCCTCCGCCAATTCCCGGATGCAGCAGGATTCATAGCCTTCATCTGCTTCCACACCACCGCCGGGAATCATCCATTGATCGCTTTTTGGTTCATAGGAAAGCAGAATATTTCCTTCCTTCACCACGATGCCGCGACAGGCTTCTCTGATTTTTGTGGGTTTGGCCAAACGATTGCCGCCGTAAATATTGATTGTTTCCACACAAAGCACCTCCGTTTTTATGGTGAATAAGGCGGGAATGATGCTTCCATAATAGGAAATCCGGTCTATCCTGCTTTTTGATCGGAGGGATAACATCAATCCGGTGGTTTATATTCAGTTACCGTTTTCAAATATGTTTTCAGATCTGGATGAAAAATAAAGTTAAAATTCAGGCATATCCATATTATCCGAAGAAAATGTAACCCGGATCTTTTACGGGTTAATTTCCACTTTGGAAAGTAGGACAACCGTCTCCACATGTCCCGTCCACGGAAACAAATCCACCGGCTGTATCCTCTCCGCACGATACCCGCCCTTTACAAACACATTCAGATCCCTTGCCAGCGTCTCCATATTACACGAAACATAGACCACACGCCGTGGGGCGGCCGTCACGACTGCCCTTAAAAAGCGTTGTGTCGCCCCGGCTCTGGGCGGATCCAAGATCACGATATCCGGGTGGTTTGCCTTCCGGCCCGCATCCTTGCCCATCACCATATCCCGTATAAATTCCGTCGCGTCCGCCTGCACGAACTCTGCATTTTTCACCCCGTTTGCCTGCGCATTCGCCCGCGCATCCCGCACGGCAGCGGCATTGCTTTCCACACCGATCACTTTCGCGGCTTTTGCGGCGGCGATCAGGCCGATTGTCCCGGTTCCGCAGTAAGCGTCAAGCAAAGTTTCTTTTCCGGTCAATCCTGCGAAATCAATCGCGGTTCGGTAGAGTACTTCTGTCTGCTCCGGATTGACCTGGTAGAAGGATTTGGGGGAAATGCGGAAATGCAGCCCGCAGAGAATGTCTTCAATATAGCCCTCCCCAAACAGGACGGTTTCCTGCTCGCCGAGTACCATGCTGGTCTTTTTATTATTGATGCTTTGGACGATCGTTGTGATTTCCGGGTGGGCGGCGCGCAATTTTCTTATAAAATTGCTGCGCCCCGGAAATTCGGACTGGCCGAGCACAAGTACCGCCATGATCTGGCGGGTGGCATAGCCGCAGCGAATTAGGACATGGCGCAGAAGTCCCTTCCCGGTGTCTTCGTTGTAGGCAGGAAGGCGGAATTCGGTGGCGAGCCTGCGGATGGTGTGCAGGATTTGGTTGGCGGTCTGGTTTTGGATGGCGCAGTCCGGGACAGACACGACTTTGTGGGTATTTTCCTCGTAAATGCCAAGTTCCATGCCGCGGCGGGTGCGGCAGAAGGAGGCATGGATCTTGTGGCGGTAGTGGAAGGGGTTCTTCATGCCGATGATGTCGGAAACCGTGCCAAAACCACCAAGAAGTTTTGCGGCGGAAGCCTGTTTCATGGCAAGTTGGTTTTCGTAAGAAGTGTACTGCAAGCTGCACCCGCCGCAGCGGGTGAATTTCGTGCAGAATGGTTCCCGTCGTTCCGGCGAGGTGGTCTCCAGTGTGGCAAGTTTTGCGGTGTTGCTTTTGCGGTCCTTACCGTAAACCAGTTCGATGGTTGCAGTTTCGCCGGGCAAAAGCCCGTCCACGGCAAAAGTGGAATTGTTAAATTTTACGGTTCCGCGGCAGGCGGAATCGGTTTCGTGGCATTTGACACGGTACTGTTTTGGCATGCGGATGCCCCTCCCTTCATCTGCTGTGCGCAAAAAGCGCCTGATATCTCATTTTAACATGATTGGAAAGGCTTTGCAATATTTATAAAACTTGGAGAATGCCTTATTTTTAACACATTTGGGCGCTATATTGTGCCTGTGCGCTGATTTCGGAAAGAAAAGCTGAAAAGATTGGTTTTTATTTCCAAAATATGGCGTGACATAATCATGTGCATACATGGCAGGGGATTCGATCAAGGAAATGGCGCAATGCCTGATTTTTTGCCGGACAGGACAACAAAGTATCTTAGTTGTAGGGTAAGTGGAAGTGAGGTAATTCATTGATGGAAAGAAAAGATTTGATGAAAGAAAGAAAGAATGGCACACGCAGGAAAATGCCGGGGCGGATATGTACCCTGCTGATTGCTGCGATGCTGGCGGGGGGGCTGCCGACGGGTGCAACGATGAGTACATATGCGGCGGAAGCCGCGGATGGGGATATTGGTTATGGCGGCGCGGATCTGACCGATCCGGGTACGGACGGGGCTGCAGGAATACCGGGAGATGTTTCAGGGGACGAAATCCCGGATGCGGACGGTGAACCGACACAGGCTCCGGAACCGGACAGTGAGGTTCATCCAACCCCGACCCCCACGGTGAGCGCAGAGATTTCCCCGACGCAGATGCCGGAAGATTCGAATCCGACCAAAGAACCGGATGCGGCTGAGCCGACCCCGACAAAGAAACCGGATAAAGACGACCCGTCGAAAGAGCCGGGCGGGAAGGAGCCGACCCCGACGAAGAAACCGGATAAGGACGACCCGTCGAAAGAACCGGGCGGGGAGGAGCCGACCCCGACGAAGAAACCGGATAAGGACGACCCGTCGAAAGAACCGGG
>CAMRSM010000011.1 GCA_947053345.1 uncultured Lachnospiraceae bacterium
TTTCTGTCAATGGGTCGCTCCTTTCTTTGGGCGCGGAAAAGGGATTTCCCGTAATTGGAAAATCCCTCTCTGCTGTCGGTTATTCGGTTTAGCTGTTTTACTGTGCGGTGGCGGCGGCTTGCGCCTTTTTCCTCGCCCGATATTCTCGCGCTTTGATACGGTTGTACTCCCGTTGCTGTTCGCGGTTTCTGGCGCGGTAGGCTCTGGAATATTCCCGGTGGTAGGCGCGGCTCTTTTCCTTTTTCGCTTCTTCGATTTCCTCCCGCATTTTTTTGATTTCCTGCTCTGTCGGCTCTGCAAGCTGTGTCAGTTCGTTCTCAAATTTGCCGATATGGTTGAAGTATATCCCGATATGCTGAATGGCGTATCTCGCCCGTTTCTGGTCGCGCTCATGCACTTCGATTTTGCTGATAAACTCGTTGAGAATAGCGGGGGTGAGTTCGGCAAAGTCGGCATACCGTTCTGTCAGCTTCACAAACCTCTGCGCCCGCCCTCCCGCGTTCAGGGAAGCGGACAACTGCTCTTTGATTTCCGCAAGTTCCTCTTTCAGCGTATAATATTCTTCCGAATACTTCTGTGACATTTGCTCATAGCGGTCTTGCGGGATAGCGCCCAGTGCGTTGTCCTCGTACAGCTTATCCAGAACCTTTTCGATTTGTTCAAGCCGCGCCCGGATTTGCGGGACACGCTTCTGCTGTTTCTTCGTCCTGTCGGTCTGCTGTACGTCAAGGCTCTTTTTCACTAAGGCTTCAAAATCTGCCCTGTTGCTGATGGAGTATTCCGCGATTTTTTTCAGCACGTCCGCAACGGTCTGCATGAGTAAATCCGCGTCCATGATGTGCGGGGAATGGCACTTCGGGTTTCTGGCTTTCCCCTTGTGGTACTCACTGCAAAAGGCAACGTGCCGTTTGCCGCCGTTCCTGTAATCTATCCGTATGTGCATTTTTGCGCCGCAGTCCTTACAGAAAAGCAAGCCCGACAAAGGGTGGATTTCCCCGTCCCCGTTTGGTCGCTTGACGGGCGCATTTTCCAAAATCTGCTGTACGTTTTCAAAATCGGCGCGGTCGATAACCGGCGCATGGACATTTTCGGTAATCTGCCACTGGCTTCGGTCTACATAGTGGTTTCGTTTGTCACGGAAATGTTTTGTGGTCTTGAAGTTTACAACGTCGCCGCAATACTCCTGCCGCGTGAGGATATGGGTCAGCGTGGCTTTGTTCCATTTGTAACGGTTGTCCTCGTTCAGCGGCTTGCTTTTTGCCGTCCCCCGCCCACGGTCTTTCATGTAGAATGTGGGCGTTGGGATTTGCTCATTTTTCAGATATACGGCGATTTGGTTTCGGTTCTTCCCGTTCAGAAACAGGCGGAAAATCAAGCGGACAACTTTGGCTGCTTCTTCATCAATTATCCAAAAATCTTTGTTGTCGGGGTCTTTGACATATCCGTAGGGGGCTTCGGTTGCGATTGGCTTGCCGCTCGTCCCCTTTGTGCGGATACCCGTTTTTACTTTCTTGCTGATGTCCCTTGCGTACCATTCTGACATGATGTTGATGAACGGCGCAAACTCCAACGTGTCGGGCTTTTCGCTGTCTATCCCGTTGTTTACCGCGATAAAGCGCACGTTGTTTCTGCGGAAAATCTCCATAGCGTTTCCCACTTGGAGATAGTCGCGCCCCCAGCGGGTCATGTCTTTCATAATGCACACGCCGATTTTGCCGTTTTCCACGTCCTCTATCATGCGGGAATAAGCGGAGCGGTCAAAAAACCTGCCGCTTTCGTCATCGTCAATGTAGTGCCGGATATTGGCTAATTTTAGCTGTCTGGCATAGCTTTCCGGAAATTTCTTCTGGTTCTGTATGGAGTTGCTCTCGCCGCCGTCCCTGTCCTCGTCCCCCACGGATAGGCGGGAGTAAAGGGCTGTGATTTTGCTGTAATCATTCATGTGCATATCCTCCTGCGTCAATATAGGTGTTGCTTACAGTTAAGATAATGCACTCCAGGCTGCAAACGCGATGTGCCAGTATTTGAAAATAGCAGCATTCTGGGCGCAGGGGGATAATTTCCGTCACTCCCCACATATGTGGCAGGAAGCACAGTCCGGAAATTGGCTTTGGTCATATTCCACACCATTTTTATCATAGTAATCTTTTATTGCTGCCCTGACTGCTTCCTCCGCCAAAACAGAACAGTGTAATTTGTGGGCAGGCAGCCCGTCAAGCGCTTCGGCCACTGCTTTGTTGGTCAGTTTTAAAACTTCTGGGAGCGGCTTGCCCTTGATCATTTCGGTTGCCATAGAGCTTGCGGCGATTGCCGACCCGCAGCCAAAGGTCTCGAATTTTACGTCAGATACGGTATCGTTATCAATTTTCAGGTAAACTTTCATGATATCGCCGCATTTTGCATTTCCAACTTCCCCAACGCCGTCCGCGTCAGCAAGAAATCCGACATTCCGGGGATTCCGGAAATGATCCATAACTTTTTCGCTGTATAGTGCCATTTGTTTTTTCTCCTATTCTGAATTCTGCTTCCCCGCCCCAGCGCCCGAAAGGAAGAGTTTCCGCCCGCAGGCGGCCGGAAAATGTTCCCCAGTGCAGTTCGGCGGTATGCTTTTCAAATTCGACTGCCATTTCAGAGGATAAAAGGTTTCTTACCGTTTTGTTTGTCCTTCCACAATGGTGACATTTCGCGAAGGTATCCGACAATTTCCGGCACGGCCTGCAAGATCTGCGCCACATCCCCCTCCGAGTTTTGCGCATTGAGCGACAGGCGTAGGGAGCCGTGTGCAATCTCATGCGGTCTGCCGATGGCGAGCAGGACATGGCTTGGGTCTAGCGCGCCGGAGGTGCAGGCGGAACCGGAGGAGGCGCAGATTCCCCTGTCGTCCAGCAAAAGCAGGAGGCTCTCGCCCTCAATGCCTTCAAAGCAAAAACTGACATTTCCGGGCAGGCGGCTTTGCGCATCACCATTTAGCGCGGAGTGGGGGATCTTGGAAAGACCGTCGATCAAGGCTGCCCGCAGTTTCAATAATTTTTCCGTATTTTCTTTCATATTTGCGCAGGCTTCTTCCAAAGCAGCGGCCATGCCCATGATAGCGGGTACGTTTTCTGTCCCGCCGCGTTTACCGCGTTCCTGCGCGCCGCCTTCGATCAGGTTTGTCAGTGGGATGCCGCGTCTGGCGTAAAGTACCCCCACGCCTTTTGGACCATGGAATTTGTGGGCGGAGAGGGAAAGCAGGTCGATGTTTTGCGTGCGCACATGGATCGGCATGTGCCCGGCAGCCTGCACAGCGTCCGTGTGGAACGGTATCCGGTGTTCATGGCAGACAGCACCGATTTCTGCGACGGGAAGGATGGAACCGATCTCGTTGTTGGCGTACATGATACTGACCAGACAGGTTTCTTCCCGGATGGCATCTGCAACTTGTTTCGGATAAACCATGCCGTTTTCGTGGACGGGAAGCAGGTCAATCTCAAAACCTTCCCTTTCCAGCTTTTCAAGCATATGCAGGACGGCGTGGTGCTCAAATGCGGAGGAAATGATGTGTTTTTTTCCGCTGCGTTCCCCCCATTTTGCGGCAGAGAGGATTGCCTGGTTGTCCGATTCGCTGCCGCCGGAGGTGAAATAAATCTCATCGGGTGCAGCCCCGATACAGGCGGCAATGCGCTCCCTTGCGAACCGCAGTGCCGATGCCGCCCTCTGCCCGGTTTCATATAGGCTGGAGGGATTTCCCCAGATTTCGTCCATATAGGGAAGCATTTCACGAATGGCAGCCGGGCTCATTTTTGTTGTCGCTGCGTTATCTGCGTAAATCATTTTTCCTCACATTCTGCCGTCAGAAGATTACGGCTGTCTTGATTAGGCGGGTGCGGTGGCATCTGTTCCTGTTCGGCGAAGTCCTGATCCGGATTGGCAGTGATAGAACAGGGAATGCTTCGCGGTCGCCGGGCAGTCCGTTTGTGCCCAACATAGCATTGGAAAGTTTCAAATTTATATCCGCCCATAATATTTTCCTGATTTTTTAAGTTCCGCACGATCCATCCATAAATTTGTCTTTGGGGAATGGATTGACGATATCATACACCTATAAACCTATCTTGTCAATAGGTAAATAGGTAAATAGGTAAAAGAAATAAAATTTGCTTGATACTCCCTTTCAGCTTGTATTATAATAGGTTTATCCAAAATGGAGGTGGCAGTTACATTGATTTCGACGAAGGGAAGATACGCCCTGCGCGTGATGACAGACCTTGCACAGCAGGATGTGGACGGATATATACCGTTGGAGGAGATTGCAAACAGGCAGGGGATCTCAAAAAAATATCTGGAAATCATACTGAAAGTTTTGATTACAAAAAAATTCCTGAAAGGAATGCGCGGAAAAAACGGGGGCTACCGTCTTACCCGCCGCCCGGAGGAGTACACGGTCGGGGAGATTTTGGAGCTGACAGAGGGGACGCTTGCGAGTGTGGCATGCCTTTGCGCTGACGCGGAGCCATGCGGGCGCAGGGAACAGTGCAGTACCCTTCCGATGTGGAGGCGGTTTGACCGGATGGTGCATGACTTTTTTTACGGCATCACGCTCGCGGATCTGGCAGATGGGAAGAATGGCGGGATAATGGAACCGGAGGGAAAAGGCAGCGGAGAATAATATAATCCTGAAATTGTCTTGACAAACATACCAATGGTATGATACCATAAACATACCATCAGTATGTAAGAAGGAGGTGATCCCGTTATGGCGAGGAATAAGCACCCGGAGGAAACCGTCAATTTGATTCTTGACGTTGCCTGCCGCCTGTTTGTAGAAAAGGGCTTTGAGCACACGTCCATCCAGGATATTATTGACAATTTGGGCGGGCTGACCAAGGGTGCGATCTACCATCATTTTAAGTCAAAGGAAGATATTTTAGAGGCGGTTATCAGCCGGATGACAGAAGAATCGAACCGGATGCTGATAGAGGTTCGTGACCGCACTGATTTGACGGGGAAGGATAAATTGAAGACCATTTTTAAGGAATCAATCTTTCGACCGGTTCAGGATGAAATCTTTACCCAGGCTCCCAACCTTGGTGATAACCCGAAATTACTTTTCAGTATTTTTTGCAATACAATACGGGAGGTCGCGCCGGATTATATCTTTCCGATTATTCGGCAGGGGATTGATGATGGAACAATTGTGACCGATTATCCGGAGCAGTTGGCGGAACTGATTATACTGGTTGCGAATATCTGGGCAAATCCGATGATATTTGATAATACGCCGGAGGAGTCCTGTGCGAAATTTATGATATTCCGGCAGATGATGCAGGGTTTTGGGATGGATATTGTGGATGACGAAATGGTGGAGCGCCTTATGGAGCTTTCAGCAATTTATCAGAAAAACAAATAGGGAAAAAGGATGCTGCAAAGAAAATAGCCTGCCTGAAAGGAAGGAAACGGGGAGCAGTTTATATTTATTTGCAGCACCATTTTTTAAATATTATACATACCGCCGTGCGGTATGATATGGGGGATTCGTGTTTTGGGTCAAATATTGTTGTAAGGTTTTAAGATTATATATTATGCGGTTTTGGCTTCTGCACTGGCATATGGATTGCCCGCAGTGGTAATTTACCGGATTTTGGAAAGGGGGACTGAATCGGATGGAAGTTTAACCTATCAATTATGTTTAGTTGGGTGTAAGCCCCATCTGACAAGCTGAGATAGCAGGATAGGGGTATGAGGAATTAGCGGAGCGGATTCCGAAATTCCTTTGACAGTCGAAGAATATTATTTTAACCTGTAAGGAGGATGAAAATGGAACAAAAATTATTTTCAAAGAATTTTACGCTGGTGGTGATCGGGCAGATTATTTCCCTGTTTGGAAATGCGACCATCCGGTTTGCGCTGCCGCTCTACCTGTTAAACCAGACAGGTTCTTCCACGCTTTTCGGGACGGTCACAGCATGCGCGTTTCTGCCCGCCATTCTGCTTACGCCCGTCGGCGGTATTGTCGCGGACAGGGTAAACAAGCGGAACATCATGGTGATACTGGATTTTTTCACGGCTGCGGTGATTGCTGCCTTTTCCATATTGTCTGGTGGAGTGAACCTTATCCTTTTGATTGTGGTCACACTAATGCTTTTGTACGGGATTGCGGGCGCGTACCAGCCGGCTGTGCAGGCGAGTATCCCGGCACTGGTAAGCACCGGGCATATTATGGAGGCAAATTCGGTGGTCAATATTATCAGCTCGCTTGCCGCCCTTTCAGGTCCTGTCCTTGGCGGGATTTTATACAGCAATTACGGTCTGAAACCGGTTTTGTGGGTCTGCACGCTATGCTTTATTTTGTCTGCAGTGATGGAACTGTTTATCAAGATTCCGTTTCAAAGGCAGGAGTCCGGCGGCGGGGTATGGAAGATCGTAAAAAAGGATTTTGCGGAGAGTATCCAGTTTATCCGCAGGGATAAGCCCGCAATCGGGAAAACCGTATCCGTCGTGTGCGGGGTGAACCTCTTCCTTTCCGCCATGATTCTTGTCGGTCTGCCTTACCTGGTGACGGAGGTGATGTTTGATAAGGCAGGATATGATTCTGATTATGTCAATAAGCTTTATGGATATGCCCAGGGGGCGCTTGCTGCAGGAAGCCTTGCCGGCGGGATTGGCGCGGGAGTCCTGGTAAAGAAGCTAAAGATTCAAAAGACCGGGAATCTGTTAATTCTTTGTGCTGCCTTTGTATTCCCGATTGCGGTTTCGCAGATATTTTCTGCATCCGGGATGGTTTGTTATCTGGTTATGACACTGTGCTGTTTTATTATTATGTTCTTTTCAACTATTTTTACCGTGCAGATGATGTCCTTTATGCAGATGGAAACACCGCAGGAGCTGATCGGGAAGGTGATTGCCGCAGTCCTTATGTTTTCCATGTGCGCACAGCCGCTCGGCAATGCGCTCTATGGGGTTTTGTTTGATTTGTGTGAAGGGTATGAATATGCTGTTATATTGTTTGCGGGAAGTGTTTCCCTTGCGATAGCGGTCTGCACGAAAAAAATATTTGAGGGGTTTGGGGAGCGGGGGTGAGCCTAAATCCCCATGTGCTTCCACGGTCTGTTTTTGTCAAGCCACCCCATTTTTTCCCAGTATACGCCATCAGGGTATTCAGGATTATTTTTATGTAATGATTTCTGTATTACACGGCAGATAAGAAATTTTACTTTTGGGGTGGTCTTTGTCCTTGCGGGTTTTTGGTAGCCGGTGGCGGCAAGTTTTTTTGACAGCCGTTTCATTTTTTCCGTAAGTTTGGTGCGCTTTTTTTCGGTGAGGTTTTCCCGGACGATATCATTCATAAGCCTGCCCGTAAATATCCTGATTTCGGAAATGCCCCACCATGAAAGGCTGTGCTTTATGTCTTTCGCGGTTGACCTTGCCCCTGCGCTGAGGCACTGCGTGATAATGACCGCCCGTTTCGCAAACAGTGCAGGAGCGGGACGTTGCTGTTTTCTGTGTGAATGCGGCATCTTTGCAGGTGTGGGTGTCTTTTACATGCAGTTTGTGCATCCCGTACAAAATGCCGGGCAAATATTTTGTTTTGCCTTGACAAATCCTGAATCCGATGTTATATTGCTATCATAAAACGGCGGGGGCGGCTGCTTCCGCGGGGAATAGGAAAAAGGCAGGGAAGGAAAGAGTACGGGGTGAAAGCTTTTACAGAGAATTCCGCGGACAGCAAGGCTGTCCTGCTGAGAGCGGGAGAAGGGGAAGCGTCGGAAAATGGTTCCGGAGCTGCGCAGTCGAGGAGATTGCAGGCAGGGGACTTGCAGGGATGCAAGTGGATTGCTTTGGACAAAGAAAAGCCGGATATGGTTGCTGCGTATGGATGTTCCGGCGGGCTTAGACTGCGACGGATGCGCCCGTTAGCGCGATATGCTGTAGGTCATAGTATGCTTCGTGCAGTGCACAGGGGGAATGTGGGAGAGCGTAGCGGTGACAGCAGCAGACGAGGCACATTCCGTGAGGGATGTGCGAAATAAAGTGGTACCACGGGAGATAACTCCTGTCTTTATCGGGAAAGATAGAGGCAGGAGCTTTTTTTCGGTGTACCGGAGAGGGGTTTGCGGAACGAAAAAACAGCAAGTGCCCGGACAGAACCCGGAGGGATTTTTGGGAGTGGGTCGGACAAAAATACCTTCTGGGTATTGGGTACCGGCAGGGTGCTTGCGGAACTAAAACCAGAAAGGAAAGATCAGCTATGGAAAAGAAACCTTATTACATCACAACGGCCATCGCCTACACATCCGGCAAGCCGCACATTGGCAACACTTACGAGGCGGTGCTTGCAGACAGCATCGCGCGCTACAAGCGTCTGGAGGGCTACGATGTATATTTCCAGACCGGGACGGACGAACACGGTCAGAAAATCGAGCAGAAAGCGGCGGAGCAAAACATCACGCCAAAAGAATTTGTCGACGGCGTAGCGGGGGAAATCCGCAAGATATGGGATCTGATGAACACCTCCTACGACCGTTTCATCCGCACGACGGACACCGACCATGAGAAGCAGGTGCAGAAAATCTTTAAAAAACTTTACGATAAGGGCGATATTTACAAGGGCTCCTACGAGGGGCTTTACTGCACGCCGTGCGAATCCTTCTGGACGGAATCCCAGCTTGTGGGCGGCAAATGCCCGGACTGCGGCAGGGAGGTGAAGCCGGCGAAGGAGGAGGCATATTTCTTCCGTATGAGCAAGTACGCCGACCGCCTGATCGAGCACATTAACACACACCCGGAATTTATCCAGCCGGTATCGCGCAAAAACGAGATGATGAACAATTTCCTACTGCCGGGCCTGCAGGATCTGTGTGTGTCGCGCACCTCGTTCAAGTGGGGCATCCCGGTAGATTTTGACGACAAGCATGTCGTTTATGTATGGATTGACGCACTCTCAAACTATATTACCGGAATCGGCTACGACACGGACGGCGCTTCCACGGAGCAGTTTAAAAAATATTGGCCTGCCGACCTGCACCTGATCGGCAAAGACATTATCCGCTTCCATACAATCTACTGGCCGATCATGCTGATGGCGCTCGAGGTGCCGCTTCCGAAGCAGATTTTCGGGCATCCGTGGCTGCTTCGCACGGACGAGAGCGGTAAGAGCGTGAAGATGAGCAAATCGCGCGGCAACGTGCTGTACGCGGATGATCTGGCGGAGCTGTTCGGCGTGGATGCGGTGCGGTATTTTGTGCTCCATGAAATGCCGTTTGACAACGACGGCGCGGTGAGCTGGGAACTGATGGCGGAACGCATCAACTCCGACCTCGCGAATACGCTCGGCAATCTTGTGAACCGCACGATTTCCATGTCAAACAAGTATTTTGGCGGCGTGGTGGAGGATGCGGGCGCGGCGGAGGAGGTTGATGCCGACCTGAAAGCGGCAGCCGTAGGCACGGCAGACCGTGTGGCGGAGAAGATGAAGGAACTTCGCGTGGCGGACGCGATCACGGAGATCTTCGCGCTGTTTAAACGCTGCAATAAATACATTGATGAAACCATGCCTTGGGCACTTGCGAAGGATGAGGCGAAGCAGGGGCGCTTGAAGACTGTGCTTTACAATCTGGTGGAGGGTATTTCCATCGGTGCCGCGCTGCTTGAGCCGTTTATGCCGGAAACCACAGGAAAGATACTTGCGCAGCTGCACGCGGAGAAGAAAAGCCTTGAGGAATGCAAAAACTTCGGCGGATATGTATCCGGGACGAAGGTGACGGACGCGCCGGAAATCCTGTTTGTAAGGCTTGATATGAAGGAAGTGCAGGAGAAAGCGGCGAAGGTTGCCGAGGCGCAGAAAGCGGAAGCAGCGGCAGAGGAAGCACAGGGAACGGCAGGACAGGATCCGGCGGGCAGTGTGTCGGGAACGGCTCAGGCAGGTGCTTCCGGAAACAGCACGGCAAATGCCGTATCAGGGCAGCCAGGCGGAGAAACCGAAGGCGAACAGTCCGTCATCGACATCGAGCCAAAGACAGAGATCACGTACGATGATTTCGCAAAGCTCCAGTTCCAGGTCGGCGAGATCATCGCGTGCGAGGAGGTTAAAAAGTCAAAGAAACTCCTCTGTTCGCAGGTAAGGATCGGCAGTCAGGTCAAACAGATCGTTTCCGGTATTAAGGCGCATTATTCCGCCCAGGAAATGGTCGGGAAAAAGGTGATGGTACTTGTGAATTTAAAGCCTGCAACGCTGGCGGGCGTACTCTCCGAGGGCATGCTTTTATGTGCGGAGGATGAAAACGGCAAACTGGCTTTGATGGCACCGGAGAAGCCGATGCCTGCAGGGGCGGAGATCTGTTAGGAAAGCGGGGGGAACTCCGGGTTGCACCGCAATCCGGAAGTTCCTTGGCAAATCCGCGTATAACCCGCCGGATGGTTTGACAGGCGGTGCTTATGAACAGCAATTTCTTCAGACATACTCTTGCATTTTGCCGCCGACTGTGATACAATCTGATTCTGGGTTCGACAAGTTTATAGAAATTTTATACTTTGGAACATGGAGGCAGCTATGGAGGCGTATGGTGTTTTTAAGGATCTTGCCATCATTATTTTAATGGCAAAGTTGTTTGGCATTCTTGCGAGAAAATGCAAGGCTCCGCAGGTCGTAGGGGAAATTATTGCGGGTCTGCTTATTGGACCGAGCGTATTGGGCTGGGTTGGGCAGACAGATTTCCTCGTGCAGATGGCCGAGATCGGTGTAATCCTTCTGATGTTTTCGGCTGGCTTAGAGACGGATATCAAGGAGCTGGTGCGCACCGGCCCGATCGCGTTTCTGATCGCGTGCGCGGGCGTATTTGTCCCTCTTGTTTTTGGTACATTGCTTTACATGGGTTTTTACGGAGCCGCGCCGTGGGGGAGCGAGGAATTTTATAAGGCAGTGTTTATCGGCACGATCCTGACGGCAACTTCCGTCAGCATCACCGTCGAATCGCTCCGTGAAATGGGGCGGCTTAAGGGGAAAGTCGGCACGACGATCTTAAGCGCGGCGATTATTGACGACGTGATCGGCATTATCGTACTGACCGTTGTCATCGGCTTTAAAAGCCCGGATTCCAATCCAGGCAAGGTAATGCTCAATACGGTATTGTTTTTTGTAGTGGCGGTAGTGGCTGGTTTTCTGTTTTATTTCCTGTTCCGCAAGTTTGACGCGAAATATCCGCATACGAGGCGGATCCCGATCCTTGGTCTGGCATTCTGCTTCGCAATGTCCTACATAGCGGAACGGTATTTTGGGATTGCCGATATAACCGGCGCATATGTGGCGGGCATCGTCCTGTGCAGCCTGCGGGATTCCAATTATATTGCGCAGAAAATGGATACCAGTTCTTACATACTGTTCGGACCTGTCTTTTTTGCGAGTATCGGTTTGAAGACGAACATTGACAATATTGACGGTGCGATTCTTTTATTCGCGGTTGCTTTCGTGCTCGTCGGTCTGGTTTCCAAGATTGTCGGTTGTGGTCTGGTGGCAAGGCTCTGTAAATTTAAGGGCAAGGATGCATTAAAGATTGGTGTCGGCATGATGACGCGCGGTGAGGTGGCGTTGATCGTGTCACAAAAAGGCCTTTCTGTGGGTCTTATGACACCCGTGTTTTTTACGGCAGTCATCTTTCTGATTATTGTATCCTCCATCCTGACACCGATCATCCTCAAGCTTTTGTACGCCAAGGATCCGAAGGAGCAGACGCTACCTGCAGAAGGTTAAGGGAAAAGGAAAATGCCTGCTTGGCTGTGAGATGACTATTTGTCACGCAGCCAAGCTTTTTTGATGCACCCGCTTGATAATTCCCTTAGAATGTTTATAATGATAACAGCCTTGCAATCGACAAAATTATTTGGGTGTGGGAAACACCCCTAAAGATGTGTGAAACATTATAAATATTTGGAGGAAAGTCTGCGTGCAGAAAATATTTATTAAATATACATCGGTGATTATGACTTTGGGAATCTTATTGATTCTTTCCTTTAATTTCGGGTTTACGCTGCATAATCTTGAGAAGGAGCAGTATGATAGTTTTTGTGGAAAGATCGAGCAGGTCGTCCATACACTTGAGACAAACCGCATGGAATTGGAACTGATGAATAAGAATCTGGATATGGATTACCTTACGAGGGCGAAGGCAGCAGCTTATATGATGGAACATCAGGAGGGTTTGTCTATGGATGTTGCCCAAATGCAGTATCTTGCGGCACTTTTGGATGTGGACGAGCTGCATATCATTGATGATAACGGGATTATTGTTGCAGGCTCCGTTTCGGAGTATGTTGGTATTGACATGGCTGAGCATGAGCAGACAAGGCCGTTCCTTGACCTTTTGGGAAGGGAGGGGGATGATGCTTACTTGATTCAGGACGAGCAGCCGAATGCCGCAGAAGGTAAGGTCATGAAATATGTCGGGGTATGCAGCAAGGAAGGCAGTGAGGTTGTTCAGGTCGGCTTTAAGCCGGTTCGGCAGATGGAGGCACAGGCGAGAAATTCTTACGATTATATATTTTCCAGATTCCCGACGGATGAAGGGGAGGAATTGTTTGTGCTGGATGCCGTAAACGGCAGGATTTTAGGGCATTCCGGCGGGATGGACAGGGAATTTTGCGGGGAATATTTCCAACTTGGCGAGCTTTTGGGCTGTATGGAGGGCGCATACCGGACGGATGGGGACGGGAAGGAAATGTATGTGGTAAGCAAACAGTTTGAGGATGTGCTGATCTGTACGGCTCTGCCGAAAACGCTTCTGCTCAGGGAACTCTGGACTAATGTGGTGCTTACATTGCTGTATTTGCTGCTTGTGGAGGCGGTGGTCATCGTCAGCTTAAATTATCTTGTCCGGCGCAAGGTGATTGACGGCATACATGGGATTATTGAAAATCTCTCGGCAATCACTCAGGGGAATCTGGACATCCGGGTGAAACAGGGAGGAAACCGTGAGTTTGAGGAGTTGAGCAGCGGGATCAATACGATGGTTGACAGCATCGTGAGTATTACCGGGCGGACTTCCCGGATCATTGAACTGAGCGGGATACCTCTGGCGGCGTTTGAGTATGAGGGCAAGACGGGTCATTTGTTTGTCACCTCGGGTTTGAAGGACATGCTTGATATGCAGGGGGAAACAGCAGAGGAAATCTGCGGGGATTCCTCGTTGTTTGAAAACTACATACGGGCTGTCATGGAGGGGTTGGTTCCGGGTGAGACGGATATCTACAAAATCAGCGATACAAGATTTGTCCGCATCCATATGTCCCAATCTAAGGAGCGATGTCTTGGTGTAATAACAGATACTACAAAATATATTATGGAAAAACAGCGGATGCAGTATGAGAATACACATGACCCGCTGACCGGTCTGTATAAATATCCGTATTTTAAGCAGGTGGCAGCGGAGATTGTGCGCAAGCTGCCGGAAGGGCAGTCCTGTGCTGCGGTAATGCTTGACTTAGATGCGTTCAAGACCATCAACGATACTTTTGGCCACGACGCGGGAGATCGGTATCTGCAAGGCTTCGCGTATGTTTTGCGCACCCTGCCGAAGGAGCATGTCCTCACGGCAAGGCGGTCGGGCGATGAGTTTTGTATGATGATATACGGCTGTGGGGAGAAGGGAGAGTTTGGGCGGTATCTGGATATGCTCTATGGTGCGCTCACCTCGAACCCGGTCACCCTGTCGGAACAGGAAAGGCGTGTGATCGGTGTTTCCTGTGGTTTTGCATGGACGGTCGACGCGGGGACGGAACTGTCGGAATTGATCGCGCACGCGGATGAGGCGCTGTATGAAGTAAAGCGCGAGACAAAAGGGCAGTACCGTGAGTATCGGGCGGCGGGGGTGACAGTGGCGGATACGGAAAGGAATAAGGAGTGAAACTGAAAAATATGTCGTTGAACCTGTTTGAAGGATATGGTATAATATCGACAGATATTATACCAGCGCTGATTTGCCGTCCGACGAAGGAGGACAATTCCCCCCGGCGAACCGTGTGCATCCGCGGAGAGACAGCATGTTCGGAGAACATGGCATAACAGCCGTAGCATATTATACCAGATCTGGTTTGCCGGAGGAAATATGCCGAACGGCAGGGTATAATATGCTGTAACTCAATATAAAAGAAAAGGCATGGCAAATATATGGTTCAGATAATAGACTTATTTGCTGGTCTGGGTGGGATTCGGCTCGGATTTCAGCAGGGGATGGGGAAGTACGGATTACAGACAAAGTGTGTATTTACTTCAGAAATAAAGGATTATGCGTTGAAGGCATATCGAGAATATTATGGTGATGAAAAGATTTATGGTGATATTACAAAAATTTCATCCGAAATGATCCCTGATTTCGATTTTTTGCTTGCAGGCTTTCCGTGCCAGCCATTCAGCACGGCAGGAAAAGGGCTTGGCTTTGCAGATACGAGAGGTACTTTGTTTTTTGAGATAGAACGGATATTGCAGAGTAAGATCCAAGCGGGACATCCTGCGAAGGGTTTTTTGCTGGAGAATGTGGAAGGGCTGGTAAATCATTGCAATGGAAGAACCTTGGATGTAATCATTCGTCATCTGGAGCAGTTGGGTTATGTGGTAAATCATAATGTATTAGATTCGCAATATTTTGGTTTGGCACAGAGCAGGAAAAGGGTTTATATTGTTGGTACGTTAAATGAAAAAATAGACCTTGAAGTGTTTGAACAGTCAACAGCGGTTCTGGGAGATATTTTGGAGAACAGTTTGCCAACGGTTGACAGTAAATTTACAAGGAAACTTTTTAAGCGCTATACGCCGCATGAAGTTGTTGGGAAGTCGATCAAAGACAAACGCGGCGGTTCGGATAATATTCATTCATGGGATATTGATTTGAAAGGTAGAACAACAAAGACGGAGCGAAAATTGTTGAATATGATGTTGAAAGAGCGCAGAAAAAAGAAATGGGCAGAGGAAATCGGGATTCAGTGGATGGATGGAATGCCACTGACAGAAGAACAGATTAGAACCTTTTTTGATGTGCCAGATTTACATAATATGTTGGAGAAGCTGAAAAAGAAAGGTTATCTTACTTATGAGTTCCCGAAGGATGTGGTAGATGGCCGCAGGATTCCGGATGAGACGAAGCCAAGAGGATATAATATTGTGGCAGGGAAGCTGTCGTTCGAATTTTCAAAAATCCTGAATCCGAAAGAATTAGCGCCCACTTTGGTTGCGATGGATGTTTCAAAGTTAGGTGTTGTTGATGGGGAAGGGATACGCAGGCTTACCATCCGGGAAGGACAGCGCCTGTGTGGCTATCCGGAGGACTACAGTTTGTCGATGATCCGGGAAAGCGAAGCATTCGACCTGCTGGGGAACACGGTATGTGTTCCAGTGATAAAAGCGATTGCTGAAAAAATTGCGGAAAAGCTTAGGAGGGACGGGGAATGCGGCTGACGGCACAACAGGTTTATAAAAAACTCACAGAGGAAGATAAGATATGCACTTTGGAAGGGCAGATAAAGTTTGTTTTTGGGGAAGTAAATATTATTGTCAAACAGCGGGATGTAGTCGGGAATATTATGCAGGAATGGCTTCAGGGCTGGTTTGATAAAAATCAGATTGAGTATGCCATTAATGAAAATTCTCAGATGCCCCCTGATTTTTATTTGGATCCGGATGATAAAACAAAAAATTTATTAGAAGTAAAAGCATTTAACAAAAATGCAAGTCCGGGTTTCGACATTGCTGATTTTCGCATGTATCAAGGCGAGATTATTGAGAAGCCATATATGCTTGATGTGGAATACCTGATTTTTGGTTATGACATGTCGGAGGATGGGGTTGTCACGATTAAAAATGTGTGGCTCAAAAAGGTGTGGGAGATTACCAGACGAATGGCAAACTGGCCGATCAATCTTCAAATCAAAGAGGGACATGTACATAAGATCCGGCCGGGTGTCTGGTATGGGGATGATAATTCAAGATCAGATTATGCAATATTTGATAGTTTGGAAGATTTTATTTCTGCTATGGAAGAAACGGTTTATAGGAATGAAGAGACTCGGAAGGAAAGTTCCTCCTGGCTGATGCGCTTTCAGAAAAATTACAAGGAGTATAAAGGGAGCGGGCTAAGTGTAAAAAGGTGGTATGAGATTGAAGATAAGTATGATTTGAAAAAAGTTCGTATATTGAAAAAAGCGCGCGATGAAGTTCAAAAAGCAGCAGAGGCTTACGAGAGGCAGAAGCAAAAGGTATTGATAGCAGAAGAGGATTACAAGCGTGTTTTATGTGGAAAAGACGAATTTGAATTACAAAAGGCGGAAAATATTTTTAAAGTTTCAAAAAGCCGTTTGGATGGTTACGGTAAGAAGTTGGAGGAAAAAAGAGAAGTGCTTCGTAAAATGTATTTATGATAGAGTGGAAGAATTGAAGTTAAACCAATTCTTCGTAAAAAGGAATGGAGGAGAAGCAGTAATGGGACAGAATGAAGAATTTATCAACAGCCTGAAAATGGAGGACGTGCCGTGGGGACAGCTCAGCACCGCATACGGGTGCGCAGGGGAGTTCCCGGAACATTTTGCGGTGCTTGGGGCGATGGCAGACCGCGACGGGATGGAACACGCTTTTGGGGAGATTGCGCAATGCATCGAACATCAGGGGACGTTATGGCACTGTACGCCTTTTGCGCTGATTTTTCTCGTGCGTATTTACCGGGAGGCAGTAGGACGGCAGGAAAACAAAAATGCTGTGTGGCTGACGGAGAAATTGGAGGAGTTGTTTGCTTTTATTGTCATATGCTGTGAGGATATGGAGAAAATGGCGGAAGGCGGAGATGAGGACGAGATTCTCCCTCTGCTTTCGGACATGCTGAAGGAAGAGTACCTCTGGCCGGAGGATTTGGACGAGGACGAGCAGGAAGAACTGTTGGAGAACGGCTATCAGGAGGAACTCTTTGCCAGCTGTTATCATTATTCCTATGAATTGGTCAGGGAGTTTGCGGACGAATAGGCGAAACCCTGACGTAGAAAGTAAGAAAAGCAGCTGCAAAATTGATTTGCAGCTGCTTCGTTTTTATTGGATATCCGTCATCAGTTCAAGCACCGTGTCGTAACCCTTCTCCACGGCAACCTGGACACAGCTTTCGCCCTTGTTGTTTGTATGGTTGTAATCTGCGCCCTTCTTGATCAGGAAGCGGGCTGCCTCCTGATTGCCATATTTTAACGTGTAGTACAGTGCCGTGCTTCCGGTATTGTCTGTCATATTGACATCCGCGCCTGCGCGCACGAGCTCCTTGATAACATCCTTGAAGCACATATTCAAAGTCTTTGTATGCAGGAGCAATGCCGTGTTGCCGACATTGTCCGTGGCATTGATATCCACGCCTTTCTCCAGGAAGATTGGGAGGAGTTCGTTCGCCGTGTTGATATCCGTCATCATTAAGAGCATGAGCGGGGTCTTGCCGTCATTTCTTGCGCCGTCAAGGGTTTTGAGTTCTTTCAGGACTTCGGCTCTTTGTTTGGAGGATAAATCGCCGCCGTATTTCTTTTTCAAGACAGCATGGTGCGCCGGAAGTTCGCCGTTGATGTTTGCCAGGGAGCTGTCGCCGCCGTTTTCCTGCAAAAATTTCACGATTTCACTGTTCCCGTAGATGCAGGCTGTGTGGAGCGGGGTATTGCCGGCCTCGGCAGGCTTATCCTGTGTGATGTTTAAGTCGACGCCTTTTTCGGCCATGATCCTAAGCATTTCAAGATGCCCGTTGCGTGCCGCCCAGTGTACGGCGCAAAGCCCGTCATTGTCAATTTGCTCACAGGATTCTTTTGAGAACAATGGTGCCGCGCTCTCCGCGTAGTCGTCTTTTTTCTTGCCGGAACCTAACATGTTCCTTGGCTGGCATGCCGCGACCAGGTTGGCGGGTGTCCTGCCCCGGAGCACAGCCTCGTTCATATTCACGCCAAGCTCAACCAGCTTATTGATGACATGGATGCCGTACCGGCCGGAAATGATTCTGTCGCGCAGGCAGAATACGCTGCCGCCGGAGTGGATTGGTGTGGTGAAATCAATGCCTGCTTCATGGCACAGGTCAAGAACCTGGCATTTCTTGTCGTTTACCAGGGCATTGTGCATGATACCCTCAAGATGCCCCATGTCGTCATCGTCATCCGTATCGATCTTCGCGATCAGTTTTTTGGCGAGATAGAGTGCAACGGAAATCTTATCCCGCTCGTCGTCCGAAAAACTCGCGAAAGCATTGTGCGTGACGCGGCTTAAGTTTGCTATGTTCATGCGGCTTGCCTCGCAATCCTCGTTTGCCCCGGCATCCTTTAGCGCCATGCAGAGCCCTTCGTTATAAATTTTGACCGCTGCCTGCATCGGGGTCTCCCCGCTGGTGTTCGGGGTATTGATCATATCGCCGCATTTTGCGAGGAGCAGTGCCGCTGTCATATGGTGTTTGTGGATAGCCATCAAAAGCAGGGTATTGCCGTTTTCGTCAACGTAGTCCGTCCGTGCGCCTTTCTTTAAAAACACTTCGGTTAATGCCCAGGAAAGATTGGTGGTTTCGTTTTCGATCATGGAGACAAGAGGTGTCATGCCGTTTGCGTCCGTGTCGTTGATGCCGTCAGTGAGAAGCTCCGCGATCAGCGCGCGCTGATCCATGCTGTAGCGCTGGCACTCAAAGCCGTTCTGGAAATTTTCAAGGCGCGGGCAGGCGAGGATATGCCATAAGTTCTGTCCTGCCGCGTTGACCGCTGCAGCATCTGCGCCGTGGTCAAGCAGAAGCTTTACCATGTTATAGTTGGCACGGGTGCAGGCGAGCATGAGCGGGGTGAGCCCCTTGCCCCTGCCGTCCGTCATATTTACGTCAATGCCCAGATCCTTGTTGTTTAGGATATTCTCAACCGCATGGTGGAAATTGCACCACACGAGCATGTGGAACAGGCTTAATCCCCCGTTCCCGGAGGTGTCGCTGAGGGCGGCTTTGTCGCAGCCTGCCAGACAATCCTCCACCGACTGGATTTCTTCCGGTTTATAGAGATGGTAACGGTACAAGTTTTCGTCAAACTCGCAGGTCCACCACGGGATATATTTACTTTGGTTGGTCGTGACGGAATCCCCAAGTGCTTTTTTCAGTTCATTGATATCCATAACATGATCCCCCTTTGATTTTGTACCTGCCATATAACAGCAGGCGTAATTTTTGCGCCCGCCGCGAAAGCCTGTAAACAGGTATGCGCAGCGGGCGCTGGTGTTAGAGCTTTCGGCAAAGGCACACGGATTTGCAAAGGAATATGCCGCTTCGCGGCGTAAATCCGGCGCGGGAAACATTTTTATCGGCGATTTCCCGCATATTAATTTTCTGCACCAGCGACGAGAAGTTTTTCCACGATATCGTTGTAACCTGCTTCGGTCGCGTAGTAGAGCGCCGTGTGTTCCGACAGGTCGGCGTAAGTAACATCCGCACCCCTCTCGATCAATGCCTCCACAATGTAGTTGCTGCCGCGCCGTGCCGCAATGATCAGTGCAGTTTCACCTTCCTCGTCGCGCTCGTTGATGTTCGCGCCATGCTCAAGAAGTTTTTTGACAAGCCGCTCATTCATATTGCCTGCCGCGACATGCAGCGGGGCATAGCCGTTGTTTCCGCTGATATTGGTATCCGCACCTGCCTCCAAAAGGAGTTCCGCGATCAGGAGGTTGTCCTGTGCGGTGGCAACATAGAGAGGAGTCTGTTTGCTGTCATTGCGCGCGTTGATGTCAATATCACCTTTTGAGAGCATGGCTTTTACCACTTCCCCCTGCTCGTTGTAACATGCCTGATGGAGGGGGGTATTACCGTAGGCATCCGCGTTTCCCGCGCTTTCCTTTGACATGCTCTCGATCAGTTGTACAAGGCCGAGCGCGTTCGCGTAGTCGATCGCGGTATGGTTCTGGTTATCCATGATGGACATATCCGCACCAAGCTCGACAAGATATCTTGCTGCTTCCGCTTTTTTCGCCTCTACCGCGTAGATCAGGGAAGTTTTGCCGTTCCGGTCTGTCGCATTGATATCCGCGCCTGCGTCGGTCAGGAGTTTGATGACCTCCTTGTTGCCGGATCCCACTGCCATATGTAGAGGTGTCACACTTTCGTTTGAAATTTGGTTTACGTCCGCCTCCTTGTCGATCAGGAGCTTTACGATATCGCGGTAGCCCCGCTTGCAGGCGTAATGCAATGGCGAAAAGCCCATTTCATCCACCGCGTTGACATTGATCCCGTCCTTTTTTAGAAAGGACAGCACAACTCCCTTTTGCCCGTTCTGGCACGCTTTCAGTAATAATTTTTCCATATGTAGACCCCTTTCTTATACTCAGTATAGCTTCTATTATATATCGCCTTTGTGCGGTTGTCGAGAGGCTTTACGATTTTTTAAGAAAGGCTATTTTTCAAGGGGAACACGCTCACCGTCAATCCATACTTCCTGAAGCTGGTAGTCGGAGTTGGTGATCAAAAAGTCAGCGCTGCGCCCCTGCTGGAAGGAACCGTAGTATCTGGAAAGGCGTGCGGCTGCAGCGGCATTCGTCGTGACGGAAGAGATTGCGTGCAGCGGGGAAATGCCGGAAGCGATCAGTGTGCTGATGTTGTCAAAAAGGTTTGACGTGGAACCTGCGATCGTGCCGTCCGCGAGAGCCGCAAGGCTGTCTTTTACGGTGACGGCCTGCCCGCCGAATGAGTATTCGCCGTCCGAAAGCCCGGTAGCGCTCATGGAATCGGAAACGGTGACCAACTTATCCGGGCAGCCGGAAAACATCAGACGGAGCACGGACGGATGGACATGGACACCGTCGCAGATGATCTCGCCGTATTCCGCAAAATCATACAGAGCCCCGATAAGTCCCGGGGCGCGGTGGTGCAGCCCGGTCATCCCGTTGAAAAGGTGGGTAATATTGACGGCACCTGCAAAAAACGCTTCTTTTGCCAATTCGTAATCGCAGGTTGTGTGAGCCAGTGAAAATACGAATTGGCGGCGGAGCTGCCAGATCAGATCCAGCGCGCCCGGCAGAGTCGGGTCAATGTCAACGATGCGGAGAAGCCCGCTGCTCGTCTGGAAGAACTGCCTCAGCAGATCCGCGTCCGGCGAGAGAAGTTTGTCTGCATCGTGCGCCCCTCGTTTTTCCTCACCAAGGAACGGGCCTTCCAGCCGGATGCCAAGGATGTGTGCCTCATCATGTGCGCCGTTTTTCTGCTCTTTGTATGCCAGTGCAAGGTTTTCCAGGGCAGCATTGATGCAGGGGATGGTTTCCGTCATGATGGTCGGGACGACCGAGGTAATGCCGTGGGACGCGTACCAGCGTAGCGCGCGGTGGATTTCTTCCGGTTTTGCGTAGGTGAAATCACAGCCCACCGCACCATGTGTATGGATGTCGATGAAGCCTGGGATCAGGCGCTTGCCGGAGCAGTCGATACGCTCGACATCCGCGTCCGGTTCTCCGCTGGTCGCTATGACATTGTCATGAACCATAAGGGAGGTTCTGTGAAATCGGTTCTGTTGAAAAACAAGGGCATTTTCGAAAATTTTCCAGCTCATTTGGTATTCTCCTTTACATTTTTTATTTGTGCTCTTATTTTTTATATTCTTCGGCGAGTTTTGCGAAAAGGCCTAACGCCCTTTCAATCCGCTCGGTCGGCACGCAGTATGAGATGCGGACATGCCCCGGGCAGCCAAAATCATCCCCCGGAACAAGGAGCAGGTCGTATTTTTTCGCGCGGTCACAGAAAGCTTTTGCGTCCGGTTCCAAGGAGCGGGGGAAAATATAGAATGCCCCTTCCGGCTTGACACAGGAAAAGCCGAGGTCAAGCAGGCCTTGATACAAAAGCATGCGGTTTTTTGCGTAAACAGAAATGTCTGCAGTCTGCCCGGCACATTTTGCTGCGACGCGCTGGAAAAGGCTTGGTGCGTTGACGTAGCCAAGTGCACGTCCCGCTCCGCAGATGGCGGCATATGCGGTTTTCGCGTCCTCAAGCGAATCCGGCACGAGTACATACCCGATGCGCTCTCCCGGCAGCGAAAGGGATTTGCTGTAGGAGTAGCAGACAAAAGTGTTACTGTAGTATTTGGTGACAAACGGCAGACGGATGTCATCGTAGACAAGCTCGCGGTAAGGTTCGTCCGAGATCAGGAAGACAGGGTGGCTGAACATTTTGCTTTTCTCGGTCAGAAGCTGAGCCAGCTGCCGGATCGTTCCCTCGGAGTAGACCGTGCCGGACGGGTTGTTCGGTGAATTTATGATGACTGCTTTTGTGTGCGGCCCAATCGCTGCATCCAGTCTGGCAAAATCAATCTGGAAAGCAGTGGTGTCCGCATCCACAACAACGAGCTTGGCACCGGCACCTTTTTCGACAAAACAGCGGTACTCCGGGAAAAACGGTGCGATCGCGATAAACTCGTCCCCCGGCTCGGCAAGTGCCCGGAAGCAGGCAGAAAGAGCTGCTGCGGCACCGACCGTCATATAAAAATTGTCGGCGTGGAAATCCGTGCCGAAACGCCGGTTCAGATCTTGTGCCATCGCCGCACGCACGGCGGCATCCCCCTGTGCGCTCGTATAGCTGTGGGTATCGACCGGGCCGAATGTGTCGAGCACTTCCATAACTGCCCCGCGGACGGAGTCCGGTGCGGGGACACTGGGGTTGCCGATGCTGAAATCGTAGACATTTTCTGCGCCGACTTCGGCAATGCGCCGCTTCCCGTATTCAAAAATCTCACGGATGGTAGAGCGGTTCTGGCCTAAATCGACCATAGTTTGTGCAAACATAAATTTACCTCGCTTTTATGAAATGATTCTTTTGCTTTTGTGGTGCACGCCAAGGCGGGTCTGCCCCGGGCGCTTATGGATATCATAGCATAAAACCCAAAAAGCGTCAACTCTGACAGAATTCGAAAAGAATTCTTAAACTTTACTGAAAAAACATGGTAATTCAAGTTTTGTTCATAAATCTGTGCTAGAATGTACCTATAAAGCAAAATCTGCGTGTTTTGCTTTTACGGATGCAGGGTAGTTTAGTTTAAATAAGGATAAGAATTAGGAAAGTTAAGGTGAAATAGAGATGGATCTGCCAATGTCATTTAACGAAGAGGAGCTCTGGAGCCGCACGCTCCTTTTGTACAACGCGGCACTGCTTGAGATCGGAACAAAGCTTGAGATATTGAACAGCGAGTTTAAGCAGGCGCACCAGTATAACCCGATCGAACATATTACCTCGCGCGTGAAGTCACCGCAGAGCATTGCCAAGAAAATGCGTCACGGCGGCAGGGAGCTTACGGTGGAGAATATCGTGAAATATATAAACGATATTGCGGGTATCCGGATTATCTGCTCGTTCACGAGCGATATTTACCGGATTGCAGACCTGATCGCCAAGCAGAGCGATATCACGGTGCTGAAGGTGAAAGACTATATTGTGAACCCAAAGCCGAACGGCTACACTTCCTATCATATGATCGTATCCGTGCCAATCTTTCTGTCAAATGAAGTGATTGACACCAAAGTGGAAATACAGATCCGGACGATCGCGATGGATTTTTGGGCAAGCCTGGAACATAAGATTTACTATAAATTTGAGGGGAATGCGCCGGATCATATTACGCGGGAGTTAAAAGAGTGCGCCGATTTGGTGTCCTTCCTTGACCGGAAGATGCTGGCGATCAATGAGGAAGTCCAGAATTTCAGGGAACCGGAACAGGAGGAGGGGCGTACGCGCTACCTTACAAATCTGTTGAAAGACCGGATGAAGGAAGCGTACGGCACGGTCATGGATGAGAAGGCGATCGACCAGGAAGAAATGAAAGTGCCGGAGGGCGAGGAAGAAAACTGGCGTCCGGTCGGGGAGGAAGGCATGCTCGAGGTGATTACGGAGCAAGTCATCAAAGAGAAGGACCGAACGCCAGGTTTCCTGGGAAGATTTGCTTTTAGGAAAGCTTGATATTTTTCAGCAATTCCGCGAGGCCGGTGGTGGCTTCCCCTCCGGTGGAGAATTCCATCGGAGTTTCTGCCTCCGCCGCCTCGTCTTTTTCGTTTACTGTTTTCATGCTCAGGCTGATTTTTCCGTCTTTGACATCGCGTACCCTAACTTTGACCGTGTCACCGACTTTGAGGACTTCGGCCGGTGTTTTGATGTGCTTTTCGCTGATCTGGGACACGTGTACCAGACCGGAAAGGCCGTTTCCGAGATCAACGAAAGCACCGAACGGCATAAGCTTTTCTACCTTGCCGGAGAGCACGGTTCCTGTTGTCAGTTTTGCGGCGCGGCTGTTCTTCTCGGCGATTGCCTGTTCAAGGAGGAGATCCTTTGCGGAGAGCACGAGTTTCTTTTTTTCCTCATCCACGGTGATGACCTGGACAGTGAGCTCTTTCCCCACGTAGGTCGAGAGGTCTTCCACGTAATTGATGTCAAGCTTTGATGCCGGGATGAATGCGCGTATGCCGTGCAGGTAGGTAACAACGCCGGCATTGACGACCTGCGCCACTTTTACGGTCACCGGTGTGCGGTCGGCCATCATGGTTTTTAGGGTGTCCCATGCCAGCACATCATCTGCCTGCTTGCGGGAGAGCAGGATATTGCCCTCGCGGTCTTCGCGCAGGACAGTCGCGGAAATCTCCTCGCCGATCCGGATATCTGCCTTGATGGAAAAACGCGGATCGTTGCTTAGCTCCTCCAGCTTGATGATCCCCTCGGCATAACTGTTTAAGTCCACCGTAACCTCGGTATCCGAAATGCCGATGACCGTGCCGGTCACGATATCTCCCGCCTTGAGCTTGCGGAAGGAATGGTTGATCTGTGATTCAAATTCCGACATGGAAGGGATATCCTCCGTTGCCGGGGCGGTTTCTGTGGTCTGTGCCCCCTGATCCGTAGCCGGCTCGGTTTCGGTACTGGAGATAGTTTCTTGTTTTAATTCTTCATTTTCCATAGTGATTTCTTTCCTTTCCGGCGGCAGTCCTGTACACGGTATGTTTTAGGATATCGCACCGCCTTTCTTCAATAGTATATACGATTCCCGGAAATACCGCAATCATTATTTACATTTTAGGAAATTACTGCAAAACATGTGCATCCGCCGGAGGCAGGATGTTCGGAATGACATGGTATATTATCGACAGATATGATACCAGCGCCGGTTCGCCGTCCGACGAAGGAGGACATCTTCCCTGGCGAACCGTGTGCATCCGCCGGGGGCAGCATGTTTGGAGAACATGGTATGATATCGACAGATATGATACCAGCGCCGGTTCGCCGTCCGACGAAGGAGGACATCTTCCCTGGCGAACCGTGTGCATCCGCCGGGGGCAGCATGTTTGGAGAACATGGTATGATATCGACAGATATGATACCAGCGCCGGTTCGCCGTCCGACGAAGGAGGACATCTTCCCTGGCGAACCGTGTGCATCCGCCGGAGGCAGCATGTTCGGAGAACATGGTATATTTTGAAAAAAATCCTTGTGGTACAGGGAAAAAAAGGGTATACTAAAGGATAATAGACGAAGGGAACTGAGGAGGAAAAAATATGGCATTGATACTACCAAAGGGCTACGACGCACGGCTCGGTGTCCGTGAGACGCAGGAGGCGATCAAGTATATCCGGGATACGTTCCAAAAGGAGTTTGGGAAGGAACTGAATCTTGAGCGTATTTCCGCTCCGCTTTTTGTCGAGAAGAGTTCGGGGCTTAACGACGACTTAAACGGTGTCGAGCGGAAAGTAGGCTTTGACCTTGCAGGCGTTGCGGGCGAGGAGATTGAGGTCGTGCAGTCGCTGGCGAAATGGAAGCGCATGGCATTGAAGCGCTATGGGTTCCGGCCGGGCGAAGGGCTCTATACAAATATGAATGCGATCCGGCGGGACGAGGAACTTGACAACCTGCATTCCTGCTATGTGGATCAATGGGACTGGGAGAAGGTCATCACGAAAGACGAGCGCACGGTGGAAACCCTGCAGGCGGTTGTGCGCCAGATTTTTAAGGTGATCAAGCACATGGAGCATGAGGTCTGGTACAAATATCCGCAGGCAGTAAAGCGGCTGCCGGATGATATTTATTTCATTACCTCACAGGAACTGCTTGACCGGTATCCGGGTATGACACCGAAAGAGCGCGAGAATGCCGTCACGAAGGAACATGGCTGCGTGTTTGTCATGAAGATCGGTGACAAGCTTTCCGACGGGGAGCCGCACGACGGGCGCGCGCCGGATTACGATGACTGGGCGTTAAACGGTGATATCCTGTTCTGGTACGAAACGCTTGGGTGTGCACTTGAAGTTTCGAGCATGGGGATTCGTGTGGATGAGGTTTCACTTGCCGAACAGCTTAAAAAAGCGGGCTGTGAGGAGAGAAAGGGGCTGCCGTACCACCGGATGCTTCTTGATGGGGAATTGCCTTATACCGTCGGCGGCGGCATTGGGCAGTCGCGCCTGTGTATGCTGCTGCTTGACCGCGCGCATGTCGGTGAGGTGCAGGCGAGTGTCTGGCCGCAGGAGATGCGGTGCACCTGTGAGAAACACGGGATCATCTTATTGTAGGGTCATCGCACGCTACATAGCGGGGGTGTCCTGCGGTATGAATCCTTATTGCGGGGGCTTGGATCTGCCCGAATGATAAAATTTGAATATGCCGGAGGGGAAGGAGCGCAGTATGGCAAAAGGGCAAAAAAGGAGTGAAAATATGAAGGCAGGATGTTATTCGAACCGGGAGCTGTCCTGGCTGAAATTTAACGGGCGTGTTCTGGAAGAGGCGGCGGATCCCCGGGTACCGCTCGCGGAACGGCTGACCTTTGCGTCCATATTCCAGAGCAATCTGGATGAATTTTTTATGGTCCGCGTCGGCTCGCTGCACGACCAGATGCTTTACTCACCAAATTTATGCGAGAACAAGACGAAGATGAATTCGGAGGAACAGATTGCGGCGATCCTTGGGGAGAGCAGGGAGCTCTGTCAGGAAAAGGACCGGATTTATTTTGAACTGATGGCACAGGTGCAGGAGCAGGGCGGCATCGAACTGATCAATTTCGCCAAACTCTCCGAGGAGGACGCGGCGTATCTGGAAGTCTATTTCAATACAGAGATCCGCCCGCTGATCTCGCCGCAGGTCGTCGGGAAACGCCAGCCGTTCCCGTTCTTAAAAAATAAGGAGATTTATGCCGTTGCGGCTTTGGAGTCAAAAAACAGCGATAAGATCGGGATCGTGCCCTGCAATAACGGGCTGTTTGACCGCCTGATCCAGCTTAAGACCGAGCCGAACCGCTTTATGCTCGTGGAAGAGCTGATTCTCCATTTTGCGCCGCAGATTTTCGACCATTATAAAATCAAGTCAAAATCCCTGCTGCGCGTTGTGCGCAACGCTGACCTTGGGGCAGAGGAGGAGAGCGTCTTTGACGAATTCCCGCGGGAGGAGGAGGCGGATTACCGCGAGACAATGGTGGAACTGCTCAAACGCCGCAAAAAATTGTGCGCCGTGCGTGCGGAGTTAAGCCGTGCGATCAACGAGGAGGTCGTGGAAAAGCTGTGTGAGCACCTTGACCTGACAAAGGAGCAGATATTTTATACGGAAGCGCCGCTTGACCTGTCGTTTGTTTTCCAGCTCCAGGATTACCTGAAAACCAAGCCGGAACTTTTTTATGAGAGGCGCGTGCCGCAGAAAAGTGCGATGGTTCGGGATGATGTGCCGATGATGGAGCAGATCGCAAAAAAGGATATCCTGTTGTGCTACCCGTATGAGAGTATCCAGCCGTTTTTGCGTTTGCTCAATGAGGCTGCGGATGATCCGGAGGTTGTCTCGGTCAAGATGACGCTCTACCGTGTGGCAAAGTACAGCAAAGTCATCGAGGCGTTGACCAAGGCGGCGGAGAACGGCAAGGAGGTCGTGGTTCTTGTCGAGTTGCGAGCACGCTTTGACGAGGAAAATAACATCGAGTGGTCAAGACGGCTGGAGGAGGCGGGCTGCCGCATCATCTATGGCTTAGACGGGCTGAAAGTGCATTCCAAGCTGTGCCTGATCACGCGCAAAACGAAGAAAAAAATACAGTATATTACCCAGATCGGAACGGGAAACTATAATGAAAAAACCTCGACCCTCTATACCGATTATTCGCTGATGACGGCATCGACGGACATCGGTCTGGAGGCGCTGATGGTGTTCAATGCGCTCTCGATGGGACAGATCTGCGAGCCGGAAACAAAACATCTGATGGTAGCACCGAATGGTCTGCGCCAGGGACTGATCCGGCTGATGGACGAGGAGATTGCGGTGTCAAAGAAGGGCGGTCACGGCTATATCGGCGTGAAATTAAATTCCCTGACGGATAAGGTGCTGATTGAGAAGCTGATTGAGGCATCGCAGGCGGGGGTCAAGGTCGATATGGTCATCCGTGGGATTTGCTGTCTGAATCCGGGCATTAAGGGTTACACGGAGAACATCACGGTCATCAGTATTGTCGGGCGCTTTTTGGAGCACGCGAGAATCTATATGTTCGGGACGGGGGAACGGCAGAAACTTTACATCTCGTCCGCGGATTTCATGACACGCAACACGATCCACCGCATTGAGGTCGCTGTTTGCGTGGAAGCCGAACCGCTGCGCCGCCGTATCACGCAGATGTTTAAGACGATGCTCTCGGACAATGTCAAAGGCAGGCTGATGAAGCCGGACGGCAATTATGTGCGCAGGCAGGCGCGCAAGAAGGAGATCAATTCGCAGGAGCTTTTCTACGCGCAGGCATATGAGCAGGCAGAGAAGGCGCAGAGGGAACGTGAGGAAAAAGAAGCGAAAGAGGCGAAGAAAGCGGAAAAGCCGGAGGGATCGCGCAAATCTGCAGCATCGCATAAAGCGTCAACGCCGCATAAAACGGCAGAGAAGAGCCCACGGCAAGGCGGAAAGAAAAAATAACGCGGATGCGATTATTTTGGGACAGCATGCTTTGCGGGAGCGTCAAGGTTTGCTGTCCGGCTGTGCGCAGGCAGGGCGGGAAAGGCTGTTTGTCCCGGATGCTGTCTGGCACCGTCCGGAAAACCGTCCTGCCGTGCGGGAGGATGGTTTTTACGGATATCATATAATTTTGGGAGATACGCTTCGGAATGGAGGACAAAATGAAGAAAATCGGGATGTTGACAAGCGGCGGCGACTGCCAGGCACTCAATGCGACCATGCGCGGCGTGGCAAAAGGGTTGTTCAGCAGCGGGGAGAAGATTGAGATCTACGGTTTCCTTGAAGGGTACCGCGGGCTGATGCACGGCAATTACAGGAAAATGTCGGAGAAGGACTTTTCCGGTATTTTAACGCGCGGCGGCACAATCCTCGGTACATCGCGCCAGCCGTTCAAGCAGATGCGCGTGGTGGAGGATGGATTTGACAAAGTCAAGGCCATGAAAGAGACGTATAAAAAGCTTGGTCTTGACTGCCTTGTCGTACTCGGCGGCAACGGCTCGCAAAAAAGTGCCAATATGCTCTCGGAGGAGGGTTTGCATGTGATCGGCCTGCCGAAGACGATCGACAATGATATCTGGGGCACGGATGTTACATTCGGTTTCCAGAGCGCGGTGGAGATTGCAACAGAGGCAGTGGACAATATCCATACGACGGCGGAATCCCACGGGCGCGTTTTTATTTTGGAACTGATGGGGCATAAGGTTGGCTGGGTGACCCTGCATGCGGGCATCGCGGGCGGTGCGGATGTAATCCTGATCCCGGAGATCCCTTATGATATCAAAGTGATCTGCAAGGCACTGCGAGACCGCGAGAAAGCGGGCAAGAGCTTCTCGATCATTGCGGTGGCGGAAGGCGCGATCGACAAGGACACAGCGGCGCTTTCGAAGAAGGAGCGCAAGGAGAAGATCGCGAATTCCAAATACCCGTCCGCAGCGTACGAGATCGCGGCGCAGATTACCGAAAAGACCGGGCAGGAAGTACGTGTCACGGTTCCGGGCCACACGCAGCGCGGCGGCAGCCCGTGCCCGTATGACCGTGTGCTCTCAAGCCGCCTCGGCGCAATGGGGGCGAAGCTGATCCTCAATGAAGATTACGGAAAACTGGTTGTGATGCGAAACGACGACGTGACAGCAATCCCGCTTGCGGAGAGCGCGGGGAAATTAAAGTACGTGGATCCGAAGGATGATATCATCGAGAGCGCACGGATGCTTGGGATTTCGTTTGGGGATAAATAAACGGCGGAGAGGCGGAGCAGGTATGCCGGAAATCGGATGGTATCTTTTATAAAGAAATTATAGAATGAAGGGATGGACGGATGCACCGCAGGGAAAGAACTGTGGGGCATCCGTTTTTTATACTATGGTGTGCCGGAAAATATAAAGTGCATACAGAGGGCTGCCGCATCAAGAGAGCAGGCTGCAAAATACTGCGGTGGGTATCGTTCGGTGGTGATACGATCCCCTGTATTTTGAATCCTGAATGCGGCAGCCCCTTACCCCCTCTCATACAGATAAAAATTTCCCTTCTTCCCCACCCGGCTGGCAGCCCCGACATAGTTCAATATATTCAGCGCCACATTGGCTAACGGCTGCGACACATGTGCCGCTTTTTTAAAGTCCTTGGTCGTGAACTGTTCCGGCAGCCCGGAAGGGATCAGTTTCGCATAATCTTCCGGATGGTCGATCAAAAATTCCCCGTAGAGGCCAAGCGGCAGGGAATCATTCTTGCTCGCGCCCTTGCGCTTGTTTTTGCTCCAGCCGTCAAGAAAACGGTATTCTTCCACATCGAGCAGCACGACGCGGATATGCAGATGCTCGTCATTCAGATAATTCTTGATCCGGTACAGCTCCGGGAAAACGGCGTAGGGGCTGCCGCGCTTCGGGGATTTGCGCGGCGGTGTCACTTCGCCGGTGTGCGGGTCTATGTAGCGCAAATATTTCGTGTGCGCGACCGGGTAGACGATGTTCACGTCGCACAGCGGCAGGAACGCTTCAAGTTTGCGGCGCAGGGCATTGAAATTGCGTGTCTGTATCTCGAATATTTCTTTTCCGGTATAAGCATCTGCGACGAATCCGGCAAGCTTTTTCTCGTGGTGTGAGATGTCCGGCGCGTAATAATTTTTCAGTACGGCGTGTATGGTTTTTTCGGCCAGCGTGCCGATCCCGGCGCGTTCTACATTCTGGTGGACAATGCGGTTGCACGCCTCCTCAAAGCGTAAGTTTTCCATAGTTCCCTCAATTTTGCCGCGCGGGGCGGTATTTTGCCATGCTGTCCGGTTATGTCATGCTGTCAGGGCATGTTTTCCCGAAACAAAAAGATAAGTCCGCCTATCAGTATAGCGGCTTTTAGAAAGCGCGTCAATCGTTTTCGCCCGCAAAATTTTTGAGGGTTGTAAAACGGGGAAAGTGGCATTATAATGGGTTTGAAGCTTTTGGAGAACAAAATTTGCGGGAGCAGGGTATTCTGCGAATTGGGTTGCGGATATTGTGTCCCTCCCATTGCCATGCCCATACTAACGCGGTCATTGCGGTATAATAATAAACCGCGGACACGGCAATATAACAGCCCCGGGATAGTAAGTATATCAGGCTTTCACGGGCGGCACAGGGAAAGTCATTCCGCCTGGTTCGAATCATGACAGGGAGAGCAAAAAGCATAGCAGCATTATAGAAACGGAGGAAGTAAAATGAGCACAAAACTATGGTATACCGCACCGGCGGCGGACTGGAACGAGGCGCTGCCGATTGGCAACGGCAGGCTCGGTGCGATGATCTTCGGCGGGGTCGGCGAGGAGCATCTGCAGGTCAATGAGGACAGTGTCTGGTACGGCGGGCCGATGGACCGCAACAATCCGGACGCGCTGAAGTATCTGCCGAAAATTCGGGAATATATCCTGGGCGGGCAGATACCGGAAGCGGAGGAACTGATGGTCAATGCCCTCTCCGGCACACCGCAGGGGCAGCGCCCGTACCAGACGCTCGGCGATATCCACCTGTACTTTTCGGGGATTCATGGCGAGGTGACCGACTACCGCCGCGGGCTTGAGCTTGCGGATGCGGTACATACCGTTACGTTCAAAGTGAATGGATATGCACACCGCCGTGAAATATTTGCGACGGCGGCGGACGATGTAATCGTCATGCATTTTGAGACCGAGGATCCGGCGGGCATGGATATCACACCTCTGCTGATGCGCCACAAATTTTATGATTATACCGGGAAATACGCGGATGACACGATTATGCTCGGCGCAAAACTGGGCGGGGACGGGCTAGATCTGAACATGATGCTGCGCGGGCGTGTCGTGGGCGGCAGTTGTGAGGTGGTCGGCGAGCGGCTGGTCATCCGGGGGGCAAGGGAAATCACATTGCTCTTCTCGGCAGGGACGACGTTCCGTTACTGGAATTTGAAAGAGAGTGTATGGGAAAAACTGGAAGATGCCATGCGGTATTCCTACGCGCAGTTAAAAGAGCGCCATATTACAGATTACAAAACCCTTTTTGGCCGCGTAAAGCTTGATCTGCGCGGAGATGCGGCATTTGACCGGATTCCGACAAATGAGCGTTTAAAAGATATCCGGAGGCAAGACCACGGGCTTACGGAGTTATATTTCAATTTCGGCCGTTACCTGACGATTGCCTGCAGCCGTCCGGGAACCTTGCCGTCCACTTTGCAGGGGCTTTGGAACAAGGATATGCTGGGACCTTGGGACTGCAAGTTTACGATCAATATCAATACGGAAATGAATTACTGGATCGCGGAGAACTGCAATCTTTCCGAATGCCATACGCCGCTGTTTGACCATATAAAGCGGATGCTTCCGAACGGGCGGGAGACGGCGCGCAAAATGTACGGCTGCCGCGGTTTTGTAGCGCACCATAATACGGATATCTGGGGTGATACCGCCGTGCAGGATCTCTGGGTGCCGGGCTCGTACTGGGTGATGGGTGCGGCATGGCTTTGCACGCATCTGTGGACGCATTATGAGTACACGAAGGATGAAGGGTTTTTGCGCGAGTATTATCCGGTCATGCGGGAGGCGGCGCTGTTCTTCCTCGACTTTATGATCGAGCATGACGGTTATTTAAAAACTTGTCCGTCCGTCTCGCCGGAAAATACTTATATCCTGCCAAGCGGCGTGCGAGGGGCGAACGGTATGGGCGTGACGATGGACAACCAGATCCTGCGTGATCTGTTTACGCAGTGCATCCGGGCGGCGGAAATCCTGGCAATCAAGGACGAGCTGACGGAGCAGTTCGCTTCGGCGCGCGGCAGGCTTGTACCAACGCAGATCGGAAGCAAAGGACAAATATTGGAGTGGGACAGGGAATACGAGGAAGCGGAGCCGGGACACCGCCACATTTCGCATTTGTATGGGCTGCATCCGTCCTGCCAGATCACGGTGGACGGGACACCGGAATTGGCGGAGGCGGCGCGCGTGACGCTGGAAGGCAGGCTCTCGCACGGCGGCGGGCACACCGGATGGAGCCGCGCGTGGATCATCAACCACTATGCGAAGCTTTGGGACGGAGAGAAAGCGTATGAAAATCTGCTCGCGCTTTACGGGCGGTCGACACTGCCGAACATGTTTGACAATCATCCGCCGTTCCAGATTGACGGAAATTTCGGTGCGGCAGCAGGGATTGCCGAAATGCTGGTGCAGAGCACCGTAGACCGTGTAGTGCTGCTCCCGGCGCTTCCGGGGGAATTTGCATCCGGCAGCGTGTGCGGGCTTTGCGTGCGCGGCGGGGCGGAAGTGGATCTTTCCTGGGAAAATGGGGAACTGACAATGTGTACGGTGCGTGCGAAAGCAGATCTTGATACGAAGTTTGTATACCGGGGGAAGGTGCAGGAAGTCCGCCTGAACGCGGGGGGTGTGAAGAGGTTGGAGGCTTTTTGACGGAAGAGATATATGGGGGCTGAAAACAACATGGATTCGGACAGTGCCGGAGACAAACAGGAAGCAGAGGAAGACGAAGTTTTGTTTCTTTGGCCAAAGGTGCTGAAAGGGTTCATGCCGGACTATGTGTAACTTAAAACAGGAGAATCTATGAGAAAAGAAATCGTCACAAGAGAAAATAAAAATGTAAAGCAGCTCGGCCGTATCCTGTACCATGACGGCATCTGCTATCTTGGTTATTCGGCATCGGAAATCGGTTTTTATTATGACGGCGACCGCATTCTGGCGGATATCGTAACCGATGACTGGCGCAAGGAAGAAGGGCGTGAGGGCTATGCGGGCGTATTCATCGGTGAGGAAGAAACCCCGTGGAAGCGCATCCCGCTGAAGGAGGCGGAAGCGGAATATGACCTTTTTGACCGGGCGGCATACGCGGCGGCAAAGGGGATCCGGCCGGAAGACCTGCCGCGAGAGCTTTCGGTCCGCATCGTAAAATACTCGGAGGTAGCCTTTGGCGCGATGGGCATCCGCTGCCTGCTCGTGGATGATGGGGCAGTGCTGCGCCCGCTGCCGGAAAAGAAACGGAAAATTGAATTTATCGGGGATTCCATCACCTGCGGCTACGGCATTGAAGGTGTCTGGAATGTCGATGTGTTCAACACGCCGCAGGAAAATCCTTATAAAGATTACGCGCTGCGCACGGCAAGGGCGCTTGACGCGGATTACCAACTGGTTTCGTGGAGCGGCATCGGTCTGATCACCGACTGGATCCCGCCGGAGCGCGATGAGCCGGATGAGACGGTTCTGATGCCGCAGATCTATCCGTACACGGCGTATACCGTGAGCGAAAGGCTTGGCATCCCACAGGAAGTCTGGGATCCAAAGCGCTTCCGGCCGGACACCGTCGTGATCCACCTCGGCACGAACGATGACAGCTACACGAGGGAAAAACCGGAGCGGGAGGCGGTGTTTGCGGATGCGTACCGTGCCCTATACCGCAAGGTGCGCGAAAATTACGGCGATGTCGAGATCGTGTGCTGTCTGGGGTTGATGGTGCGCACGCTCTGCCCGGTACTCGCCCGTCTGGTAGAAGAGCTGCGCGCGGCGGGGGATTCCCATGTCCATTACCTTGAATTTGACGGGCAGAGGGAGGAGGACGGCATCGCTGCCGACTGGCACCCGAGTGAGACGACGCATAAAAAAGCGGCGGAAAAACTGACGGAATTTTGCCGCGGACTTAACGTGTGACAGCAGACGGGGGCTGTCACGGTGCTGTTCCACCGCTTAGCTGAATCGGTATGACAATGATATCCCCGCTGCCGGACGACCATGAGCTGTGTGGTGCCCAGATCCTGGCACCCTGCGGTGAAATGCGGTTTGAAAGGGTAAGACCGGGCAGCTCATCCTGGCTGTTATGGTAGCGTCCGCAGTAAAGCTGCCCGCTCTCGTCATAGACAGCCAGCTGCACGCACAGAAGCTGCCAGTTTTCAAACGCGGAGAGTACAAGGCGTTTTCCGTCAAAAAAGCAGGCATTTTCCCGCGGGAACGGGTTTTGGGCAGGATCCCCCACGGAAGTCTGCGGGAAGATCCCGCTGCACCAATGGCGAAACTGCCCGTTCTCCTTTGCGACAAAGGAAAAGGAATTGTCATTCCACGTGAGTAAAATACCGCCGGGAACAAGGCTGGTCTGGCAAAAAACTTCCTGACCGCCGGATTTTAGTGCGATTTCCTGCTGCAATGCCATACCGTTGTTTCGGCGGTAGATAAAAAGGTGGTATCCGTCCGTGCCCTTTGCCATCAGGTACAAATAATTTTCTTCTTCATCCAGCCGCATCTGCAGCGGGATCATGGACGGCGGAAACTCGCATATTTTCTCTACCTTGGTCATATCCAGCTGGATCGAGGTTTGGTTCAGGTCGTAAGGGAAAAAGAAAATCCCTGTGTTCTGCCCGCGGTCAACTCCCTGCTGTGTCTGCGTGTCTTCAAGGCCGTAGGTGTAATAAAAGCCATCCCTGCCAAACGCAGATGCATCCACAAGGGTCACGTTCGGGGATTTTGCGAGGGTCTCCCCGCTCACAAAAGCATTGTCGTAATAATTTTTATATACCTTGACGGTAAACCGGTCCTCCCCGGTCGGAATGCCGAAAAACTTCGCGAGATATGCACAGGCATTTTGGTAAGTCCCATAATTCACGGAGAAACCGGAGATATGGCAGGAAAGGGGATAGACATCATAGTAATCCCCGATGCGGACAGTCTCGCTGTATTCTTCTCCGGATGCGCGGCTGACCACATCATAAGCAATTTTCGGATATCCAAAATATCCCGGTTCCTGTGCCGTAAAAAGATCCGTATCAAATGAATTATAGTTGCTGCCGAATTGCAGTGATGCCTTTTTTTCTCTTTCCCATCCCCACGAGACGAACTCCGGGGAAAAGACCAGTTCGCTTTTTGTGCTGTTTTCCTCCCCCACCGTGTATTCGGTATTCCAGAGCAGATGCCAATTCCAGTGGGAAGCTACCGTAAGTGTAACGCCTGCCGCGGCATCCGGGTTTCCGGACAGGATTTCCTCTGTGACCCGGATATTTGCGTTCCCATTTCCGGTCACGATGACCGCTGCAGGCAGGGAAAGCATTGTGAGTCCTGCGAGCACAAAAAATAGAATCAGACTTCTTTTCATATTGTCCCTGCCTTTCCCTGTGAGAGCAAAAGAATAAACTGCAATAAATTTACGCAAGGCTTCGTCACATATCGCCAAGCGCCCGGCTTACCCGATCCGCGTGGTATCCGTAGGTTTCCTTCATATGATCCATCAGCGTCTTTCCGGCTTCCTCCAGCGCGAGGACGGAAACATCCCCCGCGATCTCGCCCTTGTGCAGCAGTACGGCGCGCCCGACGAAATGCTCCACCTCGCCGATCAGATGGGTGGACAGAAAGATTGTCTCGCTCGGTTCTAAAACACCCAAAAGAACTTTGTAAAAATCTTCCCGGTTAAACACGTCATTCCCGGCAAAGGGTTCATCCATCAAAATGTAATCTGCCCCTTGGCAGAGCGCCATGATGACCTCAAACTGGTTCTTTTGCCCGGTGGAAAAGGTTTTGAGCGGCTGCCGCATCGGAAGCCCAAAAAAATTCATCAGCCCCTCGAACCTTTTTTCGCGGAAAGTCCCAAAATGCATCCGGTAAAAATCCCGGTGCGCGTCGGGGCTTAGATTCGGGAAAAAAGAATGCTCGCAGGTGGCGAAGGAAAAACGTGCGATATTGCGCCGGTTTATTTTTTCACCGTCCAGAAGGATCTCTCCCTCGTAGGAAACAAAGCCCAAAATACTTTTCAAAAGTGTTGATTTGCCCGCGCCGTTTTCGCCGAACAGCCCGATGATCTCACCCTGTCCAAGGGTCAGGTTCACATTGTTTAAGGCGCGCACGCCCCCGGATTTGCTGTGGTAAACCTTCCTTGAAATTTTGATGTCCAGCATATCTTACCTCCGTTCCACCATGCCGCGGCTGTCATTTCCCTGTCCCCGGAAACAACAGCACAAAGCCCTTATCCGGGCGGGATCCGTCATGGTTTTTAAGCACTGCCACCCGGTTTTCCCGCGGAAGCACAAAGCCCTGGTCCACAGGTTTTGTCATGGCAGGCATTGACTTGGCATCATCAATAAATACACGATATAATATAGCAGATAAAGAAATTCTATAAGCAGTGTCCCTGCGATCATAAGGAAAACTGAGACCTGTGCGCAGCTTTTTAAGAGCACGTCCCTCCCCGGCAGCCGGCGCATCAGGTTAAGGCAGCCTCCCGCCGAATGGTAGTAGAGATAATGGTTTATCGCCATTGCCAGTAAAAAAAGAAAAAACGGCATAAAAAACATCCATTGTCCGGAGAGCAGATGCCCAAAAGGTTCTGCGAGGGCATTTTCGCGCAGGATGAGCTTTCCGTCCCTGTGCAAATACAGGTCTTCCACGGCCTGATAGAGCCTCCAATAATATTCGAAGCTGAGCACTACGCCGAACCCGAACAGGAAAAATGCCGTATTCTGTTCTTTCTCGTAATCATAGCCCGGCGGGAAATATTTTCCGGGTATGATGTCCCTTCGCAGCATTTTGACCAACTCCTTTCATGTTTCGCGCATGTGCAGCAGCCCTGTGATAATCTCTGCGATGTACAAAATACAGCATGCGAGATCGGGAAATCCCCAGCCGATTGGACGGACAAACCAGGCGACGGTCACGAGAAAAATAAGGACAGAAAGCACATAGTCCCGTTTCCGGCAGCCGCACGCAGCCCCGACGGAGAAGGCCAGAAGTAGCAGGATGTTGCGCACCCATTTGCCGGTTTCTGCCATCGGAAGCAGGCAGTGAAGAAATTCGAGGCGGTAAAAGGCCAGAAAAAGATGGTGGGATGTAGCTTTGCCAAAAGAGCAGACCATCCAGATGGAAAGCCAGATCTGAACTACAAAAACGAGCATCAGGCAGATCAGGTTATAACATGCTTCACTGAGGAAAATTCTTCGTTCGGAGATTTTTAAGCGGCGGAGGGTATCCTGTCCCCGGTCACCCATCGTATCCTGTGTCTTCATGAGCAGGAAGTAGACGGTTCCGAGCGCAGTCAGGAAAACAAAAAAGATCAGGCGGTTGTAAAAATCGTCCGCCACACTGCCGTCGCTGTATCTTTGTGAAAAGAATAATCCGGCTTCTGCTGCGGTCATCACGGCAAGTACTGCAATGACCTTATAAACGCTGCTCCTTGCCAACAGTGCCAGAAAAGAAATTGTTAGATTAAATCTCTTTTCCATGATTGGATCCCTCCCCGTAAAAAACGTTATTTTCCGTATCCGGAAAATTTCCCCAAACCTCCTCAGCCAGAGCAAATGCCAGTTCCTTCGTCATGCCAAGCCGCTGCATGGCCGTGACCCAGAGCCCGGTTTCCTCTGTGAGCAGCTCCCTGCGGATGCGCGCCACCATCTCACCGTTCACGCAGGTGAAACTTTTTGCGCCGGAGCGTGAGACAATGATCCCTTCTTCCTCCAGCATATGGTACGCTTTTTGGATCGTATTCGGATTAACACCGAGCAGGGCGGACAGTGCCCTGCGGGATGGTATTTCCTCCTGACAGCCAATGCTTCCTGCGGCAATTCCCTGTTTCATATAGCGGATGATCTGCAGGTAGATCGGCGAGCCGTCCGTCAATGTGAAATTGTCGAATGAGACCATTTTGATACCCCGTGCATGTCATTGGCTGCATAATGTTCAAAAATAATATACGAAATGTAAAAAGCCGGACAGGTTTGCCCCGCAGTCGTGATCGCGGGTGCTTTGTTTTTTATTACCGGTATGTAAACTGTATTATTTGAATCATACAGATTGGCTTAACTGTATTATAAATCTAATACGGTTTGCTGTCAAGCGATATTTCATTCTTCTGCGAAAAACAGGCTGCCGCACGAAGAAGCTGAAATACAGGAGGTGGTTTCCTTGCCGGAATATACCCACTGTATCCTGCACTTTGCTTTCTTCATGCGGTAGCCCGTTTTCCTTTGCACAAAGGCGTAAAGCAGCATAATCATCATGACAATCTCTGATATTATTATTGCATGCTTCAGATTTTATTTAGAAAAACATAAAAGCCAGTGCAACGACTGGCTCTAAAGACATGTAAAATATGATTATTTCTTTCATGAAACTATAAATTCCACGATCACACCTTATCAAGAATTTCTTCGATTTTCGCTTTTAAAAGCGGTACATCCAAATACATTCTGCGTAACCCATATTTTGCAGCAATCGGTGCGCTTTTATCTTTGATCCAATTAATATCCGCCAAACGTACAGCCTCCTCCACTATGCTTTGCCCAGAAACAGATTTCATTTAATTTTTGAAATAGCTGATCTATAAATGTATTGCCTTATAAAAAATAATATAAACCATTTGGAACCGATTTTCAACTGTTTATATTATTTCCCCGATTTTTCTTTTTGTACGGTATCGTGCGGCACTGGTCATCTGTCTGTTTTCTGTTTATAGTTACTGCTTCTTTATCGTCTCTGTGCAATTTGCACCAGGGTTGTCGTTGCCGTAGCCTTCCAGAAGGTTGACCACACCCCAGATGCCAAGGTCGGCCCCAAGTGCTACTACGAGTGTCTGTAATACTCCGATTGCGCTGTTAAAAAATGCCATAAATTTCGGCAACAATAGTGCAGCTTTGCCACCAATTCAACTGCTCCTGCATCGTGTGCTCCTTTGTCCGCTACGGAAACCGGAACACGCCATAATCTGCTTCAATACCAATTGCATGAAACGCCTTTTAACTGTTCATACGCTTCCGTAAACCAGTCATGGGGATATAAAATCATACCATTCCCAACCATATGCTTCATATATTTCCAACATGCCGCCTCCAGTGATATGGCAAGGGCAGCATTGACCTCCTCATAAAAAGGCGGTATGCCCTCTCTGTCCCAAGCAAGCTTGTCTGCAATAAACAGCGATTTTTCATATTTTGAAGCGTCCTTTTTTAATGTGGTATGACATTCTATCGCTGACAAGATATCTTCGTCGGAGATATTAAAATATTGAGCAGCAATTATTTTAGATAAACGCTGATGAAGCAAAAAGGGGTATTTCCTCTCGGCCTCGCAGAGGTCGAAACTATTCTCACAGGCGTATTTCAACATATCCTCCGGCCTAATCATTGCACTGATATCATGTAAAAGCCCTGCGATAACACATTTATCCCTATCTAAATCATATGCTTCCGCAATGAGTGCGTTTCTGGCCGCCACATTTGACAATAGTGTGGTGCTGTCGGTCTATCTCTTGTTTTCGGAAGTTTCTCCTGTATTGTCCGGAGCAGGTGTTTCATTATTCGTCATGCCGAACTGTCTTGCCAAAATAGCCCTTGCCTCCTCCGCCGTTTTTGCCGGGCCGAAATACATGTTTCCGGAGCGTTGCCCGTGGAGGGAGACCGAAATACAGATGCCCTTGGAATCCGGTTGGCTCAGATCCATGCCGGAGTGCTCAAGACGGAGTCGATCTACCGAGGACAGATTCCATCGGGTTCCGTCCGGGGATGAAGTAAAAAGGAAGGAAGGGCTGCCGGAGCGGAATTTCTCTTTAAGATCTTCCAGAAAGCCGTGGTTGCTGCTGGTATTTAAGCTGCGGTATACCTTCCCGTCTACGGTGACGGTTCCCCGGATATCGGTCGGTTTAAAAAGATGCCGGTACCAAGTGATGTCGATGACGACAGAAACCTGTTCGCCCTCCTGTGAACACAGAACGGCAGCGGTGTACTGCGGAACCGGTCTGGTATACCAGAAGGCGAAGATAAGGCCGAGAACGGCTGCGATGATCAAGAGTTTTAAGCTTGTGTTCCGGACGGTGGCTTTGGTCATTGCGGCGGCTCCTTTTTTTGAGCGGTTTTTATGGTTTTGGTTGATCCGTGTTGTTTCTGATAAGCATGGTGTATTTAAGATAAGTGTATTATACAACTAATACGATCTTTTTGTCAAGGATGTAAAAATTTCCCTGCATATGAATTGCCGTTTCTAATTCACGGATGAAAAGCCGTTAATGATATCCCGCGCATCCGTTTCCTGATTGATTGTCCATGTCGCATCGTCCGTGTATTCTGCGTAAAACCATCCCTCTTCGCCATGTTCTGTTGTTATGAAAATCCAACAACGGCCGTAATCGGAAAAATGAATTTTCAGCTGGTATACCTTTTGTCCGCTTTGCGCCGTTATGCTCTCTGCTTCAGAATGCGGATCGGCGTACAGCCTGATATCAGAAATGAGCTGCCACGGCTCTCCGTTTACATATGCACAGTAAAGCTGTTCCTCCCTGCCGTCACCGTCAAGGTCGAGCGGAAGGCTCTTTGCGCTGTCGGTAAGCGCAAGCCGTGTCAGCTCACCGGAAGTGGCGGGAGTGTATTCAATTTCAGCGGTAAGCTTTAAGGAGTCCTCCGGTGCGTCTGTGACAAGTGGGGCGGCAGTAGGAGTGGGGAAATTCACCTCTGCAGTAGTACTGGCGGCCCTGCCAAACAGTTAAAATCCTCCTTTACATCAGGCGAAATCCAAGCATTGCATTCATTCGCCCAAAAGTCAACGATGACATATGAAAAACATTCTCCATTTGTGCTTTCCATATTTACAATCAGTTGAGAAAGACCATCATTACAGAAATCTACCATGATTTTGCTGCTCAAAGCAGAAATGTCTAACATCGAAGCAATCGCTTCCTGTGTAACCTTCACTTTCAGTTCAAGTTTCGAAATACCGGTATCTTGATTCGTGTAAGATACTTCTTTGATTTCACACGAATAATCATTCATCAAGGTGGTGGCTTTTTCCTTTAAGGTTTCTTCCGACACAAGAGAATGTGCCTCCGCTCTTTTCTGTTCATTTATAAGAGGGTTTCTTGCCGTATATACATCATAAATCAATTCATCATTTATGTCATAGATCATGACTTGAAGCCCTTTTACTTCATCCAATCTCTCATCGCACTGAAGCGCTTCGTTCAAAGCCTGAAGTGCCTTGACATCCTCAAGTGTACATCTTCCCTCTCCCTGTGAAATGAGTTCTGCCATGATGGTCTGCTCCGATTCTGTTACAGCGCGGTAAGAAACACCATGAACTTCCAGATAATCCTGTACCGCATCTATAGCACTTTTTTCTGCAAACACAAGTTTTTTTCCGGCTAAAATAGCGAATATAGAAATAACGAATAATATCACTGATAGAATAATTGATTTTTTATATTTTTCTTCCAAAACAGAACCTCCCTTAACAAAATATTTATTTCATTCCGGTCCCCATATACTAAGCATTGTCTCAATACCAGAAAAACTATAGCCCGGCATATAGTAATTTGGCATGGTATTGTTATCTATCCATACAGCGCTCGGATTTCAAAACCTTCTATGACAAGAAATATGCTGAAACTAGAACACATCAGCATAAACGAGCACTCGCGTTGACTTCCCGTAAATTTATACGTCTGCTCTTCGGTCTGCTGGACAAGGGTCAACTCTACTCTCCGGAAAAGAGTAGGTAATCTATACCCATTATCGAACCTGCGTTCTTGTTGGACCGTAGGTCTATTAAGGTTACCCTTTTCCAAGAAAATCCTTTTCATTTTCCTCTTGACATATTACCAAATTGCTTTTTTAACTCCATTCCTATTAGGTAATCGCCCGACAAACTGGAATTTAAGCCCTCACATAATCTGTAAGAAAATTCTCGATATCTGTTATATGTTGATTTAAAACTGCATGATATACATCAATACTGGTATATTGGTCAAAGGAATACAATTTATGTGCAATAAGTTCTTTTTTCAGACGAATAATTTGCTCTTTTAATTCAGGCGACTTTTTTACTTGCATTACAATTTTATCGCAATATTCTTCGGCTAACTTTATTGTGTCTTTATCAAAAAACCACAAATCTACATTCCAAAGCTCATTTCCTATAAATGCCTCAAATCCTTGAAACCAAACTGTTTTATGTTCGGAATTGATTTCTTCCTTCGCCTCATACCATATAGGATGAAATTTATCTATAACAAATTGTGATAAGCGATATAGTTTATCCAATGACATATTTTCGTTCTCAATGTCAATATCCAAATCATTCCATGCCATCATATTCATGCGATAACTTCCAACAATATGAGGTGTTCCATATCTGCCTAATTCCTCTAATAAGCCATGGTCATATAAAATACACTTTGCTTGCTCTTTTATCGTCATATCTCCACCTCCAAATCCCGATTTTGTTGTTGCGTTCAGTTTAGCACATTTATAGAACATCTACAAGATTCCGTGTATGAAAAATCAAAAAGAGTGAATTCATCACTTGACAATGTGGCAAAAAGATGTTCGATTTTTGCAAACTGTTTTTTTGTTAGTTCCATAGGTTTATTTTACCATACAGTCTTTCTGTTGTAAAGATTAATGTGAACAGGCTCTAATACGATTTTTTGTCAAGGATGTAAAAATTTCCCTGCATATGAATTGCCGTTTCTAATTCACGGATGAAAAGCCGTTAATGATATCCCGTGCATCCGTTTCCTGATTGATCGTACTTGTATGATATTTGATAGAAGCAAAAACAACAACTTTCCTTATTTTAATATCATGGTTCAATACAATTGTGAGTAAAGTAAAATCGGGGAAAATAAGCAAGGAGAAAATCTGGTGTATGTAGATAGCCCTTATTGTATAAACATGGTACAATCTTAGAAGAAATGGGGGAAATCAATATGGAAAAATAGGTTTATATCGCAGAGGAAGAACGTGTAAAATTCCAAAAAGTGGTTGATGCGTTTATGGAACTGTATGAGAGGGAGAATATCCTGGTGATTGATGCTGGCAGATATGGTTTTGTTGGGCTGAAATATTACAAGCCGTCACATGGCTTTGAATATACAAATTTTAATGCTCCGCCGAAAGTTAAAGACTTGTTAAGAATTTCTATGCTATGATTCAGAACATGAAGAAAATAAAACGCAAGAAGAGAGGTATACACTATGTTCTGGAGGATATTGAAAAAAGATCTGAAACGCAAAAAGACCATGAACATCATTCTGCTGCTGTTCGTCATCTTGTGCTCCATGTTTGCAGCGGCAGCGGTGAACAACATTATAGCTGTGACAGGCGGTATCGAGCATTATTTCGATGCGGCGGATGTCCCCGATGTCAACGTGCAGATGGTCAACAGCGGGGAAGACGATCTCTGGGAAAAGGTCGGGGAGCTTGCCGGTGTCAGGGAGATAAGGACCGAGCGTTGGCTGGTGGTATCCAGCTCAAAGTATTTCAGGCATAACGGAAAGAAACTTGATAATTTCGCGAATGTTGCCTATTTGCTTTCCGATCGTGAAATGGCTGTCAACTATTTCGATGAGAACAATCATATTATTGAAAGTGTGGACAGGGGCTGCTTTTATGCCAGTGCCTCTTTTTTACAGGACATTGATATAAAAGAGGGCGACGAGGTGGAACTTGATGTGGGTGAGAGTCATCTCACGCTTAAATTTATGGGGCGGTTCAAAGGTGCGCTGTTTCATTCGGGAAACTCGTATCCCCCATATCTTATTGTGAACTCTGCTGACTATGACTATCTTGACAAGGACGAAGCCACCCACAGCATGAATTGCGGGCAGCTTTGTGTAAATACATCGGACGTTGATGAAATAAAGGAACTTGTAAAGAACTATAGCGGTGTGCTTGTCAATACACGGGAAGAATGCAAGAGTATTTATCTCTATGATATGTTTTCGGCTTATATCTTAATGTTAATCAGCATCGTGCTGATGTTCACGGCCTTTGTGGTACTGCGTTTCACGATAGGCTTTACGATCAGTGAGGAATTTTGTGAGATCGGTGTGATGAAGGCAGTCGGTATCGACAACGGCAGTATAAGAAGCCTGTATATCGTCAAGTATCTTGTAATTACTGTGGTCGGTACGCTGATAGGATATTTTTGCTCTGTCCCTCTCGGGGATATGATGATGAAAACGGTATCGGAAAATATGGTTCTCGGCAGCGGGAGCGGCACTCTTGTGGGGCTTTTAAGCTCTGGATTGGTAGCTGTCATTATCCTGCTGTTCTGCTATGGCTGCACACGCAGAGTAAATAAACTTTCGCCGATCGACGCGGTAAGAAACGGCCAGACGGGCGAGCGCTTCCGAAAAAAAAGCCTTTTGCACTTAGGACGTGTGAAGCTGCCACAGGCTGTATTTTTCCCGGTCAATGATGTGATCAGTTCGCCCAAGCAGTTTTCTATCGTGATAGTAGTGTTCACGTTCTGCATACTGCTGATGACAATTATGTCAAATTTTGCACTGACATTCAAAAGTGAAAAGCTGCTGCGCTTCTTTGATGTAGCCTCAAGTGAAGCGCATATCATGGATAGCGAAATATTTGGAGCAGTCTTAGAAGATCAGAGTACGCACAAGCAGATCATCGCAGACACTGAAAAGCTCCTTGCCGATAACGGAATGCCCGGTAAATGCACAATGATAGTGGGCGGGCAGTTTGAAGTATCACATAAAGACAAAACAGCAAAGCTTACGTTCGGTGTTATAAAAGGCGAAACAAATGACACGCTCTATGTGGACAAGGGCAGCGCTCCACAGAAGACGGACGAGATTGCTGTAACGGCAGGCACCCTCGATGACTTAGGCGCAGAGATCGGCGACAGGGTAACGGCAGTAATTAACGATAAAGAGTACGGGTTTATCATCACAGGAACATGTTCCTCGTTCGTCACACAGGCTTTTCTGTATAAGGATTTTGACCTCGGACATCTGCAGGCAAGCAATGTGAGGGGGTTACAGATACACTTTGACGGCAGTCCAGACAAGGAGCAGATCAATCAAAACATTGAAAAGCTTAAAAACCTGCTTAAAACCGACAAGGTGTATTCGACCCCGGACTTCGTCAATAATCTTACAGGAATGTCCGATACGCTGAATGCGATCAAACAGATGATGATGGTTATTACTGCGGCTGTAACAGCATTGATTGTTATACTTATGGAGCGCTTGTTTATCTCAAAGGAAAAGAGCGAGATTGCACTGATGAAAGCGGTGGGGGTTCCTGACGGCAGCATTGTTGCACAGCATACACTGCGGTTTGTAATTGTTTCGGTTATTGCGTGCATTGTTTCTTCGGCGGTGCTTATGCCGATTAGCAACGCGATGATGAATTGGGCAGGCAACATGGTCGGCGATGTATCAGACTTGAAATGCGATTTTGACCCACTGGAAATATTTGTGATCTGCCCGGCAATTCTCATCGGTGTGACTGTTATCGGCTCATTCCTGACAGCACTTTACACAAAAACAATCAAGGCTTCCGATACGGCAAGCATAGAGTAGAATAATTAGGAGGACAACATAATGAATCATACGGTTTTACAGACAAAGGGACTTTGCAAGACATATATTGTGAACAAACATCAGAACAATGTGTTGAAAAATGTCGATCTGACGATTGGCGAGGGCGAAATGGTAGCGGTCATGGGACCCTCCGGCTCAGGAAAAAGCACGCTGCTCTACTGCGTTTCGGGAATGGACAAAGTGACCGCAGGTGAGGTATTCTATAACGGCAGGGAAACGGCAAAGCTCGGTGATAAGGAGCTTGCAAGGCTCAGACTTGACGAAATGGGTTTTATTTTTCAGCAGATGTACATGATGAAAAATCTTTCGCTACTTGATAATATCATTTTTCCTGCGGTAAAGTCGAAAAAGAACAGGGAGAGCCGCAGACAGACCGAGGAGCGCGGCAGAGCGCTTATGCACAGGCTTGGCATTGACAATGTGTGCGGCAATGATATTAACGAGGTGTCAGGCGGACAGCTTCAGAGGGCTTGTATCTGCCGCAGTATGATAAACAATCCCAAGATGATTTTTGCCGATGAGCCGACAGGCGCATTAAACCGTGCAAGCTCGGATGAGGTCATGAACGAGCTGCTCTCCCTCAACCGTGACGGTACGACGATTATGTGCGTGACCCACGATTCAAGGGTTGCCGCCAAGTGTAGCAGGGTACTTTACATTGTGGACGGCGGTATCGTTGGTGAAAAAGAAATGGGGCATTTTGGCGGCGGTGACAAGGAGTTTCGTGACCGTGAAAGAGAACTGAATAACTGGCTTATGGAACAGGGCTGGTAATACTTGCAGAATCTTAGCTGATATGGTACAAGATTTGTAGGAGGTGATCTTATGACGGATATTCTGATAGTAGAAGACGATAAAGAACTGGCCGGTTTGCTGACTGACTTCCTGCGTGATGAGGGCTATATTACATCAAGCGTGGACAGTGGGGAGCGTGCCGTGCAGTTCTTTGAACGATATGGTGCAAGGCTTGTGGTGCTTGACATCAATCTCCCCGATGTGAACGGCTTTGCAGTCTGCTCCAAACTTAGGGAAAATGCGGATACTCCTATACTGATTGTAAGTTCAAGGACGGGCAAGGAGGATAAGCTGAACGGCTTTGACCTCGGTGCTGACGACTATATTGAAAAGCCTTATGACATTGATATTCTTATTGCTAAGATCAAGGGGATATTCAAACGGCGGTATCAGCGCGATATATTGTCGGCGGACGGTGTGACACTCAATCTTGTGGATAAAACAGCACTCATCGATGAAAAGCCCGTGGAGCTGCCTGCAAAGGAATTTGAACTGTTAGCGCTTCTGATCGAAAATCAGGGTAAAACTCTGAAAAAAGAGTACCTGTTTGGCACTGTCTGGGGCAGTGACAGTAATTCGGAGCTGCAAACACTCCATGTGCATATCAACCGCCTTCGCCAGAAACTCGGTGATGATCCTAAGAATGCAAAGCGTTTGCTTACTGTCTGGGGTGTGGGGTATAAGTTTGTATGAGGGCTTTTCGAAGGCTGTGTATTGCAGTGATAACGGTATTTCTTTTGCTGATGGCGGTACTGAATCTATTTCTTGTGGGAGTGAAAGACAGAAATGAAGGCATTTATCGTGTTGAAGCCAAGCGGCTTGCAGATGAGATAGCGGAAACGGGCAGTTATGAACTTGAAAAGTATCCCCATATTACGGGCGTGTTCACGGGTGATGATGGCAAACTATACATCTCAGATGAGCATTATCTGATTATAGAAGCAGGTGGTATGCTGTATCGTGTGGAGTATACTGCCGGAAACGGACAGCACAGCATTGCGGCAGTAAACGGTGTATTGGGTGCGCTGTTCCTGCTGATAGTTGGTCTTTTGTATTATATCCGGGGGCATATCATCGTGCCATTCGGCAGGTTGAACAATGTTCCACAGGAGCTTGCAAGGGGCAATCTTGCCGTTGCGATACCGGAGGAAAAAAGCCGTTTCTTCGGAAAATTCACATGGGGTGTGAGTCTCCTGCGTGAAAGTATCGAGGACAGCCGCAAAAAAGAAATCGCGATGCAGAGGGACAAAAAGCTTTTGCTGCTCTCCCTTTCCCACGACATCAAAACGCCTTTGTCGGCGATCAAGCTTGGTGCAAGGGCACTTGCCAGGGGATTATACAAGGACGAGGGAAAGCGGCGTGCTGCCGCTGAGAGCATCAGTACCCGTGCAGATGAGATCGAGCGTTTTGTCAGCGAGATCACAAAGGCGGCAAGCGAGGACTTTATGAACTTTGAAGTCACACAGGGGGAGGCTTTCTTAAGTGTTATCATCACAAGGATCGATGCGAGATATGCTCCCCAGCTTGCCATGTCGAAAACGGAGTTTGTGATTCAGAAATATGATGACTGCATTCTTTCCTGCGACCCGGACCGTCTTGCAGAGTGCCTTCAAAATCTGATCGAAAATGCGATCAAATACGGTGACGGCAGACGAATTGAAATTAGCTTTGATAAAATGGACGGCTGTGAGCTGATCACAGTATCAAATACAGGCTGTACTCTTGAAGTGAAAGAACTTCCACAGATATTCGAGAGCTTTCATCGTGGAAATAATGCGGACAGGGTGCAGGGCAACGGGCTTGGACTTTTCATATGCAAAAGGCTGATGGGACTTATGAATGGAGAGGTATATGCTGATATTCGTGATAAATGCTTTTACGTAACGCTTGTTGTGAAAATGGCGTAAAGTGACAGCTGTTTGCCTGGGGGCGGAAATTGTGCCCCATTGTTAGATATAATAACTTTCAATGGAAATGCTGCCCTTTTTGTCTGCCGATTGTCCCGCATAGATCGCGTCTATCCGATTATTCATTCGCAGCTCTTTTTCTAAAAAAGAAACGGAGCTGCTGACAGTTCTGTTATACCGCGTATTTATCATACTTCAAGAGGTTTGATTTTCGTACTTGCAGGGTACGGTTTTCAGCCCTCCGGCGTACCGCAGCCGGATTTGCATAACCTTTTTTAATGTTCTGTTTCATTATAATTCTTTCTTAAAGCCAGAGTTTAAGCTGTTTTCAAATATTTACGGAAAAATCCCGGTGCCCAAATATCCTTCCATGCATTTCATTAAAACTGCTACCCGGAACATAGGATTTACCGCTGATATATGCATAATGCATCCGCAAAATTATCTCACCAAAGCAATTGCAAATGAAATACCAGAATGCTATAATATATAAGTAGAAGACCTGAAACGAAAAAGATGATGGAAAGCCTGCATCGCCGCAAAAGGGCGGCACAGTGTGTACGGCAGGGAAAACCGCTATAAAACGAAGTTAAGAGGCAAGATTGGAACATAAAAAAACAACATAAATCAGGAGGTCTTATGCAAAACGTAACCGAGCAACAGATCCTAGCGATGGCACCGAATGCGGCGGCGGCATCGAACGGTAAGAAAATCTCCGCAAAGGGCGGCTTTGTCCGCCTTGAATGTTCCGCCGACGATACTTTTTATCTCGGTGAATGTACCGGCAGCGGGAAGAACAATTACATAACCAGTGTCGATTTTATCGAGCCGGATAATCCGGTGTGCCGCTGCTCCTGCCCAAGCCGCCAGTTTCCGTGCAAGCACGGGCTCGCGCTCCTGTATGAGATCGCGGCGAAAAAGGCTTTCGGCACCTGCGAGATCCCGGAGGACATCGTGAAAAAGCGCGCGAAAAAGGCGGGCAAAAAAGAGGAGGCGGAAGGGGAGGAAAAAGCCCCTCTGACCGAGGAGGAAGCCGCAAAGAAAAAGGCTGCGGCGGAAAAATCCGCGAAATCCGCAAAGGCGGCGCGGGCGAAGAAGCTTAAAAAGCAGCTGGAAGGTCTGGAACTTGCGGAAAAGCTTGTTCGCGACCTGATGAAAGTGGGGCTTGGCACGATGGGCGGCGCAGCCCTAAAAACTTACGAGCAGCTCTCCAAGCAGCTCGGCGATTATTACCTGCCGGGACCGCAGCGGCTTTTAAACGGGCTCATCATTGAGATTGCCGCATTCCAGAAGGACCAGAATGAGGCACATTACGACAGCGCGATTTCCGTGCTGGAAAAATTCTGGACCTTGGTGAAGAAATCAAAGCAGTATCTGTCGGATAAATTAGAAAAGGGCGAGGAAGCCCCGGATGACAACGAGTTATACGAGGAGCTCGGCGGCATCTGGAAGCTGACGGAGCTCGAGGCGCTCGGGAAAACGCTGCCGGACGTGGATCTGATGCAGCTTTCCTTCTGGTGCGTTTATGATGAGGCAAGGAAAGAATATATTGATGCCGGTGCCTGGGCCGATCTTGCGGACGGCACGGTTTATATGACTTATAATTACCGCCCGCTCAAGGCACTTAAATACGTAAAAGAAGAGGATTCTGTTTTCGGCGTGGCGCATGTTTCGGCGGCGTGCTATCCGGGGCAGGGCAATCTGCGCGTGCGCTGGAACGGAGCCGGGTTCCGGGATGTTTCGCCGGAGGATGTAAAAAAATTGCGCGGCATGGCGGCGACAAATCTCGCCGCGGAAACAAAGAGCGTGAAAAATACATTGAAAAATGCGATCGCCGACCCGTTTTTCATCCGCCTTGTCGCGTTTTCGGAGATCGGGAAGACCGGTGAGTGCTATGTATTGAAAAATTCCGCGGGGGAGACGGTCGCGCTCGGTGACGCGCCGGGGATCGAGCCGTCGCTTGACCGTATTACCCTTCTGCCGGATGAGAGCCTGTTGAAGGATCAGGTGCTTTTGGGCGCGTTTTATTACGACGGTGCACAGCGCAGGTTAAAATTGCAGCCGCTCAGTATCTTGACGGAAAATGAAGTGGTGCGGCTGCTGTATTGATGGCAGGGCTTGGCAGCATCCTGTTTTGGCGGACGGGGATACCGGGTCGTCCGGATGTGGATATGGCATCGGGTGCATTTTAAGCGTTCCGGCAGAGGGGATGATCTGTTAAGAGCCTGTTTGGCATCTCTTTATGCGCGTCTTTTTCGCAATATTTTGATATGGATTGTGTTAAAAATTTTTAAAACACGCAAGTATATCCGTGAATTTTTTTCTTTAATTAAAGGATGGAGGCCGAAAATATAAAATTCGGGCCCACGGGGTTTGTGTCTGCGCGGCACCCACGAACCCGTGATAAAAAAGAGCCGCGCAGAAAAGGGGACAATCATGGACATTACACCGATTTATGATTTGCGCGACCGCCTGCGCACGGCGATGATCGCCGGAACAAACCTGCTGGCGGAGGATTTCCGGTTAAAGAGGGCGGTGGAGGCGATGGCTCCACTTGAGAAAGCCGCCCCGGTTTTTGCGAAGGTCGGGGAGCTTAGCCGGAAGCTGATCGCGCCGGATGACGGTGGAAAGGACGGCAAGGAGGGGATCCTGCTGGATGCCATAACATTGACCGATGCGCTCTGCTGCACGCAGGGGGTGGTCGCGGTTTCCGGGGAGTTGGAATCCGTTTTTGCGGATGGGGACGAGGAAGTAGGGAATATTTCAAATCCTTACCCAAGGATGCGCCTTTCCAATGTGCCGTATTCCACGCTCCACCCGTTACAGGAGGCGCTGACCACCTCCGGCAGCGGCCACTATGCATATGTCACGGAGTGCCACAGGGAACATCCGGAACTGTTCCGGGATTACCGCGTGCGCGTGGCGATGGTGCAGGCGCTCGGCGCTGCCTATGCGGAGCTTGCCGATGACGTGCGCGCGTGGCTGATGGAGGACGGGGAGGATGTGGTTCCGCTCCTGATGCGCGGGTTTGACCCGAAGGGCAAGAAGGAAATGGTGCGCAGGCTGCATATCATTGACAAATGGATGGGCGCGGCGGCAAATGATTTTTACATAAAGCAGCTGGAAACGGCGGAGGGGGAGCTGCGCCAGAACCTGATTTACGCACTGCGCCATGAGCCGAAAAATGTTGATCTTCTGTTGGATCTCGCCAAAAAGGAGCGCGGAAATGCGAAAAAAATCGTTTACCGTGCGCTTGCCTGTAACAATGATGCGGAAGTGGAAAAATATTTTGTGGCGCTTTTCCGGAAAAAGCCGAAGGACGTGATGGAATATCTGCGCTGGAGCAAAGCCCCGTGGGCAGCACCTCTGGCGGCGCAGGGCATTATGGACCAGCTGGCGCTAAAGCCGGAGCCGACGGGCGACAAAAAGAAAGACGAGCGTGACATGAAAGTCTGGGAATCCGAGACTGCCCTTGCCATGCAGGTGCTCTGCTGTAAGAGCGGTCCGGAAGTTTGTGCTGCCATGCGTGCGGCGGCGGATTGCGCCGGGAAATATGGCACTGCCTTGCAGGGGGATGTTCTTCATGTATTGCAGACTTCCCTGATCCTTCAGGCGAGCGAGGAATGGATCGCGCTGGCGAATTCCATTTACGAGGGGGACGGGGAGAGGAACGGGCTGATGCAGTATTTCCCGGCGGCTTTCCTTGCGCATGTGATTGATGAGTGCGGCGGAAAGAAAGAAAACGCCGGCACGGACTGGGTCACCTGGGTGGAGGAACAGTTCGAGAAAACGCCGTGTGTGCCGGTGCATTTTTTAGAGGAAGCGCTAAGTGACCTCATGTTTTATGAGGATAAAGGATATGCGTTTGAATGGTTTGTCTATGATGACATTGGGGGATATAACCATTACTACACACGTCCGGTTTCCCTGGAGATCAAGGGGCGTTTCCTGGAACGTCTGATCTCCTGCAACAGCAGAAAAACAGATGAGCTGCTTGGCCGGCTGTTTGACCCTTCGGACAAGGAGGTCTGCAGCCGGATGGAGGAATATTTTTATAAAAAAGCACTTACGGGTACGTCGAGGGAATATTTTGAGCCGTTAAGCCGCTGTGGCTGTACCCGCTGCGATGGGCTTTTGGTTCATTATGTGAGGGGCAAGCAAAAATTGTCGATGTGGGAGATTGAGTATTATGTCCGCTATATGCCGGGTAGCACGGAGGCGAAGGTGGCGGAGGCATCCAAAATCCCGGAACTGGTTAAGAGTGGGAAGGTCAATATCCGTGACTGGAATGAGGAAGGCTATATGAACTGGGTGCAGAAGGAGCTGTAAGGGGCTTCCTTCGGGATTTTATAGAAAATGGCAATACCACGGGCATGCCCACGGTGTGTACGGGTATAAAAACGAAAAGCAGGAGAACAGTATGCGCCCGGACAGCGCCCCAGAGGACTTTCTGGGAGCCATGCGGACAGAAAGCCCTCTGCCGGTTGTGGGTGCGGGGAGGGCGCATGCGGAACTTAAAATAGGAGGTAGATTCATGGATCAGCAAATATTAAGATTACCGGCAGAACAATTATTTCAGAAGGAAATTGACGCGTTGATCGCGGCGGAGAAAGACCCGGTGCCGACGGGCTGGAAAATGTCACCGCGCTCGGTGCGCACCTATATCTGCGGCGGCAAAGCCGGGCGCACGGTGATCACGCCAAAGTACATCGGGCATGAACGTCTGGTGGAGATCGCGATTGCGACACTTGTCACCGACCGGGCGCTGCTTTTGATCGGTGAGCCGGGTACAGCAAAGAGCTGGCTTTCGGAGCATCTTTGCGCGGCGATCAACGGCGATTCGACCAAAGTGATCCAGGGGACGGCTGGCACCACCGAGGAGCAGCTGCGCTATTCTTGGAATTACGCAATGCTGCTGGCACAGGGGCCTTCCGAGGCGGCGATGTTAAAAAGCCCGGTGTTTACCGCGATGGAGACCGGGTCGATCGCGCGTATGGAGGAGATTTCCCGCTGTGCCTCCGAGGTGCAGGACGCACTGATCTCCATTTTGTCGGAGAAGCGCATTTCCGTGCCGGAATTAAATACGGAGATTGCGGCGAAAAAGGGTTTTTCCGTGATTGCGACCGCAAACACGAGGGATAAAGGTGTCAATGAAATGTCCGCGGCATTGAAGCGTCGTTTTAATATTGTCGTTCTGCCGGCACCGGCGGATCTTGATTCCGAGATGGAGATCGTGCGCACAAGGGTTGCGCAGCTTTCGGCGGGGCTTGACTTAAATTCCGCCCTGCCGGAGGAAGAGACGGTGGAAAAGGTCTGCACGATTTTCCGCGAACTGCGCTGCGGCGAAACCTGCGACCACAGCCAGAAGGTAAAAGGGACGAGCGGCGTGCTCTCCACGGCAGAGGCGATCTCGCTTTTGTGTAACAGCATGGCGCTTGCCGGGAGCTTCGGCAGCGGACAGATCAGCGACGACGACCTTGCCGCCGCGCTGCAGGGGGCAATCATCAAGGATGAGGATAAGGATGCCGTGGCGTGGAAGGAATATCTGGAGCATGTAATGAAGAAGCGCGGGGCGAAGTGGGGCGGGCTGTATAAGGCTTGCCGGGATCTGGCATGAACGTGAAAGGGGCATGGGGCAGGCGGAAGGGATTTTGCGGGTGCCCCCCTTTCATGGGCAGCCGTTTTGCAAAGAGGTTCATCCCGTTGTTCCGGGCGGCTGCGGTGCCGTTTTGAAAATGTTTTACATATCCAGAGATTGATAAGCCGCTTCCGTAAACGGAGGCGGCGGATTGGGAGGAATTATGAATCATCCACATATTTTCGGTATCCGGCATCTCTCCCCTGCCGGGGCCTGGCATCTGAAAAATTTTCTGACCGAAAAAAATCCGAAACTCGTGCTGGTGGAAGGCCCAAGCGATTTTGACGATGTGCTGCCGTGGTTCCCGGAAGAGGCGGTGCAGCCGCCCATCGCGGTGCTTGCCTACACGAAGGACGCACCTGTGCGGACAATACTGTATCCGTTTGCGGAATATTCCCCGGAGTATCAGGCGATTTTGTGGTGCCATGAAAACAAGAAAAAATGCCGTTTTATCGACCTGCCTTCGGAAGTGTTTCTGGCACTCCCGGAGCATGCGCCGGGCGCTGCCTCTGCCGATTCCGGGGAGGAGGAGCGCATGAACGTCTACCAGCTTTTGGATAAGCAGGCGGGCGAGGATGGGCATGAAACTTTCTGGGAGCGCACAATGGAGCAGACGGGCGACACGGAGGGCTACCATCGCGGGGCGGAGATTTTTGGAAGTGAACTGCGTGCGCTGGAGGGCGATCAGGGAACCGACCGTCCGGAAATTCTTGTGCGCGAGGCGTTTATGCGGCGGAAGATCAATGAGGCTGTCGCGGAGGGGTTTGCGCCGGAGGATATTGTGGTGGTCACGGGCTCCTATCATGTAGCGGGGCTTTTGGACGAAAAGGCGGAGGCAATGACGGACAAAGAACTTGCTTCGCTGCCGCGCCTTGAGGCGAGCCACACACTGATGCCGTATTCCTACTACCGGCTTTCAACGCGCGCGGGCTATGGGGCGGGGAACAAGGCCCCGGCCTACTATGCCCTTTTGTGGGAGGCGATGGGGCGCGGCGATCTCTCCTACACCGCGCGCAATTATCTTGCCCGGATCGCAGGCTTCCAGAGGGCGCACGGCAACCCGGTCTCCTCGGCGCAGGTGATTGAGGCGGTGCAGCTTTCTGCAGCGCTTGCCAGGCTGCGCGGCGGAAGCGGGATCCCGGCGCTGCGCGATTTGCGGGATGCGGCTGTGACCTGCCTTGGCGGCGGCCGGTTTTCCGAGCTGACACTGGCAGCGGCGGATACGGAGATCGGTACGGTGATCGGCGCACTGCCGGACGGCGTGAGCCGCACAAGTATCCAGGAGGATTTTTACCGGAAATTAAAGGAATTAAAATTGGAAAAGTACCGGGGCGTAACGCAGCAGGAGCTTGCCCTTGACCTGCGCGAAAACCGCAAGGTTTCCACGCAGGCAGCGGCATTTTTGGATCTGCACCGCTCCTTTTTCCTGCACCGCCTGCGGGTGCTTGGTGTAAGTTTTGCCGTACCTGCCGCGGCAAGGCAGGACAACGCGACCTGGGCGGAGCTTTGGGGCGTGCGCTGGACTCCGGAGGCTGAGATTGAGCTGGTGGAGGCGGCGCTAAAAGGAGACACGGTCGCGCAGGCGGCATCGTTTTGTATGAAGGAGCGTGTGGAGCAGGCTCCGAACATGGGCGAGGCGGCAAAGGTGATCGAGGATGCCTTCGCCTGCGGCATGACAGAAGCCGCAGCTTATGCGACCGCCGCCCTGCAGGCGATGGCAGTGGACGCAGCATCCGTTACGGATCTGGCATCGGTTGCAAACAGCCTTTCCGTGATTTTGCAGTACGGGGATATCCGACAGCTTGATTCTGCGCCGCTTGTACCAATCTTACAGCAGATTTTCTTCCGTGCGTGCCTGATCCTGCCGGGGGAATGTGTCTGTGACGATGACGCGGCTAAGGCGATGGCGGCTGCGATGGAACAGTTAAACAGTGCGGCTCTGGCGCATGATTTTCTGGATGTCGCTTCGTGGAATGAGGCGCTGCGGGATGTGGCGGAGCGGGATGACTTGAACACAAAGCTTTCCGGCTACGCGATGGCAATCCGCTTGGAGCGCAGTCTCGCGGACGGGGAAGCCCTGCGTTTGGAGGTTGGCCGAAGGCTTTCGCGCGGTGTTCCGGCAGATCTCGGAGCGGGCTGGTTTGAGGGGCTCGCCATGAAAAACCGCTATGCGCTGATCGCAAGGCTGTCTTTGTGGGAGAGCCTGGACGAATACCTTGAGACGCTGGATGACGAGGAATTTAAGCGCGCCCTGATCTTCCTGCGCCGCGCGTTCGCGGATTTCACGGCGATGGAAAAGGATTCCATCGCGGAAAATCTCGGTGAAATCTGGGGGTATAACGGTCAGGAGGTCAGCGAGGTGTTAAATGCGGAACTTGGCGGGGCTCAGAAGGAACTGGTGGAAAGCCTGGACGAGTTTGATTTTGATTTTTAAATGGGTGTTTTGAGAAGTTCTTTGGTATATCCGGAAACACTGTGTTTATTGTATTTGGCGGCGCGGGGTGTCTGGACAAAGAGATCGCGCACGGAAGGTCATGGTTCCGACTGCGGCATACCGCGAAGAGGGCATTTCCTACCACTATGCGCCCGCCTCTGATTACATCGCCGTAAAAAATGCGGGCATAGTCGCGCGTTTTATGAAGGAAAACGGGATTCCCTATGTGGAAGGCAAAACGTGGACGACGGATTTATTTTACCGGGAAACCGTGAATAATTTCAAAAAGCACAAGGAGGGGGAAAGTAAAGGCACGCAGCACGATGCGGGACATTTTGACATTGCACTTGAGCTGGCGTGCTATGTTGTCTGACGGATTGTATGTGGTATCTATGAAATGGGGGAATCTATGAAAACGGGAGTTCTGATATGCGGTTTAAATGGTGCCGGGAAAAGCACGCTCGGAAAAGCACTCGCGGCGAGACTGGGTTTTCATTTTATTGATAACGAGGATCTGTATTTTCCGAAAACAGACCCGGATTATATGTATGCTTCCGCGCGCTCCCGCGAGGAGGTGGAAGCGCTTCTCTGCAGCGAGATCAAAATGCATGAGAATTTCATTTTTGTTTCGGTAAAAGGCGATTATAAAATTGTGGAGGAGAGCTTGGCAGCAGGAAAAAACGGTAATGGGATGCCGGCAGATACCGGTGGGCGTTTACCGGCGGAGCCGACCGGTGCAGGCGTGCTTTCTTTGGCGGGATCCGGAAAGGCTGTGGATTCCGCGGGTGCGGTAAAATGGTATGTCGTATGGATTGAGGTTCCGAGGGATATAAGACTTAAGCGGGTAAGAGATCGTTCGTTTGAGAAGTTTGGTGAGAGGATGCTTCCGGGCGGGGATTTACAGGAGCAGGAGGAAAGCTTTTTCCGTTTCGCTGAGGAGCGGGCGGAGGATACGGTTGAATCGTGGCTGCGGACGGTGGGCTGCCCGGTGATACAGGTGGACGGAACAAAGTCCGCAGAGGAAAATGTGGCTTTCCTTGCAAAGAGGGTTTTGGCGTAGATGGTTTTTGGGGTAGGAAGAGGGTTCATATGTCTGAATTGGAAAAATTTTTGCAAGAAATGAAACAAAAATATGGGGAAGAGGTCATTGTAAAAACCAACGCTGACAATCATATAAAATACGGGCACCTTCCCGCGCCATTAAAAGAATTTTATTCGGTTTACGAAAGCGCGGAATTTCCGTTTGGGCGGATTGATCCTTTGGAAACCGCAGGAAAGCGCTTGGCTGCCGAAGCACCTTTGTGTGGCGGGCAGTGGTTTTGCTTCGGGGCGGACAGATATTTTTCGTTTTGGCTCTGCAGTTACGAGGCGGATGGGGAAGGGCTTTGGATTACGCCCTGGGATCATGAGGCAGAGGAAGAAATCGAATGTGTATATAGGGATCTCGTTGAATTTTTACGGGATATGGAAGAAGAGTATGCGCAATACTTGGATGGAAATAAATGAAAATCATTATAACCGGATTTTCTGATGATTAAATCGTTTTGTAGCACAACAAGGTTTGTATGGAGGTTTGCTATGGGTACGGAAACAAAAAAAGATATGGAGCAATCCATGACAAGATGGCGGCTGATCTTAGGACAGGACAGCCAGGAACGTTTCGGGAGGATGGGTGCTTCGGGGCTTGGCGCGGATATGGATATGATGGATCAGGCGCTTGCTGCTATTTATAATCTGAATTCGCCGGGCAGTTTTAGCTCCCGCGGCAGCGCGGGAGCCGGGGGCGGCAGGGGGCCGTCCAACCCGCAGATCACGAAATGGCTCGGCGACGTGAGAAGCCTTTTTGATCCCGACCTGGTCAAGATCATACAGGGAGACGCGATGACGCGCTGCGGCTTAAAGCAGCTGATCTTTGAGCCGGAGCTTTTGGAAAATCTTGAGCCGGATGTCAACCTTGCCTCCACAATCCTTCTCCTCAAGGATCAGATCCCGAAGCGTTCCAAGGAGAGTGTGCGCGCATTTATCAAAAAAATCGTTGAGGAGATCAACCGCCTGCTCGAACAGGATATCCGCCGCGCCGTGACCGCTGCCGTCAACAAGCGCAAGCATTCCCCGATTCCTTCGGCGGCAGCGCTCGATTATAAGACGACGATCTCCCGGAATTTAAAGCATTACAATCAGGAGCTTAAAACAATCGTGCCGGAGCATTTTTATTTTTTTGACCGCACGAGTACGACGGCCGCGAATAAATGGAATGTGATCCTTGATATCGACCAGAGCGGTTCGATGGGCGAGTCCGTCATTTATTCGTCGATCATCAGCTGCATCCTTGCCAGTATGTCGAGCATTTCCACGCGGATCGTGGCGTTTGACACGAATATTGTTGACCTGACGGAAAAAAGCGACGACCCGGTTGACCTGCTGTTTGGGTTCCAGCTCGGCGGCGGAACGAACATTGACCAGTCGGTCGCGTATTGTGAAAAGTTTATTGAAAACCCGAAAAAAACCCTGTTTTTCCTGATCACGGATCTTGAGGAGGGCGGAAACCGCGCCGCGCTGCTGCGCCGCCTTGGGGAATTAAAGGAGGCAGGTGTTACCGTCGTGTGCCTGCTTGCGCTCGCGGAGAGCGGAAGGCCGTACTATGACGCACAGATGGCGCAGAAGGTCGCAGGCCTTAAAATCCCATGCTTTGCCTGCAGCCCGCAAATGCTGCCGCAGCTGTTGGAGCGCGCCCTAAAGGGGCAGGATCTGGAGCAGTTTGTAAAGGAATTTGAGAAGACGAAGAAATAACAAGGCGGTATGGTCGACCGCTTTCCCCGTCAAAGGTTCAAAAAAATGGATCGCAGAGGAAGCGGCGGGGATTCAAAACAGATGGAGGAATCGGATGCCGTATCGGCGCGGGGAAGGGTTTGAGTATTTGCGGAAGTATCCCGGATTGAAAAAATGGATCAGGACTTGCATTTGCTGTGGCAGCACGGGATATGACCCGGATTTGCCGGAGAAATTGACAAGGAATTGGGGTCAGGGCGAATTTGCAACGCTGGCAGCTCAAAATATCAGAAAATATTTTGAGCCCCTGCGTGTCAATGAGCAGGGAATATGTGAAATATGCGAAAGATTAAATCATGCTTTTTGAGGAGCTTAGGTTTTGCCATGCGTGAGGAAAAAAAGGAATCTGTTTGACATTTTTGCAAATGCTTAAGAAAGGAGTTTTACAAAATTGAAAAAGGGTTGGGATTGTGCGAAGCAAATTACTTTTATGTTTGTTTTATGCCTGATGTTATGTGCTTGTCAGACAAGAGGCCAAGAGGGTGTGGGGGAAGCTGTGGCAGAACCGGAAAATGGGAGGGTTTCCGGTTTCTCGGAGGGGGAGAAAACGGAGGATGATTCTGGTTTTTCGGAGGGAGAAAAAGCAGAGGAAAATAAAGGTTTTGCGGGAAAAGGAGAGATGGGCGAAACGCCGGAGGAAATTCTTGCCGAGCTGTGCGTCGACGCTACCCACGATGCGTTTCTGGTAGAAACCGGGGGCAGGATGGGAACGGTTTTGGTGACAGGGGAAAAGCAGGAGGGCAGCACGGTCGGAAGCTTTTCCGTGTGGGATCCACGCAATATGGAATCGCCGATCCAAACAATGGAGATCGCATTTGAATATGAAAGATTTGGGGAGCATCTGATCGTGGATGCCAATTTTGATGGCCTCGGAGATTTTGCATATCTGGAAAATGTTTATGGAAACAGTGAATGCTGGGGCTTTTGGTTTTGGAATGAGGAAACGTGTCAGTTTGAGAATGCTTACATCGGGGGAACGGTGTTTAATCCGGTGTTTTTGGAAGACTGCAAAATGATCGCTTGTCTGTCGAAAGAAGATGGTAGCGGGATATTTTATTCCTGGGGGCAGGATGACAGACTTTCCATGAACCGCAGCATAGAAGTGACGGAAGAAAATGGTAAGGTTAAGCTGATGGCAACGGTCAAGCTGCAGGAGGTTCCGGTTGACGTATTTGAATGTCAGTATGCGAAGGATTCCGGGGAATGGGAGGAGCAATGGGAGCTCTGGTGTGATCCTGGTTATTATGGGAAGCCGGGCAGTATGAGTGAACGGCTTCATCGGCAAGGAATCCCGGAGGGAACGATTTCTGCTTTTGTTATCCGTACGGGGAGCGATGGGAGGGAAATGCTCGTTACCGCGCAGCCCTGCGGTGCGGATGATGTCATGGATACCACGGGGGCACAGTGCCGGTATGACGGTAAAGCGGTGCGGTTTTCTGTCTGGAACCCGGAGGATATGAGTGAGCCGCTCCAGACAGTGTGTAAATATGTGGAGGAATACCATTATCGGGAGGCGGGTTCGTACCAGCATGAAATGGTGGATGCAAATTTTGACGGTTATATGGATTTTGCGTGGCTGTGCCATTCGGGGAACCAGCCGACATTTTATTATCTCTGGGTCTGGGATGAGGAAGTGCAGAAATTTGTGGAGGAGCCTGCCTACAATGAGATTTCGATGCCTATGGCGGATGCAGAAAAGAAAACGATCACCGGGCGGAGCCGAAGCAGTGCCGCGCAGGATGGGAGGACGACAATCCACAAATGGCTGGATGGGGAGCTGGTTTGTGTCCGGGAGATTGAAGTGTGGCAGGAGATTGATGCGGATGATTACACGATGACCGTAAAAGACCGGGTAGATGGGGGATTGGTGGAGGTCTACCGCGCAGAATTTCCGGAATCCCGGGAGTTTGGTGCAGAGCAGGGAAAATGGGAAAATCCGGATTATCATGGGGAGCCATAAAAGTAGTTATACTGCTTTGGCGGTTATGCTGTGTCGTTCTGTGATTTCGGATGCCAAAAGATCGTACCGGATACAAATCTGGAAAATAAGAGGGCGAAGCAGGTTTATGGGGAATTGGGCTTCCGCAAAGCCTGCGGCTATCAAAATTCGGGGAGGAACCAGCCTGGCGGGCTGCAGTCGCCGCTTGATTATGAAATGTATCCGGGGGATTTTGTGAAGTAGGAGCAGGTGTAAAGTAAGGTCAGTCTGTATTGGATGGACTGGCCTTTTTTAATTTGTGCCATAATATTTTGTGACGTGCCCCATACCGTTCCGGTGTATTTATTATGAAGGGGATTTTTTGAAAGAGAAGCGTCATTTGGGTGAAAGGGGGAACGGGGAACGATGGGCGGAGAAAAGCTTGCGGCTTTTGAAGGCGGTGCTGTGCCATGGAGTGGGAAAGGAAAGCTTGAGGATGAGGCGATCCTTGCGCTGTACTGGGAGCGCTCGGAGCAGGCGATTTCGGCGACGGAGGTAAAATATGGGAAATATTGCACCTGCATCGCCCACAATATTTTAGACAATTCCGAGGATGCGAAGGAGTGCGTCAACGATACTTGGCTGCGCGCGTGGAACGCGATGCCGCCGGGGAGGCCGCAGCGGCTGGCGGCTTTTTTGGGGAAGATCACAAGGAATCTGGCAATCAACCGTCTGGAGAGGGAGCGGGCGAAAAAGAGGGGAGGGGGCGTGATGGAGGTGTTCGTGGAGGAGCTTGGGGAATGCCTCCCCGAGCGGCGTGCGGGGGTGGATCCGGCGGACGATTTTGTGCTCCGGGACGCGATCAACCGTTTTTTGGCGGTTCTGCCTGCGGAAAACAGGAAGCTTTTTGTCCGGCGTTACTGGTATTTCAGTTCCATCCGTGATATCGCGGTGGATTATGGCATGGGGGAGAGTAAGGTGAAGATGGCGCTGCTGCGGATGCGCTCGGAACTTCGGCGCTTTTTGGAGAAGGAGGGGATTGAGGTATGAGGGAAGGGAGATTATTGGGGATGATCGGGGAAATACAGGAAGATTATGTGGAGGAGGCTTATCCGGAGGCGGAGATGAAACGGGACGGGAGGCGGGAACCGGGGGTGATGTCAAGGGTGAGGGAGGATGTTTTAAAGAAAGCAGAGGGAAATTTTGCAGCGGGGAAAGAGAAAGGATGGGGAAATGGAAAAAAGCAAAAACGTTTTTATATTATGGCTGCTGTGGGATGCCTGTCTCTGGCAGCAGTGACCATCGGGATTTTTGCGGGGAGGCAGCAAAAATATGTACCGAGTGGGGAGCTTTTCCGTTCCGTGCGGATGGGAGGCTTCATGGAAGAACCTGAGCAATATCTTGTAGTCGACCAAATACTATTTTCGGCGTATGTGAAAGTCGGGGAACGGATGGCGGAGTACCATATGGAAAATACATATGGAAGTGAAATACCGCAGATCGATCCTATGACGATGAGATTAAAGAATAATCTTGGGGAGCTTTATCAGGGTGTGGACGCGGATGGCAGGAGCTGGTACCGGTTGAAGGGTCAAGATCATCTGGGAAGCCTGATCAGCAAAGATGAAAATGGCATACTGCGGTTGTGGGAATTTGATTCTTTTCTTTTAGGGCCGGCACCGGAGGAGAGGAAGGAAGGAGGGCATTATACGGCGGACAAATATCCGGAGGCGGATGTCTCGCCTTATACTTACAGCGAGATCCTTTCCGCAATTTACGGCTTAAAAGATGCAGAAGAGATCGAGAGCATCACGGCGAAAGCGCAGAAGACGAATTTCACCTCGTTGGGGATTTCGATGCAGGAGGAGGTCGGAAGCCATACTTATGTGGAACGGGAGCAGATAAAGCTCATTTATGATGCCATCGCGGGGGCGGTGAGCGAGAAGAGGAAGACGGCAATGGAAGAAAAACGGCGTTTCCAATATAGTTTTACGGTGAGCGAGGGATTGAAGCTTTCCGGGGGGCGCAGCATCTATGGTTCGCGCGATCTTGTGATCTGGACGGCAGACGGAGAGGAGCTTGATTTCTTAAAGTACGATGCGCATTTGGGCTATATTTACCGGTCAGAAGGGAATGTTACGTGGTATCTGGACGATCATGCGGTCGGGATCCTGAATGGTATTTTCGGGATAGAGTAGCGGGCGGCGGCCGGGCAGGCGTGGAGATCCCGGGAAATGATATGGCATAAAATGGCGGGCATTTGGGTGTTTAGCGGATTGCTTGAAAAACACCCAAATGCCCGCTTGTTTTTCCGTGCCGATTGTCATATAATCTAGAAAACAGAAACTTTTTTGCAGGACAGGAGGACAGGGCATGATACGGGTAGAGCATTTACGGGAAATTGAGAAGGTATTGGAACTGATCAACGAGCAGACCTACGACAGCGAGATCGGGCGTTACCGGTCGTCCTACCTGTACCGGGGGATGCCGAACGAGGATTATTACCTGACGACGAGCCTGCACTTGAATTGCAAGGAAAAGCATAGGGAACTGGAAAAGAGCATCCTGCGGAACTTTACGAAATACGCGGCGAGTGAAGAGCCGCTTCTTGACGAGTCGGTCTGGCGGCAGCTGATCATCGGGCAGCACCATGGCCTGCCGACAAGGCTGCAGGATTGGACGTACTCGCCGCTGATCGGGCTGCATTTTTCCACGAGCGGCGAGCGGCTGGCAAATATGGAAAAGCACGGGGGCATTCTCTGGAAGATCGACGTGCATGAGATGAACCGCCTTTTGCCGAAGAAATATCAGGATAGTCTGCAGGAGGAGAAGACCAACCTGTTTACGGTGGAGATGTTGGACGAGCTGGCGGTGGATCTTGATACCTATGACGAGGATATGCAGAACCGTTCCATGGTGCTGCTAGAGCCGCCGTCGATCGACCAGCGCATCATCAACCAGTATTCGTATTTCGCGATCATCCCGAGCGGGATGGGGGATATCGAGCGTTTTTTGTCGGAAAACACGGCGCATACGGTGAAGTATATCATTGACAGGAGCCTGCGCTGGAAAATACGGGATATGCTTGACCGGATGAACATCAACGAGCGCATGATCTATCCGGGGCTGGACGGTCTGTCGGCGTGGCTGAAGCGGCATTATTATGTGAAGGATATGTGAGCTGATCTGGTTGGCGGAGAAACTTTTTTCGGGATGGCATGGCATACAAAGGGGGACAGCGTGAAAAAAATAGGGATCATAACGAGTATTGTGTTTGCAGTGATCATCATCGGGCTGATGCTGGTGAATATCAAAGAGGGTGAGTTTGACGTGACAAGGGAGCAGACAAAGGTCGGGCTGGTTCTGAACGGGGCGGCGGATGACCGCAGCTGGGGGCAGGCACATTTTGAAGGGCTGACGGCGAGTGCGGGCCGGCTGAACCTAAAGATCTTATACCGCGAGAATGTGGGGCAGGGCAGGGCGTGCGACGATGCGATCGAGGAACTGGTCGGGGAGGGATGCGAGATCATTATCTGCAGCTCCGTCGGCTACGGGGACAGTGTGGCACAGGCGGCAGGGCGGCATCCGGATGTCTATTTTTTCCACACGGCGGGCGTACAGTCCTATAAAAATGTGACGACTTATTTCGGGCGCATTTACCAGATGCGCTATCTGAGCGGCATTGTGGCGGGATTACAGACACAGACAGGACAGATCGGCTATGTTGCGGCGTACGATATCCCGGAGGTGAACCGCGGGATCAATGCGTTTGCGCTCGGTGTCCGTTCGGTGAACCCGGATGCGACGGTTTTTGTTTCATTCAGCAATTCATGGACGGACGAGGGGGCGACGCGGGATGCCGCAAAGAGGCTTTTCGATACATATGACATTGATGTTGCGGCGATGCACACCGATTCGTTGGAAGTGCTCAGGGAGGCGGACGCGCGCGGGATCTATTCAGTCGGCTACAATTATGACAACGCGGAGATCTTCCCGGATACTTTCCTGACAGCCCCGGTCTGGGATTGGGAGGTGTTTTATTCCGGGCGCATTCTGGAGTGCATCCAGGGAAAGCTCGCCGGCGACAGCTACTGGGACGGAGTGGAGAGCGGCAGCGGTATGGTGGATCTTTCGCCGCTCACGAAAAATGTGAAACCGGGAACCGCGCAGAAGGTGGCGGAAGCGAGGGAGAGGCTTGAGGAGGGCAGCTTTGATGTTTTTTATGGCCCGATCTTTGACAATGAAGGGAATCCCCGTGTGCTTGCGGGTGAGAATATGTCGGATGACGCACTGCTAAATTCGTTTGACTGGTATGTCGCGGGGGTTGAGATTTATGAAGAATAGATTTTTGGATTCCAGGAGAAACCGCTACTGGGTATTTACGGTGTTTATCGCGCTGATGGCGGTGGTCGGCATCCTGCTGTCGAACCGGATCGTAAAGTTGCAGGAGGACTATGTGGAAAAACAGCTGGCGAAGCAGACGCAGAGCATGGCGGAGGTTGTGCAGGAGCGGCTGATTGCGGAGCTTTCGTCGATGGATGTGGTGGCGCGCCTGATCGAGACCGGGGCAGTGGAGACCGTGGAAAAGATGGAGGGCGCGGGGGTGCTTTCCGGCCTGATGGCGCTCGACGGTTCAGCGGTCTATGGGGAAGCGCTGGATTTTTCGGTCTACGAGGGTGTGCGGGAATCATTCCGCGGCAGTGAAGCGGTTTCCTGCGACGAGGAGGGAAACATTGTCTTCTCGGTTCCGGTTTTCCGGGGGGATAATATAAAATACGTAATGTACCGCAAATATGCGGTGGAAGAGCTGGAGCAGTTCTTTTTGGTGGATGGCTGTGACGGGCAGGCAAAAATGCTGGTTGCGAGTGGGCAGCAGATTTTGTATGCGGACGCGCGGTGGGAGCAGTCCGATCTTGCGATGCTGAAGGATGAAGGGGTGCTGGAGACGTATGAGAAAGTCCACACCAAGTTAAACATTGCGCCGTCGGCGGCAGAAAAGGGTGATTTCGGCGGGGAATCCGCGTACTTATTTGCGGCGGAGATCAGCAGACAGGGATTGTACTTGGTTGGTCTGGTTCCAAGAAAGCACATGGAGGCAGGGATTTCTTTCATTGTGATGATGGTAGTCTGTGTGCTGGGGCTTTTGCTCATCCTTTTTGCCGTCGGCGTAAAATACCTGTTCAGCGCCGAAGAGAAGGTGAGGGAGAGCGAGGCGCTGCGTCAGGCGAAGCTTGCAGCAGAAAACGCCAACCGCGCCAAGAGCGATTTCCTTGCCAATATGTCGCATGAGATCCGGACACCGATCAATTCCGTGATCGGTATGAATGAAATGGTGATCCGCGAGGCGAAGGAGAGCAATATACTCGAGTACGCGAAAAACATTGAGTACGCGAGCAAATCCCTGCTGTCATTGATCAATGACATTCTGGATTTTTCAAAAATTGAGTCGGGGAGGATGGAGATTGTCGATGCCGATTACGAACTGTCGTCCTTCCTGATGAATATTGTCAATATGGCGCAGGTAAAGGCGGAGGCGAAGAAGCTTGCGTTCCATGTGGAAGTGGACAAAAGCCTGCCGGTGATGCTTTACGGCGATGAGGTGCGGGTGCGCCAGGTGATCGAGAACATCCTGAGCAACGCGATCAAATACACCAAGGAGGGCAGCGTGACGCTCACGGTGCGCCCAAGGGCGGAAGGGGAAAACTTTGCGCTTGAGATTTCGGTGCGCGATACGGGCATTGGCATCCGCACAGAGAATTTGGAGAAGTTGTTCCAGGATTTTGAGCGGCTTGACCTTGTGCGCAACCGCAATGTGGAGGGAACCGGTCTGGGGCTTGCGATTACAAAGCGCCTAACAGAGCAGATGCACGGGAGCATTTCGGTGGAAAGTACCTACGGGGAGGGCTCGTGTTTTACCGTGACAATACCACAGGGAGTGAAGGATACGCGGGTGATCGGTGACTTTAAACAGACTTACCGGGAATATATCGCGAAGAGTGTCGGGGAAAAAGAAAGCTTTACAGCCCCGGATGCGAAGGTGCTGGTGGTGGATGACAATACGATGAACCTGCTTGTTGCAAAGAAGTTGTTAGGACGGACAAAGGTACAGGTGACGACCTGCCAGAGCGGTGAGGAATGTCTTGCCCTGATGCAGAAGGAGCATTTTGATGTGATCCTGCTCGACCACATGATGCCGGAGATGGACGGGGTGGAGACGCTTGAGCGCTCGCGCAGCCTTGAGGGAAGCCGGTGCAGGGATACGCCGGTGATCGCGCTGACCGCAAATGCCATTCAGGGGGCAAGGGAGGAATATATCCGTCTGGGTTTCCGCGATTATCTGAGCAAACCGATCGAGCCGAAACTTATGGAGGAAATGCTGCGGAAGTATATTGCGTAAAAAGGATGGGGCGCGTGGCATGAGAGGGGGAATTTGGCCGCGGCGTGCCCGCGCGTGCAAAAAAGAACGGGAAAACGACAAAAAAAGCATCGGGAAGTGCTTGCACCAAAGCAGGGTTTTTATGTAAAATAGAAGCGGAAAAAACAGGAGGATTTTTGGCGGTGACGGAAGGATGGCATCCCTTAAAGAAGCGCAGAATCGGATTGTTAAGAATCAAAAGCTAGGAGGCCTATGGGATGGAGCAGGAAAACAGAACGATCAATAAAGGGATATTGCAGGGGTGGACCGTGGTCAGCACGATATTGTTCGTCGCGTATGTTTTGGAGGTGGTCAAGAAAAACCGTACCATAGGGTACTTTGCGGTTTTTTCGCTTTTGCTGGTCGTGCCGTTAGCCATTTCCTGGGTCATTTACCGGGGGAAGCCGGCGACCAACAAGATCAAATATCTATGCGCAGTATTTTACGGGATTTTGTACGTGTTTGTATTGCTGACGGGAGCTACGCCGCTTGTGTTCAGCTACAGCCTGCCGATGCTGTATCTGCTCATGCTGAGCAATGACGGTAAGCTGTTAAAATGGCTGGCAGTCGGCAATATCACTGCAAATATCGCCAGTATCGTGGTTCAGATCACAATAGACCATAAGTCCCCGGATGAATATATGACGGAATGGGAGATCCAGCTGGCAGCCGCGGTTATGTGCTCGGTTTTTGCTTACACGGCATGCCGCATTTCCTCGAAGCTGCACACCGCAAGGATGCGTACCACGCAGGAAAGCGAGGCGAAGCTTGGGGATATCCTCGAAAAGGTGACGGAAGTAGCCAGGGGTGTCGAGAAGCACACAAAGACCTTACTTGAAAAGCTTGTGGAGCTTGAGACGGCTTCGGGCAGGACGGCGAGCGCGATGGAGGAGATCGTGACCGGATCGACCCAGTCCACGGAGATGGTGGAACGGCAGCTCCATATGACTGCGGACATCCAGACGGTCATTGACCATACGGGCGGGCTGACGGAACGCATCAGCGGGAATGTGGACGAGACGAGCAAAAAGGTACAGTCCGGCATCTTAAATATGAAGAAACTTTCGGACAGCGCGCAGGGCGTGGAGGAAAACAGCAGGCAGGTGATCGCGCATATGGAGACGCTGAAGGACACGACCGTGCAGATGCAGGGCATCATTGAGATCATCAGCGGCATTGCGGGACAGACAAACCTTCTGGCGTTGAACGCCTCGATCGAGGCAGCGCGCGCGGGCGACGCGGGCAGGGGTTTCGCGGTGGTCGCCGAGGAGATCAACGGGCTGGCAAACCAGACAAAGGAATCGACGCAGAACATTGCGCAGATGGTCGGCGCGCTCCGTGACAAGGCGGCGGAAGCGACCTGTGCGGTAGAAAAGATGGCGGGAATGAATGCGGAGCAGAATAGTATTATTTTTGAGACCGGCAAGGGGTTTGACGTGATCCGCTCGGCGGTGGAGAATGTAAAGCGGGATATGGACGAGGAGAAGGAACAGATCGAGAGGCTTCTTGCCGCAAATGCCCAGATCGTGGAAAGCATACAGACCATTTCGGCGGTGAGCCAGCAGGTTATGGCGAATACGGCGCAGACGCAGGAAGTCACGGGGCAGAATGAGCGTGCGGTCGAGGAGATGAACGCGCTGGCGCATGAACTGGAGCAGAGGGTGGCGGAGTTAAGAAGCTACGCGTAATCCGGTAAATGTGTGGTTGGAAGCAAACTGCAGTGGAAATGTTTGGTGAATCCAACGGTGATTTGGATGCCCGCAGGGGCAAATGGAGGGAGCGGATATGAAACTGGTATTTGTAAGGCATGGTGACCCGGATTATGTGCATGATTCCCTGACGGAAAAAGGCAGGACAGAGGCGGAAATCCTCTCAAAAAGGATCGCAAAAATGACGGTGCGGGATTTTTACTGCTCGCCGCTCGGGCGCGCGCAGGAAACAGCCGCCTGCTCGTTGAAGAAAATCGGGCGGGAGGCAGTGACATATGACTGGCTGAGGGAATTTCCGGGGTATATTCTTGACGAACAGACGAAAAAACGCCGCATTCCGTGGGATCTGATGCCGCGCGACTGGACAGTGCGCCCGCGTCTGTATGATAAGGAGCAATGGCTTTCGGAACCGCTGATGCAGACAGGGGATGTGGCGGAAGTTTACGCGCGCGTCTGCGCGGGGATTGATTCACTGCTTGCAGGCTACGGCTATGTGAGGGACGGCGGCATGTACCGGGTGCAGGGCGGAAATGAGGATACGATTGTATTTTTCTGCCATCTCGGCATTACGTTCGCTATCATGGCGCACCTGATCGGACTTTCCCCGGTAGTACTCTGGCAGGGCTTTTTCGTGGCACCGACCTCGGTGACGACGCTCGTGACAGAAGAGCGCATTCCGGGCGAGGTATTTTTCCGCTGCATAGGGCTTGGTGATATTTCGCATTTGTATGAGGCGGGGGAGGAAGCGTCAAAGTCGGGATTTTTTGAGGAGATGCGGTAAAAGATCTCGGGAACGATAGGATTTGTGTTGACAAACAAAGACCCTGTCTTGTGCCGGACTGTGAAAAAACAGGGGCAGAATGAGAGGGGAAATTTCAGGGGTGCTGTTGCTTTGCGCAACAGCACCCTTTGTTTGTGCCGGTGTTTGCCGGGTTGTCAATATGCATTTATTTGGCTGCCGCCTGACCTGCTTCACGGAAATACTTTTTCCTGTTTGGTGCCGCCGCTGTGCCTGTCGAAGCCCGCTCTATGAATTTCGCGCGCAGCAGCATCTTGCTTACGGATACATTGTGGATCAGCCCGTCAAGCAGCAGGAAAGCGCTTTTTCCGAGATCCGTCCGGTCCTGGCGCACGGTTGTAAGGGGCGGTGTGAGCTGTGCGGCGAGCGGAAGGTCGTCAAAACCGACGACGCTGATATCCTCCGGGACGCGCAGCCCTTGTTTTACGACCTCGGCGATCACACCGGAGGCGATCAGGTCGCTCGCGCAGAGAATTGCTGTCGCACCGTTTTCAAGGAAGCCCGGCACATGGTATTTCGCACAGTCCGGGACATAATAACCGTATTCGATCAGGGATTCGTCAGGGATAAGCCCGTGGTCTGCCATGCTTTGCATGAAAGCCTGATAGCGCTCGTCGGAGACCATAGAGTTTTTGGAGCCGTTCAGGAAAGCGATTTTCCGGTGCCCAAGGGAATAGAGATGTTCAACCGCGATGGATATACCTTCTGCCGAGTCCGTGCCCACATAGCCGACGTGTGGGTTCACGGGGATATAATTGTCGAGCAGGACGGTGGGAACGGTAGTTTTGTTTAATTGTTTCACCCAGTCATCGTGCAGGGAGAAGCCGAGCAGAAATGCGCCGGAAAAGCCGTTTTTTAGCATGTAGGTGTCAAACTTTTCGGCAGTCTGCATGTTTAAATCGGACGGGATCACGCAAACTTCCCAATGCCTGCGGGCGGCGGAGAGTTTGAAGCCCATGATGATCTCATAGCCGAACTGGTCAATGTTTTCGTAGTCCATGTTTTCAATTAAGATGCACACCTTGCGGGTGGATTTTGACTTTAGTTTTTTTGACGCGTAGCCCATCTCGACAGCAGTGTCAAGCACGAGCTGCCGCATATCGTCGCTGATGTCACTGGCTCCGTTCAGACCCTTGGATACTGTGCTGACGGCGATACCGAGGTGGTTGGCGATATCTTTAATTGTGGCCATTTTTGTAACCTCGCATTCTGTTGGTTTGTTATGCCGGCAGATTCTGTCGGTGGGAATGATTAGGATTCCCTATTTCTTAAGTATAAACCGAAAAGCCCGGTTTTTCAATGACTATTGCGAAAAATCCACGAAAAACCGTGATTTTGTGCAGAATAACGAAAAATTTTTTTGTGTATTTTGATTGTGTTCTTCATATAACCAAGTATTGCGCAAAGGGTGATGTTTTCTGCAAATTACAATGGCCGATAGGGATCTTTCGGATTGTGGGAGCGGTTTGAAAGCTGGGACAAACAGTGAAAATTACAGCAAAAAGCAGCAAGAAAATCCTGTAAAATGTGAAATTGTACAAAAAAACATGTATAAACCGGAGCAAAACAAAGAAAAATAACCAAAAAACATAAAATCCACTATTGACAAACTGTCGATATTGTGTTATTCTTTAGTCAAGATTTCGAAACTTATCGAAAATTTTGCGGATTGACAAAATAAAATCCGGATATCGTGCAATCTGGTAATCAGAGTGGCAGGGAGGTATCTTTATGGGTGTGACGAAAGCGAATCTGGAACGGGGGGCGGGCATTTTGATGCCGGTCAGCGCATTGCCCGGTCCGTATGGGATTGGTACACTTGGGAAGAGTGCGTATGAGTTTGCCGATTTTGCGGCGGAGAGCGGATACCGCTATTGGCAGGTACTTCCGGTCGGCCCGACGAGTTTCGGGGACAGTCCGTACCAGTCATTTTCGGCGTTTGCAGGAAACCCTTACTTCATTGATCTGGAATATCTCATGGAGGAGGGGCTTCTTTTAAAGGAAGAGGCGGACGCACTTGATTTTGGCAGTGATGAGACGGATATTGATTATGCCGCGGTATTCCACAATCGTTTTCAGGCTCTGCGGATGGCATTTTCCAGAAGCGGGCACAAAAGAAACAAAGAATATAAAGACTTTCTTGGCGCGAATGCTTTTTGGATCGACGATTACAGCTTTTATATGGCAGTAAAGTTTCATTTTGAAAACCGTTCTTGGCAGGAATGGGATGAGGACATAAAATACCGCAGGAAAGAAGCGGTGAAGAAATACCGGGAACTCTTGGCGGAGGACATAGATTTTTGGAAGTTCTGCCAGTTCAAGTTCCGTGAGCAGTGGAACCGCCTGAAGTCCTATGTGAATGAAAAGGGCCTGAAGTTTATCGGTGATATTCCGCTGTATGTGGCGATGGACAGCTCGGACGTGTGGGTGCACCGTGATCTGTTTGAATTGGATGAGGACTGTGAACCGGTTCACATTGCGGGAGTGCCGCCGGACGCATTTTCGGACGACGGCCAGCGCTGGGGGAACCCGCTCTACCGCTGGGATGTGATGGAAGAGCAGGATTTTGAGTGGTGGTGTGAGCGGATGAAGGCGAACGCCTCCCTATACGATGTAATACGAATCGATCATTTCATCGGCATTGTAAATTATTGGTCGATCGCTGCGGACTGTCCGACCGCGATTGACGGCGAGTGGAAAAAAGGTCCCGGGGAAAAACTGATGCGGGCAATCCTTCCGGTGATTGGGGATGCGGGGATTATTGCGGAAGATCTTGGGGTTCTTACAAAACCGGTGAAAGACCTGATCCGCAAACTTGGTTTTCCGGGCATGAAGATTATTGAATTTGGTCTGGACTGTGCCCCGGACAATGATTATCTCCCGCACAATTATTCGACGAGCAATACTGTGGCTTATATCGGTACGCATGATAATGAGACGCTGGCCGGATTTTTGAATGGCTGCAAGAGGGCACAGCTCGCAAAGATCAAGGCATATTTTGGTGCGAGGACGGCAAAAGACCTGGCTGATAAAATCATCCGCAGCCTCTTTGCTTGTGTCGCGGACGTGGCGATCGTGCAGACACAGGATTTGTTGGGGCTTGACAATGCCGCCCGCACGAACCTTCCGTCGACCGTTGGGCAAAATTGGCGCTGGCGCGCGACAAAGGAGCAGCTTTCGGGAATCGACACGGCTTATTATAGAGAGCTTTGCAGGATGTATAACCGTTAGTCCGAGGGACCAAAACAGCAGAACCCTGGGAGTGGCGCTGGTGAGGGGGCTGCGGAACTTAAATTATAGAAAGGGGCAAATTATGAAAAACGGTTTTAAGCAAAATGTAGAAGAAATCCTCCGGATTGATTACGGAAAAGAGGTTAAAACGGCGGATACCATTGAGCTTTACAATGCGGTTTCGAAGGCTGCGATGGTGGTGATCGGCAGGGACTTCGGACAGAAGGCAAAGACGGCGGAGGGCAAGAAAGCCTGCTATCTTTCCGCAGAGTTTTTGATCGGCCGCATGGTTTACAACAATTTGCTCAACTTAGGGCTGTTCAACCAGTTTTCGGAACTGATGTCGGAGAACGGTGTGGATATCCGCGTGTTCGAGGAGATTGAGGACGCGGCGCTCGGAAACGGCGGTCTTGGCAGGCTTGCTGCGTGCTTCCTCGATTCCGGAGCGACAAACGGCATCACGTTAAACGGTTACGGCATCCGCTACAAATACGGTCTGTTCAAGCAGTATTTTGAGGATGGTTTCCAGAAGGAGACGGCGGATGACTGGATGAAGATGGGCGACCCGTGGTCGGAGCGTGCCGACGCGGATACGGTTGTCGTGGAATTCAAAGGGCAGTCGGTCAAGGCGGTTCCGTATGATTCCCCGGTGATCGGTTACGGCGGGAAAAAGATCAATACGCTGCGCCTGTGGCAGGCGGAGCCGATGGAGAACTTCCAGTTCGAGCTTTTCAATGACCAGAAATATGACAAGGCGGCGAAAGATAAGGTAGACGCGGACGCAATCTGTGCCGTGCTCTATCCGAACGATACGACGGATGCCGGCAAGAAACTGCGCTTAAAACAGCAGTATTTCTTCTCCAGTGCGACGCTGCAGGATGTAATCCGCACTTACAAGGAAAAGTACGGCGATGATTTCAGCCATTTTTCCGCGGAGTACGCGATCCAGCTCAACGACACGCATCCGACCGTGGCAATCCCGGAATTTATCCGTTTGATGATGGAGAGGGAAAAAATGACTTTTGCCAAGGCATTGAAGCTTGCAAAGGAGACGTTTGCCTACACGAACCACACGATCATGGCGGAAGCGCTCGAAAAATGGGGCGTGAACCTGTTTAAGGCAGTGATCCCAAATGTTTATAAATATGTTGTGATGCTGCAGAAAGCGCTCGTGAAGGAGCTCACTTCCTTCAATGTCCCGGAGAAAGAAGAACAGCAGTATTATATCATAGACGACGGCCTGATCCACATGGCGCGGATGGCAATCTTCGCGAGCCATTCCACAAACGGCGTGGCTCAGATCCACACCGATATCTTAAAGAACGATGCGCTCAAGGAGTGGTACGCGCTGTACCCGGAGCGTTTCAACAACAAGACGAACGGCATCACACAGAGGCGATGGCTGGCACTTGCCAACATGGAACTGGCTGGCTTTATCACCGATAAGATCGGAAACGGCTGGATCACGAACCTTGACAGTTTAAAGAAGCTTGAGAAATTTAAGGACGATAAGGCGGTCATCAAGGAGTTTGGCGAGATCAAACATCTGAAAAAACGCCAGCTGGCAGATTATATCTTTGAGCGTGAAGGTGTGAAGCTTGACCCGGATTTCATTTTTGATATCCAGGTAAAGCGCCTGCATGAGTACAAGCGCCAGCTGCTCAATGCGTTCTCCATCCTTGATATTTACTTTGGCTTAAAGGACGGCAGGATCAAAAACTTTAATCCGACCGTATTTATCTTCGGTGCAAAAGCAGCGCCGGGCTATTTCCGCGCGAAGGGCATCATCAAGTATATCAATGAGATTGCGAAGATGATTGAGGCGGATAGCGAGGTCAACAATAAACTGAAAGTGATCTTCGTGCAGAATTACAATGTCTCCTACGCGGAGAAGCTCACCCCGGCAGCCGATGTCTCGGAGCAGATTTCCACGGCGGGCACGGAGGCATCCGGAACCGGCAACATGAAGTTTATGTTAAACGGCGCGGTGACGCTCGGAACCTACGACGGCGCGAATGTGGAGATCGTCGCGGAGGCGGGCGAGGAGAACAATTACATCTTCGGCGCGAGGGTGGAGGAGATTGAGAAGCTCAAAAAGAATTACAGCCCGAAGAAGCTTTACAAGGCAAACAAGCGCATCAAGAAGGTAGTGGACACCCTGGTGGACGGCACCTTTGACGACGGCGGCACGGGGATGTTCAAAGAGCTTTATGACGCACTGCTTGAAGGTGCAAGCTGGCATAAGCCGGACCATTATTTCCTGCTGCAGGATCTGATCCCGTATATCGAGGCAAAGCTTCGTGTGAACGCGGATTATTCCGACGCATTTGAGTTCCGCCGGAAGTGCTTCCTCAATACGGCGAATGCCGGGAAGTTTTCGAGTGACCGCACGATACGTGATTACACGAAAGAAGTGTGGAAGCTGTAAGTAAATTGTTTTCATAGGCTCTCACGAGGAGGAGGCTGTTGAAAAATAAATGCACCGAAGGGGTGTGAAATGCGGGGAAGCCTGCGTGGGCAGGATACCCAAAGATTTTGTTTGCCGCATGGGCGGCAGAATGGAGGTTCATTATGAAGAAAAGCAAGAAGGCATTGGCACTGCTCATGGCAGCAACGATGACGATGGGACTTGCGGCATGCGGTTCCAAGGAGAATGACACAGACGTGACACCGACACCGGGCAATCAGGGAAATCCGGGAAACCAGGGTGATTCCGTGGTGCATGGGGAGGACATCACACTCACCGTTTGGGGACCAAGCGAGGACCAGAGCGCGGAGCAGGGCAACTGGCTTCCGACGATGTGCGAGAAGTTCAATGAGGCACATCCGGAGTGGAACATCACTTTTAAGTACGGTGTGTGCGGCGAGGGTGACGCGGGTGCGATGGTATCGCAGGACCCAACGGCTTCCGCGGACGTTTACATGTACGCGAATGACCAGATCATGACGCTGATCAACGCGAATGCCGTTGCAAAGCTTGGCGGAACGACGGTAGATGAGATCAAGAAGAGCAACTCCGAGGCAATCGTAAACTCGGTATCGGTTGACGGCAATATTTACGGGGTACCGTTTACAACAAATACCTGGTTCATGTACTACAATAAGAGCATCTTCTCTGAAGAGGATGTTAAGAACCTTGACACAATGGTATCAAAGGGCAAAGTGGCATTCCCGTTGAACAACTCCTGGTATTTTGCTTCGTTCTATGTAGCAAACGGATGTACGCTGTTCGAGGACGGCTTTAATGAGGCAGCAGGGATTGACTTTGCAGGTGACAAGGCGGTAGCGGTTACGAATTATCTGATCGACCTTGTAGCAAACCCGAACTTTGTCAATGACGCGGACGGCGCAGGTATGGCAGGTCTCCGCGACGGCAGCATCGGTGCGATGTTCTCCGGTTCCTGGGATTACAACAGCGTAAAGGAAGCACTCGGCGACAACTTCGGCGCGGTAGAGCTTCCGACCATCACGATTGACGGCCAGGCAAAGCAGATGAAGGCATTTGCGGGCTCGAAGGCGATCGGTGTAAACCCGAACTGCAAGAACCAGCAGGCAGCGGTAGCGCTCGCAGCGTTCCTCGGCAGCCCGGAGGCGCAGCAGGCACATTATACAAGCAGAAGTGTAGTTCCTTGCAATACCGAGCTTTTAGCACAGGATTCTGTAAAGAATGACGCACTTGTGATCGCACAGAACAACACCTTTGATAACACTTCCATCATCCAGCCGTTTGTAAGCGCGATGGGCGTTTACTGGGATGCGGCTGTCAACATGGCAAACGGCATCATCAACGGCGATGTGACCCATGACAATGCAGCAGAAATGACAGATAGCATGAATGCAGCGATGAACAATAACGGTCTGTAATTTAAATTACAGAGGTACAGGAAAGGGGCTGCGTGCGCAGCCCCTTTCCTGTTTATATCATTAAAAATTGCACATAATAGGTTTGTAGGACGAAAAAGGGACACTGGAATGGAGGTTTTATCGTGAGCAATGAGGTTGCAGAACCAAAAAAGAAAAAGTCGAAAAAGACTGCATTTGATACTCCATACACCGTAAAAAACGCCATACAAAGGGGCGGCATGACCACGAAACTTTCCATGCCGGTGATGGGGTTTGGCAATCTGGCGCACAGGCAGATTGCGAAGGGAATCATATTCCTCGCCGTCGAGGTGGCATATCTCTGGTTTATGATCACCCGGGGGATTCATTGCATCGCCATGCTGCCGTCGCTCGGATGGCTGGAACAGGAAGAGGTCTGGAATGAGGCGAAGGGCATTTATGAGTACACGGCAGGCCATAATTCCATTATCATCCTGCTCTATGGTGTGGCTTCCATCTTTATTACCATTGGGTTTGTTATCATGTGGCGCGGTACATTGAAGAGTGCATATAAGGTGGAGTGCCTTGCCCGCGAGGGGAAACATATCAACAGCTTTAAGGATGACATAGCGGATCTGTTTGACGGAAACCTGCACCGCAGCCTGATGACACTGCCGATCCTCGGCATCGTTATTTTTACGATCCTGCCATTGGTGTTCATGATCTTGATGGCATTTACCAACTATTCGAAGGAAACCTCCTCGGAGGCAGCGCATCTTGTGCTTTTTGACTGGGTGGGCTTAAAGAACTTTGGCACGGCGTTAAGCACGGATAATTCGATCGGACAGAACTTCTGGTCGGTGCTCGGCTGGACGATTGTGTGGGCGATTTTTGCGACATTTACGAACTATATCCTGGGCATGATTCTGGCGATGGTCATCAACCGTAAGGATACGAAAGCAAAGGGCTTCTGGCGTTTCTGCTTCGTTCTCTCGGTTGCCGTGCCGCAGTTTGTGTCCTTGTTGATCATGAGGACGATGCTCCAGCCGGAGGGCGCGGTGAATATCCTTTTGCGCAATCTCGGTATTCTGGAAGCGGGGCAGAGCCTGCCGTTCTTCACGAAGCCGATCTGGGCGCGTGTGACGGTTATCGTCATCAATATCTGGGTCGGCATCCCGTTCACGATGCTGCAGACGACGGGTATCCTGAAAAATATCCCGGCGGAATTATACGAGTCGGCAAAGGTGGACGGTGCAAACGCGTTTGTCACATTTTTTAAGATCACACTGCCGTATATGCTGTTTGTGACAACACCGTACCTGATCACGACCTTTACCGGCAATATCAATAACTTTAATATTATTTACCTGCTTTCGGGCGGCGGCCCTACGATCAATCCGGGCGATACGGCGGGCAAGACGGACCTTCTGGTCACGTGGCTGTATAAGCTGACCGTTGATAAGCAGTATTACAATATCGGCGCGGTCATCGGTATTTTGACCTTCGTCGTATTGGCGATCATTTCCCTGGTGACCTACCGGAATACCGGCTCTTATAAGAATGAGGAGGAATTCCAATAATGAAAAAACAGACGACATCATACAAGGCAAAGAAAAGGACAGTCAATATTCTGATCCATGTGCTTTTGGCGGTTTTGGCAGTCATCTGGATTTTCCCGATTACGTGGGTCGTGATGATCAGCTTCCGTGCGGAGAAAGGTTCGTACACCTCCTCCTTCCTGCCAAAGAGTTTTACGCTTGACAATTACAAGAAACTTTTTACGGATACCTCGATTTTAAATTTCCCGAAGATGTTTATGAACACGCTGATCATCGCAATCTTTGTGTGCATCATCTCGACACTGTTTGTGCTCGCGGTTTCTTACTGTATGTCAAGGCTGCGCTTTAAGATGCGCAAGAAATATATGAATATCGCCATGATCTTAGGGCTGTTCCCGGGGTTTATGTCGATGATCGCGGTGTACTATATTTTGAAGGCGGTCGGTCTGTCGGAAGGCTCGATGGTGCGCGTGGCACTGATCATGGTATATTCGGCGGGTTCGGGGCTTGGGTTCTACATCGCGAAGGGATTCTTTGACACGATTCCGAAAGCGCTTGATGAGGCGGCATTTCTTGACGGTGCAACGAAATTCCAGGTGTTTACCAAGGTGACGATTCCGCTCAGTAAGCCGATAATCGTCTATACGGTGCTGACATCGTTTTTGGGACCGTGGCTGGATTTCATTTTTGCGAAGGTCATCTGCCGCGCAAATGCTGATTACTATACGGTGGCAATCGGGTTGTGGAGAATGCTTGAGAAGGAGTATATTGATAACTGGTATACTTGCTTTGCGGCGGGTGCGGTGTGCATTTCCATCCCGATCGCGATATTGTTTATCTATATGCAGCGGTATTATGTGGAAGGTCTGACTGGAGCAGTGAAGGGCTAAAATGTAAAAGGGGCGGGAGATTCCGTGAGGTTTGGGGCGTGACCCTTTTTACATCGAAGCTTCGAAAATGAACCGTTTGGAGGTTCATTTTCGAAGCTTCCGGTTGCCGGCGATGGCTGGGAGGCGTGCGTGTGGAGGTCGGTCGCTTGCAAGGAGCGGACATTCTGCGTGTGAGTTTTGGCCGTCGTCGGCCGCCGGATGCTTTGCGCTTGGAAGTTGGTCACTGGCGCAGGATATTTGCCCTGCGGCTGGAGTTGGTGTGATACGGTTTTACGGGGTGCTGGGAATGAAGTTGATGTAACGTGGGATGTTTGTGGTGTTTACGGCAGGGGTTCCATCATTGAGGCTTTGTTTCCGGTTCTTTTTATTTTGGGTAAAGGGCAGTCAATTTTGGATGAGAGCTGTACTTCACCAATTGGTGCTGTTTGCGGCGGAATGTGAGGGATTTATGAAGAAATTTTGGTTTGGCAGGCGGGCTGCGGCGATTGCACTCGCGGCGGTGATGGCATGCGGAAGTTTTTTTGCGGCGGGCTGCGGGAAGGATAAAAACAAGGTTGACTATAGCGATGTAAATTTGGTTGACGATAATTACCGCACATATTACGAGATTTTTGTTTATTCGTTCTGTGATAGTGACGGGGATGGGATCGGTGACCTGCAGGGTGTGATTTCCAAGCTTGACTACATAGCAGAGCTTGGGTTTACCGGGATCTGGTTCATGCCGCTGATGCAGTCCACAACGTACCACAAATACGATACGGTGGATTATTACAGCATTGATGAGGAATATGGGACGATCGAAGATTTCAAGCAACTTTTGGCGGAGTGTGATGAGAGAGGGATCAAGGTGATCATAGACCTTGCCATCAACCATACATCGAGTGAGCATAAATGGTTCCGCGAGATGTATGATTATGTCAGCGGTTTAAAGGCGGGGGAGGAAGCGGACGCTTTGGTCTGCCCGTATGTGAATTATTATAATATCGAAAAAGGAAAATACGGGACATCGAGCTGGCACCGGATTGGCAGTTCGGATTATGGGTATGAGGGCTCGTTTTGGAGCGGTATGCCGGACATGAATCTTGCAAATGAGGATTTGCGCGGGGAACTTGAGGATGTCATGAAATATTGGCTGGATCTGGGTGTAGACGGGTTCCGCATCGACGCGGCGAAGGAGTTTTTCAGCGGCGCGAAATCGAAAAATATTGAGGTGCTGAATTGGCTGACAGACTACTGCAAATCCGTGAAGGAGGACGCATACCTTGTAGCGGAAGTATGGGAGGGATTCTCGTCCTACACGCAGTATTACGAGAGCGGGATTGACAGCATATTCGGCTTTGCACTCGCCGATTCGAGCGGGAAGATCGCAAAGACCATCAATGCGCAGCCGGGTTCCGGTGCGGGACGTTCGCTTGCCGATGCGATGGTGCAGGTGCAGGATACGATCCAAAAATATAATCCGGATGCGATCGACGCGCCGTTTCTAAATAACCATGATATTGCCCGCTCCACCGGGTATTTCAGCGGGAACGAGGCGCGCATTAAGATGGCATCCGCGGTCAACCTGATGTTTTCCGGGAATGCATTCGTGTATTACGGTGAGGAAATCGGCATGAGCGGCAGCGGTAAGGACGAGAACAAGCGCCTGCCAATGTACTGGTCGGCGACCGACGGGACGGGCATGACGGACGGACCGGCAGATGCTGACCGGATCGAGTCGAAATTTGCCCCGGTGGATGAGCAGCAGAAGGATGAGAATTCCATCTACGGCTGTATGCGGCGCGCGATCTGGCTGCGCAACGCGAATCCGGAACTGATCCGCGGGCATGTGGCGGTCATGGAGGAGATTGAGGACGGAGATATCTGTGCGGTTTCAAAGACCTGGGAGGAAGGCACCGTCTATGTGCTGATGAACCTGAATGAGACGGAAGAGAAGGTGATCACCGTGCCGAAGGATGTATATGGCTATAGCGGGTTGCGCGGGGATTACAGTGTGGACGGCAGCAGGGTGAAGCTGAAAGGCGAAACGTTGACACTGCCGCCGTATAGTATCGCGGTGCTGAAATAAGCCAGGCTATACTACGTTTGCAGATGTCGGGCAGGTTTGCATTTATTGGAGGAAGAATAATGGATTTGGAAGAGTTATTGAATGATACCCTTGAGGAATTTCTTTTAGAATGTGTCAGCGATAAAATAGAAGAAGTTTCAGAGTTGCCCAAAATGTTAAAAGATATAAATTATCTGTATAACAAACAGGAGTTGACTGCTAAAACAACAAAGTGTGAAGTGTTAGGAATTGATGATGCTTTTGTCGATGATTATTTTGTATCAGGGAATGAAATCCATATTCAATATGAGTTAACGTTTATTTTGCAAACTTTTATTGATTCCGAGTTTATTTGGAGAGTTCAGGGTTGTGCCCGGTTTGAACTGTCAATTCCCGATACTGCCTCGGCGGACTGGTCTGTTTTTGATGTACAGGATGACAATTTTTTTGGGCATTATGAAAAATACAAAGGATTGGTACACTTTCAAAATGTAGTTTATCAGGAAATAGAATGTGATACAATCAATTTATAAGTTCCTGTTTGGCGTGGCAAGACTGCAGCCGGGCTTTTCAAGGTCCGGCTGTTGATGCAAAAGTGATTGAGGGCATTTGCGATGATTTGATCCTTTTCTTCCGCTGGATTTCTACAGCTGCGCCGCTGCGGCGGCATCGGTCTCGTCCAATTTTAGCTGGCGCATAAGGTATTTGTATCGCTGCAGGACAGCATTGACCTCATAGATTGAACTGTCAATCAGATCAGGGTCGGTCACATTCTCAAAATTGGAGTAAGCGGTCTCAAGCTCAATCTTGGTTTTTGCCAGTTCAAGGAGCAGGGGATCGTTCTTTTCTGGTTTCTTTTTACGGAATATGGACATGGCTAATCTCCTTTTCTGGGTGGGATGGATTGTTCGCTTATTCTATCCTATTCAGAGTATTGGAATAAAATACCATGTTTATACCGTTTTTATAAAATCTTTATATCTGGGGCTTCATCGCTTTGGGTAAATTAAAAGACTGGAGGCTTCAAGGAACGAACCATCATGTGGTGGACGGCGCGGTGTACAATATTCTTGCGCATCGCGAGGGATGGAGGTTGGCCGTCTGTCTGAGGAATGTTCCGGCAGCAGCAGACAGCCGGAACGGCAGTCCCACAAGTATATCAGAATGACACCAAAGAAATGGAGCAATCTGGTGCGGTATCGGTGTTGGCGGAGGGCGGAACCGTACTTTCGCCGTTGAAGCCGCATCCAAAGCCGGATGACGGCGGCTGCGGCTCGCTCACGAAAGACCGTTACGGTTTTACCTGGATCATTACGTGTCCAAACAAAGCAAAACAATAGGGTCATACCGACCTCCGGGGCAGATGGGACAAACCGCCGGAATCTGCTCCGGAGGTTCTTTTACGGACTGGGATGATACAAAAGTGATTCCGTAGAAAATGTATGTCGGTTTTTGTGTATTATTTCTCCATAATACTTTCAACTTATACGTACAAGTTCCGGAATTATAGACAGAAAAGCGGGTGGTGCATTTTGCAGAATGCCGAAAAACGGCGGAAGGTATTGACACGGCGGAGAATTTTGCATATGATGGCGCTACCGAGACGAAAGGGGTGATGCGATGGGGAACATATTGGCAATACTGGACGAGGAGGGCGAGTATGTGTCAAGGCTGCTGCGCTATCTGAACAGCCGGGAGGAAAAAGGCATTGAGTTTGCGGCGTTTACAAGTGAGGAAAGTTTCCGGCAGTACAGCCAAAAACATGCCGTCAGCTTGCTTGTGTGTGAGGAAACTTTGCATGCAGCCATGCAGGGGGAATCCGGGTGTCCGACTCTTTTGCTTTCTGCAGGGAGGAGGCTGCGGGAGGGAAATGGACCGCCAGTTATCTATAAGTATCAACCGGCACAGGAGATTTTTGACGCGATTGTCGGATATTACCGGGAGATGAAACCGTCGGTGAAGGCGGAGGGAACCGGAAATACAAAGATACTGACAGTATGTTCGGCGGCAGGGGGGAGCGGGGTATCCACTCTCGCGTATACGTTGGCAAAAAGAAAAGCAAAGGGAGAAAAAGTCGCATTTCTCTCCCTGGATCCGTTTTTTCAGGCGGAACGGGCAGAGTACGGGGGAAACGGTACTTTGACGGAAGCAATCTATTTTATCAGGCAAAATTCTGCAAAATTCAGCGAAAAAATAAAATTAAAGACGGTGGAGCGCATGGACTGTCTCTATGGGGTAGCACATTGGGAGGATCTTTGTGAGATCGGAAGAAAAGAGATGGGGGTGCTCTTGGGGCAGCTGGCGCACAAAGGGTGTTATCAGCTTGTTGTGGTTGACGCGGGCGCGTTTACGGCGGCATCGGCAGGCTGTATGGAGATATCCGATGTTGTTGTCCTTATATCAGGGGAGGGAAAAAAGTCAGCAGAAAAAGAACAGGAATTCATGAGACAGGCAAAATGCGCGGACGCATCTTTTGCGGATCGTCTCTTGTGTGTTTCCCGCCAACCGGCGGAAAAGATGGTGGAGGAGGTATTGCAAAAGCTTGGGTGAGAAGAGGGAAGACGGGTTGGATGCGGCGATGCGCAGGCAGGAGCTGTGCGAATATGTCATGCAGGCGGTAGATCTGTCCCATGACATGACGGACGAGGAGCTTTACGACCTGATCGACGAGAGCATCTGTGCCAGAATGAAGGAGGAATATTTGAGCATCTCCGAAAAGCTGCGGCTGCGCAAAGATATCTTTAATTCGATCCGCAGGCTGGATGTATTGCAGGAACTGGTGGAAGATGAAAGTATTTCCGAAATCATGGTGAACGGGGAGAACCAGATTTTTATCGAGCAGAACGGGCGGGTACAGCACTGGGGGCGCTGTTTTTCGTCGAGACAAAAACTTGAGGAGGTGGTGCAGCAGATTGTGTCCGGGGCGAACCGTATCATTAACGAGGCATGTCCGATTGTGGATGCGAGGCTTCCGGACGGCTCGCGTGTCAATATTGTGTTGCCGCCGGTTGCGCTGGAAGGACCGATCGTCACCATCCGGAAGTTCCCGGAGGAAGCGCTGGACATGGAAAAGTTGGTGGAGTTAAATTCGTTGACGGGGGAGGCGGCAGATTTTTTAAGGAAGCTTGTTGTTGCGGGGTACAATATTTTTATTTCTGGCGGGACAGGCTCGGGGAAAACCACCTTTTTAAATGCGCTTTCCAATGATATCCCAAAGGACGAGCGGATCATCACCATCGAGGATTCGGCGGAACTTCAGATCCGCAGTATCCCAAACCTCGTGCGGCTTGAGGTGCGCAACGCCAATGCGGAAGGGAAAAATGAGATCAGCATCCGCGACCTGATAAAATCCTCCCTGCGCATGCGCCCGGACCGGATCATTGTCGGGGAGGTGCGGGACGCGGCTGCGATCGATATGCTGCAAGCGCTGAATACGGGACATAACGGGATGAGCACAGGGCATTCCAATTCGCCGGCAGATATGCTTTCGCGGCTTGAGACGATGGTGCTGCTCGGAACGGATATTCCACTGCTCGCGGTGCGCAAGCAAATTGCATCGGCGATTGATATCATTGTCCATCTGGGGCGGCTGCGCGACAAATCAAGGCATGTGCTTGATATCTCGGAAGTGCTTGACTGTGTGGATGGGGAGATCGAGCTGAACCGGATTTTTGAGTTTGTGGAGGAGGGGGAGACACCGGAAGGCAAGATTGCGGGCAGGCTGCAGGGCTCGGCAGAAAGTTTGATCTGAAGGCAGAAGCTAAAGCATGCCGGGCTGGCGGTGTAGGTGTGGTTTGTAGGGGGACAGGTTATGGAAGCCGGGTACCGGAAGTAAGGATGCCTGTCTGTGTGAAAAGTTGGAAGGTGGTTTTATTTCAAGAAGGGTTTGTTGGAAGAGGGAAATTGGATATTTGGCGGGATTTTTGGCAGGTTGTCTGGGGGCGGGGGAATTGCTTTACCGGAACATGGCGGTAGGACTTGTATTTTTACCAATATTTCCTTTCCTGAGAAAACGGTGGGAGGGACAGCGCCGGCAGGAAGAAGCGGGGGAGCATGCCATACAGTTTAAGGATGCGCTGATCAGTATCAAATCGTCGCTTGAGGCGGGATACTCGATGGAGAATGCCATATTGGCGGCCGGGGATGACTTGGCGTGCATCTACCCTGATGAATGTTTCATCCGCGTGGAGCTTGAGCGGATCATGAGGAGCATTGCCAATTCAGTGCCGGTAGAGGAGGCATTTCACAATTTCGCCGTGCGGAGCGGGCTTGAGGATGTGCAGAGTTTTGCGGAAATTTACCGGACGGCGAGAAAAAGCGGCGGGGATCTGCTGCGTGTTATCCAGTCCTCGGTGGCCGTCATTACGGACAAGACAGAATTAAAGAGGGAGATCCGCACGATCCTGACGGCGAAGCGGATGGAATGCCGCATTATGAGAATGATCCCGCCGGGGATGATCGCATATTTCCGGCTGTTCTCGCCGGGTTATCTTGATATCCTCTATGAAGGTATGCCGGGGCAGGTATTGATGACCGTACTGCTTTTTGTGTATCTGGCATTGATCTGGCTGATGGAGTATATTACGGGGGTTGAAATCTGATGAGTTGGCATTTGGGAGACGGCGGTCTGAACCGCGAAGTCGGGGAACTGCTGGAGAAGGTTTACCCGCTTCAAAATCCGGAAAACTGCCGGAAAAAATTCGTGAAAAGGCGCAGGAGAAATATGCTGTTTGCCGCTGTGGTGTTCCTGCTTCTGGCTGCGGCTTTTTGGGTGGGGGCGGATGACGGGCGGGCAGGGATCATGGAAGGAAAGATTGAGCGGCCGGAATCCGGAATCCGCCAGGTCGATCTTGTGGCAAGTTGCGGCGGGTATGAAAAGAAGATAAGATGGGAGCTTTCGGCGCGGAGGCGTTCTTTGCGGGAGGCGGTGGAATTGCTCATGCATGTCGGGGAACTGCTGCCGGAACGCATACGGGGAAGAAATGAATCCTTAGGCAGGGTGACCGAAAACCTGACCCTCGTGGAGGCATTGCCGGAGTATAATATTGACATCTCTTGGAAGAGTTCGGACAGGGAGGTGTTGGGTGGGGACGGGAGTGTGCATAACAAAGAGTTGACCGCAAAACGGACGGTCGTCCTGACCGCAAGGCTATGTTACGGGGAATTTGCGGAGGAATTTCAGTATGGGATTACCGTCCTCCCATATCCGTATACCGAGGAGGAACTTTTGGAAAAACGGCTGTACGAAGAGCTTCGTTCGTGTGAAGAGAAGACGGAGGGGGAAGATTTTCTGCTGCTTCCTGAGACAGTGGCGGGGGAAGAGATCATCTGGAGCAGAGAGAAGCAGAATATGACCGGTATTTTACTGCTTCTGGGTGTGGCGGCGGTTTTAGTGGCCTACCAGCGGGAAGCATCCGTGCTACGAAAAAAGAAAAAGGAAAGGGAGGAGGAGCTTTTCGTTGACTACCCGGAATTTTTGAGCCGTTTTATTTTGCTGCTTGGCGCAGGGATGACGGTGCGGGGCGCGTGGGAGCGCATGCTTTCGGATTATAAAAAATCTGCCCGGAGACGTTATGTGTATGAGGAAATGCAGCGCACAATGGCGCAGCTTGAAGTGGGGATGCCGGAACTGCGGGCGTATGAGCAGTTTGGAAGCCGCTGTGCGTTGTTGTCCTACCTTCGCTTTGCGACAATCTTGACACAAAATTTAAAGAAGGGTTCATCCGGGATTGCACAGTTGCTGCGCATGGAGGCGCAGGAGGCATTTTCGGAGCGGAAAAACCAGGCGAGAAGGAAAGGGGAGGAAGCGGGGACGAAACTGCTTCTGCCGATGGGAGGAATGTTGATAATCGTGTTTGTGTTGATTCTTGTCCCTGCGTTCGCGAGTTTTTCGCTCTGAGGGAAGAATTGCATGCACGCGGTCAGTAAGGTTTTCCTTGTGGCAGCTTTTGGCCATGAGCTGGGGGATGGAACGGGAGGGACATTCATGAACGCTTGTGGGGTCTGAACCGGTAGAAAGAAGAGCATGGATGAAGGTTTGGCTTTGTTTTCGGCAGGGCAGATATTCTGGCGGATTTTGAAAGGGACAGGACAGGGTGCGGCAAAAAATTCAGGCAGAATAAATAGAAGTTGAAATGATGGGCGGTAAGTTTGTGTCCGTGCGGCATCCACAAACTTGATATGCACGTAAGCCGTACAGAAACGGAGGAAATGTGAAAAATATGAAATTGTCATCGGACAACAAAGGGATTGGTGTGGTGGAGATTATTTTGATCCTTGTTATTTTAATTGGTCTTGTACTACTGTTTCAGACACAAATCAAAGAGATTGTAAACAATGCGCTGGACTCGATCAGTAGCGGAGCAAAAGGAATCACATTGTAGGGGGACTGTAAAGTGCGGGAAAGAAGGAGGGAAGACGGGGCAATAACGGTGTTTTTCAGTTTGGTGTTCCTGCTTGTGATTGTTATGATCCTCTGTATGGCGGAGAGTGCACGCCTCACGGCGTGCAGCCGCTGTGCGGACAGCATCCTGCGGCTTGCAACAAAATCCCTTCTTAGCGGCTATGATCTTCCGCTGTATGAGAATTACCATGTTTTTGGGCGGAGCATCGGCTGCGGGGATGCGGCGAAGGAGGAGTTGGAAGGGGAGCTTTCATGGTATATGCAGCAAAACCTTTCAGGGAATTCATGGCTTGGAATGAAGCCGGGAATGGCAAAAGTCACGGCAATATCTAACTTAGAGCAGGAAGGCGGGGCTATGTTTTATGCGCAGGCAGTCCAGTATGAAAAATACCGTGAGACGGAAGAATTTGCGGATTGGCTGTTGCTTGCGGCGGCAGAAGCCGAGCGGGCGGAGCGGATGGGGGAATTGCTGCAGCGGACGCTGCAAGTGCAGGAGGATGCCGCGAGGGCGGAGGACACTCTGTCAGAACTTCTTGGCTGTCTGGATGGGTTTGTGGTCGAGGAGGGCAGCGTAGTGCGCAGCATCTTCGGAACGATCAAGACAAGGCAAAGCTTCGCCAAAAAATTGGTGCCCGGTGGTGCGGCGGAGTGGATCTTGCCGGGGAATGCCGATCTGTATGGAGCGCAGCGGGGGAATTATACGGATACCTTCCGGGCATATGGGCGGATTGAAAGCTATAGGCAGAGCATTGAAGGGATGGAAGAAAATCTTTTGGTGTTGTGGAAAAAATATGAGAATCTGGAGCCGGAAGACATCAGCGGTCGGGAGATTATGGAAAAGGAATTGGATGAGATACAGCAGTCCTTAGATTCCTGCCGGAATTCGCTGCAGCGGGAGGTGTCAAATTTCTGGGCGGAGCTTGGCAGTACAAAGATACAGACTGAAAAAGCGTTGGAACTTCTTGCGCGTCTGGAAGAGGAAAAAGAGACGGCGCGGGCAGTGCTTTCGGCACACCAAGGGGAACTCCGCCGCTACGAGGGGAAGGTTCCGGATACGGTGTATGAGGAATTGGTAAAACAAAATGAAGAGCTGCTCGCACGTTTTTCCGAAGAAAATGCGGTCGGGATTTTAGGGGATATCCGCGGGATGAGGGACACGCTGAGGCACAATGCAAAAATACTGGAAGCAGCAAAGGAGAGAGAACCGTCCGGAGTTTCCTATGGGCAAAACCCGGCGCTTGCGGCAACGGCCGTCGGGGAAGCACAGGCGCGGCTTACTGGATTGCGGCTGAGGGAACTGGTACTTGATTATGCTGCCGTCAGGATACCGGAAAAAGGCGGCTCTTACACAAAGTTGATCCGCCAGTTTTTTAAATACGGGATCCTGATGCTGGTGGTGGATGAACCGGATGAGCTTTCGCGGGGTTGGATGGGCACAGAACCGCTGCCCTCCCGGCTTTATGCGGGGGAGACGGGCGGCAGCGCATTTTCCTTTAAGAAATTGTTTGAGGGAGGAGATAATGATGTTTTCTCGATTCAGTGTGGTGACATCGGAAGTTTTGTAAAAAAAGAGGCACAGGTATTGGCGGAGGAATTTTTGTATCTTTCTTATTTGAAGCGTCATTTTGCGGTATATACGGACGGGCTGCAGAGTGATCCATCCGAGCCGGGAGAAATGTTGGAAGGCCTGATTTATCAGTTGGAGTACATAATAGCCGGACAAGGCAGCGACGTTGGGAATCTGGCGGAGATTGCGGAAAAAATATTCCTGATCCGTTTTGCAATGAATCTGGCAGTCATTTTTGCATCGGGTGATTGCAGGGCACAGATTAAGTCTGCGGCGGTGGCGGCAGTGGGGTTTACGGGGATTGGTGCGCTCATCGTATTGACCGAGCTGTTGCTTGCGATGCTCTGGGCGGCGGAATGCGCGCTGACGGAAGCGGGAGGGCTGTTCATGGGAGGCGAGGTCGCATTTTTGCCGACGGCGGGTTCCCTGCCGGTTACGTTCCGTGAGTTGAGTGTGATTTCAAAAGAGCTTTGGCAGCACAAAGCGGAGAAATATACTGAGAAGGAAGCGGACGGCATTTTGACAACCTACTGTGAATATCTCTATCTTTTTCTTGCCTTAAAAGACAGGGAACTGAGGACGATGAGGACGATGGATCTTGTACAACAAGTAATGCGCCTGAAATATAACGGTGATTTTTTGATGCAAAACTGTATCTGCGCGGTGGGGACAAAGACGGAGGTCGCGATACCGTATCTGTTTCTTCCGGCGGCAGGAATCCGCTTTGGGGAGGGGATAAAGCAGAGCAAAAAATATAGGATTTCCTACTGACCTTTGGTCAGTGGTCTGTTCTTTTCCGGAAAAATATTTCTAGGCTAACCGTAAATAAAATAAATTTTAAATTCTCCCCGGAAGGCAGCCGGATGAAAAGGGAGGAAAAGAACAGATCAGTGACAGAAGGAAACAGGAAAGGGGCAGGGGTTGTGACAGGGGAAAAACGGTGGTATCAGAAACTTGGGAAAATCGAAAACAGCAGGTATGCGGCAAAAGCATCGCTGACGGTGGAAGCAGCATTGATCCTTCCGGTCATCCTGAGCATTTTTCTTTTCTTCCTTTCATTTTTGCAGATCATACGCGCGGAACAACAAATTTATTATGCCGCTTCGGAGCTGGCTGAGGAGACAGCGGCATGCGGTTATGTGCTGAAATATGCTTCACAGGAGGCGGAGGCTCTATGGGACAGCGATGGAAAATATTTTGAGGCCGCGGAATTTGCACTGGACATTTTGCAGGGGGCAGGCGACGCGCTGTGGTTTCAAAACGCCATGCAAAAGAAACTTGTGAATGAAGGATGCATCAATGCAGTGGTGGAGGGCGGGGTCTTTGGGATTGACTTTTGGGGGTCGGAAATTTACGCGGAGGATGAACTGGCAGTTGTCCGCATGGAGTTTAAGGTTTCTTTTCCGGTCTTCCGGGATTTTCTGCCGAAGATTTCTTTCCAAAAGAGTGTTGTGATGCGCAGCTTTTCAGGAGTCGGCGATTTTGAGCGCGACAGCGAGGGGGAGGAAGATGAAAGCGGAGAAGAGGAAGGGTTTGTCTTTGTCACGGAAACGGGGACAGTATACCATGTGCGGGAAACCTGTACCTATATCCGTCTGGGTGTGGAGCAGACATCAGGGGGTGGGATCGCGGATAAGAGGAACCAGTACGGCGGGAAGTATTATCCTTGCGAGGTATGCATGAAGGATGGGGTTGTACCGGAGAAAGTCTGGGTTACAAAAACGGGAACGCGCTGCCATGCCAAAAAGGATTGCAGTAAAATCAAGCGGACGGTAAAAAAGCTTCCGGTCTCGGAGGCATCCGGATACCGGCCGTGCAGCCGCTGTGCAAAGGAGGATTGAGATATGGGGAATGGAGCTGTACTGGTGCTGCTCGTATTTTTTGCGGTTGGGGACATGAGGAAACGAAGCCTTTCATTGGCTGCACTTACCGCGGTGCTTGTGGCTGCGGCCGGTCTGCGCCTGTTTTGTTTTGGCAATGTGGTATCCGGGCTTGCCGGCGGGATATCAGGCGGCTTGGTTATTTTGATAGCAAAACTTTCCCGCGGGCAGATCGGGAACGGTGACGGTATTTTGCTGGCGGTGACAGGGATACTGCTCGGCTTTTGGGCAAATATGGAGCTGTTTCTGGCGGGTTTGTTTTTCAGCGCGTTTTTTTCGGCAGGTGCGATTGTCCTGCTGCATAAAGGGAGGGGATACCGTATCCCTTTTGTGCCGTTTCTGGCGGCAGCGCAGGTGTTTCGGATGTTAGTGCTAGGATAGGGGGAGGGCGGCACAAATTCCGGAAAGCGTGAGCAGATATGATGGATTTGCCGGCATTATAAGGCGGAATATATGGATATCGGAAATCGGCAGAACCGTGTGATGAAGACAACGCAAATGCCGATACCGGAAGAAGCAAAAGGGGTGTGACCCAGAAGGAAGACAGTGGAACCAGAAGGGGGGCGATGTCCGCAGGCAGATGCGGGAGGATGTTCCCGGAAAGGAAGAAGATGATATCGTGCAGAAGAAAGGGGAAATACCGGAAAAAAAGTTTTTTGCATCCGTAAGAGCCTGTGTGGATGCAAGCATTACAGTGGAAGCGGTTTTCATCATTCCCATGATCATGCTGCTGTTTTTGGCATTGTTATGGTTTGCGCTCCATCTTCATGACCGGAGCGTAATCGAGGGGGCGCTTTTCCAGTCAATGGAGGAAGGCGGGGAATATGTACTGTATGGTGTGGTGCCCGGCACGGATGTTACCTTGCCGGATGGGGGCAGCAGGGGAGGTTTGCTGTATGCTCTTACAAGCGCTTCGGAAGAGGAATTGAGGTTCTGGGAGGAACGCTTTTACTGCGAGTTGGACGGGAAACTTTTTTTGTATCGGCCGACCGCGGTTTCCTTCAAAAAAACAGCAAAAGGCACAAGTGTATATGCGCGATTTTCCTGCAGGGAATTTTTCCCGGCAGGGCAGTGGGGACTTTCCGGTCTGTTCTGTGTAGAGTATCAGTGCGACCGGATCTGCCCGGTGCGCGAGGAATTGACAAGGGCAGGCAGTGTTCTGCTTGATTTCTATGAGCGGGCAAAGAAATGAAAAGGAAGGGAAGACAGAGAGTGGAAAACATAATTTTGGAAGAGAGAAATGATGCGCGCGGGAGCTATCTGGTTGCAGCGGGCTTTGGGGAGGGAAGTTACAGGGAGGAAATGCTGAAAAACAGCAACATAGAGGGACTTTTGCCGGTGACAGGCCAGAACTTTAACGGCAGGCATGAACTTTGGTATGAAACAACGGCAAGACAGGCATTAAAACTAAAATATGCCCAAAGCGCGCCGGGGGTAGAGGAGATTACGGAACTGCTTCGTCAGATCGGGCTGCTGGCACAAAGGTTAGAGGAATATTTGTTGGAAGCGGAGGAACTTGTATTGGAACTTTCCCGGATATTTGAGAAAGGGAAAGGGGAATTCTTGTTTTTGTACCTTCCGGGCTATGAGGGGAAAAAACAAGGGGGAATCTGCGGGCTTTTAGAGGAACTGATGGAATATGTGGATTACGAGGATCACAGGGCAGTTTCCTTTGTGTATCTGCTGCATGCGGGGAGCCGCCAGCAGTCCTGCGGGATTCTTTCACTGCAGCGGTTATGTGAGGAAATCTCAGAGGCGGCGCGGGCGGAGGAAGAGGTTCGAAGGAATGATGATTTTTTGGAAGAGTTTGAAGCCTCCCTTGATATGAAAAAAGAGGAGGGGAAGAAAGCGTGGAAAGAGAAGACGGCCGGAAAACGGAGGGGGGCGGATAAGGACGGAGGAGAGCGGGTAAGGGGAGCGGAAAAGCGGAGAGAAGTGGGAAAAGGGACAGGGATATGGGAAATAGGTGGCAGCGCCTTTGCGGCGGAAAAAGCATCCGGGCAGGCGGCAGGTGGGAAGGGGGTGGCACAGGCGGCAAAATCGGTGGGAGGATTTCGTGGATTTTTGCAAAAGCTAAAAGGTTATGTAAAAACTGGCCTAGAGGAAAACGGCAGTTTCCATGAAGAGCCGGAGGACCATATGGTATTTGGGGACTCATGCACGGATACTGTACTGCTTTCGCAGGGGGGGCTTTCGGACACTGTGCTTCTGGCGGGGGATCCGGATACGGTGCTATTGCGGGAAGAAGAGCGGTGCACATTGGAAGCTGTAGATCAAACGCGCGGGGATATTTCGATAGATTCCTTCCCTTTTTGCATCGGCAAGGAAGGGAAGGACGGCGGGTATGCATTGAGGGAGCCGGTGATCAGCCGCCGCCATGCTGAAATTATAAAGGATGGAATGCACTATTTTCTTGTGGATACAAAATCTTTGAATGGTACATATCTGAATGGGGAACGGTTGGTTTCCGGTGAGAAAAAAGAAATCAAGAACGGGGATCGGATTGATTTTGCTGATATTTGTTTTATCTTTGCTTGCTGTAAAGTGCCAAATGGTATATAATAACAAAAAGCAGTCGCGGTACGGAGGCAGGGATGATGAAAATGAAATACGTAATGGCATTGGATCAGGGAACGACGAGTTCACGCTGCATATTGTTCACGGCAGCGGGGGAAATCGCGAGTGTGGCGCAAAAGGAGTTTCCTCAGATTTACCCGCAGGCGGGGTATGTTGAGCATAACCCGAAGGACATTTGGTCTTCGCAGATTGGCGTGGCGGTGGAGGCGATGCAGCAGATTGGGGCATCGGCGGCGCAGATTGCCGCAATCGGGATTACGAACCAGCGCGAAACAACGATCGTGTGGAACCGCTATACCGGACTGCCGGTCTACAATGCGATCGTGTGGCAGTGCCGCAGGACGGCTTCCCTGATTGATGATCTGAAAGCGCGCGGAATGGAAGAAAGGATAAGGCAGAAGACCGGACTGATTCCCGATGCATATTTTTCGGCAACAAAGTTACAATGGATTCTGGAGCATGTGCCTGGCGCGATGGAGTCCGCAAGGAAAGGGGATCTGCTGTTTGGCACGGTGGACACATGGCTGATCTGGAATCTGACAAAGGGAAAAGTGCATGTCACGGACTATACGAACGCGTCAAGGACGATGCTTTTTGATATCGAAAAGCTTTGTTGGGATAAGGAAATTCTTGACTATTTCGGCATACCGGAATGTATGCTGCCGGAGGTAAAGGGTTCTTCCTGTATCTATGGAGTGGCGGATGCTTCGCTGTTTGGAGGGGAGATCCCGATCGCAGGGGTGGCGGGGGACCAACAGGCCGCATTGTTTGGCCAGTGCTGTTTTGAGCCGGGCGAGGCGAAAAACACGTATGGGACGGGATGTTTTTTGCTGATGAATACAGGGAAAAAGCGCATTGCCTCGCAAAACCGCCTGCTGACGACGATTGCTGCGGGAACCGGGGAAAGACCGGATTATGCGCTTGAGGGCAGCATTTTTGTGGCAGGGGCGGCAATCCAGTGGCTCCGGGACGAGCAGGGGCTGATAAAAAATGCCGCCCAGTCAGAGGAGGAAGCGGCAAAAGTTCCGGATACCAATGATGTTTATGTTGTTCCGGCGTTCACCGGCATCGGTGCACCGTACTGGAATCCGTACGCGAGGGGGACAGTCGTTGGGATCACAAGGGGATTTAATCAGCGGCATATGATCCGGGCAACCCTCGAATCCATCGCTTACCAGACTTATGATGTATTGGATGCCATGCGGCAGGATTCCGGAATCGCACTTGAAAGTCTGCGGGTGGACGGGGGCGCGAGCGCGAACAGTTTCCTGATGCAGTTTCAGGCAGATATTCTGGCAGCCAAAGTGCACCGGCCAAAGTGCATTGAAACGACCGCGCTCGGTGCGGCATATCTTGCAGGGCTTGCGGCGGGCTATTGGAGCAGCAAGGAACAGATCAAAGAAAACTGGTCACTTGAGAGAACCTTTGCGTGCCAGATGGACGCGGAGTGCCGCAAAGAGAAGTTAAGGGGCTGGCACCGGGCGGTAAGGTGTGCGCTTTCATGGGCAGATGACCGCGGATAAGGTCGGATGTTTTCGGCAGGGAAACGCAGTGGTTGGAGGTTATGATGCTGGAACAGGAATTGGATATGTTTTTGCGGAAGAAAGACTATCAGCGTCTGATGCTGAATGTGCAGGAGCCGCGCGTATATGAGAGGAAGGCGGAGGAACGCTGCCGCGTCATAATCTATTATCCCGAAGATGTTGCCAGGCAGCTTAGCCCGGAGCGGCAGGCAAATATTATACGGCAGGTCAGACAGTATTTTTATGATATCGGTCAGACACGCCTGGATTTTTTGAATTTGGTGGAGACGAAAAACCCTGCCGGGGCGAGGGCGGCATTTGGGATATATGACAATGTGTGGTTTCTGGACCGGCAGACAGGGCGGGTCATCCTCTATGAGGGCCAGGAGGATTTTTTCGGGCTCCGGGCTCCGCTGGAAGATCTGATGTACCTTCGGATGGGAAATCCGCGCGCGCCGGAAAGCGGTGTGGGAAAAAGGCGTGTCGCGGTATCGCCCTGCAATACCGTGCTCGTGACGGTCAATATTGTCGTGTTCCTGCTGTGCGGGATTAGGGGTACTTGGTTTTTGCTGGAGCGTGCTGCTTTGGGGATTACGGAAGTATTGGATGGCCGTGAATATTACCGGCTTGTGACGTATATGTTTCTGCATGCAGGAATTGATCATTTGTTTAATAATATGCTGCTTTTATGGTTCCTGGGAGATAATCTGGAGAAGCAGCTGGGACACATAAAATATTTGATTCTTTATTTTATGTCAGGAATTCTTGCAGGGCTTGCGTCAATGAGTTATAATATAAGTATCAGTAGGTATATCGTCTGTGTCGGTGCGTCCGGGGCGATTTTTGGGGTTGCGGGTGCACTGGCGGTCATCGTGCTGGTCAACCGGGGGCGTGTGGAGAATCTGACAACGAGGCAGATGCTTTTGTTTATCGCACTGAGCCTGTATGGGGGCTTTACCAGCCAGGGAGTGGATAATGCTGCCCATGTCGGCGGGCTGCTGGCGGGCGTATTGCTCGGTCTGCTGCTCTACCGCAAGAAAAATGCCGGAGTCCACCTGCGGCGGAAAAGAGGTAAGATTGAAAGTTAATTTATATTATGGAGGCAGGGGGTTGATTGAAGACCCGACGCTGTATGTGATGAACCGGGTGGTCTCGGTCTTGGAAGAATTGCGCGTCCAGGTGGTGAAATATAACCTGTATGAGCAGAGAAATAATATAACAGTGCTTTCTAACACTTTAAAGGAAGCGGACGGCATTATCCTCGCCGTCAATGTAGAATGGCTTGGGATCGGCGGGTATATGCATGAATTTCTGGATTCGTGCTGGCTGTACGGGAACAAGGAAAAAATTCGGACTATGTATATGATGCCAATAGTGGTTGCCACGACTTACGGCGAGCGGGATGCTGAAAATATGCTTGTCAAGGCGTGGGAGCTGATGGGCGGTCTTTCGGCGGAAAGCATCGGGGTATTTGTGGAAAATCAGGCGGAATTTGAGACGAGTATGCCGTACCGCGCAATCATCGAGAAGAAAGCAGAAGCTTTTTACCGCATTATGAACCAGAAAGGCCGGATACTGCCGAGCAGCAATTATGTGGTAAAGAAGAGCATACCTGTCACCCTTCCGCTTGACCTGACACCGCAGGAGAGTGAACAGCTGTCCAAATATGTCTCGGATGACGCAAGGGTGCAGAAACAGAAAAAAGATATTGAGGAATTGGCGGAACTGTTTAAGGGAATGCTTGGGAGTGAAGGGGGAGCGGAGGAGCGCTACGAGTTCGAGAAAAATTTTAAGGAAAATTTCAAGCCGCAGGGAAAGGATTTCCATGCACTTTATTCGGTATATTTTACGGATGTAGAGAAAACACTTATTATTGAGATTTCCGGGGAAAGCCTGCGCTGTTACTATGGGGAGAAGAACGAGGACGAGGTGGATATGGCGGCGAAGACGACCAGGGAAGTCATGAACAAGATCGTGAATGGCAGAACCACTTTCCAAGGAGCGTTTATGTCGGGGGAATTGACCTGCAAAGGGAATTTTAAGACGCTGCGGAATTTTGATAACTTTTTTACGTTCAATATCCTCTCGTAGTTCGTGTGCTTTTGTGGTATGTATTCGCGTGCGGGCGGGTGAAGAACCGTGTTCGGAAAAGGGGTTGTCGGCGTGTTTCGGATTTGGGCAAAGATATGGAAGGACAATAGGATGCTGCGGGATATGGTAGTGTGCAATGACGATGCGCAGATGACGCGTACGCACAAGATTTTCGCGGCACTGGATGAGGTGTGCATGGCATTTGATCTGTCTAAGCCTCTCTGGCTGGATGCTACGGTGGCGGATTTTAAAAAGCATGACAGAACCAGGTTTACACAGGATAATTTTATTGATAAAATAGAGTTTGATTTCCTTGAGATTCATGTGATCGAGGAAGATTGACCGGTGGGAGCCATTTTTTTGCGGAAGGATGGATGCGGTATGAAGGGACTTGCGAAAGGCAGGGTTTCGAAAGCGGCATTGCTTGGTATTTTATTTTTTGCCGCGGGCTGTGGCAGCAAGGATGAGGAGAGCCCGCCCAATTATGTGGTCAGGGAGGTACACACCGGAACGACGGTACAGGGTTCGCAGGGAGTGACCCAACCGCCGCAGGACGAAGATACCGGGCAGGCTTCTTTGGGGAATTCGAGCATTGTCCGGGAAGAAGTTGCGGAAGGATTTGGGGCGGAGTCCGAGCGCGGTACGGTCGATGAGGAAAGCGAACCGGACGGGTCGGATACCGATAAAAAGACAAGCAAGGATACCAGTGAGGGGCAGGCACTGCCGGATGAGACTGCCGATACGGAGGATGCTGATTTGAGTCAGGCAGAGCCGGACCATACGGGGGATGAAAACGGGGATACCGATACCGGGCAGGCTCCTTTGGATGAAACACCGCCGGTGAATACCGATAAAGCGGAGCGGGTGAATGTCATGTCAGTGGACGGTATGAGTCTCCTGCCGGCAGGGACGGTCGTTGATATTGCAGCGTTTTCGGAAGATGAGCTTGCAGCATGCTTCTATTTCGAGGACATTTCAGATGTGGTGTTCGAGCGCATGGACGGAAATTCCTACGGAGAGAATTGTGCGGTTGGATTGTCGGAACTTTGCTATGTCAGGGTACTTCACTACGGCTTTGACGGGGAGGTGCATATCGGGGAACTGGTTGTGAACCGGGCAGTTGCGCAGGATATCAAGGAAATATTTATGGAGTTGTTCGAGGCGGAATATCCGATTGAGAAAATGCTGCTGGTTGATGCATACGGCGGAGATGATAACGCGTCCATGATAGATAATAATACCTCATCGTTCAATTTCCGAAGGGCGGAGGGTATGGCATCACTATCAAAGCATGCTTACGGGCTTGCGGTTGACATAAATCCGTTGTATAATCCATATATTCCGATACGGGAGGGCGAGCAGGCCGTGCTCCCGCCCGATGCCGCCATTTATGCCGACCGCGAGGCGGATTGTGAGTATTATATCCGGCATGGGGATGTCTGTTATGAGGCATTTGTCAGCCGCGGCTTTACATGGGGCGGTGACTGGACGGCAGGAAAGGACTATCAGCATTTTTCTAAAACGGTGGAATAGACGGTATGCGGGAAAACCGCTATGGAACCGAAATACAGAAAGGAAACATACCTTTATGTCGTATACAGCATTATACCGGAAGTTCCGCCCGGATAATTTTGATGAGGTGAAAGGGCAGGATGCGATTGTCACTACACTGCGCAACCAAGTGAGAACAGGGCGGACGGGGCATGCATACCTTTTTTGTGGAACGCGCGGAACCGGGAAAACGACGATGTCAAAGATTCTTGCCAAGGCTGTCAACTGTGAGCGGCAAAAGGACGGAAACCCATGCAATGAATGTGCGGTATGCCGCGCGATCAATGCGGGCAACTCAATGAATGTGATCGAGATTGATGCGGCTTCCAATAATGGTGTGGACAATATCCGTGAAATCGTGGATGAGGTGAAATATTCGCCGACGGAGGGCAGATATAAGGTCTATATTATTGATGAGGTGCACATGCTTTCGACCGGGGCGTTCAATGCGCTTTTAAAGACACTGGAAGAACCGCCCTCGTATGTCGTGTTCATTCTGGCGACCACAGAGGTACAGAAGATACCGGTCACGATCCTTTCCCGATGCCAGCGATATGACTTTAAGCGGATCACCGTGGATTGCATCACCGACCGCCTGAAAGAACTGGTCGGGCGGGAAGGGCTTTTGGCGCAGGAGAAAGCACTGCGCTATATCGCGCGGATGGCAGACGGGGCGATGCGTGACGCGCTGAGCCTGCTTGACCAGTGTATTGCATTCTATCCAGAGGGGACACTTGGGTATGAGGAAGTGCTGGAGGTGCTCGGCAGTGTCGATGTGGAAGTCTTTGCCAGATTATTGCGCTATATATGCGGAGGGGATGTCTCCTCCTGCATCGGGCTTCTGGATGAAATCATCCTCGCAGGCAGGGAACTCGTACAGTTTACGGTTGATTTTACATGGTATCTGCGGAACCTGCTGTTGTTGCAGGTATCTGGGGAGATGGAGGATATTCTTGAGGTTTCCGCCGACCAGATGGCACTTTTAAAGCATGAGGCGGAGGCGGCAGGGGCGGAGACGCTGATGCGCTATATCCGCATTTTCTCCGAACTCTCCAACCGCGTCAAATATGCAACACAGAAGCGGGTGTTGATCGAGGTAGCGCTGATCAAGCTCTGCCGTCCCGCGATGGAAACGGATTACGGTTCTTTGGTGGAGCGGGTGAGGCAGCTTGAAAAGCGGTTGGAGGACGGTGATTTTACGGGGAGAAAACCTCCGGAGGCAAAGCGGGGGGAGGAGAAACCGCCAAAAGAACCGGAACCGGAGGTGCTGGCGGCGACAATGACGGAAGATATGCGTATGATTGCGGCGAAATGGGGCGAGATCCTGCAAAAACTCCCGCAGATGCTCCGTGTCGTACTGATTTCCGCGAAACCGTCCCCAGGTGCCGGAAATCAGCTCCTGCTTGTGTTTGACCATGAGGTCGATAGGCATTTGGTCGATTCGGGGGAGCATCTTGCGGAAATAAAAAAAGTTGTAGAGTCTGTGATTGGGAAAGCGGTTGAAATCCGGACGGTGTGCAGCCGGACGGAAGATCCGGGCGGGAGGGCTTATCTGGATCTGACGAAGTTATCAAAAAAAATTCCCGTAGAATATGTGGATGAATAGAAGGAAGGAGAAAGAAAATGGCAAAACGTGGAGGATTTCCGGGAGGTGCAATGCCGGGTAACATGAATAACCTGATGAAGCAGGCACAGAGAATGCAGAAGCAGATGGAAGAGAAAACAAAGGAGATGGAAGAGAAGGTTTGGGAAGCAAGTGCCGGCGGCGGAGCCGTCACGGTGAAAGTATCCGGGAGGAAGGAAATCGCGGAGGTCAGGCTTGCGCCGGAGGTGGTTGACCCCGATGATATCGAGATGCTGCAAGACCTGATCATAGCGGCGGCAAATGAGGCGCTGCGCAAGATGGAGGAAGAGTCGGCACAGATGATGAATTCAATCACGAATGGTCTGGGGAATTTTGGCGGATTGTTCTAAAGTGAGGGAGACGTGGATTATTATAGCAGTCAAATCAGTAACCTGATCGCGGAGCTGGCGCGCCTTCCGGGAATCGGTGCGAAAACCGCGCAGCGTCTGGCATTCCATATTATCAATATGCCGCAGGAACAGGTGGAGAAACTTTCGCAGTCGATGGTTTCGGCAAGGAATAACATACATTATTGTAAGGTGTGCTGCACTCTTACGGACGGGGAAATCTGCCCGATCTGCGCGAGTGCAAAAAGAGAACACAAAACAATCATGGTCGTGGAGAACGCAAGGGATCTGGCGGCGTATGAAAAGACGGGGAAATATGAAGGTGTGTACCATGTACTGCACGGGGCGATCTCGCCCATGCTCGGCATCGGACCGTCGGATATCCGTTTGAAGGAACTGCTCCTGCGCCTGCAGAAAGATGTGGATGAGGTCATCATTGCGACAAACTCGAGCCTTGAGGGGGAAGCGACCGCGATGTACATCAGTAAGCTGGTAAAGCCGACAGGGATACGGGTAACAAGGATTGCGAGCGGTGTCCCGGTGGGCGGGGATCTGGAGTATATTGACGAGGTTACGCTGCTGCGCGCGCTGGATGGCAGAGTGGAGCTTTAGATAAGGGCATGTGGAACTTATTAGGAGGTACATCATGGGTGAAGACAATATACTTTCTGCGGGGATCGACGGGCTGCGGGAATTGAAACAAATGCTCGTTTGCCTGCAGGAAGATAAGGCAAAAAACGCTGAGTTGACGGAAAAGGAAGAACAGCTGGAAAAGCAGATACAGGCGCTGGAAAAACAGTTGTCGGACAGGATCGCATCCGTGGCAAAGGCAAGGGGGGCAGAACTGAGCGCGACATATGACGAGCAGCTTGACAAAACAAAGAACAGGCTGCGGAAAGTGCGGGCAAAAAAAGACAAACAAAAGAGCCATCAGGTCACGGAGCGGATCGCCTCGGAGACCGCGCAGGTGCGCGAGGAGCGAAGACAGCTGTATGAGCAGATCGCGCAGCTCTATAAAGAAAACAAAATCCCGCGTTTTTTAAACAACCGTTTTATGCATGCGATTTATGTCCCGCAAAACATAAGGGATGTCCTGATCATATTGTTGACACTCGCAGTCGTTTTGTTCCTCGTGCCATGCGGGATCTATTATGCTGCGTTCCGCCCGCAAACCGTATTTTTGATTGTGCTTTACATCGTGACAGTTCTTGTGTTTGGCGGGATTTATGTGGCGCTGAACCGCATCTCGAAAGAGCGCAGTCCGCAGACCTTTGAAAAGATAAAAGCGCTGCGACGCGAATTAGACGGAAACCGGAAGAATATCCGCAGGATGGAAAAGGCGATCCGCAAGGACAAGGACGAGAGCCGCTATGACCTTGGCAAGTTCAACAGTGAACTCCAGGAACTGGAGGAGGAATCCGGGCGCATCGCAGAAGAAAAGAAGAAAGCGCTCAAAAAATTCGAGGGCGAAACAAAGGCTGTGATTGCGGCGGAACTGACGGCGGAGTTTGCCGGGAAGCTTGTTCCGCTGCGCACGGAGCATGACGCGGTCTACGAACAGCAGCGCAGGACGGAAGAGAGTGTAAAGACGCTTTCCATGAAGCTTACGAATGAATATAGCAGCTATCTCGGGAAAGAGAATCTTGATATTTCAACAGTGGACGGGCTGATTGGCATTATGGAGGCAGGGGAGGCAATGACGGTCAAGGATGCGCTTTCCCTGTACCATAGCAGGGCGGAAGAAACGGTGGTGGAAAAAGCTGAAGTCCCTGCCGTGGAGGACGTGCCGGAAACACAGGCCACGGGGGATGATCCGGAAAACCATATTTAGATACAGCCTGGACAAATGGAACCAAATCAAAATTTTAAGATATGATCCGATGCAGAGGGTGTGTCGGATGATGAAAACCGGTTGGGATGCCGTGGATATGAGAGTGTCACGGCATCCCGGCCGGTTTGTTTTATGGGACATATGCGCCTAACAGTACTTTTTTGTGATCCATCTTATAGATAAAGTGGCGGATTCCGTCAAAGATCTGGTCGGAAAGTGACATGACGGTGTGCAGCCTTGTCGTCTGGAGGAGCATCTGGTCAAGCAGGCCGGAAATGTTGACAATCCCCGTAATATAGTAGTCACCGACAAAGGGGAGCTGCTTGTCAACCCCCGCGCCCGGACGAAGGGGACCTTCCGCCAAAGTGTAATAACCGACGTGGGAGGAGCGGCCAAGGGAAGCATCGATCGCGATGATAAGGGGATTTGCGTGAACCTGATATATTTTGTCGATTGTTTCCTGCAGGTTTTTGGCATGCACCGGTTCCTTCAGCGTGCCGTAAACATAATAGGGGGAATTGCGGAAGATCGCGTGGAGTCTGTGGCCGAGCAGTGGGCCTAAGCAGTCCCCGGTCGCGCGGTCAGAGCCGATACATAAGAAGACGAGCGGACGGCTGCCCAATTCGTTTTGGAGCAGTTGGTAGAGGCTGTCGCCAAACTCAAGGGAAGAATACCGGTCGTTTGTGTTAAAATATAATATTTTCTTTTCTTTCTGCATAACTGACTACTGCACTGCCTTTCTCTGATTTATTGTATTCTAAGTATTTCCAAGGATGTAAAAGATAGACATGCAATCATAAGATATTTGAAAGCCCCGGCACAAAAAAGCAAAAACGGGGGAAGATTATCCCACATAATACAGAAAAATGTGTGAAAACAGAGCTGACAGGCGTATTCTGCGGTGAATTTTCAGGTGGTGCGTTGTTCTTTTGACAAAATAACTGTGAACTTCGTGATACGATTGCGGTAAATAAGGAAAGGCAGGAAGTGCTGAAATGATAGAGAATGTTTACAGCAATATGGGCGGAAAGGAAGGGGAATATCCGGTCAGCGGAAGGAAACCACCCAAAAATGTCAGGCAGATTGGTTTTTTTTCCGGAGATTTCAGGATTTATCTGGAGGATTACGTACATACTTTTACGCATTGGCTGGCGGAACAGGATCATACAAAACGCTGTGTCGCGGTCTTTGTCGGGGAGTTTGCAAAATCCGAGCACGCGCGGGAGGTTTATGCATATGGTGCAGTAGTGGCGGAGCATGCCTGCGACAATGAAAAAATTGAAATGACGGCGCAGGTGTGGACAAAAATCTATGAGACAATCAAACAATTTTTTCCTGACGGTGAGATTGTGGGATGGTTCTGTGGAGGGACAAGCTTCACGGAGGAGGAGAGGGAGGAGATCAAGCAGGTACATCTTGATCATTTTGCCGGAACCGACCGGATTTTGATGCTGTATGATTTCCTTGACAGGGAAGAGGAGTTCTTCCGCTATGAGGAAGAGGGTATGGTGCGCCAGGACGGTTACTATATTTATTACGAAAGAAATACGGAAATGCAGGATTATATGATTGAGCAGAAGCAGGGGAAGGGAAGTGAGGAACAGGTCAATGACCGTGCGGTACAAGAAGTGCGCGCGCGCTGGGGGGGTACGGATAAAAAGGAGCAGGAAGGCGACGTTCCGGGAGAACGTGGGAGCAATGCATCCGGGGATGGAGGCAGCCGTTTTTTTTACACGGTCGGTATCGTAATGTCGGCAGTCGCGATCATTGCTGCCGCATCCATGCTTTACAATCAGGAAAGGCTGAAAGGATTTGAGCAGACATTGAACCGGCTTATCGGAAATGCGGATGAGGATACGGAACCGGATGCACAGGAGACATCCGGAAAGGTAGATGGGCAGAAGACAGGGCAAGGGGACGGGGATGGATCAATGTCGTGGGAAATCCCGGGAAAAGGTGATTCAAAAAAAGAGGACGGGGAAAGCCTGGAACCGACACCGGGCATGGACGGGGAGGGCGGGAATCTACAAACCCCTACTGTTCCGGCTCCTACGGTAATGGCAGAGCCGCCCACAGTGACACAGGCTCCGAACCCGGCGGGAGATAAAGATACTTCTGCCGGGGAACCGGGAGAAAAAGACGGGGACGATTCGGAAAAGACGGACGGTATGGAAACGGACAAAAACGGTGAGGAAGGGAAGAGCGGAGAGGATGGCACGGACGGTGAAAAGCAGCCGGAAGATGGCCCGGACGGGAACGGCAGTGTGCAGACCGCAGAGATTGGGGGTCCTGGCCCGTCGGTTGATACCTCGGATATGGAGTTTTACATTGTCAAGCCGGGGGATACGCTCGTGGGAATTTGCAGAAGGCTGTACGGTAATCTGGATAATCTTGAGTATATCAAAGGCCTGAACCAGCTCAACAATGAGAATCTGATCTATATTGACCAGGAATTGCTTGTACCGCAAAGAAAAAAATAGTGCCTTTTTTAAAAAGTCATGCTATAATAAAGTAGTATGGCTTTTTAAAATGGGATGAGAATGTGCGCTTGCTGTTGGTATGACGCTTTGGAATGGAGTTTGGGATATGAAACAGTTTGATCGGAGGCTGCGCTCCGCACAGGAGGCCAAAAAACCACGAAAGAGGGGGATTTTGCTCCCTGTCTTGGTGGCAGCAGGATTGATCGTGATTGCGGTGGTTGTTTTCTTCGGGCGTAAACGGGAGAAGGTTTACAATGACTATGAGACCCTTTACAGTGTAGAGCTCAGTGCGGATAGCTCCGTCCGCAGTTGTGCCTATGGCGGCGGTTTTATCAGCTATGGGAGGGATGGCGCGGCGGCTTTTGACAGTAAGGGGGAACAGCGCTGGAATATAGCATATGTGATGAAAGCCCCCATGATTTCGGTATGTGCTGAATATGTGGTGCTGGCGGATAAGGGAGGGACACAGTTTTGCATTGTTGACGGAAAAGGAACGGTCAGCCGCTTTGAGCTGACGGAAAAGATTGCGGTAGCAAAGGTTGCATCGCAGGGGGTTGTCGCGGTCATGGCAGTGGGAGGGGAAGAAGACCATATCTATCTGTATGAACCGGGCAGCACGGACGTTCTGGTCGATATTAAGACAGTGACGAAGAACAACGGTTTTCCGCTGACGCTCTCCCTGTCACAGGACGGAAGGAAGCTTGTCACTTCCTATGTATCCATCGAGAATGGTGGCTGTGTCAGCTGGATCACTTTTTACAATTTCGGTGAGGTGGGACAAAACTATGTCGATAACATGGTCGGTTCCTACTCTTTCGAGGAACTTGTGCCAGAGGTCGATTTTGTCACTAATGATACGGCGATGATTTGCCGGGAGGGCGGGATCGTGTTTTACCGTGTGACGGAGGTGCCGAAGGTTCTGGCAAAAGAAGATTTCACGGAGAAAATCCGGAGTGTATTTTTCAGTGGCGATTACACGGGTGTGGTGCTGGAGAAAGCGGCGGGTTCCGCTGAGAACAAACTCGTCATGTACCGGAATACAAAGGGAAAAAAGGTACTTGGCATGGAATTGGGAGCAAGCTATGAGGGCATATATACATCGGGTGAGGACATTGTCTGTTATGACAGCGGGCAGCTGACGATATATAACATCAAAGGGAAAAAGAAGTTTGAGGCGGGGATTGCGAAAAATGTCAGGGCGGTTTTCCGGGTGGATGATGGTACAAAGTACATATTGATCGGGGATGAAACTGCGGATATCATACGGTTGCAGCAGTCGGAGTAGGATCGTGGGAGCCGGGGCTGACCGGCTTGTGGTATAAGGGAAAGGGGATCATATGAATATTTTACTGGTTGTTATTGCCGTGTTCTTTGTGGTGGAGGCGGTTGTCGGGATGAAGCGGGGGTTTATCAAGACGGTGTTCTCCATGTTTTCCGTAATCATTGCGCTGGTCGCCACGGCGTTCGTCAGTCCGGCCGTGACGGAAAAACTACAGGGCAATGAGAAGGTGATGGGGTATTTTACGGAAAAAACCGCGGAAGTGCTTCCCTTTGATGAGGTTGAGTCGATGTTAAACCTTGAAAATAAGCAGACAGAGCAGCAGGCATTCCTTGATTCCCTGCCGTTGCCGGAGAGTATCCGCAAACAGCTCATGGCAGGCAATACCAAAAATTATTACCAAACGCTGGGTGTGGACAGTTTTCAGGCTTATCTGTGCAATTATATAGCCTGTATGATTATCAGTGCAGTTTCGTTTGTCGCTACTTTTTTTGTGATGATCGTGCTGTTGAAGGTGCTTTGCTTTAGTTTAGATCTCATCAGCAAACTGCCTCTTCTCAACCAGGTGAATCATCTGCTTGGCATGGCGGTGGGTATTTTGTACGCGCTTCTGCTTGTCTGGGTCGGCGGGGTCGTGCTGACTGCATTTAGCGGAACCGCGGCGGGCAGCAGCCTGATGGAGATGGTGAATGACAGCCGGATTTTGAGCTTTCTTTACAATAGCAATCCGCTGGTTGGAAAAGTGACGAACTGGGATAAATTATTGCCTTAAATGTAAAAAACGGAAGGGGGAGCACGGTGGAGGCAGTGATTTTTGATATGGACGGGCTGATGTTTGATACCGAGCGGGTTTTTGTGCAAGCATGGGACTATGCGGGGGAAAAGATTGGCATCGGAAAAGCGGGTTATATGACGTTAAAGACGCTCGGACTGAACAAAAAAGAATCGGAGGCGGTCTGGAAACGGGATTTTGGGGAGGCTTATGATCCGGAGGCACTGCGCGCGTACACAAAAGAATTTCTTTCGGATTATTATGCGAACAACAAGGTTCCGGTGAAAAAGGGTCTGTATGTCCTGTTGGAATATTTGCGGCAAAAAGGGTTCCGGCTGGCGGTGGCTTCGTCGTCGCCGCGTTGGGAGGTGGAGCGGCATTTAAAGGATGCCGGGGTTTTTGGATATTTTGGTGTGGTAGTCTGTGGGGATACGGTCGAGAGGTCCAAGCCCGCGCCGGATATTTATCTCGCAGCGTGCAGAAAGCTTGGAACCGCTCCGGAAGCATGTTATGCGCTCGAGGATTCCAAAAACGGGCTGCTCTCCGCGCACCAGGCCGGCTGTGTGGCGCTCATGGTGCCGGATCTGTGGCAGCCGGACGAGGAGGTACGGCTTCTGGCGGCGGGAATTTTTGATGATCTGGAGAAAGTGAAACAATATTTGGAAGGCTTGGAAGAATCAAAAAGCAGATAAAGAAAACGGGGGATATCCGGATCATAAAACAATAAGAGCAGGGGGAGGTTATCAGGATGCCGTTGAGAGATGAGCCGCTATATGAATTGATTAAAAGAAGTCTGGTGGACGGCGAGTTGCCGGGCAGTTTTTCATTGCCGCATGACGGTGGGGAGGGCAGGATCACTTTTGCGGACGGGGCGCAGGATGGGATTGCGGCCTACCATATGGCGGGTGCCGCCGTGACGGAGGAGTCGATGAAGCTTTTGGCCGAGCTGATGTGCGATGTTTCAAATGGGGATTTCTGCGCTGGGCGGGAAAAGCTCATGAAGTTTGCAGCGGATAATACCGCGCTTAATGCGATAGACGATTTCCAGCAGTATATTATTGAGCATGCGGGGGAGCTTGATGAGGACAGGCTTTATGTGTTTGCGATGGACTGTTTGAAAAGCCCGCTTACGGATCTGGTCAAGTATGGGATGGAGATATTGGAGGTGTTTACACAGCCGGGTGAAGAGCAAAAAGAGATTATCCGTACTCTTGGGCTGTGTGATGAATTTACCTTGTTTGCTATCTTCCATATGCTTTCCTGGGAAAATGCAAACGATGAGATTTTTGCCCTGGCACAAAAAGTTCATGGCTGGGGACGCATCCATGCGGTGGAAAAATTGCAGCCGGCGAGCGGCGAGATACGGGAATGGCTGCTGATGGAGGGGATTCACAACAGGATAGTTCCGGATTATTCCGCGCTGGCAGTATATGAAAAGGCAGAAGTTAAAAAGCTCCTTTCCGGGGAACTGACAGGAGAAGCGCTTGATGCCATCGCGAATATCATCCAGGCGCTTTTAAGCGAGGCACCGGTCGTGGGAATCCATGCGGTCGAAGATGCAGACAGGATGCTCTTGGAGTTTGTAAAGCAGGCGGAGTGCCATCATGCGGCTCCGACCCTTGCTGTCTGCGGGGCAGTGTATGACTTGGCAAAGGCAAAGCGCACACCGGAGCTTACCGCGGTGGCACAGGAATTTCTGCGCTGCAGGGAAGTGGGGGATGCCGTCCGGAAGTGGATCCTGGAGGGGAAGGGGATCCGGCTGGCAAAATTCGTTGGCATTGATTATAGCGAACCGCTGTTGCGATGTATGGAAATGGATTTCGACCACCACTATTATCAGTGCGGTGAGTTGATGGGGGATGAATCATACCGGCGGGAAGTGTTGGCACTGTTCCGCCGAAAACTGCCGATGGGGCGGATGCCGTCGGAGCCGGAAGATAATCTTGGGCTTGGCGAAAAGTATGCGGACTATTCGAAGCTCGGCTGTCTCGTACAAAATTTGGTCGATTATCCGATGTGCGGCGAAGATTTTATTGTGCTGGCACTGCATTCGCCCGTGGTCTCAAACCGGAATGCGGCACTCAGGGCATTAAACGCATGGTGCAAAGAGAAGGGATGTTCCCTTGATTGCCTGTCCGCAGAACTTGCGCAAGAGGTGCGGGTATTAAAGGGCAGAGAATGCAGTGAGAGTGTCCTGAATAACATGGTAAAATATGGATTTTAAGAGAAAATAGTAACGTGGGGCTACATCTGGTGTCAATAAGGAAAGACAGATACCAGATGTAGCGGCAGGAAAAAATATTCAAAAATCTTGAAAAAAGTTTAAAAAAAGTGTTGACATCGTGAAAAACCAGTGATATAATCATTTTTGCTGACGCGGTAAGGAAACAAATCACCGCGTTGGAGAAAAGCCGGGAAGCCTTGTAGGGAATAGATTTCCGGGCACCGAACCTTGATAACTGAACAATGAGACAACCTTGAAATTTCCAAAAAAAGTTTCAAAGAACGTGTGGAGAGATCCACACCCTTAAAAACAGTAACCTGCTTGATGCAGGACGGAATAAACAGGAAGCAGACGGGAGTCTGCAGCGCGATTCTTAACGGAAAAGCCAAAGTTTATCCAGAAGGTAAGAACTTAATTTGAGAGTTTGATCCTGGCTCAGGATGAACGCTGGCGGCGTGCCTAACACATGCAAGTCGAACGGGGTCCTGGGGCGGAAGTCTTCGGACGGAAGCGCCATGGCCTAGTGGCGGACGGGTGAGTAACGCGTGGGTAACCTGCCCTGTACAGGGGGATAACAGCCGGAAACGGCTGCTAAAACCGCATGACATGTGGATACCGCATGATATCCACATCAAATATTTATAGGTACAGGATGGGCCCGCGTCTGATTAGCCAGTTGGCAGGGTAACGGCCTACCAAAGCGACGATCAGTAGCCGGCTTGAGAGAGTGACCGGCCACATTGGGACTGAGACACGGCCCAAACTCCTACGGGAGGCAGCAGTGGGGGATATTGCACAATGGGGGGAACCCTGATGCAGCGACGCCGCGTGAGTGAAGAAGTA
>CAMRSM010000012.1 GCA_947053345.1 uncultured Lachnospiraceae bacterium
CGTCCGCTTCCCTCCCGCAAATCCCACGGGGCACTGTACGGGCTTATGCTGTTTTTAATGCTTTTAAAATACCGATTAAACCCTTCATTTTCACCTGATAAAATAGCTTTCAGAAGGTCCAAGGTATGTATCCGGGCAGTTTATGCCTTCCCTCACAAGCACCAGCTTTTCGATCACGACAGCCGAGTCAAGCGCTGCGATATAGAGCAGGTTACTTCCTTCTTGCAGCGAAACCCTGCACTCCGCGCGGTGGATCTGTTCCAGCACGCCCCGTGACCAGGCCGCGCTCTGCCACGGTACATAGCCCTCGTCCGGGATAGTATTCACTGTTTGGAACTCACCTTCATTTATCCGGACGGCGACGCACATTTTCCCCTGATAAATGACAGGATTGCTTGGTGCACTGTAAAGTGTCAGCGTATAATCCCCCGCTTCCCTCACATACAGCTTATAAACGGCATGCGGCGCATCCTGCGGGTTCTGAAACGATACAGTCACCGGAAATACCTTGATACCGCCCAACGTCTTTCCGTAATCCTCTATTACCTGATAAGCAGCTGTCCCGGCAGCGTCCGCACGGCAAAAGTGCGGTGCTTCGACCGAAAGAATGCCCTCATGTTCCACGAAGGTTCCTTCTTCGGCATCATCCAGACAATATATGTCTGCCGTCACCTCAATATCTACGCGCGTCTCACTGTATTGGTTCTCCGAACGCTCCGCTGTCTCTTCACAATTTTCCCCGTAAATATGGATCATCGCACGGCAGGTCTTTTCCCCCTTCGGGAGCATCTGCGGTCTCAGGCTCACGGCAAAAGCTTCCTCTGTTGCTGTCCTTAAGCCTGTCAGACAGCGGACGGACGTTTCCTCCTGTTCCAAATTCCCGATATTCCTGCCTCCTGTGCAATCGCCGGTGCCTTGCTCTTTCCCACAGACGGACCACGGATTCTCCAGCATCCGGATATTCCCGTCTTGCTTCGTAACCTCAAGCCATTCCGCGTCCCACTCGACACGATATTCTAACACACCTTGCCCGCCGTTGGCAACCTCAAAGCCAAACTTTCTTTTAACCGGCTCCCCGAGCCTCATATGCAGCGTCTGTCTTCTCCACGGATTCCCACCAGTACACTGTGTCTGCCCGACCACACTGACCAAAAGTCTCGGCTGTGATACCGGGAAAAAGCCCATGTACCGTGGATATTGCCATTCCTCATCGTTCCATCCCCGGTAACCGATATGGAATACGGACTGCATATGGTTCCATTTCCCGTTGGCACGGCTGTGGTATTCTTTCATCAATTCCTGATCCGCGTGGATGCATTTCTCGATCATCACCGGGTAATCGTTCCCCCGCTTTTTCCCCTGCGCCACGTAATATTGGTTAAAGCCTGCACACAGCTGCATCCGGAGCACATTGGCGGATGCCATCACAGGATAGTAAACAAGCTCATAGAAACAGTCCGCAAGCGGTTCTTCCTTCATTTGCTGCCAAAACTTCTCCGTTTTCACCTGGGTCAGCCCAACTTCGGCAAACAGCTTCCACGCCTCGCCGAAATGAGCCGGATGATAGGTTTTTGCCGAAAGAACCTCCGGCCGGCAGCTCCCGTTCCACTTTGTATAGGTTCTCAAAAGCTCTGCAGTTCCGTCAATGATATCTTCCCCAAAGCCGAGCCCGCGCAGCCAGTTTCTTGTATATTCGCCCGTGCGGTTTATGTTTTTTGTCCCCCACGCGTCAAAATCATAAGCCAAATCCAGAAAATAGCTAAGCGGCAGCTCCTGGTTCTTAATGTCGCCCACATTGACGATCCAGGCCTCACGCACGCCGTAATCGTAGGCCATGCCCATCTGTTCCCAGATCTTTGTCAGCGGAGTGGAGTTGATCCAAAGATAGGAGACCGGCCCCCCATAATAATCAAAATGGTAATACATCCCATAACCGCCCGGATGGTCTTTCGCCTCCATATCCGGCAGCGTCCGCACGTTGCCGAAATTATCGTCACAGAGCATGAGGATATCGTCTTTTAAGACCTCCCATTCCTTAAGCCCCGCCGTGCCGGCATCCCCGTGATAATAGTCCTCCACTTCCTTGTAGAGCGCCAATAACTGCGGGTGCGCATGGTTCCCGTACTCCGCGATCAATCTTTTTTGTTCCGTGATCGCCGCCTTGAGCACATTGATATTATCCGCAAGTGTGGCATCCTTTGGCATCAGATAGGAATCATTTTCCCCGCGCATACCGATGGTAATCAGGCTTTCAAATTCCCGGTTGCGCAAAAGCCCGTCCTTCCAAAATTCCGAAATGCCCTCGGCATTGGAAAGGAAGCTCCAATCCTTGCCGTAAGCCTTATTCTCACGGCGCAGTCTTTGAAATTCCCCGCCGGAACGGCAGCAAGGCTCATGGTGCGACGCGCCGATGATGACACCCATACGGTCCGCGAGTTCCGCATTTTCCAAGTGGTCAAGCGTAAAATCAGAACGCCACATCGCAGGCCATAAATAGTTGCCTTTCAGGCGGAGGAGAAGTTCAAAAATATGGCGGTAGAGCTGCGGTCCGGGCCTGACGCTCCCATACCTTTCCTTCGCCCAGTTCCCGAAGCACGGCTGCTCGTCGTTGATGAAAAATCCGCGGTAACGGACGGAAGGTTCCTTTGAAACCATGCAGATCCCATCCGTCAAAACCACTTCTTCCCGGCGCTTCGGCACCGCGTCTGCCCAGAATACCCAGGGCGAGACACCGATTTTTTCCGAGATATGGAACATACCGTAGATCGTCCCCCGTTTATCGCTGCCGGCAATCACAAGAAATTCTGTGGCTGCGGTGCTTCCTTCCATGCGCCGCTTGTCTTTTTCCTGTATGGCTTCCGTGAACCGGATGATCCCGGTCTTTCCTGATGCCGTCTCGGCAGACCGGCGGCTGCCGCAGTCTCCCGATTCCCCTTCCGCAGACGGGCGGCTGTCACATTCCACCGATTCCCGTTCCGCAGACGGACGGCTACTGCGGTCACCGGATATAGTTCCCGACGGATACGTCACACGGAAAATCCCGTAAACTTCCCGTTTTCCGCGCACACCGGAAAGATCAATCCGCCCTTCCCGCTCAAACGCATCCAACAGCTCACTATGACCGCAGGTCGCAACCAAAACAGCATATGGGCAGCCTTCCCTCGGATTTTGCAGGATTTCCGGGTGTACACTGCCCACCCGCTCGATATCCTCACAAAAAATCCCAACCATGTAGGGCATACCGGAAACAGCGGATGCCTCGAGGATCACATCCGCTGCCGTTTCATTCCGGGATAATATAAATGAGTTCATGATCAGCCTCCATCTTTACACTCAACCAACTTTTTGAAGTGGTCCTCCCCCGCTCTTTTTTTCCACCTTCGTCAGAAAGATCATCGACAGGATAAACATTGCGAACGCCCCGATCACCGCTACAAAATGGGCTTTTCCCGCAAGTGTATCGCTCCGGACACCCTCAACATCCGCGTACATCTTACCGTTGGAGAAATAAACCTTGGCAGTCGATCCTTCCCGGTAAGAATATGTATTGTGGGCATTTTTAAGATCATATTCTTTCCCGCCATAGCTGACCACAATTTCGTACACCGTGCTCGTGGTGGTCTTGCCATTGATGCGGACTCTCTTCTGATAACTGTCCGAGCTGACAACACGCGCCATGACTTCCTCATAATCCAGCTCCGTATTTTTTGCAGCCTTATTCAGAAAAACTGCCGCAATAATAAAAACTACCATCGCTCCAAGACAAATCCATACCCGTTTCATTCCCTGTTCCTCCTATTTTTAGTTCCGCAGAAAACCCTCCTTAGCGCCACTTTCCCGGAAGGGATTTTCTCCGTTCTGCTCCTTAAATCCCTTCCCGCGCTCCTGCGGGTTTCTGCTGTTTTTTAGTCCGCAGACTCCTCTGCCACATTACCATAATACCAAATCCCCTGACATTTTACAATAGGAATGTACAAAAACACACCGTTCCCCATTCCCGGTTTTACAAAATAATTCCGCATACGCCTTATCAGGCATCCCCCTCCTTTACATAGTGCTCCGCGATCATCCGCTGTGCCCGCGCATCGCAGTAAACATCCTCATACTGTGTCCCGCTTTTACTCGTCCGCAGCGCACAGAACAAACCGGCCCGCAGCCCTTTCTCCAAAACAAATTTTCTCCATTGGCCGTCCACCCGCTTTTCCTCCATAAACCCTTCCGCTTCCAAAAAGCGCTGGATTTCCGCCCCGGATAATTTTTTCGCCCGCTCTGCATCCCGCAGTCCGCTCAAAATGACTGCCAGCTCCGGAAGCAAATATTTTTCCCCGCAGGTAAATCCCAAAAGCTGCTCCCCTGTCAGGAAAAACTCCTCCTTTGCGGCTTTCACGGCTTTCTCCGCCCGCTTTTTCTCCCGGTTCACCCCCGCGGATGCCTCCGCCATTTCCCCAAAATATAACTTCATCCTCTCCCCGCCCGTATAGTCCCGTATTTTATCCAGAAAACGTTTCCCGTAACGCGCACAGCGGCTTTCTCCGACCCCCGACACCATCCGCATTTCCTGTTTGTCCGCCGGAAGCCGGATGCACATGTCCATCAGGGTTTTATCTGCGAAAACAACATACGGCGGCACGTTTTCCTCCCTTGCGATTTCCGTGCGCAGCTGCCGCAAAAGCTCAAAAAGGGCAAGCCCCTTGGAATTGAGGATGTCCGATTTCCGCCCGGCAGCCGCTCCGGTACGGACTCCTTCCTTCTCCCCCGCCGTTTGCTTTGCGCGTTTTAAAACGATATGTCTTTCTCCGTCCGCCAAATCCCCTGTCTTTTCCGTGAACTTTAACAGGGCATACTTATCCTTCGTCTGCGCCAGGAGCCCCTCCGTCAGCAGCAGCCCGATCACTCCCCTGACCTCCTCCTCGCTCCAACCCCGAAGCGCCCCGTACATTCGGTGCCTGGAAACATTATATTCCCTGAGTTTCGCCGTCTCCGCTCCGCGAAGCGTCCCCACAACCATGTTCATCCCAAAACGCTGCCCCATCTCCCGGATACATTCCAGTATTTTCAGCGCCTCCGCAGTTACATCAAGCTCCTCAAATTCCTTCTGGCAGTTCGAACAGTTTCCACAGTCCCCCCTGCCGTACTCACCAAAATAATTCAGAATATATGCGCGCAGGCAGTCACTTGTTGTACAGTAGCGAAGCATCCGCTGTAAGCGCGCCTCATCCTGCTCGCGCACATCAGCAAGCTCCTCCTCCCCGAACCCGCGGCTTTTGCCGCCTCCCGCGCCGTTTCCCTGATCCCTGTCCGCCGTATCCGGGGCACGCCATCCGTCTGTCCCCATCTTTTCCGTCCAACCGTAAACGTTATCCTCCACATACTCTGCCGCCTCATAAGCCTGCAGGGCATTCTGCCTTGCAAAGGCACCCTTTTCCTCCAGCAAAAACCGGTTGATTATCATATCCTGCGGAGAATAGAGCAAAATGCATTCCGCCGCCTCACCGTCGCGCCCTGCCCTGCCTGCTTCCTGATAATAATTTTCCATGCTCTGCGGCATATTATAGTGTAGCACATATCGGATATTGGATTTGTCGATCCCCATCCCGAACGCGTTGGTCGCCACCATCACCGTCTTGCGGTCGTAGGTAAAATCCTCCTGCCCCTGCCTGCGCTCCTCATTGCCAAGCCCCGCATGGTAGCGCGCAGCAAAGATCCCTGCTTCAAGAAGAAACCCGTACACTTCCTCAACCTTTTTGCGCGTGGCACAGTACACCACCCCGCTGTCGCTGGGATGATTTTTGATATAATTCAGCACAAATGCGTCTTTTTCCCGCTGTCGTCCCATCGTCTCCACGGCAAAATAGAGATTCTTGCGGTCAAAACCCGTGACTAAGATCTGCGGATCCCGAAGCCCAAGAACACAAGCAATGTCTTCTTTGACCACCTTGGTCGCCGTCGCGGTAAAAGCGCTGATGACCGGGCGTTTCGGAAGGTGCTTTACGAACTCCACGATTTTCAGATAACTCGGGCGGAAATCCTGCCCCCACTGTGAGATACAGTGTGCCTCGTCCACCGTCAGCATCGACAGCCTGGCCTGCCTTGCAAACTGCATGAACCCGTAAGTCTCCAGGCGCTCCGGCGCTACATAGATGATCTTGTACCGCCCGGCCGCCGCAAGCTGCAGTGCCTTCGCAATCTGCCCGTCCGTCAGGGAACTGTTAATATATGCCGCATGCACCCCCGCCTGATTTAACGCCTGCACCTGATCCGACATCAGGGAGATCAGCGGGGATACCACGACCGTGATCCCCGAAAGCAGCAGCGCCGGAACCTGATAGCAGACAGACTTTCCCGCACCGGTCGGCATGATACCCAGCACGTCCCTGCCCGCAAGCACGGAGTCGATCAAAAGCTCCTGTCCCTCACGGAAACTATCGTAACCAAAATAATTTTTTAAAACAGTATACTTATCGTCCAAAATTCTTCCTTTCTAAAAAAATGATCCCATCATTGAAATAGCATTGCAACAATATTTTCCTGCGGGAATTTATCCGGAACCAGACAGAAAACCTATGATATAAGAATGGTCTGGACGGAGCCAAATGAAAAAGCCCGTCCATGATAATATAAAATAATCCTGCTGGATGCTTTTTCAAAGCATCCAGGTCACCTTTTGGTCCTTGTGAGTATAATTTTTCAACTTTTGTTTATATGCGGACAGTTTTTGTTTATACGCGGAAGCCTGCGCCTCACGAATCCCGCCCGCTGCCTCCAGCTCATTAAGAGCCTGCTCGAACTCCCGGAAGTTTTCCTGTGCGGCATCCTTATAATTATTCGACATATTCATCTCAAGCTCCTGTACGATCTTTTCAAGCCGGCTTACTTTCCCGGCTTTTTTTAAAAAACCAAACACGGCTGCCTCCCTTCTATACATCAAGAATTTCGTCATTATATTTCCGGTGCGTGTCCCTTTAACAGATCTTTATGCCGCCAATCTTGAACATCCCTTCATCCTCCACAACATCGTCCGGATGGATCACAAAACATATTTCGGATATACTGCTAAGCGCTTTGCTTTTCATCTTCCCCAAAGGCACGGTAAAAACATTCTTACTGCCGAATACAGGAAAATCGTATACCGCCAAAATCCTGCTGTTTCCTTCGTATTTAAATTCCACAAAAATCCGTTTTACCGAATTTGTAAAATTGCTCATTTCAAACCGAAATTCCGCCTCGCTGTTAAAATCCAGATGGCGGCCAATATCCAAAGTATCTACATATCCCAGAACCAGGCTGATGAAATTCGGTCGTTTCGGTTCTTCTTTTTCATATGGATTCATATTAAAATTGACCACGATCCCATCATCCGCGGCACTGGTACTGACGATATCCTCCCGCCGTTTAAAATCAACACCGCTCTCGTCAAAATAGACATTGACGTTTGCCATTTCTAAAATATTTTGGTTTTTCAGGCGAATCTGATCCAGGTCATACATAAAAGAATGCAATTTTCGGTTAATCCCGGCTCCGGCTGCCAAACCCTTCTCAGCTGACAGATATTCCAAAAAACTGTGAATATCCTTCTCGTCATTGATATCCCCCGTTTGGATATTCGCAATGGGCGTTCCCGACAGAGCCTCCCCTTTTTGAACCGGATACAGCGCAAAGGGAAAAATATAATCCTCACCATTTCTGTCACTTTGGTTATACAGATAGGAGCAGGCCACTCCCAACTCAATCATGCAAAACCTGCTATTATAATATTCCCTGCTGATGACCGGCACAAATAAATCACTCTTATTTAATTCCCCGAAAATAGTCGTCACAAAATTTTTGCCCACTTTAATGCTCCCATCCTCGGAAGAACAAAAAACTTCAATATCACTGCTGACACTTTCTAAAAAATCTGCAAATTTTAACACGATCTCGCGGTTTTTCGTCGCATGGCTTATAAATATTCTCATTTCCTCTCCTCTTCCCTGTTTTATCACTCAAAATGGATTATTTAGAAATTGATAAATCGCAAATATCATTTAACCATAAATGCAAAATCATTTACCAAATCATTATATAGCATTTTCTTCCGCTTTTCAAGCTGATTATTTCGCCCGCACCATAATGCCTGCCGGGGTGCTTTGTTGACTTATCCAAAGCTTTTTGATATGATTGGTGTACTCCGGGGACTGCAGCCGGAGAATCCCGGTTCCGGAGGAGGAATGCAAATGAAATTATTATTTTTGATCGGTAATGCTGCGGTTGGAAAAATGACCGTCGGACAGGAGTTGATGAAGATCACGAACCTGCGGTTATTCCACAACCATATGACGATCGAGCCTGTAATCGAAGTTTTCGGATATTATGACAGCCGAATCATCCAGCGTCTCAGGGAGGTTTTTTTTGAAGAATTTGCTGCGACGGAACAATATGGAATGATTTTCACCTGTATGTGGGCATTTGATGAGCAATCCGATTGGGATTATATCGAGCAAATAAAGGAAATATTCCGCCGGAAAAACAGGGATACAGAATTTTATTATGCGGAGTTAGTCGCCTCACAGGAAATCCGTCTGCAACGGAATGCTACCGAAAACAGGCTGAAGCATAAGGCTTCCAAAAATGATATCGCAGCCTCCAGCCGCCGGCTTCTCCATAACGATGAGACATACCGGCTGGAAAGTTACGACGGGGAAATCCCGTTTGGCAATTATATAAAAATCGACAACTCGGCGCTTACACCGGAGGAGACCGCAAAACGGATCAGGGAATACTTTCATCTGTAGATTTGCAGGAGGGAAGGTGCAGCACCCATTCCCTCCTGCTTTTTAAACATTCTCCCTGCCCCGCGTTTCCATCACCGGAAACGGCCGGAAATCATTTCTTAAAATAATTCATCGCATTATTGTAACAGATATCCTGCACAATCCCGCCGACAAATTCAACCTCATCCGGATATTCCCCTTCCTCGATCAGATTTCCCAACATATTGCAGAGAATCCTGCGGAAATACTCATGACGTGTGTAAGAGAGGAAGCTGCGGCTGTCGGTCAGCATCCCGACAAATTTACTGATCAAGCCCACCTGCGAGAGAGCCATGAGCTGGCGCTCCATGCCGTCCTTCTGGTCGTTGAACCACCATGCCGAGCCAAACTGTATTTTGCCGACTGTCCCTCCCTGCTGGAAGCAGTTCATCAATGTCGCCAAGACCTCGTTATCCCTTGGATTCAGGCAATAGAGGATGGTCTTTGGCAGCTCATCGGTAGAATCGAGCGTATCAAGCAGCATAGAAAGCTTCTTCGCAAAAGTCTGATCCTCGATTGCATCAAAGCCCGTATCCGGACCGAGCAGTCCCATATTTCTTGAAGAATTGTTGCGCAGGGCACCAATATGGTACTGCTGCACCCAGTTCAGACGCGCGTACTGCCTGCCGAGATGCACAAGGATATAGCCCTTGTACTGCTCGATCTCCGCACGGGTCAGGTCATCCCCCGCAAGCGCCTTCTTCACGATCTTATCCACCTGCTCCGCGGCGGCAGGCAGGAACATTACCATATCAAGCGCATGGTCGGAGCACACGCAGCCGACGCTGTCAAAATATTCGATGCGTTTGGTAAGCGCTTCGCAGAGGCTTTCAACGCCATCAATCCTTATTCCGGCAGCATCTGCGAGTTTCTCTATGTACGGCACATAGCCCGGCAGCTCAATATTGATCGCCTTGTCCGGGCGGAACGCCGGGCCAACCTCGACTCCAAAGCTTTTATCCTCCCCAAGCAGCTTGTGGAAATGCAGGTCATCAATCGGATCGTCCGTCGTAAAAAGCTTCTTTACATTGCTCATGGCAATCAGCTTGCGCGCAGTCAACGTCCGGAGTTTTTCGTTCGCGCGGTTGAAAATGGATTCCGCGGTCTTAGGCGAAAGAATCTCTTGAATGCCAAAATAGCGGCGCAGTTCCAAATGTGTCCAGTGGAAGATTGGATTTCCGATCGCATACGGCATCACTTCGGCATATTTTAAAAACTTCTCATAGTCACCCTTATCGCCTGTGATATAGCTCTCATCCACGCCCATCTCGCGCATCAGTCTCCATTTGTAGTGGTCGCCGCCAAGCCACGCTTCGGTAATCGAAGAAAATTTCTTGTCATTATAAATCTCCTCGACACTTAAATGACAGTGGAAATCAAAGATTGGCATGTCCTTTGCGTAATTGTCGTAAAGGGTCTGCGCTGTTTTGTTTTTGAGGACAAAATCCTCCCCCATGAATGTTTTCATTGTCAGCCTCCTTGAATTAAAATAATTTTTTTATTTATTCTGAACTTTTTAGTCTCTTACGGTTATTTGAGTATGTCAGGTGCATTATCGGCGAGAGTAATTCGGTTTCTTTGTCCATGCTGCTCTCTTTTACGCATTCGATGATTTGCTTACAGATTTCATTTATCCGCTTTTTGTAAGATGATGGAATGGCTCAACTCATTTCCCGGTGCAACCAATGGATTATTTTACGAAAGGATGGCTAAGACATCCAGCGGCGTTTCAAGCTGCAAAAACTCCGTCTTTCTCTTTGAAGGCCGGTCTTTACCTTCTTTTAAACACCACACAGCCTGCCCGGCTGCCATACCTGCCATTCGTGCAGCTTCCAATTCATCGCTCCCACCGTCACCGACATACAGACAGTCTCCGGCTTGTACATTCAGCTTTTCCAGGCACTTTTTATATATGGCAAGGCCTGGCTTTTTAACCCTTTCATCGCAGGATAAACACACCGCGTCAAAATAAGGATACAAAACACTCTTCTTAATTACTATTGCTTCCTCTAAAAAGCAATTACTTATCAATCCGATCCGCAGCCCTTTTTCCTTTACCCCCCTTAACATCGGTATAATATCTTTATGCAAATGTCCAAACACCTCTTCACGGTTACGGATACGCTTACCTACAATAAGGTTTCGTTTGGTTTCCGAATAGCAATTTCTTCCTCCACATCTGCATCCGATGCCATCTGTCTTACAAAATAAAAAGGGCTTCCAAGCCAGCTCCTCCCATTACGCTTGCCAGTCATGATCTGCCAAATAATCCTTTCTTGTAACCATCATATGAAGGATTCCATCCTCCACACCCATTTCCTTAAAACCTGCCTTACGGTGGGTTTCCCACGCAGGCACCTCGTTCCGGGCAATCTCAAAATCATTGTGGACCCGGGATACATGACAATCACAAAACGCATGGTCAAGCAAGCGCTTTAAGGCTGGAACGGCATAGCCTTTCCCCCGGAAAGGCGCAAAGATCACAATCCCCATATCCCACCAATCTTTTTCAGCAGTGTAATGGAAATTCACTTCACCAATCCACGCGCCGTCAGAACTTCGTCTGATATAGGCATAAAAACGGTCTGGTTCCCGGTCTTTCCAGTTCTCATACCAATCTGCCCATTCTTTTTCCGGAAAGTCGATACAGCCGGTGTCCCGGTGGTATTCTTCACAGTCAATATCCCAACCGGCATTGTAAGACATGGTATCAGGGTCGGACATCATACTCCGGCGGAACCAAAGTTCCTCAAGCCCGGGAATATACAATTCAATTTGTCCTGCAGTTTTTTTCCGCGGCTGCCCTATGCATTCCTGATCATATTGCCGAATTTGAATTTTATTATCATACCGATGAAAAATCAAAAACATATCCCCCATAATTTGATTTTTTCCTGTCAAAGTAAGTCTTTATATCCGGCATCGGAAAACCAAATGTTTCACTTGCCCACTGGATGGCACTGGCAGTAAAACCTTCGATTTGAAGATAACAATCCGAAAAATGAATGCTTTTCAGGGCAATAACCAAACAGGAACCGTCCCCCACCCATTCACCCAAATATTTGCTTACCAGCCTTAAACCATTGCAAAAGTACACGAGTTCCTCCTCCGTCAATTTCTGGCTTTCCGGGTAGGAAAGCATGGAGTGAGAGTGAAAAAATATGTTGTCGGTTAATTGGATATATCCATTTCCGGCTTCAATCCCTGATACTATTTTGTAGCCCGCTTCCAACCAGACGGCAATCCCCCACCGCCCTTTCAAAAGTTTGTATTTACTGCTTTTCCATATATATTCACACATTCAAACCTCCGATGCTTTTCCCTTCAAAACGGGCACCACCGGCAAGTCCTGCTTCTCCTAGATTACCGCCCCTTCTGCCGAAAGCAGAGCCTTCCGATACGCAAAAATTTGTAATGTATGCTCAGCCTTTCCCGTTTACAGCGTCACTCCCGTCTTAAATATCGCGATATCCCGCGCACCCGCCCGCTCATTGGCAGTCTGCTTTCCGTTCACGGTTTCCACGACCAGATGGATTAGCTCCGTGAGCTTGTCCTCAAAGCTTTCGCCTGCCGCAATTTTGCCCGCGTCAAAATCAATCCAGTTCGGCTTGCGCTCCGCGAGGCCGGAATTTGTGGAAATCTTGATTGTCGGCACAAATCCGCCGAACGGCGTGCCGCGCCCCGTCGTAAACAGGATAATATGGCATCCCGCCGCAGCAAGGTTTGTAACCGCCACCATATCGTTGCCCGGTCCGTTTAACAGGTTCAGGCCGCGCGCCGTGAGCGCGTCCCCGTCAAAGAGCACGTCGCAGACCTCGCCGAAGCCGGATTTCTGCGTACAGCCGAGTGATTTGTCCTCCAGCGTCGTGATCCCACCCGCCTTGTTGCCCGGCGAGGGATTTTCATAAACCGGCTGGTCATGCTTCCGGTAATACTCTTTAAAGTTGTTAATGAGCCGCACGATCTTGCCGAAGGTTGCCTCGTCCTTCGCGCGGTCCATCAAAAGCTGTTCCGCCCCGAACATCTCCGGCACTTCAGTCAATACCGTTGTGCCGCCGATACCCGCGATATAGTCGGAGAACCGTCCGACGAGCGGATTCGCGGTAATGCCGGAAAGTCCGTCCGAGCCGCCGCATTTTAGACCGACCTTTAAACAGGAAATATCCCTCTCGGTGCGCACGTCGTCCTTCGCCGCTGTGTACAGTTCCTCCAAAAGCGCAACGCCTGCCGCGATCTCATCCCCGACCTCCTGCGCGACCAGAAAGCGCACACGCTCCTTGTCATACTCGCCCAGCGTTTCCTGAAAAACATCCATGCGGTTATTCTCACAGCCGAGTCCCAGAACCAGCGCGCCGCCGCAGTTCGGATGCTTTGCCATCCGCTGCAGGGTCATTCGCGTCCGCTCATGGTCCTCGCCAATCTGCGAGCATCCGTAAGGGTGTGAGTAGGCGAAAACCCCGTCAATCCCGCGCAGCCCGCCATGTTTTTTCAAAAACTCCTCCGCGATCCGGCGCGCCTGGGCATTCACGCAGCCGACCATCGGGATCACCCAGAGCTCGTTTCGGATGCCGACCTCGCCGTTCTTCCGCTCATAGACGGAAACCATCCGGGATCTTAAACCGGTCATCGGAACAATCTCCCTGCGGCGGTAGGAATACGCGAGCGTCCCCGAAAGGTTTGTGGACATATTGTGGCAATGGACGTGGCTGCCCGCCGCGATATCGGCGGTGGCGCGCCCGATGATCTCGTTATATTTGATGACCTCCTCTCCCCTTTTGATATCCCGCAGTGCAAATTTATGCCCTTTCTCAATATCATCCAGAAGTGTGATGCCCTCCGCCGTCCCGCCCTTTTTCAGGGCTGCAAGCGCAACACCGACCGAGTCGGCAGGCGAAATTATCATTGTTTTTTTCATACGGTTTCCAATCTAAAATCATATTATTGAGGGTGGGTCTGAAAATTATTTCTGCCTGAGCGAACAGACCCCTCGGACCAAATGCACACCCCCCTGCAAACCGTGCCGGATGGTGAAAGCACGGAAGACTGCGCTGCATAAATTTGATGCGAAGATACATATAACCGTAGATCACATAAATCAGGGCGCGGGAACGATCTTTCAGACATGCCCCTGGAAATATTATCAAAAAAATATGCTATCTTTCCATCGGTATGGAACACTCTGCCCAGTCCGGAATCCGTTCCGGATTTTTCAGCCACTCCAGCTGAAAGCCGGTGGAAGAATAACCGCGGCCGTTAAAGAAATACTCCTGCGGGAACACATCCTCGCCAATCCAGCGCAGTTTCTCTCCCGGTATTTTATAATCGAAACTCCAATTTTGCCAGAAACCCAGCACGGAATCACCGAACGGATTGTCATAATCAAGCCGGGCCAAAAACGGTCCTTCCGCAGCCCGCTCCTCCGGCGGAAGGGCGGCAAAAATGGGATTCTCTCCGCCCAGGCCGGCACGATACCCCATCAGCCATATGGTCAGGTTCATCAGATCATAAAATCTCCCTGGCTCAGGCCAGCGCAAAAGAGTCCACTTTGCATCCTCCGGGAGGGCGGCAATTTGAAAAGAGAAGGGGATTCTGTCCTCCGCGGCACATATACCTGGGTACTCCTCCAAAAGCTGAATTGCCTGCTCCACAGGACAGTTAATGATAGAGAAGCAGGTGTAGCCCGTCATGTCAAACGGGAAATCCGGTTGCTTGCCCATAATATTTCACTCCTTATAAAAATTTTATTTTTGATATTTTAATCTTTCCAGATATCCCTTAAATCCATTTCTTCCGGAATACTTACCCGGAAGTAAAAATCATTGTCAAAAACATTATAGATCCAAAAAATTTTACCACACTCCCGACCGGAATAAAATACTGTTTTCTACGACGCGAGAAACGCCCGCAGCGCCGCCCGGCCTCCGTCCTTTACAATACTTTCGATATACCCCGCAACCTGTGCCGCATTGTCATCCGCCGCAAGACTCTGCTCCCACAGCGCCTGATTTTCGAGCACACGCTGCGCCATCGCCTTATAATCCCCGTCCGCCTCCCAGAGTTCTTTCCAGAATTCCAGATATTCCGGTGCATCGTTCAGCGCAATGTCCTCCTCTCCGCGCTTTCCGCGGTAAAACACGGTCAGCGACGCGAGCGAAAACAGGATATGCTTCGGCGATTTCCCGAATTTTGCGCGGTAGTCGTTGTAGGTTGGAAGCAGACGGGTTCTGAATTTCGTCGTGGAATTTAACGCGATTGACATCAGTTCATGGCGGATGAACGGGTTCATAAAACGCTCAATCACGCTTGACGCAAACGCATCCGTCTCGTCCTCCGGCAAGTCAATGGTCGGCCGGATCTCATCATTCAGCAGCTTTTGCACAAATTTCCCGACATCCGGATCGGCCACGCTCCCGCGCACCGTGTCAATCCCGCACAGGTACGCCGCCGGAACCATTGCGGTGTGCAAGCCGTTTAAGATTTTGACTTTGCGCTGCTTGTACGGCGTGATATCGTCCGCAAATATAACATTTAAGCCCGGTCGGTCCGCCGGGAGCTTCTCCTGCACGAACGGCTCCTTCTGCAGCACCCAGAGATGGAAAATCTCGCCTTTGACAATGTTGTTGTCAGCAAAGCCCGTCTCCTCACAGATCTCCTTTGCAGTATCGCGCGGATAGCCCGGAACAATGCGGTCAACGAGCGTATTGGTAAAATGATTCGCCGCCGTCATCCAGTTCACAAAACCCGCATCCATATTTCGGATCTTCGCAAGTTCCAGAAGAACCCGTTTCAGTTCCTCCCCGTTATGGTCGATCAGCTCGCACGGGATAATGGCAAGCCCCTTTGCCATATCGCCCTGAAAGTGGTCATATCTCGCTTTTAAAAACGCCAGCAGCTTTCCCGGAAAACTTCTCGGACATACGGAAAAATCCGTATCAGAAACGTCGAGCGCAATGCCCGCCTCGGTCGTGTTTGAGATAATAATTTCCAAATCCCCGCTCTTTGCGTAGGAAAGAAATTTTTCATACTGCTCAAAAGGGTCGATGAAATCGCGCAGCACGTCGATGATGCGGCGGCTCTGCACCCTCTCCCCCCTGTCAATGCCCTCAAGACAGAGCGTATACAGACCATCCTGCACCGCAAGCTCCTTCACCCGTCCCGTCGCCCTCGGCTGCACCACTGCCACATCACAGCAGATTACCCCGGAATCGTTTAACTCCTGCAAAATCCAGTCTGCAAAGGCCCGCAGAAAATTCCCCTCACCGAACTGGAGGATTCTGACCGGCCTTTCTCCCGTTTTGAAATTGCTTCTGTTCAGCTGCTTCATACTCCCTCCCGTTCTGCAGTACCGCCCACTCCTCCTCAACGGTGTTCGCCGTCATGGCAGGAACCGGGCTTCCGGCATCCTCCCGGATTTTGCTGTTTTTTCGTTCCTCTTGCCCTACATCCGCTCCCTGATATACGTAGCCGCATCCGGAATATCCTCTCCCACCGTCTCCTCGAAGACAAGATTCGCGTCCGGGCACACTTTTTTGATCTCCGGCAGAATTCTCCCATAGTCAAAAATCCCTTTCCCGACACCGCACTGCTCCATCGAACCGTCACTTTTTATCACACAGTCCTTGATATGGAAGATATGTATCCTGTCGCCGAAGGTCTGCAGCCCCTCGGCAAGGATATCATACCTTTTATCAATATTTGACTCGTCAAGATAATTATACAAGTCAAAAATAATGCGGATATTGTCCCTTCCGATCTCCCGCACCGCACGCGCCAGACATTTCACGTCATAGCAGACATGGCCGAGCGCCCCTTCCATCCCGACATAAGCGTTATAATCCTGCGCATAGTCGCAGAGTCCGGAGAACGTGCGCACCACGGCTGCACGCGCCTCGTCCGTGCGGTTTTCCGGGTGGTAGATCCACGGGTCGCCGTTGCACGAACCCGTCTCGGAACCGACCGTGTCACAGCCGAAATCGTGCGCGAGCCGCAGATAATCCCGGAACACGGCAGCGCCGTTTTCTGCCTTTTCCCGATCCGGATGGACGCAGTTAAAATACGCCCCGATCAGCGGTACGCTTTTGCCCGCCGCTGCTAATACCGCCGCCGCTTTCCTTGCACGCGCGGCATCAACCGCCCCCGGCGCGTAAGCGACATCCGGCAGTACCTTGTAAGCGACCAGCTGCACACCGTCAAGCCCCAGCTCACAGAGGCGGGCCGCAATTTTATCCTCCCCCGCGACCCCGAGGTCATGGGCACGGATGAACAGCCGCATTACTTTTTCTCCACAAGATGAACTGCAAAACCGCTAAATTCATCCTTCAGATACGCGAATGTCATTCTTCCGTCCGCATCGTATTTTGCCGTCTCCATATCAACTGCGACACCTTTATGCCCAAGCTGGTAGACCGCGCGGCGCACGCTGTTCGTTGCCACCGCGATATGCCCCTTCGCACCCTTGTACGGCGTTTTCATACACTCGACATAGCTTCCCGCAAACACGCTGCTGTTCCCGACCTTCTGCTCCCAGCCGAACAATTTCGCAAAATCTGCGGTGGTTGCTTTTGCCTCGTCCTCGTCCCCGCAGTTTATGCCGATGTGCGCAACCGAGAAACCGAGCATTTTGTTAACTGCCGCGCGGCAGAGCGCCGTAATCTCCTCCCATTTGCCCGCCTTGACAAGCGCATCCGGAACAATCCAGCTGCCCCCGCAGCAGACAATCTTCTTAAAGGAAAGGTAGGTGTTCAGGTTATTTTCATTGATGCCTCCTGTCGGCATGAACTTCATGGAGGAGTACGGAGCCGCAATCGCCTTGATGTAGGACAGACCGCCCGCCTGCTCCGCCGGGAAGAATTTTACAAAGTCAAGGCCGAGCTCCATCGCCTGCTCAATCTGGCTGCCGTTGGCAACCCCCGGCGTAAACGGAACCCCTTTGTCCAGACAATGCTTTACCACCGTCGGGTTCAGCCCCGGCGCAACGCAGAATTTTGCTCCCGCCGCAATTGCCTTGTCGCACTGCTCGGTCGTGAGAACCGTGCCCGCCCCGACCAGCATATCCGGGTATGCCTGTACCATCTGCGAGATCACCTTGTCCGCGCCTGCCGCGCGGAATGTAACCTCGGCGCAGTGGATGCCGCCGTCATACAGCGCCTTCGCCAGATTTACCGCGTCGTCGGTATTCTCCAGCTTAATCACCGGGACAATGCCCGTGCACTCCATCTGCTCTAAGAAATTTTTGTTGTCCATGTCCTCTCCTCCTAGAAATAATATTTTTAATTTACAGCAGTCCAGTCTGCCGACATTGCCCGGATTCGAAAAACTTTCCCCACCTGCATGTTTTAAGAAACCAGAGCCAAAACCGCGGCATCCTCTCCTTTCGCCACCGTATCCCTTATTTGGCGGAAAGCAGCATAAATCCCCTGATCGGGCAGCGCTGCTTTCCATCGTTAAAACATATATTTTTTACATCCGAAATATCGGTAAAATCCATCCAACCACTGCCACTTTGGCCCGAGTATCATCCTCTTTCCAAAAATTCACACAAAACTGCAGCGTTATAACAGCACCGCATAATCCCAAAAATCTCGCCGCGGCATCCGGCCAGAACCTACAAACCACTATGACAAAATGCCGTTTTTTCTTACGATACTGATAATAAGTTTACCATAATTTTCTGAAAACATCAAGAAAAATGCCAAAACATTTAGAGTATACCAAAAAGCAAAGGAAGGGTACCATGACCCTTCCCTTGCCGTAATTCCTGCTTTTACCAATCAGCACAAACACACCACACCATATCCGCCTCTGAAACCTACGGGGACGCTTGCACGAGTGCTCCCTTAAAATTGCTCCATCCACTCGTGCATCACCTTTGTCAAGGCATCTTCCGCAAGCCCTCTCTCTTCAAGATCCCCTTTGCTATTGTAATTAAGATTTATAGTGTAAACAATTTCCCCCTCGATCATGTAACCTTCCATCCAGTAGTTAAAACCGCCATCATACTCCGGAACTATAATAAGCCCCGTTTTCCCATTCCCTGTCACATATTCTTTCCCCTCCACATCCTGCTCATCCTGCCAAAATGGCTTGCCGATCCCCATGCTTTCATAACACCAGTTTTCTGTAAAGATTTCTGCCTCCGTACTCACTTCGATTTTCTCACCATCCCCGGTTCTATAATGGCTTGAAATCCCCACTTTGGTCAGATTTCCCTCCTGGTTTCCATACACGCCCAATGCAGTGATATGCCAGGCATTCCAATCTGGCAGCGCCGTCTCGCGGAGCCCGTCAAACCCAATATAGTCCAGCGCTTCCTTCTCCGTTGCAAATTCCTTTACCCAACCGCGCGGTATGTCATCCGGGTACGGAGTCCCGTTTTCTGCCTCTTTCTTTGCCTCTTCTTTAAAGCCGGCTTCCACCGCCCGCACCTGTTCGCCAAATGCATCCGCCGAAACCTGATCCGGCTTAAAGTCCACCCAATAATAATCCGCATCCGGGTTATGCGGATCAATGGAATCTCCGATATGCCAGCTAAGTCTTGACGCAGCAAACACGACACTGCCACTGATCAGGCAGACGGAACACACAGCTGCCACCGCCCATTTCACCCGCCTTGCCGCCGTCCGCTTTAGCGCGCCATCCCCGCAGGACTTTACAGCCGGCCGGATCTCCACCAATTCCTCATCCAGACCATTCATCGCCGCCATAATCTGCTGCCCGGCCAGCCACTTTCCACTCTTTTCCTTCCCCCGCACATCCTTGTCCATCCTCCTCTTCATACCATTCCCTCCTTTTTTAATGCACTCCACAATTGTTTCCTGAGCCGGAACAAAATACTTTTGATTTTACCCTGTCGATAACCAAATGCTCCGGCCAGTTCCTTCACCGAATCACCGTACCAGTAGCGCCGGATAAAAATCTGCCGCTTCTCCTCCTCCTGCTCCCTTAAAAAATCTGCGATCGCCCTTGTAAGCTCCTGCTGCTGCACCTTCTCCGACACATCCGGCGCACATTTGCCGAGTTCATCGGAAAGCTCCACAAACACTGCACTGCGCTTTGCCGCATGGTTCCACTCCACCCGGTTGAACGCCAGGTTCCTGCATATTTTTGCCGTGTAGGCAAAGAGGAATTCCGGGCATTTCGGCGGGATACTCTCCCAGACCGCCAGATACGTGTCATTGACACATTCCGCCGCATCCTGCGCGGGGAGGATCCGCTCCGCCAGCACTGCAAGGCGCTTTCCGTACTTATTTTCGAGCTCATAAAGCCCCCGTTCGTCCCTGCTTCGCAGCAACGCGAGGATTTCTTCATCCTCCATCCCTTTTCCCCCTTTCACCCATATAAACAGGAAATCCCCCTCGTCGGTTGCACTCTACTGCAAAAATAGTATAAAAAAACTGCCGCGGGCACTTTCTACCTATGCCCACGGCAATCCCAATCATCCCGGGGAAACGCCGATGCAGTTACTGTTTCCCTAAAACTCCCGTATCTATACAACCACTTCCCGCTCCCACCCATTCCTCCGGTCACCCCGCAAAATTCAGTCCCCCGACCACATCCTCCGTCCACTCATAATATCCGCCCTCCGGATTCTCAATATTTCTCCCTTCCTCCAGATACAAATATCCCTGCAGACCATCCTCCGTCTCGACCATCACGAAGCTCTTATTGTCCGTCGCCGGGAATACCAGCTTTCTTCCTGGCAGGATCACCACGGAATCCGAAGCGGTATCCATATCCTCGTACAGCCGGACCGGCGCGCGCAAGGTATAGGGATAATCTTCCCCGCCGCCCAGCTTCGGATAATACAGCTCCTGTTCAACCTGTGTAAGCTCGTGTTCCATATTCAGGCAAAAACTCATCGGGGCACTCCATGTCTGGAGCACGGAAAGCCTGCCATCTGCCCGCACGGTTCCGCTCCCGTCAAATGCGATCTCCCGATATCCTTTATCCCGAGGTCCTTCCAGTGTTCCTGTTCTTTTCAGGCACTCTCCGTTATACCAATAAATGTCCGTAAACTCACTGCAACTATCCCCGTGTCTCCAAAGCCCGATCTCCAAACTATCGTCGGATGTATCAATGTCCCACAAGAAAAAGAAATCGTTGTCCTCATCGCCGTCCAGGAACGCACTGTAATTTTTTCCGTCAACCAGCAGCAGATTTCCCCCATAGAATAAGCTTTCCTCCACCCCATCCCCATCCAGATCAACCATATATTCCTGTTCTGCACGGTAAGCCCCCGGCTTCCGGATCCGAACCAGTTCCTCCCCGGACGCAAGCCCTGTCACCTCGGCAAAAGCATGAAGTTTCACGGCTGCTGCCGCCGTAAAATATACCGATTCCCTTGCCCTGGCATTGTCCGCATAAACAAGCTTCCCCGCATAGACGGAGGGCTCCCCGTCATGGTCGGCTTCCCCCGCTGCAAACCCCACGGTTTCCCCGCATAAAACGTTCTGCAGGGATCCCTTGCAAACACACTCATCCCCGATCCATATGCCGATGGACTTCTCATACGCCCCAAGACCGAGCAGTGCACCAGCACCTTCGGCCACGGCCGTGCCCGCCTGCTCCGTTTTCGCCCGGACAGCATCACGGAACGCATCCGAAAACGTAAAAATCAAATTGCGCCTGCTGATACCTGCAAGGTCAGCCCCTGTCGCCAAAACCCTTTTCGGCTCCTCAAAGCCGGCCAAAGTCTTTAACGCGCATATTTTCAAGTCCTCCTTCACCAAAGCAGCATACTTTTCCTTGTAATACTCAACCGGCGGCTGATGATCCGGGTACTGCGCCAATTCCTCCTGATAAACCGGCGCGTAAACCCCTGCCCTGAGAATGATATCATACTCGTTCCGGCTGCCCCCTGCCCTAAGCGCTTCCTGCATGCTCCGTATATCAAGGGAAGCATCCCACCCAAGGCAGAAACCTTCCTCCCCCTCGCTTACCACCGGCACCTGCAGATAATAATTGCGGCGCATCCGGCTTCCGGAAGACTCATCCGTCCGCTCCGCTTTTTCTACATAGTTTACAACCATCCTGCCATCGGCAAAATAGTAAATGTCCGTGACGATCCCGTCTCCTTTTTGAACCGCGCAGAGGATCTCGTATCCGTTCTCATACTGGCAAAGTTCCTCCTCGGTAACAGGAACGCCGCTGTATTCATGAAACCCGCCCTCATCATAAGAATAATAATATTCTTTGTACGTGTAATCAAACGATCCGACGGATACAAGCTCGCGGTAATCGGCCGTGGATGAAAACACATCATAGCTCTTGCTCCAAACCGTAAGCCGCCCATCCTCCAGCAGTCCCACGCCATTTCCCACTTCGAGCGCGGCAGGCTTCGCCACATTGCCGTCCACCTCATACATATAATAACTCTCGTTATCCGCACCGCTGATACCGCATAAGTAAAAGGTATTGCCCGGCAGCCCAAGTGAACACTGGCCGCTGTATGTATTGTCCTCCATCAGCATCTGCACCGAGCCGTCGGCGGCGGCGAACCACACCTCAATGCCCCCGTCCGAGTCCAGCCCGCAGACATACGCAAACGCTTCCTCCCGCCCGTCGCCGTCAAAATCGCGCTGCAAAATCCAGCACGCGGTCTTTCCCGTCGCCTCATAGATCTGCCGGACAACCGCATCCTCCTTTTCATTATAGCCGTCAAGGATAAAACTCCCCTCATGCTCCTGCCTGCACCAGATTGTCATCCAGTTGAGGCAGGATATGGCATATTCCCCGATTTCATCCAGCGTTACGTATTTCTCAAGATTTTCCAGCCCCCAGAGCTTGTCGGTATTGAACGGGAGCTGTTCCGCTTTGTCCTCCGACCCTGCCGTTTCCGGCTGTTTCCCGACCTCGCCGTCCGGGACATTGTCCTTGATCCTAACCGGATCTTTTCCGACCGCTACATAGGGGTCTTTGTCCCCGCCGGCATCTTTTTCTCCTGCCGTTCCCGCCTCCTTCCCGTCTTTTACTCCCGCTCTGTCCGCTCCCGCCTCTCCCGGCTTCTTTTCACCCTCCCCTCCCGCGGTTTTATTCCCGTCGGCACTTCCCTCTCCTGCCGTTCCTGGTTTCTTTCCATCTTTTACAACCGCTCTGTCCTCTTCCGCCTCTCCCGGCTTCTTTTCATCCTTTCCTCCCGCGGTTTCATTCCCGTCGGCACTTCCCTCTCCTGCCGTTCCTGGTTTCTTTCCATCTTTTACAACCGCTCTGTCCTCTTCCGCCTCTCCCGGCTTCTTTTCATCCTTTCCTCCCGCGGTTTCATTCCCGTCGGCACTTCCCTCTCCCACCGTTCCGGCTTCTTTCCTCTCCGCTCCCTCTGCCTGTTTCCCGTCTTGCCCACTCACCCCTTCTGCTTTCGTCGGCTCTGGCCAATTCCCGTCCGTCCCGGTCGGTTCCGATCCCTTTCCATCTTCACCACCCGCCTCCCCCGCTCCCTCCGGCGCTTCACTGCCCGCGACTTCCTTCCCGGTCTCCGCCTCTTCCTGCTGCCTCTCCCCGCACGCACCGCATACCAACGCCGCGGATAACATCAAACAGCCGGCAACCGCCGCCGGATACCCTGTCCATATTTTTTTCACTTTCTCGCGTCCCATATAAACCCTCCTCCATAAAAGACTTCCCCGGCAATACCACGCTCCATCCGTAATTTACAGATCTTCCTGCTTTCTACGATACTCCCATGTTTCGTTTTTGTCAAATTAACAATGTATTACAATTCCGTTACATTTGGTAACATATTCATAATATTAATGTCATAATTCCTCCATTTCTTTCCGCACCTATAACGATATCGCCCGCATAACAGCACACAGATTCTTCCTGCCAAATAAGGCCGCCACATTGGATGCATGTTATAAAATTACAAGATGGAAACCAATATAAAATTGCTGGCTATTAAAAAAAGCGAACCGGAAATAGCAAAGCCTTATGCCAGGTGGCATCCAGCGGATTTTCACCCCCGGACTGCCTCCCCGGAGAACACAAATGACAAAAAACACCGCCTTTGTGCACGTTAAACCTGCACAAAAGCGATGTTTTCCACCTTATTCATAATACTGTGCCTGTGCCCTCCACAGGCTGTGGTACTTGCCGCCCTCCTGTGCCACAAGCTCATCGTGCCGACCGCGCTGCACAATCTGACCATGGTCAAATACCGCGATCATATCGCAGAAGCGGCAGGAAGAAAGCCGATGGCTGATAAATATCGAAGTCTTATTTTCCACAACCCGATCAAACGTTTCATAGACCGCCGCCTCTGCCAGAGGGTCAAGCGCAGCCGTCGGCTCGTCCAGAATCACAAATGGAGCATCTTTATAAAGCGCCCGCGCAAGGGCAATCTTCTGCTCTTCCCCGCCGGAAAAGTCAATCCCGTCCCGGTCATAAGCCCGTCCGACTGCCAGCGAAAGAGCATCCACGCGCTTCGCGCCGGCGTTTGCACCTTCTGTCCCGGCATCCTCACCTCCCGCTCCGGCTTCCCCCGTCTCAAGTTCTGCCAGTTTCGCCCCAAGCCCGACGCGCATCAGGCATTCCCGCGCCCGGCCCGCATCATACGACAATCCCGCCGCAACATTTTCCCCCAGCGGGAACGCAAACAGCGAGTAATCCTGAAACACCACGGAAAACAGTGAAAAATACTCCTCGTACCGATATCTCGTAATATCAATCCCATTCAGCAGAATCTTGCCCTCCGTCGGGTCATACAGACGGCAGAGCAATTTGATGAACGTCGTCTTGCCCGAACCGTTCTCCCCGACGATCGCCAGCTTATCCCCAATTTTAAGCTTCATATCCACATGCCGCAGCACCCAATTTTCCGTCCTCGGATACCGGAAACCGACATCCCTAAACTCAATCTCATAATCAATATCCGCCCGCTTCTCCACTGCAAGCGATCCCTGATACATGCCGTCCGGCAGATCAATATAGCGGTAAAACTCCACAAGAAAATTATTGTTGTAGCGCAGACGGCCGAACGCCGATGCCGTCCCGGACACCGCGCGGATAAAACGGCCGACCGTCCCCTGATACAGTACAAAACTCCCGATACCGAACACGCCGATCAATGCCTTCGCTGCGACAAATAGGAAAATGGCGATATTTAAAACCGCATCCAGGACAACCGAATATACCCCATATTTCATCTCAACCTTTTCCACTTTACAGACCCACTCCGGATGAACCTGAAATTTTTTCATATCCTCCAGGATAATGCGGTGCAGGTTAAATACCCTCATATCCCTGCTCCAAAGATTACTGTAGATCCCGAACCGCGCGTTGCTTGCAGAAAGCCCATTAAGCGCCTCCTGTGTTTTTTTCGTATTTTCCGTGGTAATCCATATCAAAAGCCATGTGTTGACCGCGATCATCAGGACAATAACCACGGCGGAATAAGGAGAATTGACAAACCCGAGGAATCCACGGTGCTCGCCTTCCACCAACACCGAGAACATGGAGAACGTCAGCGAAACCGAAAATAAAATATCAAAAATCCCCTGCAAAAGGATGGAAAATGTCCAGCGTACCGATTCCAGTCCGCCGCCGAAGGAAAGAAAATCATTCCGGATCTTTGACCGCAGTAAGACGACATCCGGGTTTTCCATATGTTCAAAGGGATGCCGGTTCTGCCTGTTTATGATATATTCCTCATGCTGTTCCATCGTAAAGGCATCCATCACAGCAACTTTCCCCCGCAGAAACCGCCTAGCCACGGACAAAACAAACCCTCCCGCGACCGTCACCCCTGCCAGGACAAACATATCCCGGAATCCGCGACCGTCCACCAGGCCATTGATCAACTGCGCGGACATATAAAGCCCAAAATAAGGCGTAAATACCTCAAATACAATACAGAAAAACTGGCATGGAAAATATCCCGGCATCAGCTCATTCCATATCTTCAACGCGCGTGCAAACAATCCCCATTCCTCACGGAATGAACGTTTTACGCATGCCCCCTCTTTCTTTTTCTTCTTCATCACGTACCCCCGTTTCTCGAAATTCCCACGGCTTCCTCGGGTATGCCATCCCCCGGCAGCCTGCCCTGATCCTACACCGCCTCGCTCTTATAATATTGGCTCTGCACATCAAACAATTCACGGTACTTACCTCCCGCCGCCATCAGCTCCTCATGCGTTCCTACCTCCGCAAAGTTCGCGCCGTCCAACAAAAAGATCCGGTCACAGAACCTGGTTGATGCAAGCCGGTGCGAGATAAAGACCGAAGTCGTCCGGCCGGCAATCTCTCTGTACTGATGGTAGATCCGGTCTTCCGCGATCGGGTCAAGTGCTGCGGTCGGCTCATCGAGGATAAGAAACGGCGGATTTTTGTAAAGCAGACGCGCCAACAATAGTTTTTGCGTCTCACCGCCCGAAAGCTCGACACCTTCCTGGCTCAGTTCCCGCCCAAGCGGGGTATCCGCCCCCATCGGCAGGGCCGCGACTTTTTCCGCAAGCCCGGCAAGTTTGATGCTCCGCTCAAGCTTCGCGCGGTCAATCTCTGTATCCTCCCCCACACACGCGATATTTTTCGCGATGGAAAGCGGCAGGAGGGCAAAGGTCTGCGGCACAAGCCCGAACAACGTATACATTTCATCGCGGTTATATTCGTATAGTGTATGCCCGTCCAGCAATATTTCCCCTTCATCCGGCAAAAGCAGCCCGCACATCAGCCGGGTGAGTGTCGTTTTTCCTGCTCCGTTCACACCGACAAGCGCCACCTTCTCCCCTGCCTCAATCCGGAATGACACATCGTCAAGGACTTTCTTCTCCCCCTTCGGGTAACGGAATGAAACATGCCGGAACTCAACAGAAAACGGTCTTTGGGGAACCGGTATGCCTTCCCCGTGGTTCAATTTCCCCTCCGCCTCAAGCCCTTCGCGGAAATCCGACACCTGCAGCGCGCCGTCAAAAACACGGTTCACGGTCCAAAGGATGCTGCCCATCAATCCCGCCATCGAACTGATTGCCGAAAAATAGAGCACAAACGACGCGGCATCCAGCTCGCCGGAAATGGCTTTGCCGATCAGGAAAGCATAAGCCGCCCCGTCACGCACCAAAACGACAAGGAAACCTGCCAATGCGGCAAGTATGCTGCGCCGCTCACAATTCCATCTCTCCTTTGTTGCCTGTCCGAGCAGGCTCATAAAACGTTCATGCAGACCGTCCTGCATATGGTACAGGCGGATATCCTTTGCGTAACGAAAATCATTGGAGAGTACCATTGTCGTATACTGGATCTTCTTGTTAAGCTTGTTGCGGATATCCTGGGTTTCCCAATTTTTCCTGCGCTCCCACGCACCCACCGCGTAATTGACGGCACTGCCCGCCGCGAGCAGCAAAATGATCATCGGGTTGAGCATGGAAATTACCGACCCAAACAGGACAAAATTAAGCACCGTCCCGGCAAGGTTCGCAAAATCCATCGGAAAATGCACCCCCGCCGCGTGGTTATTGCTGATTGCGGCCGTTCCCCGCTCCTCCAGTTCGACGAGTTCCGGGTCATAGTCAAGATAATCGTCGCGTGTCCGTTGATATTGGTTATACATATAAATCAGCTGCATCAGGACAAAATGCTCCGAATTTTGAATTTTTTTTGATATGATCATATTGGCGAGGTCAAAACATAACTTCACAAGCAAAAGCCCTAAGATCACCTGTGCCGCATAAGAGAATCCCTTCTGTGCCTGAAGTGCCCGCAACACTACGGAAGGTGTGTACAGTGCAAGTGCCGACAAAAATACAGTAAGCGGCACGGTGAACAGCCCGGCAAACGCAAGCCCACGCTCCGTCTTCCACAGAATGCGGTAAATGTATGCCACGCTCGAAAACAGTCCGTATTTCGGTTTCCGTTTCGGTTCTTTCTTTTCTTTGTTTTTCTTTTTCATGATCCCCCTCACTTCCGTTCTGTTTTTGTGTTTCCCGTGATCCCCCTTCCCATCCGTAAAAAAGCATATCATTTTCCGGCAAAAAAAGAGCATTCCGTGTCCAAAATGTTAATTTCGGTGAACGAAATGCAAATTCTTTCTTCCGGTTTCATCCCGCAAAGTCTTTGGTCTGATCCAAGTTCTCTCCCGTGAGTGGGATCAAAACTTCCGCCGTAAACCCCCCGTCCTCACTGTCCGCGAAAAACTGCCCGCCGTATTTTTTCACGATCCCTTCCACACGGTTTAGGCCAAAGCCGTGCCCTGCGCCCTTTCTCGTGCCAAACAGCCCCTCCTTTTTTACCTGCTTCTTCCCCGCGGCATTCGTAAATACGAGATATACCTGCGTATTTTTTCTGCCGATATAAATGCGGATAAAACGCTCCCCTGGTGTAAGCTTTTTATTTTCCTCGATCGCATTGTCAAACAGATTCCCAATGATCACACACATATCCACATCCGTCACCGGCGTGCCGTCCGGAATCTGCGCCTTTGCGTTGACCGGGATCTCATTCTGTGCCGCAATGTTCATCTTGCCGTTTAAGATCGCATCCACCATCACTCTGCCGGTCTTGATCACGGCATCCACGCCCGTCAAATCGTCGTTGAGCTGGTGCAGGTAGGCGTTCACCTCGTCATACTTTCCAAGCGCCATACTCGCCTGAAGCGCCTGGATATGATTGTGGTAATCATGCCGCCAGCCGCGCATCTTTTTGTAGATTGCCTCCACCTCGTCACAGTATTTCCGGATGAGGTCGCTCTGATACGCCTCGATCCGGCGGTCGATCCACTTTTGGAACATGCTGCTTCCTTCCTTTCCTTAGTGGAAGCCGATTCTATGGTTATCCTGAATCGCTTCCCTTTTAGAAATTTTACTTTTGTTTCCCGGCCTGCCCATCTGTTTCCCGGTTCTGCCGCTCCCCCCGGCTTTCCTTCCGCGGTGCTTAAAACAGGCGGATGATCTCCCTGCCGATCTTCTCCGCCATCCCCCGGCTGATCGGCACCTCCACGCCGCCTTTGAGCACCACGCAATCACGTTTAATCTGCGCCACATGCCTCAGGTTTACAAGATAAGAGCGCTGGCACTGAAAAAAATATTCGTCCAGCATCCCCTTCGTCTCCAAAAGCGAGGTTTTCATCCGCAAGTCCCCTCCCGCCGCATGAATCGAAACATACTGCTTCTGCGCCTCAATATAGTAAATCTGTGAAACCGGAATATAATCCGTCCTCCGGTCATAAGTCACACAAAGGCGCTTTTCCGCCTTTGTAAGATTGGCTGCCGCCCTATCAAGCACCGCAGACAGCTTTTCTCCTGCAACCGGCTTCATCAGATAGTGCAACGCATTAACCTCATATCCCTCGGCAATAAAATCCGGAAAACCGGTGATAAAGACAAGCTGCACCACATCATTCCCCAGCCCGCGCCGGAGCTCCTTCGCCAGATCCACACCGTTCATCGCCCCCATCTCGATATCAAGGAGCAGCATGTCCGCGTCCTGCCCGTCCTCACGCGCGAAAAGGAACGCCTCCGCCGAAGGAAATTCCTTCACGATGGCGACATGCCCCTTTTCCCCCGCCCACTGCCGCACCAGGGCGGCAACATATTCTCGGTCCTGCGCGCTGTCATCGACGACGGCGACTGTATAATCCATGTTATTTCCTCCAAAAATATCGGTTTTAGGCACGGCATTCCGTAAAGCATGGCTGGAAGCATCCGGATCAGCATCCCTGGCACCGCACGGAGTTCTGCGCTCAAGCCTGTTTTATTCTGCCAAACGTCCGGTGATCCAAAACACAGTCAATCCATCCAAAGCCCATCGCGCAAATATTTCCGGTACCGCGCAGGCAGTCCGCTCTCCTCCAAAGCTTTCCGCCACTCCTTCTCATCCCTGCACGCACAGAGCGCGTTAAACACCTCCGACTTCTTCCCATTGTCGCCTTCCAGAACCGACAGCTTTTCCGCAAGCCGCGCACGCAGCCGCTCCTCACCCGTCAGAGTCTCACGCACCCGCAGCTCACAGACCGCACCCGGCTTCACCTGCCTCAAGTGAACGCGCGTGCAGCCGTCCCGGTGATCCAGGAAAAACTCCCTCTCCTGCCCATCCTCGGTCACAGCAACCGCGCCCCTCACAATCCCCCGCAGTTCAAAGATATAGCTGCGCGGCGGCAGAATATCCGCCTCATCCTTCGCCAAAAAACGCAGCACCCATTCCCCGTCCTGCTCGGTCTCCGACCAGAAGTGCGTCACGGCGCGCGCTCTCCCCGCATCCTCCGTCAGGCAATATTCTCCTGTCCCGCAAAACGCGAGAACCCTAAGTTTCCCGGGAAGCTCGGTACGGTTGCCCCGCGGCGCACCGTCCAGCACAAAGAACGCGCCCCCGCCCGCCAGCACCGGCATGGAGTCCAAAAAGCGCACCATCTCGTACTGTCCGCTGCCCGCGTACACATCGCCCGTAAAAATATCAGTGTAACGCCCCTCCGGCAGCCAGACCTTTGTGACCGCCATCCCGTGCGCATCCCCCTTTTCCGTGACGGGCGCGACGATCAGCTGCCTTCCGAACAGATACTCGCCCGGGCATTCATAAGCTTCCTTCTCCTCCGGATATTCATAGTACATCGGCTCGATCAGCGCAAGCCCGCGCTCCGCCGTCTCACACGCGGCAGAATACAAAAATGGGAGCATGGCATGGCGCAGCCGCAGGAATTTCTTCGCGATCTCGCCCGCACCGTTCTTGTACACGGCGGGCATCTTCGAGAAAATATTGCTTTTGCTGCTGTGCAGGCGGTTGATCGGGGAAAAGACCCCAAACTGCAAAAACCGCACATAGAGCTCATTGTCCTTCTCCCCGCCCATGTGCCCGCCGATATCGTGGCTCCACCAGGTATAGCCCGCATTGCTCGCAGTTGCCGTAAAATACGGCAGATACTTCAATGTCTTCCAGGTCACGATCGTATCCCCGGAAAAACCGACCGGATAGCGGTGTGCGCCCACGCCACAATAGCGGGAGAGGATCATCCCCTCGCGCTCCTTCGAAATGTCGAGGAAATGGAAATGGTTCAATCCCCAGAGCGGGTCGTAGCCGGGAATCCTGCTGCCCGTGCCCTGCTGCCAGTCGATCCACCAGAAATCCACGCCGTCCCGCTCGTATGGTTTGTGGAGCAGCTCAAAATACGCGTTGATAAACTCACTGTCCGTAAAATCAAACTCTACTGCTTTCTTCGCTGCCGGGTCAACCCCCATGCGCCCTGCCATCGCGGCATACTGCTCCTCGGTATACTGCACGCCGGAGGCCGGATGGAGATTTAACGTCACATGAAGATTCTTCCCGTGCAGGTTTTTCAGAAATTCCTTATAATCCGGGAAAAGCTCCCGGTTCCAGCTGTAGCCAGTCCAGCCGTCCACCCCTTCCGGAAGGTTCTCGCTCGGATGCCAGTCCATGTCCACAGTCGCCACGGTAAACGGGATCTCGTCCTCCTCAAACGCCTCCATCAGCTCCAGATATTCTTCCTGCGTATATGCGTGGTAGCGGCTCCACCAGTTCCCGAGCGCCCAGCGCGGCACACGCGCCGGAGCGCCGCAGAGCGAATACAGCGCTTTCACCGCGCCGCGGTAATCATGGCCAAAGGCAAACACATAAATATCCCTCTGCGCGTGTTTGCGCGGCTCCACCATCCCCTGCGCGTTCAGCAAAAGAGAAGCACTGTCATCGTACACCGCCACACCGTTTTTGGAAACCACACCGTCCCCAAGGCAGATCGGATGATCCTTCTCCTGCTCCGGCTGCCAGGAAATCCACAGCTCCCCGTCACAGCAGTCGAGCGTCCGGTACGTCCCTTTCAAATTGTCCCTGTTGAAAACCGGAACCAAAGTGCCGTCCGGAAAGCATATCTCGCTTTTTTCCAGTTCCTCTTCCAAGACCAGCTTCACCTTTTCAGTGGTCATGGTCATCCGGTGTCCCGCGTTCCCGACTACATACTCCACCGGCTCCGCGTTACGGAACCATACGGCCTGTGTCGCGTCATCGCAGAATGTGCCCGTCTCATCCTCCTCGATGCGGAACAGCTCCGGTGCCAGTACCGTGATCCTCCGCTTCCCGCAGATCACCATGTTATGCCTGTCCGCAGCCGGCGCAGTTGCCGTGATCAGATGCCTATCCAACATAGAATCGTATCCTCCTTATCGTCCTGCTTTTATAGTAAAATCCTTTCCGATGTTCCTGCTGCCCTTTGTACTGTTTCTAGGTTATCATATTACACGGAAGATTTCCATATATAAATTGTTGAAAGTTTTACATTTATAAAAATTGTCGGAAGATGAGCTAGATATAAAAGAAATAAACCTGCAAATTGTTTCGGATGCTACCAAGTTTGATTACAACAAACGAGGCGGTTAAGCCTATAAATGCTTAACCGCCTCAATGACGTTTACTCTAAAAAATCACTCCCCACCGCCACAGCAAAACCTTGACATTACAGAATCTCAAAAAATTCCGTAGTAAGATCCCTACTCCCCCCGGTTAGGGTAATGATAATCAAATTTGTTATCGTTTCAGACTTATACGTAATATCAACATATGCACTTCCCGTCGATAGAGATCCATCCGTATTTGTAATTTTCAAATCACGCACGGTATAAGTTACCCCTTCAATATGGTTTACTCTTATCCCCATACTACGTAAATGAACCTTCCCGTCCTCATAAAAATATGCTTGACCATAGGCCCAAAAATTTGCAACAACATATTCATTTCCATATCCTATAATAAGACTATCCGAAGTATAATCTACTATATCATAGTCATTTCCCGACCGCCCTTCAGGATACAAAACGTCAAAAGGGATATTATCATCGACAATCTCTTCACTACTCGATTCAACAAAAAATGCATCACAGTCCCCATCCAAAGTTTCCCCGTTCACCACACCAAGGCTTTCATCCGCCAATACGGCTTCCGGGCGCATAAAAACACAAACAGCAAATGCAAAAATTATAACAGCCAGCTTCTTTTTATTCACAACACATCTCTTTTCCATCATTCTTCACCGTCTCTTTCCGCACCAAACCCATTATGTATCACGAAGCCATTTAAACCGGATTCCATAAGCTTCTGGCGGAATGCTTCCTTGCTTTCTTCATCCTCCCAGTTAAACTGGGCAAGCACTTCATCAATCACTTGTTCGCGGGATTTCCCGGATTCTGTCGTAAACATCTTGTCCGTAGAAATCGGAGCAAGAACCTCATCCCCTTCCGGAACTTGTCCAACGGAATCATTTGCCCCTTCCGATTCTACGGAAACACCTCCTTCAACCGGTGTCGGTTCTGCTGCAATTATATGAGCATCCTCCAAATCACCAATGCCTCCCTCCGCATAGTACTGGTGCAATGCCATCGTTACAGCAACCCCGGATATCACTATGAAACCGCCCAATATCATCATTTTTCGAAACACTTTCATAAACAAACCTCCTTTCAATCAACCCAATAATTTTCAAATACACTACTTCATTATATGTTCCTTTGTTAAACAAAATCTTCTATTTATATAATATACCATTTGAATAAAAATATCAATGTTTTATTCTTAAAATTAATAAACTAAAATTTACATTATATACATTATTTAGACACATTTCGACTCTATATATTATTCAATATTAAATTTAATTCACTTATCACGTTCTAAGAAAATAAACCGGAAAACAAAAAAGAGTTGAATTATACATAAAACTATGACATAATACTATATAGTACATTTTCAAAGAAAGTAAATAGATATACTGCAACTCAACGCGCAAATAAAACGGAGAACAACATGCTGCAATATTTTGACGAATTTTACATGACGGATGACCAGGGAATGATAGCAGACCAATATCGTGAAGTACACCAACTGCTAAAAACGCATCATGGGCGAAAAACCGGAGCGAGAGCACGACACACAAGGCAATCCGCAATTCGTTAGATTACGCGGTTTCCGAAAAAAACACCAGGCAGCTTGTCGGGTTTGCCAGAGTTGTAACGGATTATTCTACTGTATACTATTTAAATGACGTTTACATTGACGAAAAATTCAAGGGAAAAGGGATCTGCAAAAGATTCATGGAATGGATCATTTTATGTGAAGACAAACTGTCCGGGATTGAGGACTCATTAAAAGCAAAAGACGCAAAAGTTTCTATGAGAAATTCGTTTTGAGGAATGCGCAGCTGTTTGTATGATTTGCATGGAAATGCCCAATTCCCGGTTGTTGGAGGCCAGTATATGAAATTACTTGTTATGCTGTTTATGACGCTGCTGACCCTGTATTTACTCATAGGGTCATGCCGGGTACTTTCCATGACGTTTAAAACATTTTGCAGGTCGATCACCATAAAAAGCGATAGACTTGCCGAGATGCTGATTGCTTATAAAAACACCTGGGGAATCAAAACGAGCGCAGATAAAAGAAATAAAATGTCGATACCGGGCATAATTTCCTATATCATATTTTTGCCGGAGATTTTCCTTCTCGCGTATGACTGGTGGGTTTTTATCACGACAGGTGTAGCAACTCACTGCACGGCAGAACAAACATATTTCGCGTTCGCCGTCTGGTATTATATCATTGCTTTGATCGTAAAGATCAACGAAGCAAATAAATTTGAAAGAGGAGATATATGGTGATTATTGAAGCAGCGGTTTGTCCAAATGGATGATCCACTGTTTTCGTCATATTTGCAGCCTTCATATATAAAATAAATTGTCAAAGCGAAACATAAGTTCACAACAAGCATAACGCCAACGCCAAATGATCCATCAAACACAAAGAAACATGACGAAACCCTTGATAAATCTGTAAATCTGACAACAACTCCCTTCTAATTATTATATCAATCACCCTTAGCAATTTTTTCTTCATAAATCATCATTTATTATGATTATTATCTTGACAATTCCCTGTTTCAGTGATATAATCTGTTTATATAAAATAATTATATAAACGGATTATATCATAGCATACCACAATATGTACATGAACCAGCCCCTGCTGTCGCACAATGCCATTGCTTGCCGTCAAACAGCAGCAGAAACAGGAGGAAACATGCCAAAACAAAAAATCACGAAGGAAATGGTGGTCGAAGCCGCCTTTGAAATTGCCAGGAAACAAGGCATGGAGCAGGTCATCGTCAAAAGCATCGCCGGCCGCCTCGGCTGTTCCGTACAGCCAATATACAGCTACTGCAATAACATGGATGGACTGCGCCAAGATGTGGTGAACCGCACAGGGCAGTTTATCCGGGAGTATACCGCGGCACACACTGACCCTCGGGATCTTTTCCGCAGCATCGGCAGGGCATATCTTCAGCTCGCAAAAGAAGAACCGAACCTTTTCAAAATATTCATCCTGCACCGCCGGGACGGGGTTTCCTCATTGGAAGAACTCTACCGGAAAGAAACGGATCCCCGCGTCGCCGGTTTTATCGCCAAACAGCTCGGCATGGAAGAACCGCAGGCCAGACAGCTTCATCTAAACATGCTGATCTACACGATCGGCATCGGAACGATTTTTTCCGTCACAACGCCCGGCATCCCCGCGGAAGAGGTTTTCGCGCAGCAGGAAGAAGCATTCAAAGCATTTTCTTTGTTTGCACTAAAACAAGAAAAATGAAAGAACCAGTAAAAAAGCGTAACACGGAACAGCCCGTTCGGTATCGGGGCAATGCATCAAAACTGAAACTTTTAATCCCAGGATTTTTGCCGCCAAATGGCGTTAAGTTCTCTGAAACAAGTTGCCGCATGCGCGGCGGAATGAGAGGAAAACATGAGTACCGGAATCGTAATCTACCGCTCAAAATATGGTTCAGCCAAAAAATACGCTCACTGGATCGCCGAAAAAACAGGATTTTGCTGTTCGGAAACATCAAACGTTAAAATAGAAACGGTCACGCCGTACGATACGGTCATCTTCTGCGGCGGCATCTACGCGTCCGGTATATCGGGACTTTCTTTCCTGCGCAAACATTATCCGAAGCTCCGCGGAAAAAAACTTGCTGTTTTCTGTGTCGGAGCTTCCCCCTATGACCCGGACGCACTGGAAGAAATCAAGAACCGTAATCTCAAAAACGATCTGGCAGGCATCCCACTGTTCTACGGCAGGGGCGCATGGGACGAGAAAGCCATGAGCTTCAAGGATCGCACGCTGTGCCGCCTGCTGCAAAAGGCAGTCGCAAAAACAGACCCATCTGCGCAGGAACCATGGATGAAGGCATTGTTATGCGCCACCGGGCAGAAATGTGACTGGACGGAGGAAAAATATTTGGAGGGGTTGATGCGGTATGTCCTATTTAATGAAAGTAATTTGTGATGGGTTGATAAAATTAAAACTCCATTTATATAGACTCGGAAGTCCTCTTTCATACGCTCGAGCATATTTAAAAATTCACTCAACTACAAAATGATCTGACTATTATATACATTCGTCGGAATAACAATATTTAATCATCCGGAAGATCGCCGTCTTCGCATCCTTGCTGGCTTTTCCATTCCTATTGGCAATATGCTATTTGTTTCAGTGTAATAGTACTAATATGTATATCTTCTTGGAATCATATTATAATAAACATGAATTTATATCCACGATGACCTGCTCCATAATACTTTTTTCCAATTGCCTCAGGCTTATAATGTTGTTTTTAACGTTTACAAGTATTTTTCCTCGTCTCGTTATATTATATTTCATAACTAAACAAAGTAAAATGTGTGCTTGATGCTCTAGTTTGTCGTATTCTTTGAAGGTTATCTCAAAAGAATTGAAATTTCGAAATAATTTTTTTATTGTTTTGCAAATCATTTTTTTATGCTCCCATAGCATACGAAATACTCTTAAATCAATATCTCTATGACAATTTTGTTCACATAAACTTATTGATGAATCAAGGCATTTCAAAATAACCTCATATGTATCTATACCATATATTTTTTCATTTATATTCCCGCCTTGAATATACTGGTTCAGCTTTTCAACTACTACATCTGGCTTTATTGGAATATTTACATCATCCCTTGGCCTGAACGTACAAAAACTTGAATTTTCAAAATGATACAGAGGTGAATACAATCCATTCACTATTTCATTTATAGGTACACAGAAAAATTGCAATTTATAATCCTTATATGCCATTACATGAAAACTTTTTTCATCATATCCATAAATATAAGTATCATGTCTATTATGAATGTTCATATAATCATCTGTATAGGAAAGGAAATATTCATCTATTAAATAAAACAGCAAATAATTACCCTGATCTATTCTTTCTTTAAGAAAATTTGCACACTCGTTTTTTCCTATATTTTTTATATGATATAAATTCATATCTGCAATTCCTATTTTGCGATAATCCTCCCACATTGCTTCTGCAAATTCTAAATTCATATATTCAAAACCAGAAGCGTCATCGCATCTAATATTTATATAATTGCTATACATAATATGTTTTATATTATCATATGCCAGCAATACTCCCATCACAAACGAAAATGATTGATATGTTTCTATTGGCGGCATTACTATAGGTAAAATTTTACTGTTCATTCTAATTTCCCCTTGCTGTCACATTTTTTGCACTTATAGATTTGACATCATAATAATGGCGGAGACCAGTAATCCCCGCCATTGAGATTTCTTGATACCCGTATGCCCATTGCAGGCACACAATTTATTATCCGTCCCAAAAAACTACCTACTAATTATTTAAAATACTCCGCCTGTTGCTGATAAAAATCATAATACAGCCCTTTTCGTTCCATCAACTCCCCAAACGTCCCGTATTCTTTCATTTCCCCCTTTTCAAAAACCGCTATCTTATCACAGAAACGGGTACTGTAGATCCGGTGGGAAATGTAAACCGTAGTCCTGCCGTCCGACATCTCCCTGAACTTCTGGTATATCTCATGCTCCGCCACAGGATCCAGCGCGGAAGTCGGCTCATCCAAGATCAGCACCGGGGAGTTTTTATAAAGCGCACGCACAATAGCGATCTTTTGCTTCTCGCCGCCGGATAAGTCGATCCCCGATGGCTCCAGCAGCTTTGTCACAGGGGTATCAAGCCCCCGGTACATCTTCTTAAGCCTTTCTCCCATGCCGTTTTCCTGCAGAAGCTTCGTGATAGTTTCCCTCTCTTCTTCCGTAGCTGTTTCCCTGTTGCTGATATTTTCCAGGATAGAGAACGCCAGCAGCGCAAAATCCTGGTTGACCGTTGAAAAAATCTTCATATAGTCTCTGTAGTTGATCCTGCGGATGTCGATGCCGTTGAGGTAGATCGCACCCTCCGTGGGATCGTACATGCGGGTCAGCAGCAGCGCAAACGATGTCTTCCCTGCCCCGTTATAGCCAACGACCGCCAGTTTTTCAGAGTCCCTTATGATCAGGTTTATGTCCTTTAGCACAAAGCTGGTACTGTTTGGATAGCGGAACGACACGTTCCGGAACTCGATTTCAATGTGATTCAAGTCAATATCATCCAGCGCAATGCCATCCGGCATCTTGTCAAACTTGGTTCTGTATTTCAGGAACGACTTATATTTATGCAGATAAAATATGCCATCGCCATAATTCAGTATGTTCATAGTCAGGAACGTTGATGCGGACATGAAATTGATAAGGGAAGAAATACCCTTTGTGAAATCCCCAATTGACATCTGCCCCCGAAATGCTTCTATCCCCAGTATGACATATGCCGTTGCCTGAAACGAAATACTCAGTAACTGCGCCATAATTTCAATGACCCCGCCTATCTGGATACGCTTCCTGTCGAAAGCCAGTAATTTCTTCTGGAAAGCTGCCACCTTATCCAGTATAAAGCCCTCCATGCCGAAGGCCTGGATATCCTTCTTGGCCTCAATATCCCTTGTCAGCTGCGCCGCATATGTCACTTTCCTGCGCTCGTTCATGGTGTCAAAATTATACTTCCTGTTGTACCTGATGCGCGCAAGGTGCAGCGCGGCTTGGAGTGCGATCATCACCACCGCGGCAAGCAGCAGCCAGATGTCCAGCATCGTCATGATAACTATGATGCCCATCAGCGTTATGAACTGGGAGACCGTCTGGAATGCTATGGTCAGGTTATTTAAATAATTATTCCCCTGTGCCATTGTGCCAACGAAATGCACCCGCTCCTGGAACGCTGCGTCATTAAACTGCTCAAAGTCTATCGCCAGACACTTACTGTTTATCTCATTATTTAAGTGGTTGACGAACTTGAGCACCTGATATTCCCTTACCTTATTAAGCAGGGTTCTTGCCGCTTCTATCAGGAAGTTCCCGCCAAACATCAGTGCAACATAAAGGATGACCCGCAAAAATTCTTCCCCGCCCACAATGCTGTCAACGATCATCCCCGCCAAAATAATGCTCGGGAAGGGTGACACCGCATCAACAATGATATCCGCTACCATGATCAAAAGGAGTTTCCTGTCGTAGTTCCAGATCTCGCGGAAGGAGATCATCAGGTCGCCCAGCCGTACGCTTTTTTCTGTTTTCATCATCCCCCCAAGCGCCTTTATCTCATTCCAGGTTCAGTGCCACATGCATGTCATGAACCAGCGTGTCAAGCATCATAGGCGGTATGAAATAACATTTGTATGCCCCTAAAGCGGTATATGCATTCATTATCTCCTGCTCATCCTCATATGCCCCGATCAGCATCATAAATATGATGGCCGCCGGATGTATCCTTTTTATTTCTTTTACGAGATCCGAACAGTCCATTGACTGCTCCTGGTGTATCCATATAATCTCCGGGCGGAGTGTCCCCACCATCTCTATCGTATCTTCGATATACGCTTTGCTGAATGTGTACATACCAGGGTCTGCCTGTTCAATGTAATCCTGCACGGAAAACGACCCTTTGGGCTGTTTTTTCACTTCCTTTTTTGCTTTCCCCACTGACAATATTTTTATCTTCTCTCCCATGTTTCTTTCCTCCACTTTAAATTATTTTTTTCAAGGATAATCTGCACCGCGTATCTTTCAACCACATCCGAATCACCTTTCGATGACAAACCGGATATCATAAAACCTTAATGCATTTGTTCTCCCATATTGTTATGTAACATCTTCAAACACTCTTGAAACTCCTTCATCCCTTTCTGATCACCACAAACCTTACTAAGATAATAGCCATTTTCCGCTGTCTCAAGGCATTGCTCCTTTACCCGATCATCATCAAAAAAATTATTTTTCCAATAGTAATTGAGCAGTTCGAATTGGATTCGGCAGCGATCCGATATATCCCCAACACTGGCACCTGCTTCCATACCTCTTCTTACAAGCTCCAAAACCTCATGAAATTGGTTCTGCTCATATAGACAACGGATCAACCTTCTCATTAAACAGATATAATAGTTTACAAATATCTCCTTGTTATGATACTGTCTTTCGATATTCAATAAAAGCTTCCGGGCAATCAATATGATTTTATCATATTGATTTTCCTTTTCCAACACATTAAAATAAGCCAAATAAATATGTAGTTCTTTTTTGTTTAACGGCCACTTTTCAAGATCTGCCCCTTCTGGTATCATTTTCACAATTTGCTCTTCGAAATACGAAACACACTCTCTTCTGTCTATATCCCCTTCTCCTATATAATACGCTATTTCCCTGCCAATCACTTCAGAATATTTTATTGTATTTTCCGCCCCATCTTTCATATAACTTTCCACATACCGCTGTCTCCGTCCTGCCTCCTTATAATTTCCATGGAACATCAACTCCAACACTTCATTTTGCTCCCGCGCCATGGAGGGCTTCTCCAAATCCATAACAGGATAAATCGTATGCGAGCTTTGATGATAAAATTTCAACAATTCCCAGATACTTTCCCTGCGCACCGTTCTCCCTTGCTCCACGCGGATCAATGTTTTTTCCTGTATCCCATTGCAATGCTCACATATTTCTTTTCTGGTATATCCGAGTGCTTCCCGCTTCATTCTCATGATTTGTGTCCTGTCATAGTTCTCCAACCTTTCATCTTCCTTTCCAGTTCTTCTTTATGTCCATCCTGATATCCGAAATAAAATGCACTATACTGCGCATCTGCACATAAATAATCATCTAAGACGGCATCAATCTGCTCCGTCACTCCTTTATCAGGCACATACAATTTCTTTTCCGTAAGTTCCTTTTTTAACATTTCACCACTCGCATCCGCCATCAATTCATATAACTCGCCGCCGACCACCGACTTCCGGAAATATTTCGTAACTTTTATCCCTTCCATACATTGCTGCACACAGTTCACATAATCTCCCAGCCTGTACAGCTCCTGCGCACAGGCAAACATCAGCTCGGCATAAAACGGATGCTGATGTTCTTCCCGCGCAAACGTTTCACGGAAATAGTAAACGACAGAATAAAGTTTTTTCAGGCATTCTTCCGCTTTTCTCTCCACAAGCCTGTCGTAAGCAGCAATGAGGGAAAGCTCATCGGGAGAAAAAACCTCGCGTGCCCATAACGATTTCTCAATATCCGGCATATGCTTCTCAATAAAATCCTGCAATTCCTTGGTTCTCTGATCTTCCCAACGGCTCTGCCGAACCAAAAATAACGCAAGAAGCCGGTAATAAGACTGCATCATGGCAACATTTTTCCTGTCACAATACCCATAAAAACGTTGTAACTTTCTCTCTGCCTGTCCGTATCTCCAAAACAACAGGTCATACCATATCTCCAATTCCAAATTCACCAGAGCATTGTCCTGCGGATTTAAATAAGCACTTACCATATTCGACGGAATATGCAGCCGCCCCACCACCTGCCGTATCTCCCAAAAATCTCCTTCTTTCCCCTCCTCCAGACTGCGCATCTTCTCTTCATTGGAAACCCATCTGCCCACATCACCCCGCGACAGCCTTCTTTCTTCCCTTGCGGTTTTCAGCAAACGACCGAGTGCTTCGATATCCCTGTACTTTCCACTGTTTTTAAGATCTAATGCCATAAAGTACCCTCTTTTCCCTTCACCGGTCTGCTTTATAAATATTATATAAAATGCATTATTATTTGTCAATCCATTATCTTGTGATACCTATTATTAGCCGTGATTGATAATCTTGAAAATATAATAATAATATAGAAATCATTCTAGAACTTTATATCATTTTAATATATCCGCAGAAGTATAAAACTTTTATGTATTCAAAAAAATGCTCCCTGTTTAAACAAGCATTCACTTATTCAAACAGGAGCATTTTTTTCTTAACTAATAATCCAGTAACTTAACAGAAGTTGATACAACCCCATTCACAGAGCATACCGCCAGTATTCTATACCAATTTGAATTTGTTCCGTCAGGCGCAAAAATCCGGAAATAATCTGCAATCTGCTGCGTGCCATCATTATTTGTTGTCTTAATGCTGCCGCCGCTTTCGATTGCATATCCGGCCTTTATGTTTTGATACAAAATATTGTGCCCTGTCAGGGTTGACGAAATCCCCGGTGCATAAGTCCAATCCGTCGTTTGGATTACCTTTACTATAACAGAGCCTGCAACCGTGATATTAACATCATATGTTTTGCCTACATCCATTTCCGCCGCTGCCACATAGAAGGTCAATCCATCATCCAGATCGGTTCCCGGAATACCACTTCCGACCGCGCCTGCACTTTCATTCGTTAATTCGAGCTCGATCTCATCATACGAATAGCTTGTCTCGGCTGCCCTACCCAAGTTTGGTGTCACATAGAACTCCAATGTCTCATCCAGATTGGTTCCCGGAATACCACTTCCAACCGCATCTGCACTTTCATTCGTTAATTCGAGCTCGATCTCATCATACGAATAGCTTGTCTCGGCTGCCCTACCCAAGTTTGGTGTCACATAGAACTCCAATGTCTCATCCAGGTCGGTTCCCGGAATACTACTTCCGACCGCGTCTGCACTTTCATTCGTTAATTCGAGCCCGATCTCATCATACGAATAGCTTGTCTCGGTCTCTGCTGCTGACACTCGTTGCCCAGACAGTATGATTGTCAGGGTCACCGCCAAAATCCCAAACGTAAATTTAAAATTTTTCATATACCTCCTTTGCTCAGTAAACTAATTTTGAATGATACATATGTTACATTTTTATTATATCATCCTCCCCAAAAATTGTCAATGGACTGTTTCCCGCAGTTCATTGCTTAAAACTGTCCACGGCATCCCGGAAAACCATGACGCAGAATTCTTGCTACTTACACTTCTTACATTTAAAGATTCCTGTTTCCTTGCCGCTTCCCTGCAATCTATACGCAACATCAATGCCGCCACTTCCTTATAATTTTCTATTATGAAGTGTCTTCCTTTCCTTCTTCCGATTCGTTTAAAGCAAAAAAAGTTCCGGGAATAAACTCTCCAAGTTCATTCCCGGAACTTTTAATATAAAAAGATCACCCCTGAATTCTATCATAAAATTCCGGCGACAAGCTCACTGTTCAAACACACCGATCTTATTCTGCTCCAAAATCTTCGCCTGATCAACAATTTTGTTAAATTCCCCGATCAATTCCTTTGAAAGGGCTGCCGCACGCTGATACTCTTTTTCCGCCTTTCCATAATCCTCCTGTTTGATGGCGGACATAACACTCTTGCCAAGCAAGTGGAACATTCGGTGCTTTTCGCCGAGACCACCCCAGATTCCCGCGATCGCACGGTTCTGTGGTTTCATCGCATAGTAGAAATGTCCGAACGCACATTTCGTGTCATCCGTCTGCAGCGGGGTGCACACGTGCGTGTTCACCATTTTCTCCAAAGCTGTAAGCCAGTTCTGATGCGCCAAAATCGCATTCTGCACCGTCGTGATAAACACCTGGTTATCCAACATGTAAAAAACATCTTTCACCATATTGCCCATCTGTTTCGCAGTATCGTCCAGCTCTTTCTCCACTACCGCAACCGGCTGCGTACCGACCAGAAGATCATCCGATATCCGGCTGACATCCTCCGCCTGCTCGTTTAAGTTGTCGCACTCTCCGGTCAGCTTGTTCACCTGCTCCTGCACCGTCGTGACGGAACTGAATATTTCCTGGCCGGAAGCGGCGATCGTCGTGACGGAATCTGCGATCTCCGCAATGCTTCTCTCATTCTTCTGGTTGTTATCAAGAACCTTGAAGAGATCCTCCCTCATTTCCCCGATCTCCACAACGGTCTTATCCAGACTCTGGTGTGTCATCTTGGAAGCTTCTTCGATACGGTTTACAAGACCGCCCATACTTGCCGTCAGCTGCTGCGTCTCATCCGCCAGATTGCGGATCTGTTCTGCCACTACGGCAAAACCCCTTCCGGCATCGCCTGCCCTCGCTGCCTCGATGGAAGCATTGAGCGCCAAAAGGTTTGTCTGCGACGAAATGGAATTGATGCCGTTGATCACTTCCGTCATATTATTCAAAACGCTCATCAACTGCTCCATATCGCGCTTCATCTCATCGGAGGTGCGCATGGTCTCCTCGGATCTCACAACAATAGAATTAAGTTCATTACTGCTATCGCTTACCTTACTGCTCATCTCACCCGCGAGCTCGGCTACCTGCTGTATATTTTCATTGAAGCTCTCATGGACGGATACAACCTCCGCCATGTTTTCCTCCGTGGTTCTGGCTGTCGCTATCACCTCGCGGGAAACCCTGCATAGGTTTTCATTGACCTCAGCCATACGCTCCGTGCAGTTGTGCATCACAAGATCCAACGCACTTATTTTCATCACAGAAGAAAATACTGATTTTGCCAGTTGGTTAAAATTTTCTCTTCCCTCACGCAGCCTCGCCTGTATCTGTAAGGCATCTACGTTCTTGCTGTCCTCCACCGGAATCATCCTTGCTATATTGTAAATCGCTTTCTTGTCTTTCATAAACACCTCCGATTTATACGCATTTTTGCACTTCTGTTATATTATAGCAGATTCCTTTTTCTCTTGCTACCATTATTTTAAATTTTTCGCGCATATTTTTGAGATCTAACATAAACCCGTCCCATAATACTGTACAAAAGGAAACACCTGTCAATACCCTGTCAAACGCCCGCTACAAGGACTCTTTCCATCACCACGGCTCTTGGGCCTTCGAAATTTTTCTCCACCTGCATTTCCTTGGAAAATACCAACGTCTTTTGCGCTTCAAAAATGTTTCCGTTCACGGAGCCTCCTGTCACCGGCACAACCTTCTCGCCGTCGTAAAGAAAACCCAGCCGGATCTCACCCCCAAAATGCCCGGTAAAATCATTCATCTGGAAATCCGAAAAATTGACAACCTCCAGATAAGGCTGCGCTTTCAGTTCGTCAAGGGAAACTTTCCCCGCAGGAACCTTACAGCCGCCAAAATCCCCGGTCGGCTCAATCCCAAGGTATTGGGCAAAACGATTGCCGCCGTGGATCATCATCAGTTTCCCGTCCTTTACCAGTTCCCTGTCCTTCATTGGGATTCCCTCACCGGAAAACGGCACTACGGCTTTCATTGTCAGATTAACACGGTCTTTTAAGACCCCATCGCCCTGCACATCACAGCCGGCAGAAAACGGCGAATATTTCTGGTAAATCATTGAAGACTCTGCACGGCCGACATAATACTGCATGAGCTCTTTCACATAGCCGCCCGTTAAGATCACACGGTACTCTCCCGCTGCCGGCGCAGTTTTTGCCTTCGCACGTGCACGTGTCAGATCCATAACGCCGCGGACTTTTTCCTGAAGGGCATCCGTATTCCAATCATCATAGGCGAAATCCTGATAGGTTTCCACATCTTGTCCGTCTACACACTGCACGACGAACTCACCCCACACACGGTTCTTCCTATACGACACATCCACACCGCGTGAATTTATGATATGTGTGGTGCAGCAGCGCGCAAATACCTCTGCAGAATTCAGAAAAACCTCCTCATGTACGTCCTCGGCAAACAGTGCCTGCGAAAACCCCTGCACCGTCTCCGAAAGTGTCTTCTCCGAAAGGGTACTTTTAACCTCTACCAATTCTTCTTTCGTTCCTGCATACAAATCATAATATCGGTTCTTCACAAATCCGGCGGCATAATACGCGTCGGAAAAAAGTTTTTCTATCTCCTGCTGTGTCTGGCTTTCCTGCACGCTCACCGAAGCCACACCGCGGAAACGCACACCGTCCTCCTCGAACACACGGTACGCCGAAACGTTTGCCGTTGTCACATTTTTCCGTCGCTGCATATCAAGTTCCTTCTTGATAAAAAACAGTTCCGCGGACTCCTCCTTTGTCATAGTAATCTGATAATCTTCAATCCCGCACGTCTTCAGTGCGGAAAAAATCCGGTCTATCATGGAACAATCCTTCCTTTCTTATTGCAAGTTCCGCAGATGCCCTTCCAGCCCCTCTTCCCGCAGCGGAATTTCTGTCCGCTCCTCTCCCACAAATTCCGCTGGGAGCTCTTCGCGCACCTGCTGTTTTACGAGTTCCGCAGATGCCCTTCCAGCCCCCGCACTCCAACAATCAACCAAGTCTGATCTTTGCCTTGATATATGGGCCGCCGTCCGAAACCTTCACCCATTCTTTATAGCCCTTGCCGCAGAATCCGCTGCCGCAGAGCACGGATACATCAGAAATCATGCTGATGGATTTTAACAGATCCGGCACATAGCCTGTCAACACGATCGGTGAATAAATCTTTCCTGTCAGCTTGCCGTCCCGGATCTCCCTCGCAATATTTACCATACACTGGATGCCCCAGTTTTTCGGATCCTCCATACCACTCGACGCTTCTTCGAGCAGAAAACCGTAGGAGATCGACGCGATCATATCCTCCACCTTATCACTGCCTGCCTCAAAATAAGTATTCGTCATGCGGGTGTACGCTTTCCTCTCATAATTCTCGCGCCTTCCATTTCCCGTCGGATCCGTGCCAAGATGCATCGCCGACTGTGCATCGCTGATCCCGGCCTTCAGTATCCCGTGGTCGATGACCAGCGTATCCTGTGCCGGAATGCCCTCATCGTCAAAGAAATATGATGCCACTTCCTTTGCTGCAGCTGCCCCATCATGCATATTCACAAGCTCCGAGGCAACCTGTTTTCCGACATACTGCTTTGCCAGCGCACGGTTCTTCACAAACATGTCCATCTCCACGCCGTGTCCGAACGCCTCATGTACGATCATACCGGTGACATCCGGCCTGCAGACGCACTCATATTCCCCTGGCGGGATCGGCTCACTCGAAAGCAGGTCAAGTGCATTCTGAGCCACACTCCCGACATTTTCCCCGATTTCGTCCAGCAGCTCCGCCCCGCCCAGCAAGGAAAAGCCGCGGTAACTGTCCTTGACTTCCTCGCCGCGCGATGCCATCACATCCACGCCGCCGCACATCCAGAGCACATTCTGCTCCATATCACGGTTTTTCGACAAAAACAGCTTGCTGCATTTCTGGTAGCTTGCAAACGCATGGCAGTCAAGCACCTTATCGCTGAAAGCGCGCCCCGCCTCGCTGACCTTCGTCAGCCGGCCGATGATTTTTTCGTCGCCGTACTCCTCCGGGTCAATCTCATACTCCGTGCTGTCCTCAAATACAAGCGGATCATCAGCAAGCATCGCGTAACAGCTTTTCTTCACTCCCTCCGGCAGCCGGTCAGACATCGGTATCAGGCCGTTCTTCACTGCTGCCACAATCTCTTCGACCCTATCCTCCGAAAGTTCGTTGAATGAATATTCCGCATAGCTCGTTCCATCGTACACTTTCGCCACAAACCCGCGCCCTGTAAGCATCGCATCCATCCCAATCCCTGTGCTCGTCTTTGAGACACTGTAACTTTTTGCCGTGGAATCCTGCGCCAGAAGCGACGCATACGGAAATTCCGAAAGCAGCCGGTCGCGCAATTTTACAAGCGCCGGCTTTACCCGCTTTAAATATTCGCTTTGTTTTACTTTCATGCCCATTCCTCTTTTCTAAATTGCCTTATAATAACTTTGTACATACCAAAACGGAATCAACCGGAAATCCCGGGTGGATCCGTAGTACAGCCCTCGAGCAGCCCTCTCGCCTCCTCCCAGGTTTTCACGGTAAGCACGTCATCCCGCCCTTCATACGGAAGGTCGATCGCGCCGATATACCACAGAGGCGTGATCCCCACGCCTCTCGCCCCGACGATATCGCACTCATACTGATCGCCGGCATACCAGACCTGCTCCGGTACAAGCCCCGCCTTTTTTAGTGCCAACTCAAAAATCCGCCGGTTCGGCTTGCGGTAAAGATACTCGCTTGTAGCAATAATAAACTCAAATCCATTATCCGGGATCAGGCGCTGGATCCTCTCGCCCACCACCTCCCCGGCATATGAAATATTGCTGATCACGCCGGTGCGGATTCCCCGCTCTTTCAAAAATGAAAGAAAGGCCTCAATCCCCAACGTCGGCTTTCCCGGTGATGCGGCATCCCAGAATACCCGGTCAAGATCCGCGCCGGAGATCGAAAGCTTCACCCCCTGCGATTCGTACAGGTAGCGGGTAAACATATGGTTCGGGATTTCCAACTGGAACAAATGCTTTTTCGCAGGATCGAACCGCCCAAGCTCCTGGTTCATCGCGTCGGCCGCCGCCTGGATTTCCTCTGCCGTCCTGCCGTATTTATTTTCAATGGCGTATTCAAGAACCGCCCGCGTGCCCCGCAGCCCATCAAACCTCTCCTCACCGACCAATGTCTGACCGTAATCAAACAGGATCATTTTCGGCTCTTTCATACCTTCTCCTCTCCGCCATCCACCGGCCGTGTACTATGTCTCTTATCCCTTCCTTCCGTCTGCAAGACGGATCCTGTAGACCGTCTCACATTCCCGGAAATCTTTATCTACCAGATCTTTTATTTCCGCATCCCCCGCTTTTTCAAGGGACAGCCCCTTTGACTGGCAGTAGTTTTGGAACGTGCGGTAACTTGCCTGATTTTCCGCTGCGATCGTCACAAGGATCTCCCTCGCCCCTTTCCGCCTCGCATGGGAAACGGATGCATCGATCAGCCTGGTTGCAAGCCCCCTTCTCCGGTATTCCCCCAGCACCCCGATCTGCCAGATAAAAAACTGTTCACCGCTTATCAGATTCATGATATAGCCGACCGGCTTCCCGTCCTCCATAAGCAAAGAGCCTACCCCGCCAAAGAAATTGCATATAACCCAATAAGTGTACGGCGTATGCAGATCCAACGTCGTACAATCTGAAGCCAGCTTCCTTAGAACCGGTCCGTCTTCCGTTCCGATACTGCGCAGTTCAATACCCATTTCTGTCCACCGCCTTCCCGCTCTTTTACTTCGCGCCCATCCTGCGCTGCTGCACCATCTTTTTCGGTGCCGGCTGCGCGGAATATTTCGTGTTCGTCTTCCCGAACGGGATATTGTTTTTCTTTGATGCCATCAGATCAAATGCGGCATGCTCCTTTTTCTTCTTACCCATAAAAAACACCTCCTGAATTTTCAGTCTGCCTTCGGCAGGTTTTCCTTTATTTTCCGAGCCCAGGCATCATATTCCGACTCCGTAAGTTCCCGCCCGATCTCTACCGACGGTTTCAGCGCCGGATGCGGAACGGCAAGGAAATTCGCAGAAAAGCTGCGGTTGATTCCAGTCTCGAAAAGTATGATCACCCCGCGGCCGTCAACCTCCGGGATGGCCTCCGGCGGCATCTCGCCCCAGATCAGCCGCATCGCGTCATCCTGCTCAAAGGTATCATGGCCGGCAGCGCCGTAATTGCATTCCATAAACTGCATGCTGTAGGAATTGTTCCAGCAGTCGTCCGGATACTCTCCGTGTGCCAGACGAATCAGGGACTCTGCCGCATGGAATTCATGCATGCCGTATTTCTCACCAAGTTTCCGATGAATCTGTTCCTCCAGCAGAAAAAGCAGGTGGAAGCAATTGTTCATGTCGTTTGCCTCGGCCAGAAAGCCTGATTTTTTCGCCGGATACAGCACCAGCAGCTTTCGTTTTCCGCAGGTATTCCGCATCAAATCCACATAGTATACAGATTTAAGATACGGGCTCTCCGGGGTCTCCTCGGTCAGATATTTTACCTGCTCTGCTATTTCCTGTTCTTCCATAATTTTCCTTAAGGAAACATCTCTTGTCAGAAATGCCATGACCGAAACACATAGAATATTAAAACCAAAGTATACTCTCGCCCAGTCCCCGTTTTTTCTGTATATTTCGCTCATATCCTCCGGCAGTCCGCATTCCCCATCCGCCTCAAGACTTTGAAACATCTCATAGACCTGTTTACAGGAACGGGAAAACAATTTGACGATTCCCTCCCCCGCAGAGGTATCCTCCTCCTTTTCACAGGCGAAGCCGATAAAATTAGACAGCAGACTTGCCTTATACAGATCCATCTTTTCCAGCAGCCCACTCAACTCCCTGGTAAATTCAATCAACCTGCCTTCGTTGATCGCTGCACCAACTTCCTGTCCGAATTCCGGCAGCTGGTGCAGAAGCTTCTCATTCCCCAGTTCCTCCCACTCCGTCTCCCTGCACAAAAAATCCAACAGTGTTTTATTTACCATTGTCTCCCTCCTTTTCCATACCACAGGCCTTCGCACAGTCTATCCCTTTGCACCGGGCATTCATACTGCCCCGAAACCCTACCAGTATTTTACCACATTTCTCCTCATATTGTAAAGCTCCGGAAACAGGTTGGGCGACGGTCAGGCGGGCAGCCGCTTCACCGTACCTCTCTCCAGCCGGTACCTCACGTTTTTCCATAGCAGAACCCCGCCGTCCGCATCGGCGCAGACCTCCAGAAAACCGTCTTTCAGGCGGACGGATACGTTTCCCGCCCCGACCGGAACCGTTCCTTCAAACCAGTCCAGGCCGCCGGGATTCGGAGCCACTTCAAAGGTCCGGTAGCCCGGCGCTGTCGGGCGCACGCCAAGGTAATATCTTCCCGCCAGATAAACCGGGCTCGCGCCCCATGCATGACACAGGCTCTTTCCGTACTTATCGCCGTACATTCCGAGCTGTTCATCCCTCGGCAGATCCGGCGTATACTCCTCCCAGAAGCTTGTCGCCCCGGCCTCAAGCATCGCCCCCCAGTATGTCCGGATTTTCTCCGTCACGGTCTCAAGCCTGCCGGCCCGGCACAGGGCCTCCAGCTCGTAAAGCTTGAAATACGGTGTCCGGATCTGCAGAACTGCGTCGTTCAACAGCACATTGTCGATGATCTTCTGCCGCTGAAGCCCATCCGCGTAGCCGAACAGCAGCGCAAATATATTGGCATGCCGCGTGACATTTCGCTTCCCGGATGAAAAGCTGTCGATAAACGCCCCTTTTTCCTCATCCCAGAAAAAGCGGTTGATCCGCTCCCGAAGGCCTTCAAAGGCATTCTGCCAGACAGCGCATTCCTCGCCGATCACCCGCCCGCACTCCGCAGCCGCCTCCAGACTTCTGGCCAGCAGCAGCTGTTCCGCACAGACTGCCCCGGTCTTATCCATATCCGCCCAGTCAATAAATATCCAGTCATCCTCCACCTGCGCGGCAAACCCGTTGGCATCCAGCCTGGACAGGCAGAAATCCATGAGCGATCTTATTTTCGGGAAAATACGCTGCACAAATTCCCTGTCCCCCGACATCTCGTAATAGTCATAAACACTGATCAGCCAGAAGAAGGAATAATCCATAATTGTGTTGATATGTTTTTCAACTGGATCCAGCCCCCGCAGAGCCAGAATTGTCCGTTTGCAGATATCCCGGTCAAAGAAGAGATAACGGTTTACCAGATAACTCTGGTACGCGTCGCCTGACCAGACCCAGCGGTCCCGCTTAATGCCGTCGAGGAAAAACTCCCGGCTGTTCAGATGGAAGGTGTACGCCGCAGTATCCCAGATCCGCCCGAACAGTTCGTCCGAACAGTGAAAACTGCCCCGCACGGCAAGCGGCAGATATTCATAATACACTTCCAGCCGGTAAGCTTCCTCCGATGCCGCGCGGATGTACAGATAGCGGAACGCCCTCGCCGGAATTTCCTGCGGGTGAGACGAAAACTTCTGCAATCCGCACGGAGTTGTCTGCGGCTGTTCGGAAAGCTCCTGCTCCCCCACGGCATTCTCTGAACTCCCGGTCAAACCTGGGGCTAAAACCTGCGCCCGGACATGCGCGCGCAGATAGGAATGTTCCGTATCCAGCGCTTCCTCCTCCGTCTCACCATAAAATATGTCAGCCTCTCCCGCGCTCATATAAATGCGCAGCCTGGCAAAGGTTTCCTTTCCGAAATCGTAGAGAACCCCGCCGTCCACCTTCCTTTCCCCGGACGGTGCAAGCTTCTCATAGCAAAATTTGAACACCTGCGGGTCATCAAGCTTCCCTGCATAGGCAGCGCTGCTGCCCGCCCGGACCCATTCCCTGCCGTAATCGTTTACCAGCCAGTCCCCGCCGCTCACAATGGTTTCGCCTTCGACATACACGCACGGCAGACCTTCCGGGTTCAGGACAGAAATCAGGATCGTATGCTTTCCTCCGGTCAGATCAACCGGTGTCCCGAACGCACGGCGCTTTCCGTCAATCTCCACGTTCCCTGTTCCGCGGGCATATACCGTGATCTTCTCCGGTACTTCCAGCTCCACCTCCCGCCGGAACCTCACGTTGTGCCGGCAGCCAGAAAGCCGCCAGAACGGCGGGAAATTATGGCCGAATTCGTCGCGTCTCGCGTGGAGTTTTAAACTGTGATACAGCTCAAAATCGCCGTAATACCAGATCCATACGGCACTCTTCTCCGGCTCCGGCACAGCCGCAGCAGCGGTATCGGTTTTTTGTACCTCCGCGGTGCATGCCGTTGTCTGCGTCATCGGCATGGACTCCGGAAAGGCCTGCTCTGACATCCGCACCGCCCCGTCTGCCTCTGCCGATGTCCGAAGTTGCTTCTGCCCAGCACCGGGCACAGCAGACTGTCCGGCCATCCATGCCGCTTTGGCCGCGGGCTCTTTTTCCGTCCCGCGGAAGGCTTCTGCTTTTTTCTCCGGAGGCCACGGCACAGCGCTTCCGTCCGGGACGTTTTTTCCTGCAAGCCACGCAGTGCTGCCCCCGAACGATTCCCGTTTCCCTGTCCGCTGCCCTGCTCCGGCCGCAGCCGTTTTATCCTCCCACGGGGTTATCCCGGCCCCCGGCATTTTCTCCGGCTGAAAGCCCGCCTCTTTTCGTCCGCTCTTTTCCGAGAGCCACGGCGCGCCGCTCCTTTCCCCGGCACGTTTTTCGGACTGCCCTCCTGCTCCGGCTCCAAGCATGCCTCCTGCCGATCCGATGATCCCTTCCGGCTTTGCTCCGGACATATTTCCCGCCGGCTTCGCCGCCTCTCTGCCGGTTTTCCTCCACAGGGCAAGTTTTGACCGGATCCAGAGCTCCACCCGCTCCGCAGCTTGTCCCGGGTCAAGTACGGTGATATCCAGGCGTTCAAATGCAATATCGTCCAGTCTGTCATGCTCCAGAAAGTAGCGGTTGTATTGAACCGAATTGCTGATCCACCCCGCATCCGAAATTCCCCTTCCCTCCGTTATCCTTCGGCGCAGTTCCTCCTCCCCGCACACAAGCGCAAGGCAGTAAATTTCAGGGAAAAATCTCTGGTTCCATGCCTTTTTCAGCTTGTCCAGATTCCCCGCCATCGTCCAGAGCACCGGCTTTCCGCACTGCATAATATCGCGCGTCAGCCCCTCAATGCGCTCGACCCAGTCCATGTACTCCCCCTCGTTGTCAGTGAACAGAAGATCGCCGTCAAGCACAACAAAATCTTTCTGCCGCTCCATCAGCCTTCTTGCGGTTGTCGTCTTTCCGATGCCGCTGCAGCCGGTCAGTATCAGAAGCGGAAATGCGCGGTTCTCCCATGAAGCGCCGCATTTCGGACAGCACGCCGACCATTTATCCACGGACACCCGCTTATTCCACTCATAATTTCCACATTTCGGACAGATTTCAAACATAGAATCCCCCTTTACTCAAAAAAGCATTTTCCCTCCGGCACGTCAATCTGCCGTCTCACGGACGGCTCTTCTTACGCTTCTCTCTTACCGATATATTTTACATAAACCTGGCACGGATTTCCTGCATCCCACAGCGTCGGCAGGCACTCCAGCTCCTGAAATCCCATCGCCCGGTAAAAAGAATTGGTGCGGTCGTATTCCTCATAATGCCCGCTCCGCACTGTTTTTACCTGCACAAAGGAATACCCTTTTTCCCTTGCATACTCTTCGAAAGCAAGATATAATCCCCTGCCGATGCCGCGCCGGTGCTCCCCCGGCAAAACACCCATTACGAAAATTTCCGCCGTGTGGGGGCTTGTTTCCTTGAGTGATAGAAAACCGGAAGCCGTTCCGTTCCCGCTGCCTTGCGTCTTCCCGCCGGAAGTTTTGATACCTTCCTGAGCCGCGCCCGTATCCGGCAGATTTTCTCCGCCTTTGCGCCATGCCCAAAACGGCATCCCCGCACTCTCTTCAATATAGCGTTTTGTACTTTCCGGCAGGCCGAACCAGTCCGGAAGCTGCCGTAATACCGCTTCCGCTATCCGCCTTTTTTCTTCGCTGTCAAAAACCTGTACGACCATTTTACCTCCTGTTCTGCCGCATCCGGCATACACAGCATAATGCTGCGATGCAGACCCTTCCGTCTTCTCCTTACAAAAAGCCATACAACCGCATTTTTGATGCAGCGCGGCATCCGGCGGTTATGCGTCCCGACAAACAACCTGCTTCCCGCATTCCCGCGCCCGGCGGATCTGTGCCAGCATAGCTTCGGCAAAGTCCCTTAATTCGGCAGCGCTTAATTCCGTTTCCGTAATTTCCGTTTCCGCAGAAAGCCGCTCCGCCGGGGGACGGCAGTCTGTCCCGCCGACCCCTGCCCGGTTTCCTGCAAAAAACTTCTCCCCGGTTCGGTAACACTCTGCCGCCCGTTCCACTACCCTGCGCCCGGAAAAATTCCCCGGCAGATTTTCCAGCGCCCACTCTCCGCCCTGCGCCTTCGAGCACACCAGCCCTTCCTTCAAAAACGCCAGCACGCGGCAGAGATTCAGCACAACATAAACTGTATTTTCCACAATCTCGTCCCCGGCTCCTGCAACATCCTCCCAGATACTGTCCAGATAAGCCTCCCGCGGCACTTCGCCGAACACTTCTGCGATCTCTTTTCCGCAGAGCACAACCCCAGCCGAGCGCAGCACCGTAAAATGCGCAGCCAGATCCTTATCCGTTCCGCGCATGCTACGGCAATACTCCCTGACCACATCCGCGCAGATCCGGTGCTCCCCGCCGGCCGCCTGCAAATACGCTGCACCCCGGACTTCTGCACCATCCCCCTCTCCCACAAGCAGCCCCGCCTTATGCGCATTCGAAAAATGCAGCTCAAACGGGGTCGGGTAAACAAAATCGCGGCAATATTTTTCCAATACCACACTGAATTCCAGCCCTTTTTCCGGACACTGTGCATCCAGCTGTAAAAGAGCACAGAGGAACGCCTCCTTCTCCGAAAGCCCCGGTTCCTCTTTTGTCACCACGAGCAGGTCAATATCGCTGTTTTCCCAGCAAAAACAGCCGAATGCAAGCGATCCATGCACATATACCCCAACCAAGTTGCTGCCGAAAACCCGGGTGCAATCCTGCTCCACCCGCGCAAGAATTCCCTTTACTCTTAAATCCTCCATCGCCGAAATCCCCCTGCCCTCAAGCCCTCTGTGACCGAAGCTCCCTTCCGATCGTACTGCATACCGAACTGCTCAATCCGCCTTGCTTTCCAATCCCTTAACCCCGTACAGATACCCCTTTCCATGTTTCGGCTTCCCCTGATACGGCAGCGGCACAAGCCCCTCGCTCCCCGACAGAGCACACCGGATCAGCCTCTTGGTCAGATCCGGAACATCCTCCCGCAAAAGCGCCTCCTCTGTTTCCAGCCACAAAACTTCGTCGTTCTCATCCTGATCGGAAACCGCCTCCCCGGAAACATAATCCGCCGAAAACGCGATATACCAGTCATGTGAATTAAACCGCAGCGCAATAATTTCCCGCGGCTCAACCACAATCCCGGTTTCTTCAAGAAACTCCCGCTTCAGCGCGTCCTGCGGCGATTCCCCCGTTTTCACATAGCCGCCCGGAACGATCAGCATCCCTTTCCCAGCGCCATAGGTATGCCGCGCCAGCAATACCCTGCCCTGCCGGATCACAATTCCCGTTACCGACTGTCCCCAGTTTGTATTCTCTTCCATTACCGTGCCCCCCCTCTGCCTGCTCTCATCCGCTGCAAAGAAACGCTTATTCCTTCCACGGCGCATACCGCTCCAGATACTCCGCAATTCCGTCCTCATCGTTGCCGCCAATCACCAGATCGGCCTCTCTCTTCACCTCGTCGATCGCGTTTCCCATCGCTATGCCCTTCCCGCAAAGCCGCAGCATCCCGATATCCGCATAATCATCGCCAAATGCGAAAATATCCTCCGGTTCAATCCCGCACGCGGTACATACCTCCATGATCGCCCGTTCCTTTGTGATTCCTTTTTTTGTAAACTTGTACCAGTACCCATCGGAAAAGCGGATACAGTCGCAATCCGGCAGCAGTGCCTGAAGCCGTTTTGCCTGAGCTTCATCAAAGATTTCAGCACACAATTTCAGCGACTCCTGCCCAAAATCCAAGAAATCCGTATAGATGCTGTCCCCCCAGCCCGGATCCTGCTTCTTCGGATCGGTTTTATAATTCCAGTAATGGGAATCCGCCGTATCCGCCGTGATCTCGCAGCCCACGCCGCAGACCTCCCGGATTGCCGCGATTACCTGCTTCGTTTCCTCCCCCGAAAATCCGGCCTCAAATATGTATTGGCTGCCATACTCCGCCAAAGCCCCGCCGCTCGTAATCAGCACATCCGGCTTCAATGCACCCAGAAAGGACAGCACATTCTGTCGTCCCCTCGAAGTCGAAACGCCAATCCGGATTCCCTGTTTCCTGCACTGAAAAAGCGCCGCAAGTGTCCTCTCCGAAATTGTCTTGTCACTGCGCAGCAGTGTCCCGTCCAAGTCAAATAAAAGTAATTTGCAGCCCAATGCGAAGTCCCCCCTTTCCCGTCTACAACAATACGGTGTATCCCGCTCCCAAACATATATCAAAATACCGAACCGCCCTTTTGAGATGAACAAAATCGCAGAGGGCAAGTCTTTTTGCTATTTTATTTACGTATTATCCACCGCATCCGCATTAGCGCAATTCATTTGCAAACACCCAGGAATAAAACATTTCCCGCGGCTGCTTTTCATACTCATACTCCCGGAGCGCTTCCATGGCACCAAGCAGTCCGACCGCTTCGGAAAACACCTGCTCCGGTGTTTTTCCCGCCACGTCGATCACATACTCATTTACCATCCGGGGACGGTCTGTAATTTTCTGCGACATTTTATTAAGCAATTCAAAATCAACCAGCCCGTCCCCCCGGTTTTTCATCTGCTCATAGTTCTGTTTGTAATCACTGCAAATAAGCCGCAGGATCACAAAATCAAAGCCCTTAAAAACCTCCGGGATATCGCGCACCCGCAGATCGTCCAGATCACTACAGACCACATTGCGAAACCCTAAATTGTAATAGCATTTTAATGACGAAACAAGCCACTGCCAGCATGCTTCCTCCTCCGTGATTCCCGTGACATTTTCCTCCCCCGTAAGTGTTTCAAACTCCGGTGCCTGGCTTTGTTCCATGTAAGCTGTCCGGTAATGTCCGTACAAATTGCGGCACAATGTAGATTTCCCGATACCGCTGGCTCCGATAACAAAAACAAAATCATGGCACTGCGGCTTCCTTCTTAAAAGCAGGTTGTACTCATAGGGATTGCTGTCCTCATCATCCTGCCCGACCCTTCTCCCAAGCACCTCCCGAAACCCAAGTTTATGATAAATATGCTTTGCACTTTCGTTGTCGTCCTCCACACCGATCGTAAATTCCTCGTACCCCTGCGCTTCCAGCTCACAGAGCACCTGGCGCAGCAAAAATGTCCCAAGCCCCTTATTATGATGTCCCTTCTTTATCCGGTAAGCAAACAAATATGCCCTTTTTCCGGGTACAGCCTCCTCCTTATCCGTGCTGCAATAGCCGACATGTATCTCACCAAGCAGTTCCTGACTTGAAGAAACTTCCTGTCCAAAAGAAAATTTCTGTTTTAAAGATTCGTCTACCGGAGGAACCCCCTGTTCCATGGGAAATTCCCGTTTTATGTAAAATTCCCCCGAGTCAGGTAATTCCTTGTGTAAGGATTCCTCCCGGAACAGCACATAAATATCGCAGCAGCCATTCCGGATAAATTTTGCTGTCTTTTGCACCATCTCATCCACATCTTTGTAATCAAACAGTTCCGAAAGTATTGGCAGCTCCGGTATCGTAAGCCGCCGAACCATAAAATTTTTTGCCATATCCATATATCCTTTCCAGCAACCTCAAAGCCTTTGTTCAGGATACACCATAATACCATCCGAATCATCTCCCGGCTCAAATTCCTCTAGCTCCCTGCACAAACGAATGAAATCATCATAAACTGTGAGAGTTTTCCCTTTCCGAATACCACGCATTGTGTTCATGCTTCAAATGGTATTTCTGCACCAAAAGCAGCTTTTCTTCATTTCTAATTTTAGCGTTTGCATAAACAAACTCATCATCATTATTCATAATAATTTGCTTATTCCTCTATTTACACAATATCCACAAATACAGAAAACTCCTCCCGGTTTCTTAAAAATCCATCAAAATTGGCACTTGATTTTCCTCGGCAAATTGCAGTGATTGGTAAAATATGGAAAATGCGTATTTTGCCAGGGACTCTGTATTATATTCCGTCTGTTCCGGCAGTTCTGTCTGTGAAAATGTTCCGTCCTCGCCAATAACACCTTCCACCGGATATCCTTCGCTCTTTATCCAGTCGCGCACTGTATTTTCATCCGCATGCCACGCCAGTTCATTCAACCTTTCAAGTTCTAAGCGGAGCGCAGCCGTGGTGGCAATCGTTGCCTGATCTCCGGTAGGTCTTGGCGCATGAAACAAAAAGCTGTCCGGCAATGGAAGCCACATTATAGTGTCGCGGAATAAAGACCAGATATTTTCCGGTTCCTGGGACAGCCGTTTAATCAGGGGATGTTCTTCAAAATCCCAGCCTTTTGATACCGTTTCCGGTATGGGTTCCCCGTAAAAATAACACGCTGCTACCAGAAGCATCGCCCCGAATGCATCCCAATCCGGTTTGTCCGTATAATAAGGTTTTTCATTGTCTTCCTGCCATGCAGCATAGGGCTTTTTCCCCGGCACAGTGACTGCTGCCAGGATCTGGTCACGCCATTCCTCCACGGCACACTGTACCTCGTCCGCGGATACTTCCTCCTCCGCAATGATTTCGCCATCCGGTGTGATGCGGCTGAACGAAAGCCCGTTTGCCTCCGCCCACTGTCTGGCAGCACTTTTCCAGTTGTTTGCATAGTACCGGGTCAATGTCCCGGCATAAAGATCAAGTCCCATTCGATTTTCCTCCTATTTATAGTTCCGCACCCCCCTCCATAACTGTTCTCCCCGGAAGGCATTTCCATCCGCTCCCCTCCTGGAAATCCCTTCCCAGTTCTTCCGGAGGGTGCTGTTTTTTAGTTCCGCACCCCCCTCCATAACTCCTCTCCCCGGAAGGCATTTCCATCCGCTTCCCTCTTAGAAATCCCTTCCCAGTTCTTCCGGGGGGGGGCTGTTTTTTAGTTCCGCATTATCCCTATAATACTTCAACCAGCTTTTTGCAAAGCTGCACAAGGTCATAGCGGATTCCCTCCCTGCTGCGCCAGCCTCTATCACTCCACTCGTCCTGCGAAACATCGTCCCCGCCATAGATCAATGCCCCGTATTCGAAACCTCTGAATTGTGAAACAGCAATACACCCTGCCTGTTCCATTTCCACAATCTTTGCCCCCTCTTCTTTTCTCCGTGCTATTTTGTCAGCAGTTTCTCTAAATATGGCATCTGTAGTCCAGGTCAACCCCCGGGTGTACGAAATCGAATTATTATTTAAATACTGTATGATTTTTTCGGTGGTTTTGGGATTTGTATAGATATATCTTGAAGGTGCTATGTAATGATATGAAAACCCTTCATCTCTAACTGCTCCATCCACCACAAGGATCTGACCCACTTCAATATTTTTATCGAGAACTCCACCGCCGCCACAGAACATAACCTTAGTAATACCCATGGCGTTAAATAAATCCAAATTTCCTGCGCAGGCAGGGCATCCTACCTGTCCCAATGTAATCAGAATATCATCATCTAAAAAGCGATAGATTAAGACAGGGTTCTCGCCGCCAATCGTTCTTTCAAGCGTAATCTTACCCTCGTTTGCTAACTTGTTCACAACCTCAGGAAAAAAAGTAATCACTAACTTGTCCGTTTCAAAAGATTGGTCTACAAAGGCTGTCGGATTTAATTTTGCATCTTTGTTATCATCAAATTCGAATATTGGATATTTGTTTTCTGTAATCATAGTATCTGTTCCCCCCTTCATAAATTTGAAATTCCAGTTTCTATCCATGATTATACCACTTCCATTTCTAATTTGCCACTTTAAAGTGTGGGGCATAGCAACCACCATGCCCCTTTTCACCACATTCACAGATAACAGAAATACTTTGTTTTCAGACAGATATTATCCTCTATCTTTTCCTAACACATCTTTCGAATGTACTTCACCCGCCGGAAAATCAGACACACTGCCACGCCCGCGATTCCTGCCACAAAAAACAGCAATGCCGCTCCCGAACCTTTTCCGCTGCCAAACAGAACTGTCAAAATGCCTCCCTGCGGCGCTGCCTCCATCAGCGGTTCAAAAACCTGATCCACCAGCAACCCACCGCACAGATATCCGAGCGGGATTGTAAAAAATTGAAGTGTATTTCTTACCGAATACACGCGCCCCTGCATTTGAGCCGGAATCCTCGTTCGGAAAATCACATCCATGTTCGCATTCATAAACGGAATAAACAGCCACCCAAGGATTGCCCCGACACACCAGACCAGAGGACTTTTACCAAATGCAAGCATAAAGTTTTCCGTGCTCATCGAAAACAGCAGGCAGTTGCAGATCACCCGGACTCTGTTTTTTGGCGCGGGAAGCAGGGTTACAATCACGCTCCCCGCAAGTGTCGCAACTCCCACGCAGGTATTGACCGCTCCAAGCACCTTCTCATTCTCCATCGACAAAACCATTGCCGGCAGCGCTGCCTCATAGACCGAGGCAACAAAATTGATTGCCGCCAAAAACAGCATCAGCCACAAAATCCCCTTGTTTGCCCTGAGATAATCGATCCCTTCCTTTGCTGTTTGCAGGATATTATTTCTTCCGTCGCTCTTTACAGTTTTACATGCAGTGTCATTTTTTTCGTTGTTCTTCGCAGCTCCGCCTGCTATATCTTTATTTCCATCCGTCTTTGCAGTTCCGCCTGCCTTATCATTTTCATCCGGCATCCACAAAACCGCCGCAGGTTCTGCTTCCGTTTCCGCCAACAAGGAGCCAGGCTTTTGCAGTTCCGGAATCCGGATAAAAAACAGCAGCGACAGAAACGCCGCCAGAAAGGTAAGCAGGTCGATGGCAATCACCGCCTCAATCCCCGCAAATGCAACCACTGCCGAGGCAAATACCGGGGTCAGTATCGTCACCATCGAGTTGGAAAACGACCGCATCCCGCTTGTCTTCTGATAGTATTTCTCCGGCGTTAAGAGCGTAACCGCCACATCCGAAGCTGGCTGCTGGATGGTATTCATCAGCCCGTTTAACGCATTTAAGATGTACAGATGCCATACCCTTATGCTGTCCGTTTTCAAAAGCACAAACACCATGACCGTACACAGTGCCGCAAAGCTGTCGCAGACCAGCATAATAACCTTTTTATTCCAACGGTCGCTGACCGCACCTGCAAAAATGCTTAATAAAATATATGGCGCATACGAGCAAATAGTCAATAATGCCGTTGTAAACGCCGAACCGCTCCCCTGATATACCCAGATTACAAGCGCAAAACCCGTCATTGCACTGCCAAGTGCAGAAAGCGACTGGGTAAGCCAGAGAATAATAAACTGTTTCAATTCCTTTAATGTATTTTTCATAATGCCTTGCTCCTTTTTATTTTGAGACATACCAACGCCGGATAGAGCAAAACCCATGCTGCTCTCGCCCGTCAGATAGGGCTTGTACGCCACATAATCGACAGGTTAAATCCGACGTTTACACCATGCTTCTACAAAAAATGCAAGGCATGACGGAAATCAGAATACTGCACAGTTAAAAATAACTCACTTCCATGTGCTGTATACTTACACCTTACGCTTCATGCAATCCGTCATTCCCTGCATGAAGCCACTGCAATACAAAGTTTCATTTACTTTACTCCTTTTATTTTATTCCGTCTAAATTGTCTGATTCTGAATCACCACATCTTCTGCAATCTTATTAAACCAGCACCTTTCTGTTAAAGATAATTATATCTCTATGCTGCTCTCGCATGTCCGATGGGACTTATCCCCCACCTGGCACAATTGATAGGTTGAACCGAACAATTAAAAACATACCACAATCCAGACCCGTTACGCACCGGCACCACCAAAAGAATTATATGCCCTCATCTTTACATATATGTACTTCCACCACTTCTCCCTGCCCGGAAATATATCCTATAAGAGGCGTGGTTTCCAGCCATTTCAAACATTCGCTATCAGTATAGATAAGCGGTTTTGTGTGGATTGCCCCAGTTTTATCCGCCGCGCCGTTATTTTCAATAAAAAGTTTGCAGCTTTTGCCCGCACTGTCCTCCCCCTCAAGGATATACCTAGCAGATAATGTAAAGCCATCCACCCCTGCCTTCTGACAGTCCACCGCTCCCGGCAGGATCTTCCCCTTGAAATTTTCCCCCTGTGCATAACCTGAAAAAAGAAGCATTGTCGCACTGCCGGTCTGCCCTTTAACGGAAAGCGCCTGCTCCACCCGGACAAATACTGTGATAATCTCCTGCATTTATTATCTCCCTTCAAAAATTAACCACAACAATAGTTGATGTATTTACTATTTTTAATCCTGCAAATCGGAGCATTTTGCTGTAATCCTAGCTCTCCGTCCTTTTTACACTATTTTGGCGAACAAACTCCAGCGTAAGTTCTGCCATCCTGCGGTTTCCTTCCTCGGAAAACCCATGCCCCTCTCCTTTAAAAATATACAGTTCCATATCCTTATAAACTGTCTTCAGCCGCTCCATATAATCGAGCGAAACAATCGGGTCGTCTTCCCCATAAATTACCCGCACACTGCGCCCATACCCGCCAATCTGCTGATAAACATCAAATCCCCTAAGCGTTGCAAAGAATTTCTTTCCGAGGTTCATCCCCCATAACTCCTGTACCGCTGGAATATCTTTTTCCTCAGGAAATCTTTTATTCCAATTATCGGCAATGCACATCGCAGGGAACAAAAGGAGCAGTCCCCGGACATCGTCCTTCGCCTCCTCCGCGGCAAGCGCGGAAACCAGACCACCCTGGCTGCCTCCGAACAGAAAGATATTTTTCTCATCCACCGCGCCGTTTTCCTTCATGAACCGGAGCACACAGTGCAGATCCTCCTTCTCCGTAAAAATGGTCATGTCCGTGGTTGCCATACTGCTGCGGGAATTCACGGACCCTCCGCAGAAATCATAACAGAATGCCGCCACTCCATGCTCCGCCAGATGCTCCCCCAGCCACTCAAAATCCCTTCCCGAACCGTTGTAGCCGTGGCTGAAAATTACTGCCGGATATTTTCCCGCCTCCTCCGGCTCAATCAGCACTCCATACAGTTCCCGCCCATTTTCGGGCAGCCTCACTTCCGTCTTTTTCATTGTAATACCTTCCTTCCCGCAGCCGGGTATGCCTCCGGCCGCTTATTTTTTCATGCTAAATTTTATGAGATCTTTTTTCAATCCTTTTTTGTGAAATCCCTATTTCCGTTCCGGACCTTCCAGTTCCCTTTTTAATGGGAACCCGCCCTCTTAGGAAAACCGTTTTCCTCAGATAAGAAACATTCCACAGCCAGCCGAATCCCTCTGCAGAATTCCCCGAATTCGGAAATATTCTTCCGCATCGGAATATGTACAAAAACCATTTTCATATCCATCCGGTTTTCGCGGATATTTTTCAAACCGCTCCAATACAGATGATTGCAAAACGAAGTTCCCGCATTTTGCGAAATCCTTATCTCCATCCCGCCCTTCCGGAAAGCACCCGCAAGTCTCTCACAGTCAAATTCCGTTTCCAGGGCATCCGACGCATTTCTTGCCGTCGTCTCAATATAAACTTTATCCCGGATGTTCGGTTTCTGCCCGAAGCTGAATATAAAATGATATTTTCCGGATGAAATCTCCCGGCTCAGCAGCTCCGCGTCCTTCCTCTTATCATTGGGAAGAACCAGTCCCTGCCATCCGGTCTCCTGCAGCAAAAGTTCCGAGGAGGTTCCACGGAACGCAGTAAATAAAAGATTCATTCACGCCTCCCCGATGGTGAGCGTTTCGCCGCACGAAAGATAATTCATGTCCGTCACCCGGCTGCGCAAATATTCATACGCACGCTTCCCCGTACAATGGCATGTGTAAAAATGCATCCCCGGATACTTTTCCAGCTCTGCGGCAATGTCCCCGAGCAGGGTTTCCGGAACCATCTTCCCCAAAACGGGATTCATCAGGTGATATCCGCCAATGCAATATCCCGGCTTTTCATCCTTTACCTTCTCAAGTATATTTACAACCCCTGCATGGCCGCAGCCCATGATCAGCACTTTCTCCTTTTCCGAAATCAGCAGATTATGCTCATGCAGGAAATCATCACGCCCGTTTTTTGAAAAAAGCTTAACGTTTGCCGGCGAAAAACATTTTCCCGTCTCCGGAACTACGAACAGCTGCAGCTCCTCATCCACAGTATAATCTCCGTCGAGCAGCACAACCTGCCCGCTCTCCTTCCATTTGCCGTCCAGCCCGACCGGAATGGAAAAGCACAGAAATTTTGAATAGTGCGGGTCAAATGCTTTCCGCTGCACGTAAATCTTCGCTTTGTGGTTAATCTCCAAAAAATGCCCCAGTGCCCCGCCATGATCCATATGTCCATGCGAGATCACCACCGTATCCACTTCTTCCAGGCGGATGCCCTTTTTCCGCGCATTTTCGAACAAGATACGGTCAGGTCCTAAATCAAACAGGAGCTTGTGCTTTTTTGTTTCTATGTACAGGGACAATCCATGTGTTGGCTTTAGATCGCAATTTGATTGGTTTTCCACTAAAGTAGTAATCTTCATTTCTATACCCCATTGCATACCGCGAGCCCGTCGCGATACTGCTTCCATAAGAAGTTTGAATGTCTACTTTCAAACTTGACATCTCCAGTATCTTACTTTGACACTGCAATACGATTTACCGCATTATCACTCCCTCAGGCTTTTTTTGAAGCCGTCAGGTACTGCCCTTCCTTACAGCACCCTCACAGCTCAAGCCACTTGATAAACGCCGTTTTATCCGCACTGTTGTAACCCGCATTCCGGTAAAAATTCAGTGTACTCTCCTGTTTGGAACCGGTCAGTAACATCATTTTGTAACAGTGCGCCCTTCTGGCAATTTCCTCTGCATAATGGAGGCATTTTGTCGCATACCCTCTGCCCCGGTAATCCCCATGTGTCACCACATTTTCCACAAAGGCATATGGGCGGACATTCCGCGTCAGGTTCGGGATGATCACGCAGACGCAGGAGGAAACAATCTTCCCCTCCACCTCGCAGACGATCAAATGATGGTTCTCATCTTCCATAATCTGTTTCCATGTCGTCTTTAGCCGGTCATTATCCTCCGGGATTTCCTTTTCATGTAAAAACAGATATAACTCAAGGATTTCCGAAAGTTCCTCTGTGCAGGCTCCCCTCACCACCGGGGGCATGTTCCTTCCTTCCTCCATATTTTTCCCGCCTGCGGGCATCATCACCGCCCTTTCCTTTCCACCATGCTTCTTGTGCGCACCATCCCTCCCGGAATATTTCTCTTCCATATCTTCCCCTCCAATCTGCTTCTTCCCTGCATCGTTCTCCCCTGCACGCTCCCTTTCCACATCTTCCTGCCCGCCCAAAAATAACGCTGTCCGTACGCCGCTTTCTTCTTTGCCTGTAAAAACACAAAATCAACTCCCCGTTACTTCCAGACTGCATTCCATCTGACAATCATAAGGCTCCGCCTCGACATGCTTCTGATTGTACTCCTGCGCCTCGACGCACCCCATCGCCCTGTAAAATGCCTGGGTTTCGACCGCGGAATGCGCCGAAATATAGAGTTTTTTCGCGCCCCTCACCCGCGCCCATTCCTTTGCCGCACAAAAAAGCACCTTTCCAATGCCCTGCCCGCGCATATCCTCCGACACATGGATGCAGGACAGATCAAGATATCCCTGCTCCCCGCCAAACGGCTCCGCTTCAACCGATGCAAACGCTTTCAAGCTGCCGTCTGCAAACGCGGCGTATACAAAGCCGCCCGTGGACAACGTGTTTTTCAGACAGGAAACCAGCGTCCGGTAATCCTCCTCCGACCAGTCGTCAATAAACGGATCGTCCTTAACCACCCACTCGCCGTCCTGCCTCCGCAAGCATTTTATAACCTTCTGATGCCGTATAAAATCCCGGAACAATTCCCGGTTGATTTCCTCTAAATTTAATTCTCTATACTCAACCATCGTTTCTTTCCTCCTCCGCTCTTAATTCAAACATTTCCCCATCCAATGATTTTCCCTCCTCCCATGACACCCCTTAAAACGCGCCAAAATATTCCATAATATAACAAAACATGTCAAGTTATCCTATCAAATCATCCTACAAAGGTAAAAATCCACCCAATTTCCGGCAGAGTTTCGTGTATATTTTTTGTAATATTGCATTTTTATTTCTATTTATCCAAATTTTTCCAAGTTAATAAATTTTAAAGACAGGTCAAGACAGGATTTCACCTTAAATAGTCTGCCCCCAGCGGATCAAGCACTTCCGGATTCAACGACACCCAGGCCACTGCAAAGGCTATCAAAGACACGGACAAGTCCCCCGGATCTCTCCCATCCCGCAAAAGTTTTACGGTTTTCTCCGCCTGCGCAATATCCTCGTCTTTCAGCGGATTTCCAAGACGGAGATACTCCGGGAATATGCGGAGCATTTTTCGAAAATCGCCGTCCCAGTTCATTCCGCCATTCCCCATAATCTCATGGTTCACCTTCCCTGCAATCCGAATCACCTCGCCCTGGGCGGTCTGCGCCTTCCCCTTAGGCGGAACAAGATAATCCCAAAGCCAGTGAAATGCTTTACTCCCGGAATTTTCCGGCACGCAGATCGGTGATACACCGTCATGGAATATCTTTTCTTCCACTGGTTTCACATCAAATATTCGATAGAGTTTTTCCAAATTTTCTGTCTGGCAGCACAAAAACTCCATATCTTCGATTCCCCTCTTCACCCTCTGAAAATGTTCTGCCGATTTCAGCAGAAATTCGCGGGCGCGGTCTGTAATCTCAGCTCCATGCCCCAAAAGAATTTCCGTGATTTCCAGGAGTTCTTTATACGGCAAACGGGCTTGGTCAAGTGTCTTTTCCAATGGGGTCAAATATCCCGGCCAATCAATTCTGCCGGATTTCCTGTCGACGGAAACCCCGGCATCCAGCAAGGCGTTCACCGCATTGGTACGCCCATACATAGCCGCAATATGCAGTATTGTAACACCAAAATCATTTGCCACATCCACGTCAGCACCCAGATCAATTAAAAGCTGCACATCCCCGTTCCAGGTGGAAGCATGATGGAAAATGGGCGTTTTCCCGTAATAATCTTTAAAATTGATATCCGCCCCCTGCTCCTTTGCCCAAAAGGCAAATTCCCTTGGCAGAGGTGACATGGAAAAAATATTGGAGCCGTATTTCCCCGTTACCGCATTGGGCTCACACCGCAAAAACTGCTCCTTTGCCGCAGTGATATCCCCATTTTCCAAAAGTGCGCGCATTTCCTTTGGAAGTGTTTTACGCTTCTTTGCCATACTCCCTCCTGAATCCCAGATAAAACCTTTTTTCGTTTCTGCTAAATAGAGGTTTTCTATTTCTATATACAAAAAAACTGACAATCCTGATTTTTCTATTCTATAAATCCAAAACTGACAATCCCAATACTTACGGCCGCATTATTGCATCTGAAAAAATAAGCGGAAATTCTGATTATAATCCGTTCCTGCAAAATATTTTGACAAACTCCTCATACCTCCATCTCATACAACGCCATCGAATTTCCGTTCTCATAATCTATAATATCAACAATCTTAAATCCGGCATTCAGATAGATCTTTCGGATTTTTCTCTCATCCAGCCCCACATCCAGCCGGATATACCGGATTCCTTTTTCCATGCAGGGCCTGCGAACCGCCGCGACGATGCTTTTTGTCATTCCACAGTGCGCAAATTCCCTGCGCACGCAAAGCTTGTGGATATAAGCTGCCGCGTACTCCGGCTCATCCGGCCAGTATTCCGAATCGCTCCATTGCAGGATAAACGCGCATACGATTCTCCCCCGGAGCATCCCAATAAAAAAGTTCTCCGGTTTTGCCTCGTCGGATACCAGTTCATCCCTTGTCAGCCATTCCTGCGGCCAGACCCGAAACCCCGCCCCGCGTGCCCATTCGGCGACTTCCTGCATTACGCGGATGGCATCCTCCATTTTATCAGGCACAATTTCTATGGAGTCCACACTGGTTTCTGTTTTTACAGAATATGCTTCCATACATCCCCCTGTTTTCCGATAGCGGATTGCCGGTATTACACCCGCACAAATCCTTCCGTCCACTTCCATTCACCGATCCGGAAACGGCTGATGCACCATTCCGTCCGCATATACATTTGTTTCATCATCACCATCTCCTGCCTCGCGGCAAGCTCCGTCACAAAACATTCGCTCTCTACAATATGTATCTCATCCCCCTGCTCGTTTTCGTTCCACCCGTAAACCATGTAAACCTCATCCATATCCATACACGGACAGTCTTCACCGCTATCCTTCTCTGCGCCGCAATCTTTTCTATTTCCGGTTTCTTTCCTGACCGTTTCCTTCCCTGTTTCACTTCCCTCGCGCGTTTCCACGCTGCCGTCTTTATTCTCTAAAGAACCTTGCATATATTTACTGTTATTTTTCTTATTGTCCTCTTTCTTACCATCTCTTTTGCCGTCTTCCCTGCCGCAGTTTCCATCCCCCAGCACTTTTTTCTCCGCGATCCGGTAACTGCAGGGATAATCCTTAAATCCTTCCACATTCCCCAAATAATGCTTCGCAACCGCTTCCGCCTCTTTATGTGTCGAAAAAATCCCGATACAAAATTCTTCCTTATAATTATCATAAGATAGTTCTTCATCACACAAAACGAGAAGATATAACATCTTAAACACGGGCTTTTTCCCTGAAATCAGCACCGCACCGCGCCCGGAAACCGCCCATGCAATCAGCTCCCGCACAAAACCCGGCGTAATCACAAGCGGCGGGGTGCGTTTTCCGAACGGATACCAGTAATACTCCCATTTCCCCGAAGTTTCCCTGCCCTGAAATACCCTTCCCTTGCTGATAACAAAGAAATCGCCTCCCTCCACCCGGTAGGACAGCACAAGGCTTTTGTCTGATGAGGCGACGGTCAGCCAGGGGGCATCCTGATATTCCACCTCCTGCCGCACCCACCAGACATATTCCTTTTCCTGATATATAATTGTCCTTTTTCCTTTTTTTGATATTCCCATATGATTCTCCTATTACCGGACAGCACTTCCCCCATAGTCTTTCATTTTCCGAGTTCCAGTATCGAGCACGCTCCCTATCAGGTGCATTCCTTCGAACTTATTCCCTTCAGGCTAATTCTTCTCAAGTCGGTTTCTTTCGAACTTATCCCTTCAAAGCCTATTCCTGACAGGCTTATATATCGGAAAATCCCGGATTTGTTATATCCTCTCGTCCGTGATGATATGTTCAATCCCGCAATGTTCTTCACTTAAATATTCCTTTATAAAACTTGGAAAGGCCTTGTATTTATCCAAGTCTTTTATCGGTATCCAGTGCATTTCTTCTTTTGCTCCATAAGAATAACTGTCGCTGTGAAGTTCCTGCGTCCCCCTCGGTTTCATCAAAAAATAAAAGCTGATCTCATGACAATTTAAGCCTTTCAGCGTGCCGCTGTTCTCATTAAAGAAGTTTTCATGAATCACAGCCAGACGGTCAATTTCATAGTGTACACCCGTCTCTTCAAAAACTTCCCTCCGCACTGCGTCCTCGGCAGTTTCCCCCATATGGACACCGCCGCCAACGGAATATAGATAGTCTTCATTTTTATTGCCTACAAAAAGAACACATTCATTCTCAATAATGATCGCCCCTGCACGATACCTGAACCAATTATTTTCCTTTGTAAACCCACAATCATACATATCGTTTTCCCCTTCCCAAATATACTGCCTTCTGATACCATAAAGTCAAATACTATTCTTGTTGATCTGTAACACAAAATCTTTCTTTTCCGTTATAGAAATTCGGGATCCGTTCCCTACTTCCTCATATCCCTATGCTGCTCCCGCCTGTCCGATGGGGGCTTATCCCCCACCTAACACAATTGATAGATTAAAATAATTCCTTAATAATCATATCGGCACATTCCTCCGCACTGCATAAACTTGTATTCACCCTCAAACTGTACTCGATATTTTCTGCCATCCGTTCATGTTGTTCATCCGATTGGCTTTCATACCTGTCCCCGCGAATAATATTTCTTTTTCTGCAGATATCTAACGGGCAGTACACTTCAACCAAATCCAGCGGATTATCTTTCAGAATTTCCAGCAACTGCTGATAATGGGGCGCTATTTCATCCCTTTCAACCAATATTCCATCAATAAGCACATTTTTCCCCATATCCGAATAGAGTTTCGCAGTGTGGTACATCATAATAATTACTTCGCTAAGATATTTCCAATAGTTCTCGCGCAAATATTTATCTCCGACCATCTCCTGAAATAAATCATTCGCAACAACATAAAAGAATACATCATCCCGCTCCTGGATTGCTTCAACAATTGATGTTTTTCCCGAACTTGTTACCCCGTTCAGAAAAATAATACGTCCCTTTTCCATTCTGTTACCCCCAAAAAATCCGTTTTATGCTTTCCATAATTTCCCGTTATTCTCAAGTTTTGTTGTGATTAAAAAACCTTAAAATCTTCATCCTTTTCCTGGTTTTTTCTCTTATGGGCAAGGCACAAAGGAAGTTTACTATGACCTTCATAAACGATGGTTCCCACAAAATTTGTACAACTACGTCGTAAAGCTTTTGATATTTATCTAAAAGTGCAATAATACAAGGCATCCTAATATCGAAAGAAATCCACTGACCAAATTCAAACCAGACGCTTTAACTTCATCTCAAACACCGGTTTCGTCACATATTCCATATAAACCGGTCTGCCCGCATATTCCAGATACGCTTTGTAACGCTCCATTACCGCAGGTGCCTGAATCAGCGAAAGCACTTCCTCCTTCGGTACGAACCTCGATTCGGAATTTTCGTCTGACGGCCTTGGCGCTCCCCCCACCGCCCGGCAGATAAAATCCAGCATCACCTTAGTCGGTATTTCCTTTACACCGCTGTGCCCCGGATATTTTTTCGTGTTGGAAGCAATGCAGAACAATTCCCCGACTTCCACCTCCACCCCGGCTTCCTCCATGATCTCTCTCTTTACCGCGTCAATCACATTCTCGCCTACCTCAACCTGCCCGCCCGGAAATACCCATCCGGAATTGTAGGTCTTCACAAGAAGCACCTCGTCCTTTTCATTTGTCACAATTCCCGCACCTGCAACAATATGCGTCGGCATGACCCAAGTTTCATTTTCCATATAAACTTTCTTCCTTTCCTGCAACCTTCTCCATTTGTTACATTTCCATTTCTTCCGTCCGAATCCGCCTTGCCATAAAAATATCCGGCTTTCCCTTCCCATTCGCATCTGGGATTACCCCTACAATCTGATAGCCAAGCTTCTGGTAAAATTCAAATGGATGGTCTTTTAAATTTTTTATATTCTGGATTTTATTATAGGTATCCTCAAATAAATCCGTCCCGCTAAGGCTTGTCTGCCAAAATTCATCATCCGTTCCAAGATAGATGGTAAGCACACCTCTTTCCGCACATTCCTTCTCCAGCGCGCGGACAAGCATCGTGCCAACCCCACGGTGCCGGCAGTTTTTTCGGACAGCGAGCGGGTGCAGCTCCCAGGCACAGTCATACTGCGGCATCGCACCCACCAGACCTGCTAAGTGCCCGTCCTCCACCGCCATCAGCAAAATCCTTTCATCCTCGAGATATTCTTCCATATCCTCCGCCGTACAGTCACCATAGCAATGCGGAAAAGCCTCCGCCAACAGGTTTGCCGCCTCGCGAAGCAATACCTGATTCTGCTTTTCAAAAAATCTGATTTCCATGAACTCCTCCAATCTTCCGATTATTTTCATTATCCGGATATTTTGTTATATACATCCCTGGCAAAAAACTTCTGTATCCTCCTGTACAATCTGGTATCTGTATTTCCCGTTATTCTCCGCATTCTGATCTGGCGTTTCGCTTTCCACGTCAATCTTATGTTCCCTTTCATGCCACCGAATCCGGGTGATGCGGTATTCTCCCCTCTCATATCCATAACCGTCAAAAGCGTCCTCATAAAGGTAATATACAGCATCATGCCCCGCATAGACGCGAAGTTTAATCTCCCCGGAAAGTTCTTCGGTTGACCCTGCCGGCTTACTGACCGGGATAACCGAACCTTCCCGGACAAATAACGGTATTTTATCAATAGGTGCATCCGCCGTGATATATTTACCTCCCTTGTAATAAACATTGGTATAATAATCATACCATCCGCCTTTTGGAAGATACACTTTGCGCGTTTTTTCGGCTTCCATCTTCTTAGAACCCGGCAAATAATACATCGGTTCCGTTACCGGGCACACCATAAGCGAATCGCCAAACATATATTGGTCGGTTATTTTATTTGCGATTGCATCGTCCGGATAATCAAATGCCAGCGGAAGCATTATCGTGCCATCCTTTATCCAGCAATTTGCCGCCGCCGAATAAATATAGGGCATCAGCTCATACCGCATCCGGTTCATTTTAATTATCACGTCATAGAACGGAACATCATCATTTGCACAATACCACAATTCCCGTCTGCAATCCGTGCCGTGCCCGCGGAAGACCGGGAGGAAGACTGCCCACTGATACCATCTTGTGAATAATTCACGGTATCCCAGATCATCAAAACAGCGGTCAAAATCCCCCCGCCAGTACCACGGCGCTCCCCGCTTTACAAAAAAAGCACCGATGTCCGTAGTCCAATAAGGCATGCCGCTTGCACAAAAATTTAGCCCTGCGGCAATCTGGCGCTTTAAGGTATCCCATGTCGCGGAGACATCCCCGGACCAATGAACCGCACCGTATCTTTGCTGCCCGGTGTATGCACTCCGGGTAAGATTTACCACCCGTTTTCCGTCATTTTCCGCGCGCTGTCCTTCATAGATTCCCATTGCATGGTAGAATCCATATGCATTCGACTTTTCAACTGGCATATGGTTTCCGACATAGCGGCAGTATTCCTCATACATTTTTGCAGGCTCAGTAAGCTCATTATGTATCCATTCAGGATTGAAGGGCTCGCTGTTGTCGCACCACCATGCATCTACGCCATAGGTATATAAACCGCGTTTTGCCTGCTCCCAGTACATCGCCCTTCCTTCGGCGGAGAACGCATCATAGACACTGCATCCCGGAAGCAGCAAGCCGGCTTCTTCCAATTCGGCGTAGTTATCCGTATCCTCATTTGTATTTGCCCAAATGGAGATCATAAACTTAACATGGTCTTCATGTAGTCTGTCAATCATTTTCTTAGGTTCCGGAAACCGGGAATCATCCAGGGTCTTTTGTCCCCATTTCCCGTCCTCCCATGAACACCAGTCAAGAACAATGCAGTCAAGCCCGATCCCACGCTCCCGGTATTCTTTGACGGTGCGCTCAATCTCACCCTGATTCTCATACCGTTCCTGCGATTGTATATAACCAAATGCCCAGCGCGGGAGCATGGCGGCTTTTCCTGTAAGAAAACGGTACTGCGCGATCACCCCGCGCATATCGCCGCCGTACATAAAATAATATTCCATCTCCGGAACTGCCTCGGAATATATGTAGGAACCATATGGTGTATCGCTGAATATCATCGGGCTGTAAGTGTCCGTCAAAATCCCGTACCCAATAGAGGAAACCAGCATTGGAAGTGCAATTTTTTTATTTGCCTGATGGAGATATACCATATTTCCGCGAAGTGACCCAAATCCTTCCTCATGCTGGCCAAGCCCGTACAATTCTTCTTTATCCTGAAATTTGAGATTCAGCCTGGAATGCCAGCAATGCCCCGCCACCTCACTGCTGCTTTCTTTGATAACCTCTTTTTCTCCGTCCGCCGTCAGAACTTTCTCCGTCTTTGCGCTTGTTGTTTTCAACACATCAAATTTTTCAAGACTGCGGCTGTCCTTTTCCGCTTCCTGCAAAAGTAACTTCCCGTTTTTATCAAACCAGCGATAGGAAGCAGTATTCCGGTTGATTTTAAGTGTGATTTCTTCCGTTCTTAAAACGATTTCCTCATCTGTAACCTCAAAGTCCCAGTCCTTATAATCTTCCCTTTCCAAAACTCCCGGGCGGCCAGTAACTGAAAAATCTTCTTCGCGGGTAAACGACACACGGATACAGCGCGCATTTTTTGGCGACAGGCGGTGAATCCCAAATTCGGATGACAGCCAAAGACCATCCCCGCGCCGCTCCACTTTTAATATCTTTGTATCCGGCGGACTTACTGCATACAACATATTTTTCCCTTTCTTTCTGACAGCATCCCTTATAGAATAATCCCCTGCACTCTTTAGCCAAACGCTTCAAATGCTGCAATCACCCTCAACATGTCATATTCAAAATTTTCCCTGCCGTAAAGGTCAAGAAAATAATCCGTATATTTTTCTGTTCCCAGATTATACTGCAGCGACCAGAGAGCCCAATAAAGATCAATATGCTTATCGCCCAGCCCCGCCATTGCCAGATCAATAAAACAGGAAAACCTGCCGTCTTTTACCATGATATTCGGCAGACAGAAATCCCCGTGTATCAGGGTATCGCATTTCAGGCGGTGTTTATTTTCCTGCATAATCGCCCACGCTTCCTCCTTCGAGGAAATCCCCTCTTTAAAAGAAATTTTTTCTGCCGGGGCAATTTTTGCATTCGAAATAATTTTCTCCCCGGAAGATGTCCCCTCCTTCAAAGTGGTTTCTTCTATAGAAGGCTTCATAAAACACGGCATCAGGATACTGCTGTCATAATTCCCGCCGCCGCTTTTTAGTGCCTTCTCATAATCCCCACGGGCAACGCAAGCCGGGAGCTCTGCAGCCGGTAAAGAATGCAGCATTTTCATTGCCCCTGCCATCACGCTGCACAGCCGTTCGGGGTTGTCAAGAAAGGCAGTACAGTCCTCCCCTTCGGCGGCATTTGTCAACATATAATCCCGGTCGCTTCCGCCGTACCAGATAACCTCTACACCAAGCCCGTTTTTGTAAAACCAGCGCGCCATAAACGCCTCATGCATCAAACTCCCCCGCTCCCCAACCTTCAGATAATAGCGCGGCGAAATAAAATAAACCTTCGCTTTCGGGCTTGAACTGCTGTCAAAAATATCTGCACCCGCCAGATAAGGATGCAGTTCCTCCGGGAAATCGTGGATATTTATTTGAGTTTCTGTCTTCTTCATTTATTTACTCCTTTTTTCATATATGAACCTCAATCCGGCAGCCTGATTGCTGCCTCGATTTCCTGCTTTAAACCTCAAGATGGCAACCCCAATGCTGTCTTGTGTTCCTGCATAAGCCTCAAAATGGCAACCCCAATGCTGTCTTGTGTTCCTGCATAGACTTCAATATGCCAACCCGATTGCCATCCTGTGCGTGGTTCCTTTCCCTACATGCACCTCAATACCCCTTTAGACCAGCCTACTTTCCCGCCGGAGAGCAGATATTTTTTCATATTCCTCTGCAGGCTTGTTGTTTCGGGAAGCTGCTCCAAACCCTGTGCACAGCCGGGAAATACCCAATCCATAACTGCCATACTCTCCTCGTCGGTTTCCGTAATCTCAAACATATCCTGGAATTGCAGAATGTTGGAGTCCTTCTTTAACAGCTTGTCCAATGCCGGGGACAGAAGCCACGATTCACAGCAAAGCGAAAATCCGCTGCATTTTGGAAAATACTTCCCGCAAAATTCATGGTACCGGGTCAGCGAGTCCATAACGGATGGTTTCGACAAATCCGCATCGGAAGGGATATGGATAAAAACCCGGTCTTCGCAGAATTCATACTCCAGCGCCCCAATCCTATATTCCCTCATGGAAAGCTGGCGTGGAAACCACCATCCCCAGACAAAACAGTAAGTTCCATGTATTCTATAATGCTCATTTAAAAAGCGGGTACAGAATTTCATGGTATCATCAAAGATATCGGTACAAATCCCGCGCTTCTGGTATTCGTCAAAAACTTTCCGCGCAATATCAAGCTCCTCCCAAAGCATTCCAAAGCCATCCGGGTCTTCCCCCACAAAATCTTTGATTTTCTCCTCCAGCCCCTTCATTACCCCGATATCCGCAATCAAGTCTTCTATTTTCAGCAGATAGCTTCCCGAACGTGTTTTCCCGTATTCCGACAGTGCTTCGACCACCTGCTGTGGCAGACCGAGCCGCTGATACAGCTCATTATGTTCCACAGGCATACTCCTTTCTGCATCTTTTCTCTTAACTGATGCAAACGGACATTATTTTATCCCCTTTAAGCTCAATAAAGACTCATAATTACGCCCTTGTTTTTCTTTAGCATCCGGTCATAAAAATCCCTCAATACCAAAAACACCGCCCGTAGTTCACGCTTGAGCTCTTCCTTGTCTTCCTTGAGCCAAATATGCGGATAGATTCCCTCCCGCTCAAAATGCTCCGGCGAAAATGCCTCAAGTGCAGCTTCCAGATCAAACTCATTCAAAGCCGCAAGAATCTGCGGCAGCCGCTCCGGAGAAATGTAACTGACAAAATACGCCCCTTCATCGGAATATGCCTGTCCGCCGACCACCGCCTCGCTCAGCAGATTTCCGGAAACCGGGCTGCATGCGCCGGTGCCTGTCAGCAGACAGTGGAGCCCGTCCCACATTTTATCCAGATAACAGACTTCACCCTTTGCTTCCACTTCCGATAATATGTACACTTCCGGTTCCTCGGGAAGACTGTTTTCGCAGCCGGATAAAGGATCCTCCTTGGGGGATTCCTCCCCGCACCTGGCAATCATCCGCTCAATGCCCGCACTGTCCGCCTCCTTGTAGCTGAGATACATTCCCATGTTTTTATCCTCCTTTTATGAAATATTATATGATTGGCATTCTTCGGTTAAAAAAATTCCCCTCAGAATAAACACAAATAGCGCCTCTTAATTCCAAGGGGCGATACGGGGTATAGGCAGAAAATCTATATAATCCTGCGCGCGTTCCTTAATATACGGTTCAACATCCTCCCTCTTAATAATTTCTTTCAAAACATCAATCAGCGCTTTTTTATCCTCTCTCGCATTAATACATCTATTTATCATCCATATCGTTGTAACCGTCGGTTTCCTTTTCACGGATGCCAGAAGATACTTTTCATAATCTCCTCCCAACCCCTCAATAAAATGAACGATTTCCCCAGGGTCGCCAAAATATGCTGCCGGATGGCGCTCAAGTAATTGCAATAACGGTTCAACAGCTTCGAGCTTATAGCCTGCCTCCTTGATCGCCTGTATGCTATCTGCCATTACAACGGTATCAACTTCGTCATATTCGTCGATGGATGCCTCAATCTTTGAAATTTCCTGTTCTAAAAGTTCCATATCCATGCTCCTGTTTTCTCTAAGTTTCAATTATTATATAGATTTATTTACACTAAAAGTTATATAATATATTGTCTGTTTTATATAGAGAATCGTTCTACTTCCGTTTTTCCGCCATCATAAAATATGTGCAAATTTTATATCCGGCATAGCCGTACATACGGTCAAGCCCGCTGTAGGTGTAACTCAGATACGCCTCCCGAAAACCGCTGTCTTTTAAATATTTTGTCCCGATTGTCACAAGGTTTACCGCGATATGCCTGCCGCGCCACCCTTTCCGGACAGCAACACATCCCACACTGCCAAGCCCTTTTTCCGTATCCTCCGCTCCCACAATCAGGGCTCCCGCGACCTCATCCCGAAAAACCGCAATCAGCACCCTCGCTCCCTCCCCTTCCTGATACAGGGCATTATCCCGGTAGTACACCGTAAACTCCGAGAATGCGTCATCCATGCAGGCGCACACCGCCACCCGGTCATCCGGCGAGGCCAAACGGTATGTAATCCCCTCGATTTCTGCGCCGATTCCATGCCCGTCCTGCCCAAACTCACTCAGCGGGAACCGCATATCAAAGCAGTTGCAATCCCATGAATGCACATATCCCCGATGGGTGAAAAAATCGCCCGCCGTTTCATCAAGCCCCGTATACAGCCTCTCATTCTCCGCCGGGAAATAGCGCTTTGCGGTCGGTACACCCGGTGCAAGATAATCAAAACCGTTTCCGACATTGATTTTTTCAAACCCGTTTTTCCAGATAGCTTCCTCCGCTTCTGCTAACAGCCTGCTGCCGATCCCCTGCCTGCGGTATGGCCTGTCAACACAGAGCATCAATATCGTGCCCCGGTTCACGACCGCCGCACCGATCAGGCGGTTCTTTGAATCCCTTTCTGCAAATACGGCATTGCCCTCATGTCCCAGAATCCGCAGAACGGATGAATGCTCCCTCACAACGAAGGGAAAATTTCTTTCAAATAAATCCGCCAGTTCCTGCCCCATGTCAGTTCTCTCTCCACTCCACAACATCCCGCATCTCCTTTCTCTGCCTTGCCTGCGGCGCTTCCGCCGCGTAGCCGATTGCAAGCGCCGCAAACAATTCTCCTTCGGCACCCAGCCATTCATCTAACTCCTTCTGCGCAAAAAATGTATCACAGATCCACAGGCTGCCAAGCCCTAAATTAGTTGCGGTCAGAATCATATTTTCAATCGCTGCCCCGACGGACTGCGCATTGCATATTTCCGCTACTCTGTCTTCCTGCGAGTAACAGCCCTTATCCCCAGCCCCCGTCACACTCCCAAACTTTTTTGATAGGGGATTGATAATAAAAATCACGACCGGGGCATGCTTCATAATGCTGAATGAGTATTCTGCACCGTCCAGATGACAGGCGCTCTCCGCAAGAAACGGCTCCCGCCTTTCCCGCTCAAGCCCCGCAGCAAGCGCGGCGAGCATCCCTTCCTTCGCTCCTTCCGCCACAACAACAAATTTCCACGGCTGGCGGTTTTTCGCGGAGGGCGCAAGGATTCCCGCTTTAATAATTTCTTCGACCATGCAGCGCGGCACGGGTTTATCCTCATATTTCCGGATGCTGCGCCGGTCGGTAATTGCCTGAATCATAATATTTTTTCCTTTCTGATTCTTTTTATATCTGCAAGTCCCACAAAGTCATCTGTGCGTTCTGTGCCTTATCCTCGAACTTGTGCAGATACTCGAAAATCCGGTCGTTGTCATGCACCATCCCATATCTGCCGCATGTTTCATGGAAAAGCTGCATCAGTGCCTTGTTGTTCGGGCTGTCTATTACATATTGATTTCCGTACATCCGAATGTATCTCTCCTTTATTCCCGGAAACAGACGGTCTAACTGTGAATAAAAATATTCCCGGTTTCCTTCGCGAAGCGTCAGCCCCATCGAAAAACAGATCACCCCGTAAACTCCCGCCTCACTGCACATGCGAAGAATACCGGAAATATTTTCCCGCGTGTCGTTTAAAAACGGCAGAATGGGGGAGAGCCACACAACCGTGGGGATTCCCGCTGCCTGAAACTCCTTCAACGCCGCAAGGCGCTCGCCCGTTGTGCTGACATTCGGTTCAATCTTTCTGCACAATTCCTCGTCGAAGGTGGTCAGCGTCATCTGTACGACTGCCTTCGTCTTTCGGTTGATCTTTTGCAGAAGGTCGATGTCCCGCAATACCCGGCTGGATTTTGTGTGTACCGTCACCCCGAAGCCGTACCGGTCAATCAATTCAAGTGCTTTTCTGGCATTGCCGATCTCCATTTCCAGGGGCAGGTACGGGTCTGTCATAGCCCCCGTACCGATCATGCATTTGCGGCGCTTATGCTTCAGCGCGTGTTCGAGTAGCTCTATGGCATTTTCCTTGACTTCGATATCCGTAAAATCATGCTCGATATGATAACATCTGCTGCGGGAATCGCAGTAGATACATCCATGCTGGCAGCCGCGGTACAGATTCATGCCGTTCTGCGCTGACAGGATTCCCTTGGCTTTTACGTAGTGCATGGGGTTCCCCTCCAACTTCCTGTGTGGGAAAATTTTTGTTTTATGGTTAAACTACTTCCATTTTTTTACATGCAAAGAAGTATGGCGTTTCATACGACGCAATTTGCCACTCAAAGGTTCCTCCCTGCACGGAAAACTTCCTTACAAACTACCGGGCTTAAACCTTCGGACATAAACAATCCGTTAATAAAATAGTCAAAGGAAAATTCATATCCCTATGCTACTATCGCATGCCAGATGTAGCTTATCCCCCACCTGCCACAATTGATAGGTTAAACAAAAATCATCAGGCATAAAACAAAAGACATACAATATCCAAAATAATATCTTTCCCCTTTTAAAACTGGCCGTCATCCTCCCCAAACCATACTTTTCCCCTTACCGCAGAATCTTCCGGTGCGATTTCAGCTTTTTCAACGCCCACTCATAGTGGCTGGACATATTCGAAACAAAGTAGGAGCCAAGCGCATTGTCGCCGCACCAAGGAAATACCCCGCGAGAAAAAAGCTCCTCCTGCGAAAACCGCTCGATCAGTGCCATCATCTTATTATGCGATTCCCCCAGCGCCTTTTTTGCCTCCTCAAGCGTTGTATTCTGGTGCTTCTCCCAGAATTCCATATTCATGTCGCCGTATGTGCGCCAGTTGTAAGGGGCCGGGAGGAGCGGTTTGTTCTCTCCCTTTTCGTTCGCCGCAACCCAGTTTAATACAAGATTATGCCACTCATTTAAATGGATCAGCACATCGCGCAGGTTTTTATCGCGGCTCCAGTGCCGCTCCTTTTTTGAGGGAATCCCCGAAAAATCAAAGGTTGTCGATAATTCCCTTTCGGTCATGGAGGTGATAAAATTGTTCAGTTCCTCAAATTTTTCTGCTGCCGCCTGCAGCAATTCCGGTTTGTTCACAGGTCTTGCCATGTCTTTTCCCCTTTTCATTATTATTTTCTTGCATTGCCTGACAAAAGACACCAGCCTATACCATGCAGCCCGGCAGCCTCCGCCGACATATGCGCGATTCGCACCCGTTTCTTGCCGGTTCGGCAATCCGTTGTGCTCCTCTGATGAAAGCATAGCATACAATACCTGACAGAGTATGTCAGGTTTTATCCGGAATTTTTCTTTGCAGGTTACTTTCTAAACTTCCAGTTAGCCCCTCCCCCTGCGCAATGCACTTTCTCCAACCTTTCCCGCCGCATCTGCAAATACAGATTCTTCCACATCATATCTCTCTTTTACTTCCTATGCTCTTTTCTCTTTGCTTCTTATCCCCTTCGCATTTCACATGCTCTTTATATTTTTCATACATCGCCATCACCTTCTGCGCCAAAAGCTCCCGCAGATACACCGGTTCCAGCACCTCCACCTGCGTACCGAAGGAAAGCAGGAAAGAGATCACCCATTCATCCACGGGCATCGGTGCCGCCACAAGGAAATCCCCGTCCTCCGTGCGTGTTACCTGGCTCTCCTCGAATTCATCAAACACCCGGTAAGCCATCCCGCGCGGAAAACGCAGCCGTACCAGGGGCGGTTCCCATTCTGCCAGCAGGCTTTCCCCGCTCCTGCCCGCCCCATGTTGGTTTTCCTGCCCCAAAGCGGAAGATGCCTTTTTGTCCGGCTCGCCCTCGTCAGGCAATGCAGATTTCACTGCCTCATTTGTTGTTTCCCGCCCCCATCCTGCGGGCGGCGTAAACCTCTCATCAAGCAGTTGCCACTTTGAAATCCGGTTCAGTTTAAACAGCCGGAAATCATTTTTATCCGTGCACCATGCCTTTAAATACCACGCCCTCGACTTGTAGGATAGCCGAAGCGGCCACACTGTGCGCACACTCTCCTCCCCGCCACTGCCCGCATAGACAATCCGCACACATCTTCGGTAAATTACTGCGCGTTTCAGCAATTCAAATTTTTCATTGTCCCGTGTCTTTTCCCCCCATCTTGAAAAATCAACCTCGTACCATTCCTCCGAGGAAACCTGAAACAGCGCCGACAGTTTCTGAAAAAGTGCCGCGTCGTAAGCCCCTGCCGCCGAAAGACTTTGCAGTGCCGATAACAGTTCCTTTCTCTCTTCCTCCGACAACAGCTCGCGGCTTAAAACATAATCCTCCATCAGCCGCACGCCGCCGTTCCTCCCCCGCTCCATATAAACGGGGATTCCCGCGGCGCTTAGGGCATCCAGATCACGGTAGATTGTCCGCTCGGATACCTCAAGCTTTTTTGCAAGCTCTGTGATGGTGGTCTGCCCCTTCGACAATAGATGATAAACAATCCGGAACAATCTGCCTTCCTGCATGGGGCATCCCCTCCTTTCCCGCAGGACTACAAAAAATTCCCCGCTTTAGGCTCCCACGTACAAAACTCCGACGAATATTCTAACCCGATCCGGTGATAAAACTCCTGTTGCGACAGCACGACGGCTCTTTTTGCCCCAAGCCTTTTAGCGCGGGAAATGGCCTCATAGATCACTGCCCTGCCAAGCCCCAGCCGCCGGCAGCGCGGGATCGTCACAACCGGCTCGATATATGCCGTTTCGCCCTTTGTATACCACAGGCCGCAATGTGCGCAATATTCGGTTTCGTCCATAGCAAACACCTTAAGCGCCCTGTCCGCGTGCGGTGTCAGCACAAACGTATCCGGATCAAGGGGTTGTGGCAGTCCCTCGTCTTCATGGTCAAAGCCTTTGTGCAGCACGAGCTGGCATTTCCATAGGTCAAAGCCAAGCTCCATGCCGCCGACCTTATACCCCTCAGGAATATTGTAATGCAAATCTCTGTCAAGTGCAATCTGTAAAACATGATCGTTCGTATGTTTTTTCTCAAATCCCATTTCCCGGAGGACTTCGCACAGGGGAGCATCCAAAGAATTTACCTTAATCATCGGCTGTTCATCCGTGCGCAGTACATAAGCAACCATTTCCTTCAACAATTCCTTATCATTTTCTGAGTGGATCAGGTATGTTCTGTCATGCCATCCGGTATCGTATGTCACAAGACCCACGATCCCGCCCCCGGAATTTCGGAACATGGCAATCGTTGTGAGCTTATCTTCCGCCAGATAACCGCTATCCATCATCCACTCAAACCGCCCCCAGTGAAAATGCTCATTGAGACCGCGGTCCGAAGCCCTTAATAAAAACTCATAAATCTCGTCATACTGCTCGTTAAACGGTGTCGTGCCCTTGTAATTTTCGATCGCGTACATATTTTCCTCCATTCTGTGTTGTCGATGCACCCTCTCTGTTACAAAACCATCCCCATCCTTTTTATCCGCAGAAAACAGGAATCAATTTCCAAGTACCGACATCAACAATCCTTCCACAGCCTCCCTGCCGCGCAACGTCTTAAGCCAGCGCACCGGAATCCCTTCTTCCCCGTACACAATCCCTGCAAGCCCGCCCACGACGCACGCCGTTGTATCCGTGTCGTCACCGAGCATTACCGCCTGTTTTACGGCTTCCTCATAGCTTTCTGCCCGTGCGAGAATCATAAACGCGCTGCGCAGGCAGTCCACCACATACCCGGAACCGTTCCCCTGCCACGGCAGCTCCGGCCGCACGCTCCACTCCAATTCCCTCTCGTGATCCGGCATTTCCCGGTAAAGCTCCCGCAGAACCTTAACGGCGCGTGCAAGTGCCGGGGCAAATTCCTGCCCCGCGGTAAGATACCGCGCAGTAAGGCAGTACAATGCACAGCACACATGATTGCAGGGATTACCGTGGGTGATCCGGCACTGGTCATGCGCGGCAAGCACCAACTCCTTATCCGTCCCCCCATGCCAGAGCGCAAGCGGCAGCGTCCGCATCAACGCGCCGTTTCCCTTGCCGTCCGGGCGCAGGATACCGCATTTTTCAGGTGCAAGCCCAGACCGGTAAGCAGTAAGCGCCTCTCCGGTCTGGATGCCGACATCGAACACCTCGCCGTCCACCGCCCATTTCCCCTCCTCATACCATGCAAGCAGCCTGTCCGAAAAATCCCCCAGACAAAAACGCCCGCAGACACTCAGGCTGTCGAGCAGACAGAGCGCCTGCGCGCCGTCATCCGACCAGGTTCCGGGCAGGATTCCCTGATGCGCCCGGGAAAAACCCTCCGGCGGGGTCATTTCGATCTCATGGTACGGCGGAATTTCATCGGCAGAATGAAATTCGTAGGGAACCCCTAGGGCATCGCCAACCAGCAAGCCATATAATCCTCCGCGAATTCTGTACTGCCGTTGAATTCTTTCCATTATACTGCAACCTTCTTTCTTTTAATTAAGACTTTATTTTCATTTCTTTTGATCTGTTATTCCGCCAAGCGGCAAAAATTCCTGACAATCCGGCAGCATGAGTTCCCGCCCTCCAGGAACCCTTTGGTTCCGCCTTTATACTTTCCTGCAAATGTACAGCAAATGATTGCTGTAGCCCTGCAATTCCTCCCGCTCACAGGTCGAGAAATGATATTTCATCCACACCGCAAATTCCTCGTCCGTCAATTCGTCAATCTGTTCCATCATATGCCGCGCCATCCCGTCCGTCGCGATATTATGCTCCATCCTGACCGAAAACTGTGCCATCAGATCTTTTAACTCCTGAATATAGAAAGCCGCAAAGACCCCTTCCGGATAATTGATGATCTTGAAATTCCCGTCAAAATCCTTTCCCATCCCGTCAAGCAGATGATGGCCGCGCAGCGCCCAGTCAATCATGACTGAATCGCTTGCCAGATACGCCACCGCAATGATCCCGCCCTTTTTCGTGACGCGGACTGCCTCGCTGACCGCCCGCTCCTGATCCCCGCGCTCGTACAAATGATAAAGTGGACCTAATACCAGCGTCACATCATAAGTATCATCCGCCAGTCCCGATAAATTCACCGCATCGCCCCACTTCGCGCATATTTTCATATCCGGCGTGGTCTTGGAACGTAAAATATCCAGATTCTTCCCGACAAACTCCACCGCAGTCACATCATAGCCCTGTTTTGCGTAATAGAGCGAGTACCTCCCGGTTCCTGCGCCAATCTCCAGAATCTTCGTATCCGCCGCGCCCCTGCCGTCAACCGGAAGATACTCCCCGATATACTTTGTTGTCGTCAAAAATTCAACACTGCCATGCTTTGTCGTCATCAACCGGACATCCTCGTTGCAGATATCCGAATAAAATGAATTTATAATCTGTACCCGTTTTTCTTCCGCCAATGTATTATCTCCTTCCCTTCATAGAGCAAGCTCCATTTCAAAGCACCCGGCATTACCGCAGCTTCTTTGACAGATACAGCACCAGATCGTCGTCGTTACAGCAATTTTCATACTGCCCGCAAACCTTCCCCCCGTACCACACCCCGCTGCCGTCCGGAATATATCCGCGCTTTATGTACATGCGCTGTGCGCTCCCGTAGCCGCCGTGCAGGCCGACACCCAGAAAAACCGTATCTGCGTGATCCCCCGCAATCTTTTCCGCAGCATCCATCAGCCTGCTTCCAATCCCGCGCCTCTGGTATTTTACAAGCACGCCGAAATCCACAATTTCCGGATAACCAAGCCCGGCAAATGCGCCCCATTTTGAGTCGGTATAAATATTGATATACCCTGCCACTGCCCCGTGAAATTCCGCTGCGAGCGCGACAGACCTGCCCTCCGCCCGGTCTTTCAGGCGCATAAGATATTTCTCAAGCCGCCCCTCGCCATCCCAGCCCTGCGCGATCTCACCGTCCGTGATGATCTGTGCGTCACTTTCCTGTAAATCCCGGATGATAACTTCACTATCCTGATAATAAATCATATCCGTACCCCCTTCTTATTTTTTGCGATATTCTTTGGTTTCTTTCCCTGCGGTATCTCGGTTTCCTTTTTTGCATTTTCGTTTAAATTCTTCCTTTCCCTGTCTTTTACGTTCCCTTGCAATTTTCTCAGTTTTCTTATTCCTTTATTTGCTGCCGGCTTCACCCTGCCATTCATTTTTTCCGCACCGCACACCCATTGACCTGCCGAAAACCATATGGTAAAATAGTCCGGGGATTTACAAATAAAATTTCAAATAAGGAGCATAAACCAATGTGGCTTTTTACGGCGATCTTATCCGCGTTCTTTGCCGGGATCACATCCATTCTGGCAAAATGCGGTATAAAGAAAACAGATTCCGACATTGCAACAGCGATAAGAACCGCCGTTGTGCTGCTGTTTGCGTGGATCATGGTAGGAATTACCGGCTCCGCAAAAACCCTCCCTGCAATCAGCCAAAAATCCCTGCTCTTCCTGCTTCTCTCCGGGATTGCAACGGGCGCGTCGTGGATCTGTTACTTTAAAGCGCTCTCCCTGGGTGATATCAATAAAGTCGTGCCGATTGACAAGTCAAGCCCATTCTTTCCGTGTTGCTCGCTATACTCCTGTTTAAGGAAACGGGGCAGCTCGCAGTGCGGCTTGCCGGGGTAGTGGTTCTTGCCGCCGGAATCTTCCTTATGGTCGAAAAAAAGGAAAACGTCGAACAAAAAAGCGACGGGCGCTGGCTTTTTTATGCCATTCTATCTGCCATTTTTGCCGCACTTACCACCATACTCGCCAAAATCGGCATTTCCGGTGTGGAATCCAACCTCGGCACTGCCATACGCACGGCGGTCGTGCTCGTCATGGCATGGCTGATCGTCCTCCTGAAAGGAAAACACAGGCAAATAGCGGAAATCTCCAAAAAGGAGCTTGCATACATATCGTTTTCCGGACTGGCAACGGGCGCATCCTGGCTCTGTTATTATTACGCCATCCAAAACGGCATCGTCAGCATTGTGGTTCCGGTCGACAAACTGAGTATCCTAGTCACCGTTTTATTCTCGCGCCTTGTGTTCGGGGAGCGTCTTAGCAGGAAAGCATCGCTCGGGCTTATGCTTATGGTCTGCGGGACACTTATAATGGCAATCTGGTCTTAAAGCCATCCCTGTACGAATGCTGTCCCCGCATGCACAGATTACCTGTCCGGCTCTTCCTTCCCGCCCAAATCAATCCCCATCCATTTGCGCTGCCTCAATTTCAGACAATGCCTCCTTTGCATCCCGCTCTTCGTTCAGCCGTTTTATATCCTCCGCGGTCAGTTTCCCGCCGCTGTACACCTTGCGCACTACTTCAAGATCAATGTCGGCTTCATAATAATATTTCGCCCACTCCGCCCATTCCTCCGCGTTCTTGCAGATACAACTGAGCAGAAAATCTTTTCCGCCGTCGTCACCCTCTGTAATATTTTGCCGCCAGCATGCTGCCCCATAATCATACCACATACAAAAGGTCATATATTCTTTCTGTTCCCCATCTTCATAAATCTCCAGAAAATTTTCCGGAATTCCGGCGTAAGTTTCGGCAAAAAAGCTGTCATCCCATTCGTCCGCACCAAACTGGTTCAAATCATTCTCATGGTCAAAACCGCGGATAAAAATACCGTTCTCCTCAAAGAAAATGTCCATCTCGTCACCGGAGCCGTTGCTGAAGCTGTAAGCTTCTTTTTCGGATAAATATTTCTGTACCCGGCGCAGCCAGGCATCCTCCTCGGAATTCATAATAATATCAAGAACCGCCATACATTTTAACTGGTGGGATAATTCCTGTGGGGATAAATATTCTGCGGTTACAGCGATTATGTTCCGTTTCATGGTTTCTTCCCCTCCGCTTTATAACTTTTTTCCAGCCCGCCGCACACAAGACATTCTTTTCCGGAAGAATTTTGTGCAGCGAAGCAAAATATTTTAAATTTTGCTTTTTATATATTTATTTCATTGTAAATTCTATCAATTACCAGGCAAAACCCGGCTTTAAGCCTGCCTGTTTTACAATTTCCTCTGCATTATCCGGAACCAGGATTTTTCTGCAATCTGCACAAACCCATGCTTTTCATACAGCGGAACCGGCCCGTGATACTGGTACTCGAAATCCCTGTCCGCAAACGGATAAGCCTCCAGCCAGGAATATCCTTCTTTCTTTGCATCCTGAATAATCTGCTCCAGCAGTTGATGCGAGATTCCCTTTCCCCTATAACCCGGCGCAAGCTCAAAGCAGTACACCACTTTAATCTGACCCCTGTGCGGGTTTTTCATTGTTTCAAACTCGCCCTCTGCCATAATCGGTCCGTAATCGACCTTGTCCCCAGCATTGCACCAGCCGATCGCCGCGCCGCCGCTGTAGACAAGGTAGCCCTGCATCAGACCATCCTCGACCATCTTTCTTGCCGTATTCCTCCGGAATTCCCGATCCTGAAAGGTTGCTTCATTTTCCTCCCGCGGCAGATGGCTTTCCAGGCAATAACAGTTCGCCCATTCATCGTGGTCGGTAAACGCGACCTCTTCGAAATAACGGAGGTATTCATCCGCCATGTCCGGTGTTAATTTTTTGATTTCAATTTCCATAATTCTTTGTTAACCTCCCTTTTTGATTGCTTCAATGCTTGAAACTCTTCCGCTAATTGTCCCTCTGTAATACCATTTATTTGTCTGACTGTGTTATCTTTGCCAGACCCATTAGGACAACCACTTCACCTTCATCACAAAATTACTCGCATTGCGATATCCGGCTTTGCCATAATATCTTTCATGATGCTCATCAAGAACCGCCTGCAATTCCACACAGGAAGCCCCGCGCTCCCTCACCCGCCGCTCTATTTCCTGCAATAGGGCACTTCCGATTCCTTTGTTCTGATGTTCGAACGCAATAACAATTTCTTCCAGTGTATACCCGACGATATCATCGTATTGCTTAAAATATCCCATAACAAAACCGAGAACCAAATTCCCATCCTCCAAAATCAGGGAATAGGAATCTTCCATGCTCAGCACCTGATGAATCCGTTTCCCCGCGGATTCCTCCGTCCAGCACCCGTCTTCCTGATCGTTATAATACGCCAGGTACATAGGCAAAACTGCTTTGATATCGGACAATTTCATTTCACGTACTTCCATTTTCCAACCTCCTGTCCGGTAGACTTCAGATCAGCTACCAACTTTGTGGAACATGATCCTTTGTCCGTTCTTCCCTGTTCCTCAAAGAAATCCTGCATAGGATATTTAATCCTCCATGCATTCCGCATAATGGTTCCTCTGTGCACCGGAAATAGATTTCCCCCTGCCGCCTGCGTTTCTTTGCTTGCTTTAATTTTGCTTCCCCCGTCTCTTCCCGCTGATTTCCTCCACTGTCAGCTTTAGCACAGTAGTCTGCGGCACGACCGCCTTATTGTACGGAAAATCCCCCTGACGGTAATGCTGCATCAATGCGCGCAGGGCATCTTCCTTTTCCTTTCCGGAAACAATCTCAATCCTGCCCCTCCCGACCACACTTTCATAATTCATCGCACAATTCCCGGATTCCTCATCCATAACCAGCCCATGCCCGCAATCCATCTCAAAACCGGCACGGTTGTCCTTTGCGATCAATTCATATTTCCGCCCCGCATCTGCCCCGTGAAAATACAGGACAACCTGTCCTCCGTCCGTTTTCATGCCGAAGTTCAGCGGTAATATGTAAGGATAGCCGCTTTCCGTGTCATTGAATGCCAGACGGCATACATCACATTTCTCCATCACTTCGAAAATCTCGTTTTTGTTGCTGATTTCCCTGTCACTGCGTCTCATAAAACACTTCTCCCAACAGATTTTTTAGTTTTCTGATGCTGTGCCTCGCCCCCAAAGACTTCCTGCCGTCCCGTCCAAATGCACCGCCCTCACCGCCACATACGAATTCATATATTTATCAAACAGCCCGCCGCCGTCGCAGTCCTCAAACATATCCGTCAGCACAAAACCCGCCTTCATCAGCCCGCCAAGCTGTTCGGTGAGCGTGTGGCTGAATGCGAGCGGCATGCCGTTTTCCTGCTTTGCCTGTATCTGCTCCCTCGTCAGATCCCGCAGCGGATGAAACGGTAAGGTATGGCGTGAAATCAGAAAATCCTCATTCTTAAAATCCGGGTCAAAAAGGAAAAATTCCTCCTTGACAAACGCCATCATCAGGATTCCACCCGGGCGGATCACCCGCGCGCATTCCCTCCACAGCGGCAGAATATCCTCGATATAGCAGTTGGATACCGGGTGAAAAATCATATCAAAGGAATTGTCCGGAAACGGCAGGGGCTTTGCCATATCCGCACGGACGATGTTAATTTTATAATTCTCCCGCTTTGCGACATATTTCTCATTTGCAAGCTGGTGCTCCGAAATATCTACAACCGTGACACTGGCCCCATGCGCCGCAAAGACCGGACACTGCTGCCCGCCGCCGCTTGCAAGACCAAGCACATCTGCTCCCGCAAGCTTTGGAAACCATTCCCGCGGAACCTTTTTTATACCTGCAAGTGTAACGTCAAGCGCACCGTTTTTCGCCGCGATATATTCTTCATGACTGATTGCCGTGGACTTGTCCGTAAGACATTCGTTGATATTATCCCAGATACTTGCGTTAAAACTTATGTAATCCATATTTTTCATAGAAACTCACCTCATATTTCTTAATGTTGCCGTTTGATAAACCTCATATTTACAAGACTCTTCTTTCAGAGTTTTTTCTGGCTGCATACAGCAATTACAATTATAAGTTTATTTTCTGCACTTGCAGGTGTAAATAGATACCATATTGCCCATATAAATCAAAAAATCATTGTTTTCTGAAAATTTTTAAATTTATTACGCAAAGCTTCGAAAATAAATAACATTCCCGTCCGGGTCGTAAAAACTCATATTGACCGCTCCCCACGGTCTTTTGGTCGGTTTTTCAATGATTTTAACCCCCATCGCAAGCAGCCGCTCATATTCAGAATCAAGATCTGCCACCGTAAATGCAAGAGTTATATTCGGATTCCGGGTATTCTGACTGCTGTCATTTCCCTTCGAACCATCGTTATAAATTGTAAACTGTGTTTCCTCCGCCAGCAAAGTCTGATGGATTTCATCATTGCTTCCGTTCTCAATTCCGAACAGTGTTTTGTAAAAATTCGCAAGGGATACAACATCATTTGTAATCAAACACACTTCCCCTATTTTCATGTATGCCTCCTGTCCTTAATCCTTCACAATCTGCGTTCCATCACAAGATACACGGGCTTGCCCTGCGGAAACCGCTCCCCCCGTTTCCGCAAAACCGTTTTTCCTCCAGAACGCACTGCTCTGCGGATTTCCCTCATCCACGGCAAGCCTGGCTGCGTGGCATCCAAGGCTTGCAAAATACGGCAGACACCCCTGAATGATGGATGTTCCGATTCCCCCTCCGGAAACGGCACTCTCCACCATAAAGAAGCCGATATATACGACATTCTCCTGCGGGTAACCGAAAATAAAATCCATAACCGCGATAAGCTTATCCCCGTCAAAAAATCCGATATAAAACTTATCCTCACGGCTCCTTCCCGGAGGTAGCGCCTCCATATCCTCCCCAATGCTTTCTTTTGTAACAAACGGTGGATGGAAACGGTAGAAAATCTCATTTTTCCGGCACAGGTCATAGATCATGCCGATATCATCTTTTGCCAGCTTTCTTACACTGTAGTCCCCGGACAATTTATTTAATTCAATTTTCGGCATTTTCATAATTCCCCTGTCACAATCTTCCTGTCCTTATAGTAATACTCCCTGTCATGTTCGTTAATCTCGCGCATCACCCTGCACGGATTCCCGACCGCAACGACATTCGCAGGAATATCCTTTGTCACTACACTCCCCGCACCGATCACCGTGTTGTCTCCGATCGTCACACCCGGCATAATAACTGCACCCGCACCGAGCCAGCAGTTTCTTCCGATATGCACCGGCATATTGTACTGGTACACCTTTTCGCGCAGCTTTGGCAAAATCGGGTGCCCTGCCGTGGCGATGGTGACATTCGGTCCTATCATGGTATAATCGCCGATATAGATATGCGTATCATCCACGCAGGTCAGGTGATAATTCGCGTAGACCATTTTCCCGAAATGGCAGTGATGCCCGCCGAAGTTCGAATAGAACGGAGCTTCGATATACACGCCCTCCCCGCAGTCCGCGAGCATCTCCTTGAGCATTTTTGTCCGCTTCTCCGCCTCGGATGGTTTTGTCCGGTTATACTCACACAGCCGGTCCTGATAAACCATCTGCTCCTTCATGATCTCCTCGTCGTTCGGAAGATAAAGCTCCCCCGTATGCAGCTTTTCCCGCATTCCGCCTGCTTCCACCGTCTTCTGCTTTGTCAGCCGTTTTATAAAGAAATGCTCCGAAAATCCGTCTTCGCGGTGCTCATACCTTCCAACCTCCTCAAAGCCGCAGGCTTTATAAAAATCCCTGCCCTGCCAGTTAAAGGTATCCAGCCGGATGGTATCCGCCCCCAGTGCCAGAGCACGGCGCTCCACCTCCGCCATCAGCATGGTTCCGATTCCCCGCCTGCGGTATTCCTCGTCCACAAAGACCGTGCCGACGTAAAGGATATGGAACGCTGACATATAGCCGATTGCGCCCGCGATCAATCTGCCATCCCTTTTTATACCGACCGCAGCACCGCCGTTTAAGCGGTAAGAGATGTATTGGACATCGTATTGGTCGAGTCTGTTTTCGATTTCCTCCCTGCCCGCTTCATCGAGGGAAATAATCTCAAAGTCTGTATTTTCCTCCCTCTGGATTTCATCGCTTCCGGCACCGCACTGCCCGTTTGGTGTCCCGGCTTCTTTTGATGTGCAAACCGCCGCATCTGCGGACGAAGCCATGCGGCATCCATCCTCATGGCAGCATGCACCGACCTCCTTCGCATTCGCAGACAGTGTCCTTCCCTGTCCGTCCTCCGGAACATCCGTGTAAACCTCCTCTGCGTCCCTAGGAAGCATCCTCACATGCCTAAAGTACGAAAAGCTGTTTTCCGCCTCCGTCTGATTATACTCATAGCCAAGCCCCGCACCAACCTCCTTCGCCGTCCGGTCAAAGAGGGTGCACATGCGGACTGCTGCCTCCCACGCTTCTTTTACATCGCAGGAAAACCATGTGGAAAGATACTCGTTCCAGTCTTTTTCCGGCAGCCAGCGGTTCATATATTTTCCGGATTTCCCGACGGAAACCGACCAGTCCGTAATCAGCCCAACTTTCCATGACAACAGCTTTTCAAGCTGTATGCGCACGACATGGTTTACCATATGCTGCACATAGGTCATCTCCCCGCGCCAAAGCCCTTTTGCAACATTGTTAAGGCACCACCAAAACTCATTGCAGGCACAAATATATTCCTCCTGCGCCGGCTTTTTTACAAAATATCCCGAATCGTTGGATTCCGGGATCTCGGGCAGGATGCCGTCCTTGTCGAGCAGAATTTTGCGCAGGGTATCATCAAAAATCCCCTCCTGCGCGTTCGCGATGGTTTCCACATGCAGGTCGATCCGGTTCCCGTCTGCGAACTGCATCAGCCAGCCGTAAGATTTTGCAGGATCAACTCCTTCATCCGGAAAAAACTCCGCAAATTCGTCCGGGCGCTGCATATACAGGATTTTTCCAAACATACGCTCCGTCCAGTCCCGGTCTTTTATAAAGCTTTCGGTTTCACGCACAACATAACCCACATCATAATCCTGAAAAATATCCCGGGGTGCATTCGGGTTCGTCCGCGAACCGTCTATGTAGACTGCGCGGATGCGCTCGTCCTCCTCCGCCACCTTTAAAATCAGATCATACATTTCCTGCTCGGTTCTCATGTCAGTCCTCCTTCTGTAATATATTTATGGTTAATCTCCTTACAGCCGGTAAGCAATTATTTCTCTTTTCACTTAAGCCGAATTGCCCGCCAAATGATTATAAAACTGCGGATACCATAATTTGTATTTTTGTAATCCGCTGTTTCCATAAGCAGGCAAACCTGTTACCGAAAGAACTCTATAATTTCTTCCGCACTTACCGGCTGCATATTATTTGCATCAACCCCCACATCATACCGCAGGATTCGATTTCTGCGGTTTTCCACATTGTAATCTTTATGATTGTGCTGATGGCCATGAAGTGCAATCGCACCTTTTCCCCGGCCGTTCCATTCCAGCATCGGATAATGAAATAATATAAAACGCTGATTCTGATAAACAATTTCCATATAATCGCGTATGGAGCAGAACAATGACGGTTCGAATTCCGGACTGTCTGCAAAATTGTCATGATTCCCCCGGATAAGATATTTTCTGCCTTTTAGCGAGTACAGACACACCGCTGCCATCTCAGCTCCCTTCATGGTAAAATCGCCAAGAATATAAACATCATCCTGATTTGTTACTTTATCATTCCATTTTCGTATCAATGCTTTATTCATTTCTTCCACATTGGAAAAGGGTCTTTTCGTATGACGGATTATTTTATCATGATAAAAATGCAAATCTGCTGTGAAATATACCATTAAAATTCCCCCTTACACATTGTGACCGCGCAGTGGCATCCCTTTTTTTGGGGATTTTACCGCATCCGCTTCACAAACACCACATCCTGATTTTTCGCCCGGCACCCGGAAGCCTTCTCATAGCCGTTCCTCCTGTAAAAATCCTCTGCCGTATCCGTTGTTAAAATACTGGTATAAATTCCGTTTTCTTTCAAATAATTTTCCGCCATGGATAACAGTGCCGAGCCATGTCCCTTTCCCCGGTATTGCCCCGCAATAAAAAACTCCCTGATAAAACCGCAGGTTTCTTCAAAAAAACTGCTCGAAAACACAATCGGCTGAAACAGGATAAATCCGATGGGTGAACCGTCCTGTGCGGTTCTTAAAAATGCGGCATTCCCTCCCTCCTCGTTCATCTCCCGAAAAAGACCCGCCCAGTTTTTTACCGGAATTCCAAGCTCCATAAAATACGCCCGGAAAGCATCCTGGAAGCGGGTGTCCGAAAAGTCGGAAAGTATTTCGTCCCGAAAAAATTCCTCCCCGCTTTCCTTGTTAAAATAATACATAAGATTTCGACAATCCGGCAAGTATTCTGCAATATACCCGGTATCCTCAAAACCCGCTGCCCCAAATAGTTTCAGCGCCGGAGTATTTTCCCTGTTTACACAGACTTCGACGCAGTTATACTTTTGTTCCAGTTTAAGTTCCAAAAGAATATGCCTGAGACTCTCAGCACCATATCCCCGATTTTGGAAATCCTTTCCGATCATAAACTGCTGAAGGTCATAGCATGCCGGCTCTTCGTCCATATCCTTCACCAGCGCAATTCCGACAGGCTGTCCGTCCGCCGTAATCCCAATTACCCTCGCCCGGTTTTCCCGGTAAGCGTAGCCTCTCGCAATTATCCCTTTCGCACTGTCAAGAAAGCCCTTTTGTTCTTCCCCTACACGCAGGCGCTCAAAATCCAAAAAATTATCCCCGTTCACTTCAACCAGACTGACCACCGCAATACCCCTTTCTTTTCGACATTGTCCTTAAGAGCAAGAGCTGCTTTATATCTCCATATATAAATCTAATTTCTCATTCCTATCTTGAAGTTCATCTTTCACCCCTTATCTGCAATTTCGGCTTCCCATTTCTCATCTGAAAATTCATTTCTCCATTTCCGTCTGCAGATTCTTCCAATCCCCGTAATTCATCTGGTAATCAAGCAAATCTGCCTTCCCCTCCTTTTTCAGTTTATTCTCAAGCACATTATAGCGCCTAATATTACTGCGATCCATATAAACCATATACGCCCCTTTCAGACGCTTCATCGCAAGCAGGACTTCCGCTATCTTTGTACCGGAAAGCTTGTCCGCCGCCAGGGTAAAACCCAGGTACTCAACACCAGAGTCTTTTAAACTGTCAATATTTTCTAATTTATGCAATTCATAAATATTCAGAGCAAAAATATTTGGAAGCCTGCGGAAATCAGGCAGTGCTTCCACGCCCGGAAGGCCGTTCAGATACAGCTTTCTAAGCCCCTCCGCCTGTTCCAGAAAGGATAAATCCTTTAATTTTTTGATGCCGTTCAATTCCAGCTCCCGCAGATGACCCGTAAAAAACGCCGGAAAAGTATCGTCCACCACACAGTTTGCCGACAGGTTTTCCAGGGCATCGCAATGGATTCCGGAAAAATCAACGGGAAGCGCCAGATACATCACAAGCTTTTTCAAACGATGCAGCTCATTTACACCGGTAATATCCGTGAAATCCCCCCGCAAAAACAATTCTTCCACCTCCGGATAATCGGAGAGAAGTGCAAGGTCCGTCTTTTTGTTTGCATATATCCGCAGGGAGCGGACTCTGTCCGGTGCAAGCCCGTTCAGCTCCGCAACCGTTTCCTTTTTTCCGATGTTTATTTCTCCGTCCATACGCCCGCCTCCAATTTAAATGTTCTATCCGATATACTTTCAAAGCCAATCCCAGTCTGCCGCAGCATCCATCCGGCAGCCTTCCTAGTTCTTCCCAAGACAAAACTCCCCCGCGCGAAGCCTTTCTGCAATGCACTCCGCGCTCTCCTGTACGGTCTGTAAGCTTGTGTCCACAGCATGTGCCTCAAATTCCCCAAGGTCGGCAAACATGCGCCACAGCCCGGACACAACCGCAGCATCCAGCGGAAAGCATGCCCGCTGCTCCCTTTCTGCAGCCCGCTGCACCGTAACCTGCTCGCCCGGCCGCAAGACGACATAGCGCACGTCAATCCCTTTTCCCACCATGTTTTGCCACGGCTTTAAAAACCAGGGACCGATCACCCCGTCCACATAGACCTCATAACCGCCTTCCGCATAGCTTCTGGCACTTGCCGCAATGACCTCTGCTACGGTTTCATTCTGGTCGCCTGCCTCCTCAAGCCACGGTGCTATATAACCCCTTTTGATATACTGGTAAAAATCGTCCGTGTGAAGATGGACGGCAAGCCGGGACGGGGCGTTTTCCGTCAGTATTCTTGCGGTGCTGGTTTTTCCCGTTCCTGTCGCCCCGGAAATGATAATAATCTTATTTTCCATATTCTTCCTCCTATTCTCCGGCATGAGATCTGTCGGGATTCTGCCATATCGTTCCTGCATGATGTCCCCGGCGGATGATCACGGTTCATATAATAAACTTTCCTGCTCACGGTTGAGCTCTAGGAAATGAAATCTTATGGAATTTGTCCTCCCTCCGGTCGGACAGCAAACCGGCGCTGGTATCATATCTGTCGATATTATACCATGTCCTCCGGACATGCTTCCCTGCGGGGCATGCACATGATTTGCCGATGAAACTGTCCTCCCTTTGGTCGAACCGCAAATCAGCGCTGGTATAAGTCTGACGACATTATACCATGTCGTTCCGACATGGTGCCCCCGGCGGATGCACACGGTTCGCCATGGTAGATGTCCTCCTTCGTCGGACGGCGAACCGGCGCTGGTATCATATCTGTCGATATTATACCATAACAATAAAATTTTTTAATTGTATTTGCAGATATATTCAACGGATTCCTTGATTTTTTTGTTATTTTTTCTTCGGATCCCCTCCCGTATCGACATATCAAACGCAGGCCCGCTTTTCTTTGCTGTACGGCAGAAGCTGGAAGTTCATAACTACGCTTGCCAACTTCCGCAATCCGTGATAAACTATCCGTGGTTCAATCTGCTCAGAGTTACCAATCATTGCAAGGCACTTTAAAGCCCCGCAATACAAAAGCTAATAATAATTATAAAATATTTTAAACAAATATACAAAATCTTTAACAAATCAAAATTATAAAATACGTAATTTTGCCTATAAGGAGCATACATATCATGAATACATTGCAACTTACACGTAAAAATATTCTCAGGGCGGTATGGTTTTTGTACGCTTCCATCAGCATCCTGATCTGTCTGCCGCAGTTCGATCATATGATTGCGAAGGATTTTGACTCTGTTTCCCATTACCTCCCGCTGAACGACGGCTGGGAGGTTACTGTGAATAATACCGTTACCCGCGATGTTTCCCTGGAAGATTTTCGCTTCCGGAATATTGAGAGCAATGCACAAATTATGATGCAGCGCACCCTCCCGGAAACTTTCGGGATGGTGGAACCGGTGTTGCGCATGCACATCCGCCACACCGCCGTCGAAATTTTTATTGACGGTATATCCGTATTTTCCTATGGACTGGACCGGATATCAGAGAACAAAAGTGTCGGCAGCGGCTTCCAGTTTATCAATTTCCCAAATGACTATGCAGGAAAAACAATCCAGATCCGTTTTTATCCCTCCGAAAGCAAAGTGTTTACCAAACTCGACCCCATACGGATCTATGAATGGGAAAATGTCTACCGCGCCCTTATGACGGAAAACCGCGTCCCGTTCTTTTTCGGCACTTTTCTCGTTATTTTCGGGCTTGCCACCATCTGCATCACGGTGTTTGCCCTGGCATTTTCCACAAAATTTATCCGGCTGCTCTGCGTATCCCTGTTTGCACTCAGCATGGGCCTCTGGACGATATGCTATTACAAGACCATTCAGGTATTTTCCATCCCGCTGTACTCGGTATCCTTTTTGGAATACCTCGGTCTCTATCTTACACCGATCGCGCTTTTCCTCTATATACGCGAGGATGTCGCCAAACTGCGCCGCAGGTTTATAAAAAAACTGTACCAGCTTCTTATGGGCGCACTGATCGTATGCGCGCCGGCAATGTTCATCCTGCACGGCCTGAATATCGCGCACCTTCCGGTTACGCTAAAGTACATGCAGTTCCTCATTATCTGCTGCCTGCTCTATTTCATCACCATCGTGCTGATGAACCTTCTGACCGGCAGGGATCTCGGAAAAATGAGCCGCATCTTCCTTGTCGGGATGCTGATCATCGGAGTCTGCGTCGGATATGACCTCGCCGCCTACATCCTGAACCGCTACATCGGCAATACCGCTCTCTCGCTCAAAGGGCTTTCCTCCGTCGGGATCATGATCTTTATCTTCATCCTGATCGCATCCTTCTACATCGACCTGACAAGGAAAATGATGCAGGAAACGGAGCGCAACTCCCTCATTAAAAGCGCGTACACGGATGAACTGACCCAGCTCCACAACCGCCGTTTCTGTATGGAATACATGCGGAAGCTGGAAACGGAAAAGGAAACCGGCTACGCCATTTTCTGTTTCGATGTCAACAACCTGAAAACGATGAACGATACCTTCGGGCACATGGTCGGCGATGTCCTGATCAAAAATGCCGCCGCCGTGATCGCGGAAACCTTTGAGGAAAACGGCATTGTCGCAAGGGTGGGCGGGGATGAGTTCATGGCCGTGCTAGGGCATTGCAGCGCGGCACAGGCCGCCGCGCTGGCGGAAAAATTCCGCACCAATCTTGACTGGCGGAACAAGGAAACCTCGGAGGAACCGATCTCCATTGCCTGCGGCTATGCCACCGCGCCGGAAATCACGGCGCTAAAAGCTCCTGCCAAAAAGGATACCCCACGGGGCGCGGCTGCACCTCAGACCGATATCGAGAAAGTCTATCAGCTTGCGGACGACCGCATGTACGAAAACAAGAAAGCAATCAAGGCTGCAGCTGCGCCATTTCCTTAATCTACGCCATCCGTGGAAACTACGCCACTTCCTTAAACTGCGCCATATACAGCTCGTAGTACGCGCCCTTCTTTTCAATCAGCTCCTTCGCGCTGCCCTGCTCTACGATTCCGCCCTTGTCAATCACAAAAATCCGGTCGGCTTTCTGTATCGTGGAGAGCCGGTGCGCGATAACAAAGGAGGTTCTTCCCGCAAGCAGCGCGTCGATACCCTTTTGCACCAGACGCTCGGTGTGCGTGTCGATGCTTGAGGTCGCCTCATCCAGAATCAGGATTTTCGGCATGGAAAGCATGGTGCGCGCAAAGGCCAGGAGCTGGCGCTGTCCGATGGAAAGCCCTGCTCCGCGCTCTTTCAGCTCGGTATCATAACCCTTCTCCATCTTCATAATAAACTCGTGCGCGTTCACCATCTTCGCCGCTTCCATAATCTCCTCGTCCGTCGCGTCAAGCCTGCCGTAACGGATATTATCTTTTATCGTGCCGGAAAACAGGAAATTTTCCTGCGTCATAATGCCCATCTGCTGCCGCAGGCTCTCAATTGACACCTCCCTGATATCATGCCCGTCAATATAGACTGCACCGCCCGTCACATCGTAAAAGCGGCTGATCAGGTTGACAATCGTTGTTTTTCCCGCACCCGTAGGCCCGACCAGCGCAATCGTTTCGCCCGGACGGATCTGAAAGCTTACATTGTCAAGTACCTGTGTATCCTTGTCATAGGCAAAGGATACATTCTTAAATTCCACCTTACCCCGCACTTCCGGAAGCTCTGCCACGCCCTCGCGGTCGGCAATCTCCGGCTGCGTGTCAAGTATCTCAAAAATACGCTCCGCACCCGCAATGTTCGTAATCAACTGATTGTAGAAATTGCTCAGGTTCATAATCGGGTTCCAGAACATTGATATATAGGTTCCGAACGCCATCAGTGTTCCGACCGGAGCCACCTGCGCGCCGAGCATTTTCACGCCGACATAGTACATGCACAGCGTCCCGAGCCCCCAGCAGAAATCTACCACAGGTCCGAATGCATCCGCAAAGCGGCAGGCATTCACAAAGGAACCGCAATGCTCGGAAAGCAGCTCATCAAAGGTTTCCTCCGTTTCGTCCTCCGCGGAAAAACTCTGAATTACGCGCATCCCCGACACATCCTCATGGATAAAGGCATTCAGGTTCGAACTTTTCTTGCGGTGAATCTGCCAGCGCGCATGGGATTTCGTCTGCACAATCAGCACGCCGATAATCATCAGCGGCAACGAGCTCATCGCCGCCAGCGCGAGTTTCCAGTTTTTTACAGCCATAATCAGGACAACCGCACAGACAGTTATAAAGTCCGGAATCAGGGTGGTCACGCTGTTGGAGAGCACATCCTTTAAAGAATTTACGTCCCCGATAATGCGCGCGAGGATTTTCCCGGTCGGGCGGCTGTCAAAAAACGAAAAACTCAATGTCTGGATATGCTCATAGAGTTCATTTCGGATTTTCACAAGCACATCATTCGACATTCTCGCCATCAGGTACATGCGCAGCTTGATTAACAAAATCATCGCGACATTCATAACAAGCGCCGCCGCGCCGAGCTTTAAAAGCCCTTCGATATCATTATTCTTGATATTTACATTGATTGCGCGCTCGATAATCAGCGGGTTAATCAGGCTGATTCCCACCGTAAGGAGCATAATGAAAATAACAAACGCAATCATTTTTCTGTACGACAGCAGGTAGCGGAACAGACGCAGAAGCGTCACGGTTTTTCCTGCCGTTTTTAAAGTTTCGTCCTCGCGGACGGTATTCACTGCCATAATAACCTCGTTTCCGCAGGAATGTGGAAAACCTTCTTCCATTTTCCTGCCTATATTTCTACAAAAATCCATCTTTAATCCTATGCAAAAGTTAGCATCCGGACAAATTTTAAAGTCAGCATGGGAGGATGCCTTCTCAAGGAACTTACACTCTTTCTGATGTAAAAAGATTCCCTGAAAAACCAAGGGCAGTTCTTATTTCCTCCGCTTATCACGCCCCCTGCACATTTAACTGTGCGAGCGTTTCCCCGTACTGCGCCATATAAGTGTCATAGTACAGCCCCTTTATCTCAAGCAGCTCCTCGTGCGTTCCGCGCTCCGCAATGCCGCCGTCCTGCAGCACAATAATCTCATCCGCATGGCGGACGGCTGAAATCCGGTGGGCAATAACGATTTTGGTCGTACCCTCAAACCCGAGCAGATTCTCCTGAATCTGATGCTCGGTTTCCATATCAAGCGCCGAAGTGGAATCATCGAGCACAAGGATTGGGGACTTTTTGGCGAATGCGCGCGCCATACTGATGCGCTGCTTCTGCCCGCCGGACAAACCGACCCCGCGCTCCCCGATCTGCGTTTCGTACTGCTCTTCCATATTCTCAATAAAATCCTTCGCCTGCGCGCGCTCCAGCGCCCTCCGGACAAGGTCATTGTGCGTGCTCGCACGCTTTCCGAGCTTTACGTTGGAATTGATTGTGTCGGAGAACAGAAAAACATCCTGCATCACCGGGGAAATGCTTTTGCGAAGCTGGCGCAGCGTCAGGTCGCGGATCGGAACACCGTCGAGCCTTATTTCACCCTCCCCCACATCGTAAAAGCGCTGCAGGAGCGTGATGATCGAGGATTTCCCGGAACCGGTCGCCCCCATAATACCGATGGTTTTGCCCGCCGGCAGGTCAAAGGAAATATCCTTTAAGATTTCCTTGCCATCCAGACCAAACGATACATGGTCGAAGGTCACGCGCCCCGAAACCTCTGGAAGTACCACCGGGTCTTCCTTTTCTATAATCGTCGTCTTCTCGTTGTAAATCTTTTTCAGCTTCTTATTTGAAGCAACCGCAGAGGCAAACGAGTTTGACAGCCAGCCGAGCATTTCCATCGGCCAGATAATATTGTTCGCATACTCCGTAAAGGCGGCAAGCTCGCCGAGCGAAATCTCCCCCTGAATCTTTAGGTAGCCGCCATAAATAATAACAAAAATCGGCAGCAGCCTTGTAATAAACTGCACCAGCGGCTGATAGCGGATAAATACTTTGCTCTGGCGCATGTTCAGCTCGTAGTAGCGCTTGTTGTGGGAGAGGAATTTCGTGATTTCGTGCTTTTCCCTCGCAAACGCCTTGACCGTGCGCACTCCCGCCAGATTTTCCTGCGCCACGGTATTTAATTTCGCATTCTCGTCCGAAATCTCCTCGTAAACCTTGTCGAGCTTTTTCTCCATCAGAATCGCGAGCAGCGCCACAAACGGCATCATAATAAGCGGCATAACCGCCAGCTTCACACTGATATGGAGCATGCAGTAAATAACGATGACCGTGTGGAAGATCACCTCCAAAATCAGCATGCCAATAAAGCCGACCGCGCTCCAGATATTGTCGATATCATCTTTGACGCGCGACATCAGCTCTCCCGTATTGGTATTATCAAAATAGTTGATCGAGAGTTTCTGGATATGGCGGAACAGGTTCCGGCGCATATTCATGCCGATCTTCGCCCCGACATAATCAAAAGTAAACTCTTTTGTGTATCCGAATACACAACGCCCCAGACCGATCAAAAAAATCGTAAGCAAAAGCGGCATCAATAGATCGACCGCGCCCTCCCCGATCACATCGTCCACAATCCGTCTGGTTACCTGCGGCGCAAGCATATCCAGTCCGACCTGCAGCAAAAGGCACACAATCGCGAACAAATAGGCGTACCAATAGTGCAGAATATAGCTTGACAGCTTCTTCATAACCTTCCTCCGATATTCTTAATTCTTTTTTTCCGTCAGAAATAAAAACAAAAAACCATTCGGTTCATTCCTCCTATTTCTGCGCTTAGCAGCATGATGCGGAGCTTATTCCCCATCCGTCACATACAACATAAGGCTGACTTTTCTTACCACGATTTTTTATTCCGGAAATCCTGACACAGCCCCCACAGGCAGGGCGGTTCTGATTTCTCCGGCAGGCCGCTGCAGCGCGCCGGAGTTTTAGAATCTGCCGTACACTTTCCTTCGAAAAGCGGAACGTTTTATTGCTGACGGTGTGCGCCATTCCTGATCCCGCGCGCATACAAACCGAATCGGCGCTTATCGTTGCGCCCGTCCCTGTGTACAGCAAAAAGCCGTGGTAAGATTACCACGGCTTCATAAAAGACAATACAAGATCTATTATGAAAACATGAGTCCGGTAACCTTACATGATCCTTCTGCACCAAGTACAGATACATACTTATCAAATCCAAACCCCGAGATCAATGTTGATCCACAGAATCCGAAACTTGCAAACAGCACTGTAAATCTCATCATGTAGGCTACCTCCTTTCTCCTGCTACGACAGGACGTGCGATCCTGCCATAACTGTTAAATCCATCCTTAAGTGACAATTGCATTATACGCCGGCAGAAAGAGGATGTCAAGAAAAAGTTTGGGAAATTCTTAAATCAATACTCACAAATATCTGCCTTTAACATCTGCCGCGATCTTGTGACCATCAGCGGCAGAACCACCGCCAGATTGCACAGCAACGCGCCAAAGAATGCCAGTGGGTGGAAATACCTCAGATATTTCCCCGCCGGATAAAGCGCGAGTTGGTTGAACAGATAGAGCGCCAAAAAGAAAATCCCGCCTCCGGCAGTGACCGCGATCCCGTCCATGCAGAGCAGTTCCTTTACAATCTTTCCGACAATCTCCTTTTTCGGTACGCCGACCGCACGGTATACGGCAAACTCAAAATGCCTGCGCTGGTACATCCCGACAAATGCCGCGTTTACCGTCACCGCCATGATCACCGCAAGCAATATGATGATAAAGGTGTAAATGACGTTGAAGGGTTCCGTCTGGTCGTTGATATACTTCTCGAAATCATTGTGAATAGAGATATTATACTTTTCTTTCCGGCTATGTGCGAATTCGTAAATCTCACTGCCTGTTACGCCCTCCTTGCTGATCAGCAGGGCATTCAGCATATAATCTTCCTCATCGGTAATAAAATATAAAAGATAGCCGTCTTCCTTCGTCGTTGCGTCCAGTGTAAATTCCCGGAGAATATTCTCATCGAAATCTTTGTCCACTTTATCCCCAATCCCAATACCGATATTTTTCGCAAAACGTTCGCTCATCACCATACTTCCCGACTTCAGGTTTTCAAAATCACAAACAATCCCCATCGCATCACAGTAGGTTTTAAAATCCTGTACCGAAAGGAAGGTCAAACTGGACTGACCGTTCTCAAATCCCATAATGCTGTTCCAGTTAAAAGCATTGTACGAGCCGTTTTTTATGACAGTTGCCTTTCCGCTTTCCTCAACTTCTTCCAGAAAGCGCGCAAAACTCTCCTCATCGCCCGCAATGTCATTTACTTTTACCATCCTCCGGTAATACGCGATCGGAAGTTCCCAGTTATCGCGCGGGTTCGTCACATAAAGCCCGCCGAGATATGCCACATAGCCCAAAAAGAGCATAAACATAAGCAGGATACAGCGCGTTTTATTCTCCCTGATAAAATACATTGCCGAAAATGGTTTCATAAATCCTCCTCCCCGCCATTAACCGCACTGATCTTCCCGTCCCACATCTCGATCACGCTGTCCGCCCCGTCCAGAATGGAGCGGTCGTGGGTTATGATCAACACAAGGTTTTTCTTTGCATAATCTTTTAAGATATCCATGACCGCAAACGCATTTTCATGGTCTAGTGCGGCGGTCGGCTCATCGGCAAACAGCACGCGCGGACTGTTGATCATCGCCCTTGCGATCGCTGTCCTCTGGCGCTGTCCGCCGGAGAGTTTCGCCGGGCGCTTGCCAAATTCCCGCTCCCCAAGGCCAAAGCTTAAAAGCAGCTCTTTTGCCCGCTGCGTGATGTCTTTCCCTCCCTTCGCCGCCGCGACGGTCACATTGTCAAGCGCCGACATATAAGGCACAAGGAAATGTCCCTGGAACACAAAGCCAAACTCTTTCCGGCGCAGGTTTTCGCGCTCGGCATCTTTTAATTTTGTCAGGTTTTTCCCGTTATATAAAATCTCACCGTCGGTTGGCTTTTTGAGGGTGGAGAGGCAATACATCAGGGTGGATTTCCCGGAGCCGGACGGCCCGATGATTCCGACCAGCCCTGTATCCGGCAATGTGAGGTTAAAACCGCCAAGAGCGTAAATTTTTTCTGTCTTTTCCATGTCATAGATCATGGTAATATTTTTAATATCAAACATCGCTTCCATCTCCTATTTTAAGTCCCGTATGTCCCCTTCCCACTGCCTTTCACGGCATAGGGATTTCCGT
>CAMRSM010000013.1 GCA_947053345.1 uncultured Lachnospiraceae bacterium
TTCTCCGCACGGTTCCCCGACGCGTCGTAGGTATATTCCGTCACCTTCCCGTCCGACCCCACCACGGACACCAGGCGGTCCAGTGCGTCGTAGGTGTAGAAGGTCACCCCGCGGCTGTCCTCCTCACGGGTCAGGTTCCCGTTCGCATCGTATGTATAGGCATAGCGTTCCGTCTTGGTTCCGTCCGCGTCCCTGTGTACAAGATCCGTGACATGCCCCGCCGCATCGTAACTGTATTCCTGCCGGCTGCCATCCCCGTATACGGTCGCCCTGCGGCTGCCGTCGGCATAATACAGTTCCTCCGCCCACGTGCCGTCACTGGATACCACCAGGCGGATACGCCCGGCCCTGTCATAGGTCGTGACCGTGCTGGTTCCATCCGGGTATGTTGCCCTCTCGGATACCTCCCCGCCCGCCGCGTCAAGGTCATAGGTATAGGAGGCCGTCCCGACCCCGTCCACGGCCTTGCTGGTGACACGGCCTTCCGCGTCGTAGGTGCACGCGGTCACCACGCCGCCGTCGGAGGCGGTGAGCAGGTTGCCCGCCCTGTCATAGGTATATTCCTTCCGGTCCGCCCCCGCCTGCTCACAGGACAGGCGGCCGAAACCGTCATACGCATATACCGTCCGTGTGCCGTCCCGGCCGGTCTTTTCCGCCGGCAGCCCGTCCGCCGTATAGCGGTAGGACTCCGCGGTATCCTCCCCGGTGTACTGCCTTGCAGCAAGATCCCCGCGCACGTTGTAGGTGTAGGTGATGCCCCTCCCCGCCGGGTCGGACTGGCTGGTTCGGTTGCCTGCATTGTCATAGGTATAACGGTAGGTTCCGCCGAGCGCATCCACCACTGCCACAAGCCGTCCCCTGCCATCATAGGTATAGAGTGTCCGGTTCCCGTTCGGGTCGGTCTCTGACAGAATGTTACCCTCATAGTCATAGGTGCAGGCCGTGACTGCCCCGTCCGGTGCGGTCACGGTGGTGGCATTCCCGTCCCCGTCATAAGTGTAGGCGGTCACGTTGCCGAGCGCGTCCATGGAGGATACCTGCCGACCACAGCCGTCGTAGCAGTACGCTGCCACCCGGTTCCCGAACGCGTCATACTGCGCCGTGACCCTGCCGAGGGAATCGTACTCTGCCCCCACCTCATTGCCGAGGTAGTCGCGCACCAGGGTATTGTTGCCGTCCGCGTCGTATTCCCATCCTGTGGTCTTCGGTGTCTGGCCGCGCCCGTTTACGTATGCTGCCTCCGCGCTCTTTCTCCCGAGCGCATCGTACCGGTATTCCGTGTAAGTTCCCATGACATCCGTCATGGAAGTGAGGCTGCCGTTTGCATCATAGGTATAGCTTACGGTGGCTGCCTCCTCGGTCTGCGTGTCATAAGCCGTCTGCGTGAGCACGTTGCCGAGGCTGTCATAGGTGTAGGCGGTACGGTTGCCCGCACTGTCCGCGCATTCTAAGAGCCTGCCCATGCGGTCGTAAGTATAAAACACCTCCAGTCCCGGAACGGATGCATCCCCTGGGAGCTTTTTGCAGGATACCTGCCCAAACGCATTGTACTCATAGTAGGTCACCCCGCCTGCCGCATCCGTCCCCGTCCGCAGCCTGCCGAGGGCATCGTAGGCATAAGTCCCCAGCGTGCCGTAACCGTCGGACTCCGAGAGCAGCCGCCCCTCCGGGTCGTAGCTGTAACGCTTCTCGTAGTCCCCGGCGCGGATGCCCACCGTGTTCCCGAGGATGTCATAGCGGTAGAAGACCGTCACGCCGTCCGGCTTTGCCTGCTCCCCCGCACCCTTCTCGCTTGCCAAAAGCCCGTCCGGGCGGAAAGTGCGGACTGCCCCACGGCCTTCTGCATCCAGGGTCTGTACGTTGTTCCCCGCCCCGTCATAGAGGTGGGTTGCCGTCACCTGCGCGTGGATGCCGTCCGAAAGACCCGCGGGGTTGATACCGTTCCCGTCCGACACATAGTCCGTCTGCGTCCGGATGCGCCCTGCGGCATCATAGGCGTATTCCGTGCGCGCCATCCCTTCAATGTCCCTGTCTGCGCGGTAGTTGGCAGGGGAGACCTCTGCCGTAAGCCGACCACAGTAATCATACGCATAGAGCGCCACGCCGCCCAGGGCATCCTCGGTCTTTATGGTGTTTCCTCGGTTATCGTAAGTATATTTTGTCACCGCGCCGAGGGCATCGCTCACCTGTACTGCCTGCCCACGTTTATTATACACCGTGGAGGCGGCACTGGCAAGCGTACCGTCCGGGTTTCGGATCTCGGTTGCCGTCTCGTTGCCCGCCGCGTCGTAGGCATGGTGCACGGTGACACCGTCCGGCGCGGTCTCCTTTGCCAGCCTGCCGCCAAGGTCGTAGGTGAATGTCGTCGTGAGGGCGCAGAGGGTGTCCATGCTTTCCTGCCCATGCCGCATGCCTGCCCGCATGCCGGACACGGCAGGAGCTGCTGGTTCCTGCCCTCCGGATATCCCAAGGTCGGCTGCCCTCACCCATATGGTCTGTGTCAGCAGGTTTCCCCGGAAATCATAGGCGGTTTCCGTGACAAGGGCGGTATTTTCCCCAACCGTCCCGTCCCCCATCTGCTCACGGATGATGTTGCCGTCCGCGTCATACGCATAGTACGTGTGGATGCCGGACGGCGATACCTCCTCCGCCAAGCGCCCGTTTTCGTAGCGGCAGCGGGTCACATAGGAAGCCTCCCTTCCTGCCTCGCCGATCCTGGTTTCCACGAGCCGTCCCGCGCGGTCATAAAGATTTTCGGTCCGCTTATAGTGCAGGATACCGTCCTCCTCCCCCGACGGTTCCTCGCATACGGAAGTATTGCCCAGCACATCATACTGCCATGCGGCCGTATATCCGCCCTCCGTCACGGTATGGAGCGCGCCGTCCGGATAGTAGGTATATTGCTTATGCTCCGCCTTTTCCCCGTCCACAAGCAGGTATGCCTCCTTCTGCCGTTCCATGCAGTCATAGACGGTGACCTGCGTGATCCTGTTCTCCGCGTCGGTATAACGCTCCGCTGTCACCTTCCGCTCCCCGTTTTCCAGTGTCTCGTACCGGTATACTTCCAGGGTCTGCTTCGGGGCGGACACGTTTTCCTGATACCACAGCCTTATCAGGCGGTCTCTCTCATCGTAAGCATAGGAGATGATCTCTGCCCCCTGCCTTGCCTGTGCCGTCACATTCCCGTTCGTGTCATAGGTATAATTTGTAACATCCCCGAGCGCGCTTGTCGTGGCAAGCAGCTGCCCGTCCGCGCGGTAGCGGTAAAATGTCCCTGCCGTCCCGCTGTATTCACCGTCCACATCCTGTTCCGGCTCATACTGTTCCGGCTTTACGTCCTGCACCAAACGGCCGGAAGCGTCATAGACGGAGACTGCCGTGCCGCCGTCCGGGTAAAATTGCCTTGTCACGTAGCCGTTCGCTAGGTATTCCCAGCGGTACACATCCCCCCTCGCCGTTGTCTCGGAGAGGCGGTGTCCCATCGGGTCGTAAGTGTAGGTATGGGTATTCCCTGCCGCGTCCGTGACCGCCGCTATATTGCCATAAGCATCGTAGGCATAGGTCTGTTCCTCCCCTTCCGGGTTTATTGTCTTTGCAAGCAAGGCGTGCAGCTTTGAACGGAATTTTTCTTCCGCCTCCGCATCCGTATAATACCGGTATTCCTCGACAATATAATCTGCGTCGGCACAGGTGATGCCTCCAAGCTTTTCCGGGATGTTTTGTGCCGCTGCGCCCGTGATCGCGGCACCGTCCGTCCTGCGCACGTTTTTGAGCAGGCAGACCCCGTCCGCGTCATATACATAGTATGTATGGATGTTGTTCTGGTCACAGTGCATCACGCAGTTATTCCAGGCATCGTACCACATGGTTTCCGTGCTTGCGTCCGCATAGGTTATCATGGTGATATTCCCGCGCGCATCCCGCGTGTATGTGGTCTTTCTGCCGAACTCGTCCGTTTCCGAGGCAATGTCCGCATAGTGGCAGCCCTCCTCCTGCGGGGCGTACTCCGTCTTTTCTATGCTTCCGTCCGGGTTCTGTACCTCTGTCACGTACATGTCGCTGTTGTACCAGTAGATCCATTCCCTGCCGTCCACGGAGCTTACTCGTGTCTGATTCTTCTCCGGGTCGTAAGTGTATGTTTTGGCATTGCCGTTTGCGTCAATATAGGTAGTGACCTGCACATCCGACGTTTCCGGCGGGTTTTCCCCCACGCTGCCCGTAAAGATCGGTCTCTTGTCTTCGGAATCGCTGCCGGCCGGCTTTCCGCCTTCCGATTCCCCGGCAGGCAGTCCAAAATCCTGCGGCTTTTCTTCGATCGTGCGGATTGCGGCCTGCGTTTTCTCTTTCGCGGATTCTTCCTGTTCTGCTGCATACTGCCTTTCTTTACCGGATTCTTCCTGTTCTGCCGCCCGCAGCCCTGCTCCCGCATTCCCCCCTTTCATTTCTCCCGGTTTCTCGCCGAAAAGCCCCTCCGGGGCATACCGGACATTCGCGGCAGCCATACTCTTTGCACCCCCGCCAATCGGCCTGCGGTTCTCCCCGTACACAAAGCGCTGTACTACTGCACCGTCCGGATTGATGATCTCCTTTAAATAACCGTCCTCGTCATACGTGTATTTCGTTGTCCCACCCAACACATTGGTCACGGATGCCAGATAACCCTTTTCGTCATATGTATAAAGTACCTCATGTCCCATCGGGTCGGTCAGCCTGCAAAGCTTACCGTCTTCCGTCTCGACGGTATACCTCCTGCCCGCCGCGTCCGTCAGTCCGGAAAGCTTCCCGTCCGTGTACGAAGCCCCCGTCCGGTTCCCATACCGATCCTCAATGCAGGCAAGCGTGCCCCCGCGGTTAAAATGGTATTTTTTCTGATCCGGCTCCGTAACGGTCAAAATCTCATCCGAGCTCCACCCTGCCGTCCTCCTGCTGTATTTGCTTACATAGGAACCATCCTCCAAAAGCCAGAGCACATCCGAGCTCCCGTCCGGCAGGTACACGATCACCCCATCCGAATATATCTCACAGCCCGCGTCAAATCCAAAACTCCAGCCGCGGCCTAAGATGGATTCCCCGTCATCCTGCGAATTGTAGGTTCTCGTGACCTCATATCCGGCACCCGGAACCGTGATCATCATATCCGTGACCGAGAAGGAAACATTCCCGGTCACCGGGTTTGCGCCCGGCTCACCGAAATGGAAGGAACGGATCCCCGCATGGACATCCTTTTCCTCCGCCACATAATACGCGTAAAGGGTATGGTCGCCCGCGGTCTCCACCAGGCTGTTCTTTGTCACCCTGTTCTGCCCTGCCACTTCCAGATACCACCCGGCAAAGCAAAAGCCCTCATACTCCGGTGTCGGCATCTGCCCGTATGCTTCCCCGAAAACGATTTCTTTCTGTGTTTCATCGCAAGTTCCACCCATCGCGTCAAAGGTGACGGTATAGTGCTCCGCTTCCCAGTGCGCGTACACGGTGACATTTTCATCCCCGATAAAAATGTCGTCCTCCTGCACCTTCCCGCCGCCGTCCGCCGCGGTGTACCATCCGGCAAAACGGTAGCCCGCGCGGATCGCCTCCGGCAATTCCCCGTAGGCATCCCCCGCCGCCAGTTCCTTCGACGGAACCGCGCAGCTACCCTCCCCCGCGTCAAAATAGAGCCGCATACACACTTTTTCCCAGTGTGCGTACAGGGTATGCGATTTTTGCTCCCTTACAATACTTGTCGCAAGCACCTGCTGCCCGCCGTCCGCCTGCGTGAACCACCCGGCAAAAACAAAGCCCTCCCGCACTGGAACCGGCAGTTCCCCGTACGGTTTTTCATAAGAAAGATTTTTACTTTCCATGGTTAAACTACCACCGCACGGGTCAAAGGTCACGGAGAGAGCCAACGGATTCCAGCGCGCGTAGCACATGGTCGTATCCGAAAATGTAACGAGCAGTGCCTCCGTGATCTTCGTGCCGCCCCCGGGCTCCGTGTACCAGCCTGCAAACTCATAGTTTTGCAGGGTTGGCACCGGAAGCGCTCCGCAGGTCTTCTTGTAGGTCACTATCTTGGAAGCCTTTTCCAGGTTCCCGCCATTTGCATAAAAAAGCAAAGTCGGGGTCTTCGGCTTAAAATGTGCGTACAGCGCCGTATCTGCCGCACCCACATGGTCGGATGCCGTTACTTCCTCCCCTCCGGTTTCACTCGTGTACCAGCCGGCAAAGTCATACCCTTCCTTCTTTGCTGCGGGAAGCTCGCCGTAACAATCCCCCTTACTCAATGTTTTCGTCCCAGCGGATTTCCCGTCGGAAAGCAGGCGCACCTCAACCCCCGCCTGCTCCCAGCGGGCATAATACCTCACATCCCCCGGAACATTGCATTTCGTCGTGGATTTGACGGCAATGCCGCCCGCCGGTTTCGTGTACCAGCCCGAAAGCTTATACCCCTCCTTGGTCGGCTTTGGGCATATGCCGATGCTCTGACCCGCCGCTACCGTTTTTGCGGTTGCCGCCGGTTCCCCGCCCATCGAATCAAACGTTATGGTATATTCCTTAGGAGTCCAGGCCGCATAGAGGACATGCCCGTCCGTTTTTTTCATGACGGTGTCCACCGTCACCGGCGTGCTCCCGCCCCGGATCGTCCTCCAGCCGTCAAATACATATCCTGCCTTTTCCGGTACGGGCAGCACACCGTAAGCCTCCTTGTAGGAAACCCTTTGTACCTCCCCGACGGCAGAGCCGCCATCCTCATAAAAAGATACCACGATATTCTTTGGTGTCCAGTGCGCGTAGACTGTCCGGTTTTCCTGCCACAAAAATGGGCTTTGCGCGGTGATCTCGCTGCCGCCCGCGGCTTCGGTATAAAATCCGGCAAACTCATAGCCCGTCCTTGAAAATATCGGGAACTGCCCCGTACTGCCGCCGTAAGTCCCGCCATAGGTAGTGTTGACCGTCCTTGTCGTCACGGAGCTCGTGCTCCCGCTCGAACTGGTCATACTGGACGTGCCGCCGTTCCCGTCCAGGGTGACTTTGTAGGTTTTCTGCTCCCACTGTGCGTAGAGCACCTGGTCTGCAAGGATTTCCACCTCGGTGGACGAAAGAACCTTCTCCCCGGCATCCCTCGCAGTATACCAGCCCGAAAACGTATAGCCGGGACGGTCTGCGGTCGGCAGTGTCCCGTAATCCTCCCCGTAGGTCACGGTAAGCGGGGATGCCTCTACGATCCCGCCGTTTGCGTCAAAACGCACCGTGCTTGTAATACCCTCCCATCGGGCATAGTAAGTATCGGATTCCGTCACCTCACACACCGTCTCTTCCGTCACCTGCGTGCCGGTCGTCTGCCCGGTGAACCAGCCCCCAAAACGGTAGCCCGTCCGGGAAATCTTCGGGAATGCGGCATATTTCTGCCCGTAAGTGTATTCCACTTCCAAGGTGCCGGCAATGCCTTCTGCCGTAAAAATGTTTCCGCCGCATGCCGCGAAACGGATCACAGGGCGCAGCACCTCCCAGTGGGCATACAGCTTCTGATCCTGTGTCACGGTAACAATGCTGTCCGGGGTAATGAGTGTCCCGCCCTCCCTCGCCGTGTACCAGCCGAGGAATTTATGCCCCGTATATTTTGCCGTCGCGAGTGTGCCGTATTCTTTCCCCGAAGTGATGGACTTGGTGCTTGTGACACTGCTCCCGCCGTTCGCGTCGTAGGAAAGCTTTGATACGACTCCGCTCCAGTGTGCGTACAGCACATGGTCATATGCTTTCTTTACCGAGCTTGCGGAACTGACTTTTGTCCCGCCCTCAGCCTCCGTATACCAGCCCGCAAAGCTGAAACCTGTTTTCACCGGAGCCGGCAATTTCCCGTAGGTCTTTGCGTAAGTCACGGTCAACGCACCGCATGCCGTCCCCCCGCAGCTGTCAAAACGAACCTGGTAAGTATCCGGCTTCCAGTGCGCGTACAAAGTATCCGTTTCTGTCAGGTAGGTAACCTTTGTCCCGGACGTGCTCGAAGTATACCAGCCGTCAAAAATATACCCGGATTTTTCCGGCACCGGGAACGCGGAATAACCTGTCCCGACAGGGATGCCGATATAGCGGTAGCCAACCGTCCCACCGTTTGCGTCAAAAGTGATGACGAAAGTCTCCTGCTTCCAACACGCATAAAGAACATGATCCTGCGCGGTCTCCACATGGCTGCCCGATGTAACCTTGTACCCGTACTGTTTCTTGGTAAACCACCCCGCAAAAGTAAAACCCGTGCGCTTCGGTGTCGGCAGTGTCCCGTAAGTTCCGCCGAAAGTCACCGTTTTGCTCTGTGAGGCCGCAGTCCCCCCGTTTAAGTCCAGTGCCACAGTATAGACATTCCCCTTCCAGCGCGCGTAGAGCCGGTCATCCGCACTCAGCTTTACGGTATCCGTGCTCTTAATCTGTGTGCCTGCTGTCTCCGAAGTATACCAGCCCTGGAAGGTAAAGCCTGTTCTTACCGGCACAGGGAGGGAACCGTATACTTCCCCGTTGGAATATATCCTTACATCCGTACTGCATTCCCCGCCGCATGCGTCAAAGGTGACCTTATACCCTTTCTTTTTCCACTCCGCACGGATGGTCGTGTCCTTCGTCAGTGTAACGACGGTATCTTCCGTAATCCTCCCACCGTCCGCAAACCAGCCAAGAAACTCATACCCGCTGCGCACCGGGGAGCGGAGCGTTCCCACTGTTTCCCCGTAATAAACCGTCTTTGAGCTCGCAGTGCCCTCCGAGCCGCCGTTGTTGTCATAGATGAGCTTGACGGCATTCCCCCGGTAAGTGGCGTACAGCGTATGATCCCCCGCCACTTTTACACTCATCGTGGCATTCACGGAAGTACCGCCAAGCTCACTGCCCAGTTCCCATCCGGTGAATGCATAGTTTTCTTTTTGCGGAACCGGAAGTTCCCCGTACTTCTCCCCAAACGTGACCCCGTAAAGCTTCTGGTATAACTCACCTCCCTGCGGGTCGAGGGTGACGGTATACTGGTTCCCGCTCCAATGCGCATACAGATCCGAAGCAGATGAAAACAGCATCGGAGTGGAAGAAAACACCTGCATCCCTTCGGTCTTTTCCGTAAACCAACCGAGGAACGTATAACCTTCCCTCTTTGGCACCGGAAGTTCCCCGTACGGCTTATCATAATAATACGGTGCGGTGCAAAGACTTGACTGAACCCCGTTAAAGTACATGCTCCCACCGTTGGCGTGGAAGCTGATTTCCGGTCGCTTCGGGCTCCAGTGTGCCGTCAGCACGGCATCCCCTGTCAGGGTTACGGCATCGTTCTTTTCCACCTTCCGAACCCTTTCCCCCTCCGACATATACCATCCGTCAAAACGGTAGCCCGTCCTTGTCGGGGTCGGCAGCGTCCCGTAAAGTGTCCCGTACGTTACGGCAACACTCCCTTCCCGGACGGTTCCCCCGTTTGGGTCAAAGCTTACGGTGTGCTGCTTTCCTGCCCAATGGGCATACAGGGTAGTATCTGTCTTTAATTTAACTTCCGCCCCGGCCTCGATCTTATCCCCTTTTTCCGGTTTTGTGAACCATCCAAGGAAATCATAATTGGCTCTTGCAAGCTCCGGGAATTTAGGATAAGGCTTGCCGCAGACCACTTCCACCACCTGTTTTTCCACACCCTCCATGCGTGGCTGCAAGGTGATGTCCAGGCGGATACCCTCCCATTTGGCATAAAATACCGTGCCAAGTCCAGGGGCATACTCCGTCTCCTCCGTCACTCTGGTTTCTTTGTCCCCGTCACCCGCATACCAGCCCAAAAAGATATGCCCCGCTTTTTCCGGGGTCGGAAGTGTCCCGACCGGGATACCGTGATACACAGTCAGTTCCGCCGGGCTACATTCCCCGCCGTCCGCGTTTAAGGTGATCTTCGTTTCCTCCTCCGACCACTGTGCATACAGGGTATGTGCTTTTTCCGACAGTACCGGCGTGGTCGCATCAACCCGCCGTCCGCCCTGCTCGCTGTCATACCATCCGGCAAAAAGGTAACCTTCCCGGCTCACTTGCGGCAGGATGCCGTATGCCATCCCATATTCTACGGTTGTCCCGGGAATTGCCTCCGCCGCCCCCTCGGAGCAAAACGAAACGGCAACCTCCTTCCCCTTCCAGCGCGCGTACAGCGGCATCGCCGACGTGGCGGTGACAATATCGGTCTTATTTACCTTTTCGCCCCCGTCATACGCGGTATACCAACCGTCGAACAAGAACCCTGCTTTAACCGGGGTCGGCAGTTTCTCATAGCTCTTGCCAAACGTAACCTGGATTTCGGTCACATCCAGCCCGCCGCCCACGGCATACAGATCCAGACGAACCGTGAGAGGCTCATAATGGGCGTAAAGCACCGCGGCTGTCCCAGCGGCGGATGTCTCATCAACACGCAGTCCTCCTTCCTCCTGCGTGTACCACCCTAAAAAATCGTATCCGTTCCGCACAGGTGTCGGCAATGTCCCATAAGGCTCTCCGTCCTCCACCGTGATCTCCGGCACGGAAACCACGCCGCCCGCCGGGTTTAAAGATACCCGTTTTAAGGAATCCCCTCCTTCCCGGACAGCGTCCGGCTCTGCCGTACTGCCCGCACTTGCCGCCGCGCGGACCTGTCCCGCCTGCACCTTTTGCTGCGGCGGGACATACCCTGTCATCGTATTGGTGACAATCGCAGCTGCCAAAAATCTGGCGATCCATTTCCTTTTCCTCATTTTTCACCTCTCCCTTCTCTTCATAAACAACAAGACCGATTGGCCCTTTATTTCAGTATAATAGTTTTTTCGACGAATTGCCAGCATTTGGCATAACGTAGAAGTGAAGATTATTTCACTTTTTCTTTGGGCAGGGAAAGTTTAATTCACATCTAATACAAGTCATCTTCTTATGGATTCATGCAAAGAAACAGGGACCATCTTACAACAGCCCCTGTTAAAAATCTTTTTACCTGTATTTTCTTTATGTTGCAACCGATGCCATCTTGCGGGATTTCCCCGTTTCAATCTTTTGTCTGCCCCTCACCTGCCTGTTCCAAACCCTGCGCCTCCCGAAGCCTTTCGTTCGCCTTTTCCACCCGCAATCCCGCGAGCACAAGCATGATCACCAGATCAAGGATGAACGGTAGCCACAGATACATAAAATAGAGCATGTTAATGCAGGAATCCGGCTGGACGGCAAGCTTGCCGTCAAAACCGGAAAATTCAAGCAGCCAGCCCGCAAGCGCCGTGCCAAGCCCTCCGCCAAGCTTTACACCGAGCGAGGTACAGGAATACATCGTACCGTCCACCCGCCTGCCCTTCGTCAAAAAAGTATACTCGGAGCACGAGGCAATGACCGCGTTCATATCCCCCTGCCACGGCCCTTGTCCCAGTGCCGCAATCGCCGTAAACACCAACATCAGCGGCACACTCCCAATATAACCCGCCACAACAACGAGCAGCCGGCCGGCCACGGCGATCATATACCCCCTTAGGTTGAGTTTATACATTCCTTTCCAGCGCCCTACCAAGGCCGGCGTAAAAACGAGCGCAACAATCAGCGGAATATTGACCGCCCACGAAAACACACCGTAAAGGTTTTCATTTTTCAGCACGTAGGTCATGTAATATATCCCCGCATTGATCATCGCCCCATATAGCTGCTGTAAAATATAAACCCCGCAGATCATCAGATAATATTTGTTTGAAATCAGCAGCTTAAATCCCTGCAGCAGCCCGTATTTTTCTTCCTCCGTCTTCGTTTCCTCCCCGTCGGAAAGCTCTTCCTCCGACAGTTCTTTTATGGAAAAGGCAGAAATGGTATTTACGACCAGACCGATGAGGGCATAAACCACCGCCACGAGCCTCCATGCCGCTGCCCCACCGCCAAGCTTTGCGACAAAGCCGACCGTGACCGACTGGATCAGAAGACTCGTCGCAAAGGCGAAGATAAAACGGTAGGAGCCCATCTGGACCCGCTCCTTGCTGTTTTTGGTCACGAGGGAAGTCAGCGCGGAATACGCGATGTTGTTTGCCGTGTAGAACACGCCGTTTAGCAGTGTGTAAGCAATAAAAAACCAGGCATACTGCGCCGTACTCCCCAACCTTACTGGAACTGCAAAGATCGCCACCAGCGTGACCGCGCAGCCGATATAACCGTACAGCATCCAGGGTCTCGCCTTGCCGAGCCTGCTGTGCGTTTTGTCGATCATCGTGCCAAAGAAAATATCCGTAAAGCCGTCAAATAATTTTGATACCGCGATCAGCGTACCCACAACCCCCGTCGAAAGCCCTATGGTATTTGTCAGGTAAATCATGACGAAGGAGGATAAAAACGCGTACACGACATTGCCCGCGATATCCCCGGAACCGTACCCCACCTTATTGTACCATTTTAAATAAGTCTTTTCCCCCATGCAAAGATACCTCCTATTTTAAGTTCCGTATGTGACCTCCCACCGCCCTCTCCCATGGAATGATTTTTCTCCTCTCCGCTCCTAAAAATCATTCCCGGCACTGTCCGGTCACATACTGTTTTAAGTTCCGTATGTGACCTCCCACCGCCCTCTCCCATGGAATGATTTTTCTCCCTCCCAGTCTTTTTTCCACCTCCCTGCATATGCATTTTCTTGTTCTTCCAGCCTTCTTTATCCCGGTAAGTGCCAAGGCTGTTTTTCCGTTTTCCCGCCTATATTCTGATTTTATTGTATGATTTAATACAGCATAAGTCCATACCTGCGATTTGACAATATATGCACAAAATGATACAATATTTCCATCAACGATCCCGGAGGTGCCACACATGTATTTAAATTCTGGATATCTGCACAATTCCCACATTGATTTTAAGGATAAGTCAAAACCCTTAGTCGTCGGCAGCTGCGGCACTTACCGGCTGTCCAGACACCCGAAACTGCCCACCTACCGCCCAAGGGGAAGGCTGGATTTCCAGATTATATATGTCTGTGCCGGGACAGCGCATTTTCATTTTGATAATGCAGAAAATGATACGGTTGTCTCCGCCGGGCATATGGTCTTATACCGCCCGAAGGAATTCCAAAAATATGAATACTATGCCACGGATAAAACCGAAGTATACTGGGTACATTTTACAGGCGGCAATGTCAAAAATATTCTGAGGAGCTACGGTATCCAAGATGATATGCGCGTGCTGTATTCGGGAGCTTCGATGGAATACGAAAGAATATTTAAAAGAATGATATACGAGATGCAGCGGTGCCAGAAGGACTATGAAGAAATGCTTGTACTCCTCCTCCGTCACCTGCTCATCCTGCTCCACCGCCAGCTTACCAGAGCCCATATTTTAAAAAACGAGTATCTGGACGGCGAAATGGATGCCGCTGCCCAATATTTTAATGATCATTACAATACAGACATCAGCATCCGGGAATATGCCGCCTCGCGCGGCATGAGCATCAGCTGGTTCATCCGGAATTTCCGCGGATACACCGGCCTTACGCCGGCGCAGTATATCATATCCATACGCATCACTACCGCACAGATGCTGCTGGAGACAACAAAGTATACGGTCTCTGAGATCGCCCGCATCGTAGGGTACGAAAATCCGCTGTATTTCAGCCGGATTTTCCATAAACACAAGGGATTTTCACCGTCGGAATACCGGAAGTGCTCCGGAAAAACCATTGGTAAATGAAAAAAGAAACCTAACCGAAAACTAATAAACACCTGCTATAATACAAGGCGGAGGTCTGCATATGAAGAAGAAAATACTGATCGTTGAAGATGAGCCGGCAATACAAAAAATATTATCCGAGCCGCTCACCTTTGCAGGATATGAAGTGATTGCCGCATTGGATGGGCTGGAGGGCATAAACATGTTTCACCGCCATGATTTTGACCTTATTTTGCTGGACATCATGCTGCCAAAGATCGACGGGTATACCATATGTGAGATGATACGCCAGGAGTCACAGATCCCGATTATCCTCTTAACTGCACTGGATACAGAAGATGAACAGGTGAAAGGCTTTGACAAACTGGCAGATGACTATATCACAAAACCGTTTTCCATCAAGCTCGTCTTAAAGCGCGTGGAAGCCCTCCTGCGCCGGGCATCGTCCAACACACCGCCGGACACGGTCCGTTACAGGGAAATCACTTTGAGCGAAACGGAACGTAAGGTTGCGGTTTCCGGGAACGAAGTATCGCTTACCCGCCTGGAATTTGAAATCCTGCTGCTGTTCCTAAAAAACAGAGGGAGAGTGTTTACAAGAGATGACCTGCTGAATCTCGTCTGGGGATATGACTTTGCCGGGGATGAAAAAGGCGTGAACTTCCATATTATGAATTTGCGGAAAAAATTGAATGTAGATTATATCGAAACCGTCAGGGGGGTGGGATACCGGATTGCGAAAGAGAATTCGAAACAGTTTAAGCATTAAAGTATTTTTATGGGTGTTTTCTGCCCTTATCCTTTGCAGCATGCTGATTTATGGAATTGTACTGACGGTGCTGCCAAGACAATACCGGGTTACCTCGAACAAACAGCTGTATTCCAACATGGAAATCCTTGTCTCGAAACTGCAGAATATGCGCTATGAGGAGGCCGCCCAAGAAATTTATAATTTCTGCATCCAAAACAATTCCGCGGCAATTCTCCGCAGCGAGGGAGGAACCCTGAATTTTGGCGAGATCAATACGGCAGGCGAACAAAATGTATCAATATCAAGCTTTGCAGCGCTTATTACTTTTTCGGAGAGTACCACAAAATACACACTTGTAGTTTCCTCCCTGCCGCAGACAGCGGATCTGATTTCTGTCCTCATGCTCCGCTTCCTGCCTGCCGTCCTTGCGATCATCTTTTTGCTGTCGTTTTTCAGCGCCTTTATTTGCAGCAGGGTCATCGTCCGCCCGATTGCCAGAATCAGTCAGATTTCAAAGCGCATGACATCGCTTGATACAATTTGGACATGTGATATAAAAAGCAACGATGAGATTGGCGTGCTGGCAACCAGCCTGAATACTATGGCAGACCGGTTGCAGGAAACAATCAAAGAATTAACAAATGCCAACGGCCGGCTGAAAGATGATGTGGAAAAATTCAAGACCCTGGAAACACAACGCAGAAATTTTTTTGCGGCAGTATCCCACGAATTAAAAACACCCCTCACCATACTAAAGGGGCAGATTGAGAATATGCTTTTGGGTTACGGGGATTACCAAAACCACGATAAATATCTGCCCGAAACACTGAAATCCACGGAAGATATCGAGCATTTAGTCAGGGAAATTATTACCATCTCCAAAATGGAAAGTATGGACTTGCAGGGGACTTTGCAGGAGGTTTCGTTAAAATCATTGACGCAGGGCACCGTACAGGCTGTTTTGCCGCTTGCACGGGATAAGGATATCCGGATCCATCAAAATATCGGTACGGATATCGTTATTTCTGTGAATGCCAATCTTTTTAAAAAAGCTTTGTCCAATATCATCGGGAATGCCGTCCGGCATTCCCTGTGCGGAGAACATATTTTCATCTCCCTGCAGCCATGCGGAAACGCAGTTGCCCTTGTTATTGAAAATACAGGAGCGTCCATTCCGGAAGACGACCTTCCTCATCTGTTTACGCCCTTTTACCGGGCAGATAAATCAAGGAGCAAGGCTACCGGCGGAAGCGGGCTGGGGCTGTATATTGTTAAAACAATTCTTGACCTGCACGGTATGGCCTACGGTATCCGGAACACAGAGCAGGGTGTCGCCTTTTTTCTCTATATATGAATAGTACTTTTATTATGCAAAAAGCTGCCGGCAGCCGCCGGCGGCTTTTTTGCAAGCGAATCAAAGCCTTACACAAAGCAAATCAAAAACTAACAAAAGAATTGTATAACAGATTACAGAAAGGAGCGGAAACACAGATGAATTACACACATAGAGCTTTGCTTTACCTGCTGCGGAAAAAGGGAAAAACCATCCACCTGTTTTTGGTGGTATTTATAACAGCGGTTTTTCTAATATTGTGCTTTGGTGTTTTGCGTGCGTCTGAGAGGCTGTCAAAAGATATCCGGACTTCTGTCGGGGCGGCTTTCCATATAAGGGCAAACACCGAAGTGTCAAGGGATGAAAACGGCGAAACACAAGTAAAGGAAAACAATGTCCGCATTACCCAAAAGGAAATCAATCAGATTATGCAGACCGTCGGAATCAAATACTATAATCCCATCAATTACGGTTTTGCCAAAAGCGATGCCATTGAATTTATCCGGGGCGAAAAACATAACGCGGAAAATAATATGGGAAAAGTGACGGCACTCCGCTATTCCGCACTTGCCCCTGATTTTACGGATGAAACCGCCGTTTTGGCAGAAGGAAAACATATCACCCAAACCGATAACAGGAAAATCCTGATCAGTGATGCGCTGGCCAGCGCCAATCATCTGTCGGTTGGCGACACGCTGACGTTAACCCACGCAAAATTCGGAAATAAGGATGGCATGTACATTGATGAAATACCGGTCAAAACAGCTTATGTCCAAGTGGAGATATCCGGAATATACAAACGGAATACGGGGAGCAGCCCGAATAAACCAACGGCTGGTATTGCTGAGAACGAGATATACGCGAGCCTCGATGTCCTCGATGAACTGCGCGAAAGCGAAACCGGTATTTACACGGGGGAAGTGGGCTTTTACATTACGGATCCCGCCAGACTGGACAGCATTACTCACGATGTCCTTCTGTTGCAGTCGATTGACTGGACAATACATTTTATCCGTACCAATGATTTTCAGTATCTCAACATCGCCGGCCGCCTGTCTTCCCTTGGCGGTCTGGTAAAAGCCCTGATCGTCCTTGTGTCGGTTGTCAGTGCAGCATTTTTGACCTTGCTGCTTACCATGCGTATGCGCGGCCGCATGCAGGAAGCGGGCATTTTGCTTGCGGCAGGGATACCAAAAAGACAGATCACAGCGGGATTTTTGTTTGAAGTGCTGGCTGTGGCAATCTTTGCGCTTGTCATATCCCGCATCGTTTCATATGGCGCTGCAAGTTTCTGGGGGAACCGTATTTTTGGTGATCTAAAAAACAGCCTGCTGAACGATGAAACACTCGCCACCGGTGCGGGCAGCCGTATTCCAACCGGAAATTATCTTTCGCTGAGCATCCTGGAAACATCGCTGATTTACTTGTGCCAGATCACTGTAATAATGGTTTCAGCTTTTGGATCTTCCATTATGATTATGCGGCTGAAACCGAAAGAAATATTATCAAAAATGAGCTAAGGGGGATAACGGAATGATTTTTATAAAAAGAGCCGGGCTGTACTGTTTAAGACAACGCTGCAGGACGATCATATTATTTCTGGTACTGACGATTATTGCGGCTTTTATACTTACAGGAATCGCCATACGCGATGCAGCCGAGGGGGCAACCGCAGATGTGAGGACTGCGATCGGCGGAAAAATCATACTTGATATTGACAAAGACGCGGCAGCATGGAAAAACGAACAGTATGACTGGGGAACAGCAGCTACTTATAGCGGTGATCAGATTACACAAAAACAAGTGGATGCGATCAGCAAGGTTGACGGTGTCGCAGACTACAATGTCGAGGAAACAGCTGCTTATTACGGCGCAGGGGTAAATTTCGATTATTTGCCTGCCACCTATGAATTAAGCTATACCCCATACGGGGAACCCTCGATTTATACCGTGACACTGTCATCCGGAAAATGCAAATCTTTCCTGAGCGGCAAATATAAATTAGTCGATGGCAGACATATTACGCCTGACGATAAATATACATGTTTAATTTCAAAACAACTTGCCGACTACAATAAACTGTCGGTTGGGGATAAAATCAAAATGTATTCGCTGGATTCCGACTCCATATCGGAATTTGAAATCATAGGGATTTTTGACGGAACCGAAGGCAGTTTTGGAAATGAAGATACGGTCAGCGATGTTCCGGCAAATTGGGGCTATATTGATTATGCGGCTCTGCAGGATATTTTCAAAAACATATTTAACATTGATTATTACCAGCATCTAACCATTTTTGTAGATGACCCCGCAAACATCCAGAATGTCTACGACAAAATTTCGGCCCTGCCGGAGCTTAAAGGCAAAACCTTAAAACTCACCATTGATACGGATGAATATGATGTTGTATCCACTCCGCTTACGTCCCTGCAGAAATTAGTGAACACAACCATTATCATTGTCTGCATTGTCAGTGCTGCGGTTCTGACCCTGCTTCTGACGATCTGGATCAGGGGACGCAAAAAAGAAATCGGGATTTTGCTCTCCATAGGGAAAAGTAAGGCGAATATTATTTTGCAGATTTTCACAGAGACCTTTGCTGTGGCCATGATATCGTTTGCAGCAGCGATCCCATTCAGCAATCTCACCGCCCAAAAGGCAGGAGCAATTCTCGTATCCAGAATTACCACGGGAACAACCAATCTCCATGTACACATGGATGCCGCCTATTTCCCTGCTTTCTGTGTGATTGGTGTCTTTCTGATTGCAGTGTCGGTTCTTGCTTCGACATGGCCTGTCGTACGCTCAAAACCGAAAGATATTCTTGCAAAAATGAGTTGAGGAGGAAACCAAAATGAGCATCATTCAAACATGTAATGTGAAATATTCTTATGACAGAAACAAAACCATTCTTAAAAATGTATCGACAGAATTTGAGACAGGAAAGATCTATGCAATCCTTGGTCCGTCCGGATGCGGAAAAACAACCCTGCTCTCCCTGCTCGGCGGGCTGGACAGCCCGGCGGAAGGGCAAGTATTGTTTCAGGGAGAAGATATCGGGCAAAAAGGCCTTGCCTGGCATCGCAAAAACAATGTGGCTTTCATTTTCCAAAACTATAATTTGATTGATTATATGACACCTGCCGAGAATGTGGCACTGACTTCCAAACTGCCCCCGCTGCCAATCCTTGCGCGTTTAGGGCTTACAAAAGAAGAAGCGAAACGAAATGTCCTTAAGCTTTCCGGCGGGCAGCAGCAGCGGGTAGCAATCGCCCGCGCGCTGGCTTCTGACGTAGGCATTCTCCTTGCGGACGAGCCGACCGGAAATCTCGACGAAGATACGGCTGCCGGGATCACAAACATCTTGAAAGAGTGTGCCCATCAGATGAACAAATGTGTGATCATCGCAACACACTCGCACGACCTTGCAAAGCAGGCGGATGTCGTTATGAGATTGCGAAAAGGCGAACTGCAGATTACAGATGTTTTCAATGCAAATGATTGAAGCGGATGGATATGCTTCACGGTTTCTTTCGGGGCAACTGCTTCTGCGCAGCCGCCCCTTATCCTCTCTTGTGTCCGAACCCCTAATTATTGCAAGGCTCAAACACCCACTGCTGGTTCTCTTCGCCGTAATAGGTCCACTGGCACACATTTACGCCGTCCGACGAACCCCAGTTATAAACATCAAGCCCTCTTGCATCGTTCGAAATCTTTGTGACAATTCCGTACACTCCGGTATTCGTGATTTTCATGAGCTTGAATTTCTGTGCATCCGCACCGTTGGCAGAATAGGTCTGGATATTGGTTCCGTCTTCATTGACTCCGTACTGTACATCCAGCATATAGCCGTGACCATTCTTCAAGGTAATATATCCGTCCCCTAAATTTGTTATATACCACTTCTGCCCTGCCGCGCCGGAGCCTGTGCCGATCTCCACATTCACGCTGTTTCCGCCAACATTTCCGGCTGTCTGCAGATACTTCTGTGAATGTACGTTTTTAATATAGTACCAGCCGTTCGCCAGTGTGGACGGGGTTCCGGTCGAGCCCGAACCGCCGACATTATAGCCCGCATCCTTGTAAGCTTCCAGCACACGATAATATGCATACTTTGCAACGCCTAAGGTTGAGAACAGTAGAGGTGTCGCGTCATCAATCCATGTAACATCATCGGAAATACCCCAGAAGGTAATGCCCGTGATGTTGCCGCCGTTCTTTTTGACTTTCAGAATGTTTGACATCAAATTGTACATATAATTTGCCTGGTCAACATTATCCTTGTTTACGACATCCAATTCCGTGATCTGCACCTCAAAGCCTGCGTTTACAAAAGCCTGCAGCGCTGCGGTATAATACTCCACGGTCGGGAAGGTTGTTCCAAGGTGCGACTGCATACCAACTCCATTGCAAAGCTTTTTATCGGAGTTAATATACTGAATCATCTTGATGACATCATTCACTTCCATGTATGTATTGTAGTCATTGTAGAACAGGCTGACAGAGTCCGTTAAGCCGAAATAGCTGATGCAGTCATAAGCATACTGGAACGCGCGCTTTACGAACGCCGGAGAGGTGGTTACGCCTCCATAAATCTCCTGCCATCCCGAATTTTCCGCATGCAGGTACTCATTGACAACATCCCATGCATACACGATGTCGCCGTACTTGCCTGTGTATACATGATTCATAACGGACTTGATATAATACTCCATACGGATATCCATCTGCGCGGCAGATACATAGCCGTAATCTTTGGAATATCCTACACGGAAAAACCAGTCCGGTGTCTGGCTGTGCCATACCAAGGTATGTGCCCGCACGGAAAGTCCGTTTTCATAGCAAATCCGGAGCACCTCGTCCAGCGTATCAAAGTTAATCGCCGGAAGATAGGTTTCCGTGCAGGAAGACGGTACATAGTAGCCTGCATTGATTGCCGCTTCTCTTGTAATAAGCTTCGGGGCATAGCCAAGCATTGCATCCGGCTTCATCTCATTTTCCAGCGTAATGCTGTTATATTGCGACTTGACATGCGCCAGTGTTTGCGCATCGCGGAGCTGTCTCAGATTGATGCATGTCCCGGAATAACCGAACAGTGACCCATAGGTGTTTAACAGCGTCTCCTGCGCCGCCTCGGCACTGCCGCATGGAAGCATCAACCCGAACAACAGGGCAAGCGTCAATATACTGCCAAGCAGCTTTTTCCATTGTTTCTTCATAATGGCAAACCCTCCAAAAAATAATGTTTTTTCGTAACATACCTTTGCAGACATCAATCTTGGCTTATAATTATTATTCTTTTCCCTCCCTTCTTCACTATATTAAGTCAATTTCAATGTTTGCTATGAAATTATATCACATTTTCAAAATTATCTCCATATATTACAGTAAAATCCAAGATATCTTTTCTTCCTAAATCTACAATTTTCTACAATAATCAATTTTTTGGAATCCTTCCGGGGATTTCATGGAATGACATACTTTTTGCAGATTTTAGTATTCCACCATTCCATAGCTTTTGTAACTCAAAATAGCGCAAATATTCCCGACATTTCTCCTTCCCGTCTAAATGTCACGCCAGAAATACCTGTCAAAACCCGCAGCAAATTAAAATCTCACCCAAAAATCCTAATTAAACTGAGCATTAAATAATTCATAATATCCTCCATTTAGTTTCATCAAACAATCATGCGTTCCTTCTTCCAGAATTCTCCCGTGCTCCATATATATTATTTTATCACAGGAAGTAATTGAAGACAGACGATGCGAAACAAAAATAATTGTTTTTTCCTTTAAATGCTCAAATATTATATCATAAAATTTCCTTTCAAAAAAAACATCCAACGCAGCAGTCGGTTCGTCCATAATTATAATATCTTTACTTTCATAAAAAACTCTAGCCAATGCCAATCTCTGTAAGAGCCCTCCCGAAAAAAGTATTCCATCCTCATCAAATTCTCTTGTTAGCTGTACATCGAAATCAGATATATCACTTGATAGTCCCGCCTTTTCCAGTGCATCTCTTATTCTCTCCTCGTTTACTTCACCGCCCATACATATATTGTTTCTAATTGTCGTTGCATACATGTTAAAATCTTGAAAAACAGTGCCGAACTGCGATCTATATGCAGAAACGTCAAAGTCTTTTATATTAGTATTATCCTGAAAAATCGCTCCTGATGTTGGGTCATAGAACCGTAACAGCAATTTTATTAATGTTGATTTTCCAGAACCATTGCTGCCGACAATGGCTATCTTGTCCCCTTTTCGAATATTCAAATCAATCTCCGACAAACCTAATGTTCCATCAGGATAAAAGAAAGAAACATTTTTTAATGATATTTCCTGCATCTCCCCAAGCAAGTAATCCCCTGTTGATTCTTCAATATCACATTTCATTTTTTCTATACTACGGATTCTTTCTGTAAATCTCCCGTTTTTTAAATACTCGGATATTGCTGCCACCAAATCATCCAACCTTAATTGAATTTGAGCGCTGGCATTGATTGCTATAACAAATGCTGAAACAGACAAACGACCGAAGGCCAGAACAGCAATACTTAGACATAGCGGTATCAAAAAGTCAATGCAGAACGCATTGCAAAAAATTTTTTGAATCAAATATAACTTAGCTATTTTCCTTCCACCATATTCAGCAGCTTCCTCTTTTTCTTTAATGACTGCATTATACTCCTCCAAAAACACATCATGGATACGACTTAGCCTAGTATCTTTTGCATAATCCGGAAGGTACAACAGGCGATGTAAAAGCGAAAGCTTTTTATCCTTAATTTTCATAATTTCATCATGCTGAACTACTTTTTTTGACATTACGTTTGTTATAAAGATCCCGGTAAGAAAAGACACGGCGCAAATTCCAAACACAAACCAACTAGTCGAAATAGTCCCCGAAATTATTACGAATGTAGCAACGAAACATTCTATTCCCTGGAACAAATTATCCACTACCAACAACGGCCGTACTGAAATTTCATCATTCGCTAATGCAATCATCGTATATGTATCCGTCTGGTCATAATTCGACATATCTGCATATCGTAATTTTTCAAAAAAATCTTGCTGTAACCGACAACTTATTCGCTCTCGATGCAAAGGTTTCAATGTATGATTGTAATATGCCTCTGCTGCAAATGTAACTGCAAAAAACAAAATGCTCAGCACCAAAAAACAAAGAATGTATTTTCCTTCCATCTTATTTTCGACGCAATACAGTACCATACCAAGTAAATATACATACAGAAAGGAGGTACGCAAACCAGATATTACACGAAGCAACAATGTAACCAAGACATATTTTGCATCAGTCCGATACACCATTTTCATCATATAAAAATTATTATTTACAATCCTCAAAAAATTTGACACATCTTTTTTCATACACCTTGCCCCTTGTACATATTATTCTGCTCATTATACAATTTTGAATATAGCCCTTCCTTTTCCAACAATTCCATATGATTTCCTTCCTCAATAATCCTGCCATCATCAAACACCAGAATCCGATCGACCAATTTCGTAGTCGACAATCTATGAGAAATAAAAATCAAAGTGCGATTTGTATTTTTCAGCGCATCCAGAATAATCGTATTTATATTTCTCTCTGCCTGCGCATCCAGAGCACTTGTCGGCTCATCTAATATCACCACCGGAAAATCATTTACTATCATACGTGCTAACGCCAATCTCTGCCGTTCACCTCCGGACAGCATAAGCCCTCTATCACTGAGTTCCTTTCCGATTACGTTATCTATATCATGGATTCGATTTTGGAGTCCCACTTTCTGTATGGCTTCTATTATTTCCGAGGTTGCAATGGCCCCATTAATTGATAGATTATCTCTTATGGATACTGGATAAATGTGATAGTCTTGGAACACCACTCCGAAAAATGATTTCAATTCATCACGATCATATGAATTTATATCAAGATTATTCAGCAAAACACTGCCGCTACTACTAGATATCAAATTTACCAACAACGAAATAAATGTAGTTTTTCCAGCACCATTTTCACCAACGATTGCAATTTTTTCTCCACTTCTAATCTCAACAGAAACATCATTAAGCGCAAAGGTACCCTCTTTACTTCCTGGATATTGATATTTCACGTGTTCGAACTTAATGTCAAAACCATTCGATATGTCTATCCCAGCTTCCCTTTTTACCTTCGTTTCTTCCTGTTCAATATAATTATTATAATCATTGATATGTAACGATGCGGCCTTTAATTCGACCATTGTATCAAGCATCCATTCTACATCGGAGCTAAAAATTGTAATTGCTTGCGCGATCCCAATAAAATCCCCCATTAAATAACTGGCACCGTATAGCATACGAACAATCACATACACCAGCGGCAAGATCATAGATATCGCATCTCCCAAAAACAACTCTGCAAATGAAATCCCCGCAATCCGTTTACCCTCTTTTCGATGCCCAGCCTCGATCTGTTCAGCCCCATCCTGATATATATCCTTTATAACGTTACTTATTCTCGTCGTTCTGAACTCAGCTGCATACTCCCGCAAGTAATGTACGCGTTTTGCATAATCCTTTTTCCTAGTAAACAATGAAAGTTTTTTATTCAGTTCATACTTCAATTTTTCACTTTTCTCCGCTAAAAAATAGGAATATAACAGCGGAAAAGCCGAAAGAACAATCGCAAATACATCTACTTTGATAATGTAATATAAAATCATAATAAAAGCTTCAAATAATCCGCATAATAAACAAATCGCTTGATATGATTGCATAATTGCTTTTGACGAATTCTCTATTGCCCTATTATATTGATCTAACGCTTGAGGTGAGTTTGCCTCGTCGTATGAAATAGAATTAGCTTTCCGTATAATTTTTTCATTCACATAACCATCAACTTTTAACCTAAAAATAGGTATATACACATTCTTGTAATACTGGTCAAATTTACCGAATAATATGTTAATTAAAAACATAACTACAAGTACCATCAATATATGACCAATGCTTTTTTTCGTCTCCAATCCAACCAATATCATCCTAACAAAATATACTCCATAAAAAACATTCATGAGCTGTTTTATCAGGTTATAAGTAATACCTATAAATAAACTTCTTTTATCAATACAGAGAACTGTTTTAAACAAAGTTTTTATAGACGTTGTAATCTTCATTATTCATCCCTCATTATTTAATAGAACTGCAAATTCATGACATCACGATTCAAAAAGTACCGCATGTTCGTCACTGCTGATTATTTAGAGTCCATATGTCGAAATACAGTTTCTGTTAATAAGCGTACTGATTTCCAAAGTATCCGGAATGAATTCCCCGTCAGCGAATTCAATGTCAAACTTCCCAAAGATCAAACAAGGGAAAGCGATTTGCTTTCCCTTGCAAAACTTATATATAGACTTTTATCAGAATATCCGTTAGCCTTTTTAATTCTTCTTTTCGTTAATCGCCGCCTGTGCAGCCGCAAGTCTTGCGATCGGCACGCGGAACGGTGAGCAGGATACATAGTCAAGCCCGATCTTGTGGCAGAACTCAACCGAGGACGGATCCCCGCCGTGCTCGCCGCAGATACCGATATGCATGTTCGGATTTACCGGCTTGCCAAGCTTGATCGACATTTCCATCAGCTTGCCGACACCGGTCTGGTCGATCTTTGCAAACGGATCGTTCTCAAAGATCTTCGTGTCATAGTAAGCGTTCAGGAACTTGCCTGCGTCATCCCTGGAGAAACCGAACGTCATCTGGGTCAGGTCGTTCGTACCGAAGCAGAAGAAGTCAGCTTCCTTTGCGATCTCGTCTGCGGTAAGAGCCGCCCTCGGGATCTCGATCATCGTACCAACCTCGTACTCCAGCTTGATGCCTGCTGCCGCGATCTCCGCGTCCGCCGTCTCAACAACGATCTTCTTCACAAATTTAAGCTCCTTGATCTCGCAGATTAACGGGATCATGATCTCCGGCTTTACAGTCCAGTCGGAATGAGCCTTCTGTACGTTGATCGCCGCACGGATCACAGCCTTTGTCTGCATCTTCGCGATCTCCGGATAGGTAACGGCAAGACGGCAGCCTCTGTGGCCCATCATCGGGTTGAACTCGTGCAGGGAGGTAATGATCGTCTTGATCGTCTCAACGGACTTGCCCTGAGCTTTTGCAAGCTTCTCGATATCAGCCTCGTCGGTCGGAACGAACTCATGGAGCGGCGGGTCAAGGAAACGGATCGTTACCGGGTTCCCCTCAAGCGCTTCGTAAAGCTTCTCGAAATCGCTCTGCTGGTACGGCAGGATCTTCTCGAGCGCAGCTTCCCTCTCCTCCACGGTATCGGAGCAGATCATCTCGCGGAATGCAGCAATTCTGTCTTCCTCAAAGAACATATGCTCGGTACGGCAAAGACCGATACCCTCAGCGCCAAGCTCGCGGGCTTTCTTCGCGTCGGACGGCGTATCTGCGTTCGTGCGGACCTTTAACTTGCGGTACTTGTCCGCCCATGCCATAACACGGCCGAACTCACCTGCGATCGTAGCGTCAACGGTAGCAATCTGGCCGGCATAGATATTTCCGGTCGTGCCGTCGATGGATACAAAATCACCCTCGTGGAACTCCTTGCCGGCAAGCGTGAACTTCTTGTTCTCCTCATCCATTGCGATATCGCCGCAGCCGGATACACAGCAGGTACCCATACCGCGCGCAACAACTGCAGCGTGGGAGGTCATACCGCCGCGGACGGTTAAGATACCCTGGGCAACCTTCATACCTGTGATATCCTCCGGGGAGGTCTCAAGACGAACAAGGACAACCTTCTCGCCCCTGCCAGCCCAAGCTTCCGCATCCTCAGCCGTAAATACAACCTTGCCGCAGGCTGCTCCCGGGGAAGCGCCAAGACCCTTGCCAAGCGGTGTTGCAGCCTTTAATGCAGCCGTGTCAAACTGCGGGTGGAGCAGCGTGTCAAGGTTGCGGGGATCGATCATCGCAACTGCCTCCGCCTCGGTCTTGTGTCCTTCGTCCACAAGATCACATGCGATCTTAAGAGCAGCCTGAGCGGTTCTCTTACCGTTGCGGCACTGCAGCATATAGAGTTTCTTGTTCTCCACCGTGAACTCCATATCCTGCATGTCATGATAGTGGTCTTCAAGCATCTTGCAGACCTTGATAAACTCTGTGTAAGCTTCCGGGAACTCCTGCTCCATCTGTGCGATCGGCATCGGGGTGCGCACACCGGCTACAACGTCCTCGCCCTGCGCGTTCTTTAAGAATTCGCCCATCAGCTTCTTCTCGCCGGTTGCAGGGTCGCGGGTGAACGCAACGCCGGTACCGGACTCGTTGTTCAGGTTGCCGAATACCATCGGCATTACATTGACAGCGGTACCCCAGGAATACGGAATATCATTGTCGCGGCGGTATACGTTCGCGCGAGGGTTGTCCCAGGAGCGGAATACTGCCTCGATCGCAAGCTTTAACTGCTCTACCGGGTCGGACGGGAAGTCCTTGCCGAGCTGCTTCTTGTACTCTGCCTTAAACTGCTCTGCCAATGTCTTTAAGTCAGCAGCGGTCAGCTCAACGTCGAACTGAACACCTTTCTCTTCCTTCATCTTGTCGATGAGTGCCTCAAAATACTTCTTGCCGACCTCCATAACAACATCCGAGAACATCTGGATGAAACGGCGGTAGGAATCGTATACGAAACGCTCGAATGCCGGATCCGGGTTGCCTGCGATCATCGCCGCAACAACCTCGTCATTCAAACCGAGGTTTAAGATGGTATCCATCATACCAGGCATGGAAGCGCGCGCACCGGAACGAACCGAAACAAGGAGCGGGTTCTTAAGGTCGCCGAACTTCTTGCCGTTGATCTTCTCCATCTCCGCAACAAACTGCATCGTCTGACCCATGATCTCATCGTTGATCTTGCGCCCGTCCTCGTAATACTGCGTGCAGGCCTCGGTCGTGATCGTGAAGCCCTGCGGCACCGGAAGACCGATGTTGGTCATCTCGGCAAGGTTCGCGCCCTTACCGCCAAGCAGTTCGCGCATGCTCGCATTACCTTCGGTAAACAAGTATACCCATTTCTTTGCCATTGAAAAATTACCTCCTAATGAATTTTGACTGCCCTGCGCCTTACGGCCTGTCCTGCCGCGCCATCCGCCGTGCAAATTCGCTGCATGGCGGCGGATATCCCATCCATGAACGCCCGAACTTTTGTTCTCCTGACATGCCAAAAGAAACGCCTTCCCAGTCGTCAGAACCTATTATAACATAGAAATTTTTCCTTGGAAACACTTTTTTTCCATTTCCTCAAAAATTTTGCGAAATACCGGAAAATAAAGGATTGGAAGCCGCTAGAAGCATACCTGCCTGCAAAAATAGTCATACAGCTGGGCTGTGTCCATCTTTCCGTCGAGAATATGCCCGTAAAAACTGTCCAACTCTCCCAGCCGGATACAGGCCACATCCTGCTGGTACGGCAAACCTTCCTCCTCGTATGCGACCCGCACCACAGTCATAAGAACAGACAGGGTCAGCTCCCACATGATGTGGATCTCTTCTTCCGCAGGAAGAAATCCGCATTCCGCATATTCGAAAATTCCCTCTTCCCCATCGCTGCAGTCAACCAAAGCATAAAGCTCCCCGGCAGAAAGCGCCCGTTCTTTCTGCCAGGCCTTATACTTGTGTATCACGGCAAGAGCATTGTCATGCTGTTCTCCCGTGATCTGTTCCCTGTACCGGTTCAGGTTTTCTTCCAGATAGCCAAGGACAGCCAACAATGTTTCTGCTTTCATAACATCCCCTTAAAAGTCAAATTTATCCTCGAAGTATGCTTTTAAATCCTCAATCTTTACGCGCTCCTGCGCCATCGTGTCACGGTCGCGCACCGTCACCGCATGGTCCGTTTCAGAGTCAAAATCGTAAGTGACGCAGAACGGCGTGCCGATCTCATCCTGCCTGCGGTAGCGCTTGCCGATATTTCCGCGGTCGTCAAATTCACAGTTATACTTTTTTGACAGCTCGGCATAGATTTTCTCGGCACCTTCGTTCAGCTTCTTCGAGAGCGGCAGCACACCGATCTTGACCGGGGCGATCGCCGGGTGGAAATGAAGCACCGTGCGCATTTCGCCTCCCTCAAGCTCCTCCTCGTCGTAGGCCGCGCAGAGGAATGCAAGCGTCACTCGGTCCGCGCCGAGCGACGGCTCGATGACATAAGGGATATACTTCTCCTGTGTCTCGTCGTCAAAATACGACATATCCTGTCCGGAAGTATCCTGGTGCTGTGTCAGGTCATAGTCCGTGCGGTCTGCGATGCCCCAGAGCTCACCCCAACCGAACGGGAACAGGAATTCAATATCGGTCGTGCCCTTGCTGTAGAAGCAGAGTTCCTCCGGCGAATGGTCACGCAGGCGCATCTCCTCCTCCCTGATACCGAGGGAGAGCAGCCAGTCGCGGCAGAAACCACGCCAGTACTGGAACCACTCCAGATCCGTCCCCGGCTTGCAGAAGAATTCCAGCTCCATCTGCTCAAACTCCCTCGTGCGGAAGGTGAAATTTCCCGGCGTGATCTCGTTGCGGAACGATTTTCCGATCTGGCCGATACCGAACGGTACCTTCTTGCGGGAAGTCCTCTGTACGTTCTTGAAGTTTACAAAAATCCCCTGTGCCGTCTCCGGTCGCAGATAAACCGTATTCTTCGCATCCTCCGTCACGCCCTGGAAGGTTTTAAACATCAGGTTGAACTGGCGGATCTCCGTAAAATCTTTTTTTCCGCAGCTCGGACAGCAAATTTCATGTTCCTTCACGAAATCCTGCATTTTCTCGTTGCTCCATGCATCGACTGCCTCTTCGAGTGCAAAACTATTTTCCGCGCACCAGTCTTCAATCAGCTTATCCGCGCGGAAACGCTCGTGGCAGCCCTTGCAATCCATCAGCGGGTCGGAAAAGCCGCCCAGATGCCCGGAAGCCACCCATGTCTGCGGGTTCATCAAGATCGCGCAGTCCACACCGACATTGTATGGGCTTTCCATCACGAATTTCTGCCACCATGCTTTCTTTACGTTGTTTTTCAGTTCCACACCGAGATTGCCGTAATCCCAGGTGTTCGCAAGCCCGCCGTAAATCTCGGAACCCGCGTACACAAATCCCCTCGCTTTTGCGAGTGCTACAATTTTGTCCATCGTCTTCTCCATGATTGATTCGCTCCTTTCCTTGTCCGCATACACCCTGCCGGTCCATGGCAATCATGCATTTGCCCACGATGCCCCTTATGTTTTACCGACAATGTCCGGGGGTATGCTGTTTTGGGCGGATACCGTGTTTTTTGCTGCCGGGTGGACGGAATGCTTTTCATTGCATATTTCCTTTTCGCCTCCGCATGCATTAAAAAACGCCCCAAGCGTAACGCTTAGGGCGAACATAAGTCCGTGGTACCACCTAAATTCAGATTTCTCTGCACTCCAACCGGCCATACAGCCGCTTCCATATAACGGTAGAAACCCGTTCCTTCCTAAATGCGGAAAACATAGCGGTACAAGAAACCCAAAAATGGAACCCCATCTTTCCGGTTTCCGAACCTGCAAGGCCTTCCCCCTCAAAAGGAATGCTCCCGGATGCCTTCCATGCCGCCGCGTAAAGACTTTCACCATGAACCGCCCGCCGGACGCGCTCTGCGCCCGTGCCGCCGTCCCTGTCTTCTCTCTGAGCCGCATATGCACATGTACTACTTCCGATCAATGCATTTTTGCATTCTATGGAGATATTATAGCGGGGAACGGGGAAAGTGTCAAGGAATTTTTAAGTAGAAATTTATACGCATACAAAAATTGATCCAGCAAATGGCATTGCAGCGAAAATGAGGTTGCCGCCGGGGAGGAAAGGCACATTGCAAGCGCCAGGGAAACGAGGCTGTAAATGCATGGCGCAGAGCCGCAAGCACAGGGCTGGTTTCATCAGCAGGCAGAGCGTATATGAAAGCCTCCGTCCCTCGTCCTACGCCGGACTATGGGACAAGATATCCCGAACTTCCTTCATCCTTATTTCCACCATTGTTTTCAAAAACTATTTTATGTAATAGACATCGATCTCCTTCATCGTCTACTATTTCACCCACATTTTGGAATCCGGCATTCTGATAACATTTTATTGCACGTATATTATCAACTTCCGGGTCAATAAACAGTTCTTTTACAGCCGGATGTTTCCGATGAATGATTTGCACCATTTGTTTTAGCGCCTCAGTACCATAACCGTTGTTTCTTTCTTTTAAAACTCCTATCCACATATCTAAACCAATAGACTTTTCATCGTGTATATAATACTGAATAAATCCAATCGGCTCATTGTCTCTTAAAATAAAATATGGGAAAACATCCGTCAAACTCTTCACTCTGGAACCATATTTTTCAATAATACGTTCAAGCGATGGTACTTCTCCCACTTCATCGCACCAGACCCACTCCTGTAGTTCAGGTTCTAAAAACCAGTTTCTCATTGCAATATAATCTTCCATGGTATCTTGCATTAATCTCAGTGATATCATATTTCCCTCCACAAATTCAATTTTAGCTAATCAGTAATAGACAATGATTTCAATGAATATATAGCTTTTACAATGGCCAGTGTATATTGGCCTGCTATAATAAAGTTGTAACGGGAGCGGCTATAAGATATACTGAAAACCACAGCACTTCAAATCTTCAAACATTGTCCCCACCCTGCCCTGTCCTCAAAACATCTCATCCAGCAAAATATAATACCTCAACTTTTCCTCATCGACTTCCCGGATCCCAAGCCTGTGATAAAACTCCGGAACCGCCTCCGGGCAATCCTGGATAAATTCCCGCACGCACAGCGCGATATCCTGATAGCCATCCCCCACACCACCGTTCCCAAAATCAATAAACGCGGTCACGTGCTCCCCGTCCGTAAAAAAATTGTCCAGACAGTAATCCCCGTGGGTAAAAACAGGCTCAATTTCCGGCTGGTTCCGAACCAAAAAGTCAAATATATCCGCATGATCCTTAAAATCCTTCGTGTAGGGAACCAAAGGATCCAATTCCCTGTATCCGCCGCGCCTTAACCGCTCCTGCGCGCTCTTTAGTTTATCATCAAGACAGACCCTGACCGGGCAGTTATCGGCATCCACCTGCCGCAGCAGCCGGATCCCCTCTGCCGCCAGACCCGCAAGGCGCGCCGGGTCGGCATAATACTTCCTAGTACAGGGAATTTCCCCTCTTGCCTCCCGCATCAGAAGATAACCGCGCCTTGCGCCGTTGCTGTCCATGGCTTCCGGTATCTCCCCCGCCCGGCACACGGGGATTTCCTCCTCAAGGCAAAACAGCGGTTCGGGCACGGGCAGCCGTTTTCCCTCATAAAGCCAACGGTAAAGAAGGTGCTCGTCTGCCACCGACTTACGCCACGCCTCTGTTTTCAGATAAAAGACTGCATCCTCCCCCTCCCCGGGCTTCTTGCAGCGGTAGACATCCGCCGCGGACATCCCCCCGCTTACGGGTTCTATGTCTGCCGCAGACAGGAAATCCGAGATCGGTTTCGGCAGGTACAACATGATTCTTCCTCCTAATCTCTACAAAATTATAATATTTGCACACCCCAGATCATTCGCCAGGTCGTACACCCTCCCCGTCGTAAGCCCGAGCACCTTCGGACGCAGCGCCGTAAGGGGGCTGTTTTCCACTACCCGCGCGTTCTCGCCGTTGCTCAACGCCACATCCGTCCCGACCGGGTAGAGGATCACGCTCTCCATGAAGCAGCGCATCACCTCCACGTCAAGCTCGCTCGTCATGGACATGATCATCTCCACCGCGTCGCGCGGGGAAAACGGCTTTTTGTACGGGCGCTCCGTCACGAGCGCATCATAAATGTCCGCCACCGAAATGACCCGCGCGAAAATGTTGATCTTCGGCATGGCAACACCGAGCGGATATCCCTTGCCGTTCAGCTTCTCATGGTGCTGCAGGACACCGAGCTTGATGTCATTGGACAGATCGTCCTTCTTTGACAAGATCCGGTAGCCGAACACCGAATGCTGCTTCATCACCGCAAATTCCTCATCCGTCAGCTTTCCCGCTTTGTTTAATACCTCGTTCGGGATCTGGGATTTTCCGATGTCATGCAGCAACCCCGAAATACCGATCTCATACACCTGCTTTTCGTTAAAACCGTAGCGCTTCGCAACGATCATCGACATGGTCGCCACATCCACGCTGTGCTTAAAGGTATATTCATCGCTCACCTTGAGCGCACTGATATCGACCGCAACTGCGTCATTGTCATCAATCGCCTTCATCAGGTCATTTGTGACCGTCTTCGTCGCATCCGTAAAATCCGGGGAACCAACATCCTGATACAGATACTTGATGCCCTCCTCGACGCGCTTGCGCACGCTCTCGGAAAGCTTTACCTTGGAGCGGTCCGCCACACATTCCTTCTCAAATTTCTGCTGCATCGCAGGCGGGAGCGGCGCGGGCTTTTCCTCCTCCTGTGCTTCTTCCTCTCCCTCACGGATATAGACCCCCGGCACTCCCATCTTTTTCAGTGCCTCGATCGTATAATCGTCCAAAACACTTTTGCGCGCAACCAATACGCGCCCCGCCCGGTCGATAATAGCCTGGTCGATCACCATCCCGGGCTGAACTCTTCTTATTGAAAAATATTTTCGCGTAACCAGCTGCACCACCACCTTTGACCATACGGGCTAACATCCCGTCTATCAGATGATTGTAGCATATTGTCGGTAAAAAGTACAGAAAAATCGGACTATTTTAAAAAGATGCTGCAATTCTTACGCCTATGTTCCGCAATTTATTATATAATTTCACTTCCAGCCAATCTGTAAGATACCCACCAGATACAGGGATAGGATCACCGTTGCCGGATAGATCAGGTTCCACGGCGACCAAGCGCCGTTTAACAGGGCTCCAAGCTGCTGGGCGGCAAGGCATACCGCCCCTATCTGAAACAAATACCGCCGCAGATACTCCCTGCGCACCTGGCGCACAAGCCTTTTTTCCACCGGATGACAGGCAAGTATCTTTGATACACGCCCTTCCCCCACCACGTTCACATATGGCTGCATCCGCTCCCAGACCGCCATGCCAAGAAACATCCAGGCAAGCACATAAAGCACCCTAAGATCCGGGTCGGCGGCAGGTCCTACCGGAAAAATCATCATAAAACACCCGAAAATACTCATGATGATATTGAGGAATTTATAGACGAACATCATCTCCCTGTCCATGGATACCAGATTTTTGTCAAAAACCCGGATCCGCTCCTTGCTAACCCTTGCAAACTCCTTATCCCGCGCCTCCCTCTCCCTCGTTTCCTTTAATCCCTTTTCCATCCCGCAGCCTCCTTTTTCCTTAAACCCTGTTTCCTCCCACAGATTCCTTTTAATATCCTCCGGATCCGGTTTCTTCCCCGCACAAAATCCCGCCCGTTTTTCTTCCTCCCGCCGCATCCTGCTCATCCCCTGCTTCCTGCACCTTCCCCGTTTTCCCCGAACGATTCCATCCTCCCGTCTGTGAGGATTCCCACGTAATCCATCTTTTCCCTGATCTCCTCCTCGATGTGGGTCGTCATCAGGATCAAAGTGTCCTCCTGCTGCAAAATCCGGTGAAGCAGCCGGAAAAATTCCTTGCGGAACACCGGATCCATGCCCCCGGTCACCTCATCGAGCAGATACAGCTTCGTATGGTGCGCCATCGCGAATGCCATCTGGAAACGCAGGTATTCCCCCCGCGAGAGGTTTTTTAGCGGCGTATCAAGGGTCAGCCCTGCCCCGGTGGACAAGCTGACCTCCCCCGCTGCCTGCTCAAAAAGTTCCCAGTCCCACTCTGCATAAAACGGCGCGAGCAGCTTTGCATTCTGCCTGCCGCTGTATTTCTTAAAAAATGGTACTTCGTCCGCCACGAAAGCAATCCGGCTCAACAGTTTTGTATGGGAAGTGTGCAGTTCCTGCCCCTGAAACCGGATGGAGCCGGTGTAATGCTTCTTCCCATCCGCGATATAATGCAGCAGGGTCGTCTTGCCCGCGCCGTTTTCCCCGGCAATTCCCAACAAATAGCCCGCCTCGACCCCAAAACTGATATCCTTTAAACAAAAACCACGTCCCGTCCCACTGACATTCTGAAACTCCAACAACATGCCCATCGCCTCCTTTTGTTATTTCCCCTTACGGATTCTCAAACAGCGCCCCCACCATTTCGAGAACGTCCTGCTTTCCCATCCCTGCCTTGCGGCAATCCGCCAGCACCTCCGACAGCCGCCGCTCCAAAACAATATACTGTTTTTCCTTCAGATAATCCTTGTTATGCTCGCACACGTAAAACCCCTTCCCCGGCACGGAGCGGATCAGCCCATCCTTCTCCAGTTCCTCGTACGCGCGCTTTGTCGTGATCACACTGACCTCAAGCTCCCCCGCCAATGCCCGGATGGAGGGAAGTGCCTCCCCCGCCTTTAGCTCACCGGTCAATACCGCATTTTTCAGCTGATCCACAATCTGCTCATAAATTGCAAGTGTTCCCTGTGTCCGGATCAATATTTTCATGTATATTCTCCGCCTTTCCCGCTATCCGGTATGCCCTCCCGCTCGCGCCTGCACCGGCGCAACGCCTTAAAGCTCCCGCTTCCTCCCGTTCTCGTAACAGACCATGCACCCTATCGCCCTCCGGAAATATCTTGCGGTTACGAACAGCACGGCCAGCGCGTGGGCAAAAAACAGCATCCACATGAATACGGTCACCATCCCGTTAAACCTCGGCTTTTTTACATCACCGACCAGTGCTGTCAAAAAAAACATTGCAAAGATCCCAAGCATCAAGATGACGGCCCCCCATGCCGTATAGCCGGCCGGCATCCCGCCTGACCGCGCCGCCCCGGAACTGTTTCGGTTCATGGAGCCCGCATACACGCTCATTGCCGCCGAAAAAAATGCCACGGTCAAAACAACGAGAAAAGCTGTCTGTAAGGAGACCCGGTTTAGCAGACAAAGCACTGCTTCAAATAAAAGGGAAAAGAAAACCGGGAGCCCGGCGCGGATTCCCCAGGAAACTACAAAATACTTCCTGCGCTCATCCCCCGAAAGCGGGCAGAGATAAAACACTTTATTCACCGTCCCGCCATATACGCCGAAAAGTATTACCGCGGACATCATCGGCAGCATCCCTGCGTAATACAGCAGTATGTACTGCCCGGATACCAAAATCAACGGGGCTATAAGCAGATTCCAGAAGATCATCGGGAAAATATACGCAGTCTGCTCCATAAAGCGCTTAAAACCGGGTTTGAACCCATGATACAAATCACCAGCAACCATTTTCCACATCAGACACACCTCATCCTTTCCTCAAATTCCCGGTAAAACCCGCCCCGTTTTGCCACATGGCATGGTAAAACATGATCTCCTCGAGCGTCGGCACACTCACACAAAGCGCTGTATCATAGGCCATGCGCCGGCTGTGCTTTACAAATGCCTTCGCGCCGTACTTCCCGCTCTCCACCGAGAGGACTTTGTCCCCTAAAAGGCGCAGCTTGTATTCCTCCCCCGAAACAATACGGTACGCATCCGCAAGCTCGCAGCGCTCCATACAAAAAACCAGCTTCCCTTGCTCCAGCATCGCCACATAATCCGCATACCGGTCAAGATCCGCGGTCAGATGTGTCGCTAAGACTACCCCGCGCTCCCCGTCCGAGATAAACTCTGTGATGACCTTAAAAAACTCGTCCCGGAATTCCGGGTCAAAGCTCGCGGTTGGCTCATCCAGCAGCAAAAGTTTCGGCGCGTGTGAGAGAGCGAAGGCAAACTGGAACTTCAGCTTTTCCCCCTTGGAGCATTTCCCGAGCAGGCGCTTTGGCGAAAGCCCGAAGCGCCCGCAGTATTCCAGAAACTTTGCGCGGCTATATTCCGGATAATACTTCCCGTACATGTCCGCATTGCCGCCAAGTGTCTGCCCCGCCCCAAATAAATCTTCCGAAAGCACCCATCCGATCCGGCGTTTTACCCGCACCTCCTGCGTTTTCGGATCGTCCCCAAGCACCCGGATTTTGCCGGCATCGGCAGTATATAACCCCATCAGCAGGTGCAATAATGTTGTCTTTCCTGCACCGTTTTTTCCGATTAACCCAAGGATATAACCTTTGGGCAGCTCAAAGGTTATGTCCGAAAGTTTAAAATTCCCCAATCGCTTCTCTACATGTTCCAGTTGAAGCATGACTGATCCCCCCTTCCCAGCTATCACCGTTCCAGTACCCGGTTACCCGCCCTGTCTGCGCCGCAGCAAACCCGTTCATATACTGTATATGTTTATATATACAGTATATGAACGGGTTTGTCAAGGGTTTTTACAAAAAAACAAAAAGGGCGGATAAACCGGGATTCTCTTCCCCCGCCAAGCTTTTCACCCGACAATGGGAAAAATCCATGTTTGTCTGCCCTTTTTCTTCTCCTGCCCGAATCTCATTCACAGCTTTTATACCCTGTCATAACAATCTCCGTACAGCTGCCTCGCCGCCCTCGTATATTGCATAACAAAACTGTTCTTCGCATTTGTATAGCCGTCCCGGTCATGCCCGTATTTCTTCCACAGCCGGATCTTCATCCGCTCATACTCACCCGCCACATCGGGATGTTCCATCAGGTAATCCCGGAAATACAATTCATCATTGTCCCCTGCATACCTTAAATGCAAATGATATACCCGCTCGGCAAACCCCTGTTCCGTATAGCCTTTGTTGAAGGACAGCCGCGTCTTTTCCTCCGACATCAGCAGATAACCATTCCCCGCAAGGCAGCCCCCGATCTCTGGGAGCACGGAGCCCTCCGCCGCCTCCACCAAAATGTCGATGATCGGTTTTGCCCAGATCCCGGCGACCGAGGTGCTCCCGATATGGCTGATGCGCACAATCTTATCCTCCGGCAATATTTTATTCAGCAATTTTTTCTCTTCCTGATACCAATCCGCCCAACAATCTTTATGGCCGGTCAAAAAAATCGGGAACAACTGCCAGAGTTCTGCCAGGCTCATCTGCGAAAGCTTCTTTCCCATCTGCTTCCCTCCCCTTCTACCCGTCCGGCCGCGGCCAAACGCGCCCATCCTGCGCCCATCCCCGCCAAATGCCAGAGCCTGTATGGCAGGCATATCCCGCCAAAGGGCGGCATCATGAAAACCCCATCGTCTCCAGCACCTGCAAAGTCTTCATTTCCCGCCCGACATGCTTTTTTATGTAACGCCCTACAATCTCGCCAAGCTCCGCCAGCACTTCGTCCTTTAAAGAAAAGCGGTAAAGTTTCGTGCTCGGTGTGCCGACCACATACTGCATCGCATACAGGCAAGCCGCGCTCAATGGCTTTGACGCGCTCAGCGGCTTTGACCCGCCCGACATCCCGCCCCCTGAAATTTTTTCCGCTTCTGCCCTCTGCCCAGAAGCATTCCGCGTTAACCCCCGCGCGCAGGAATCACACAGGATGCCGTCTTTTTCCAAAGAAAAATAAGACAGTCCCCCCCCGTCTCTTTTCCCGCAATGAACACAGTGGGATACCTGCGGCGCTTCCCCCTCGATGCTGACCAATTTCAGCTCATAGACCCTGCGAACAAGGGCGGCGGGAAACTTGCCGCTCCCAAGCGCCCGCAGCGACTGGTACAAAAGCCCCAAAACCTCGCGCTCGTCATTGCCTTCCCTCGTAAAATAGTCGGCAAACTCACAAAAATACATCCCCAGATAGAGACGTTCCAAGTCCTCCCGGAGCTCCGGAAAATAATTGCTGATGACCGCGTTCGTCACGGTGTAGGAATCCCTTCCCGCATAGGCGGTAAATTCCCCGTAGGAAAATGGCTGGCTGCATGCGAGAAGGGAGCTGTTTGGCTTCCTCGCTCCCTTCGCAAATGCATTGATCTTGCCGCGCTCCACCGTCAATATCGTCAGCCGCTTATCGTATTCTCCCATCGGCATAGCCGAAAGCACCATCCCATTCACGGTGAGCGTCCCAATCATCGTCCTCTACCTCATCTTCCTCATCGTATTCCTCCGGATAAATATCCCGCAGCCCGCCGCTGCCCGGCATTCCATATTCTTCCGGCATACCATACATACCGGGCATGCCATACCCTTCCGGCATGCCGTATGACTCCCTCGCACATGCCGTATAGTTCAGGTAATCCTGCACACCGCCTGTCTGTTCGAATCTTCTCCAGTAATTTTCCTGCTTCCTCATAGCGCGCCTCCCTATTTGCCCGCGGCGGCTCCCCACATCATGGCAAGCCGCTGTTTTTTCCTGATCATTTACACAAATAGAGTAACCGCAACAAAATATTTTTAAACTATCTAAAAAATGGAAAGCATCAATCCCCGGACTGGTATCCGAAATTTCTCAGCATCGTGTCGTTTTCGCGCCAATCTTTGCGGACCTTCACCCAGAGCTTTAAATTCACCTTCCGCCCCAGCAGACCCTCCATCCCAGCGCGTGCCTGCGTGCCGATCTTTTTTAGCATCGCACCCTGTTTGCCGATGATGATCCCCTTATGGGAATCCCTCTCACAGACGATGGTCGCCTCGATGTCAACCAACCTGCCGCCCGGACGTTCCTTCATGCTCTCCACCTGAACGGCAATGCCGTGCGGTATTTCGTCGGAGAGCAGGCGCAGTGCCTTTTCCCTCACAAGCTCCGCCACGATTGCACGCTCCGGCTGGTCCGTCACCGTATCCTCATCATAATACATCGGTCCTTCCGGCAGATAACAAAAAAGCACATCGACAAGACAGCCCGTATTCTCCGCTTTGAGCGCAGAAACCGGCACGATATCCGCGAAGTCCAAAATATCCTTGTACGCTGCGATAAATTTTAATATCTCTTCCTTCTTTACCGTGTCGATCTTGTTGATGACAAGCACAACGGGAACGGATAGCTGCGCAAGCTTACCGGCGATCGCCTGCTCCCCCGCCCCGATATAGGTCGTTGGCTCCACGAGCCAAAGAATGACATCCACCTCGGAAAGTGTGCGCTGTGCCACATCTACCATATACTCGCCAAGCTTGTTTTTTGCCTTATGGATGCCCGGCGTGTCAAGAAAAATTATCTGTCCCCGCTCCTCCGTGTACACAGTCTGGATGCGGTCGCGCGTTGTCTGCGGCTTATTGGAAGTGATCGCGATTTTCTGCCCGATCAAAAGGTTCATCAACGTTGATTTCCCGACATTCGGCCGCCCGATCAGGGCAGCAAACCCGGATTTATATGTTTTGTCCATGCTCCCTCACATTCTGCTGATATAAGTATGTTGTGTGTAACGGCGGGAGGCTGCCGCAAGGATTCCCCTTGTTCGGCAGCCTCCCGCCCGGCTATAGCACCGGATTGCATCCTGCCGGCAGATCCGGGGGGAATGCCCCTGAGGGTTCATTTTCGGCAAGCATTCCCAAACCCTTCGGCTCCCCTTTTTACATAAATGCCTCCACATTGTCAAAGAGCTCTTTTGCGTCCGCGACCTTTGCCTCGCTGCCGACCACACAAAGGCAATCCTGCTCCATCACCGCTTTAAAAAGCGGCGCGTACGCGCGGATGTCGGCCGGTGTCGCATGGATTCTCTCATCGCGCAGTTTCTGGATCTCTTCATACGTGGTGCCCGAAAGATACAGGTTAAAGGACCGGTTGCCGAGCGCCCTCGGGGAAAGCGGTGCATCAAGGTCGCCAAAGGTTCCGATGATAAATTTCGTCATATCCCGCTCGTCCGCATCAAAATCGCGCAGGTATTCCCACGCGTGGTCAAAGACCTCAACCGTCTCCCTCAGATTCGGGTCGCGGTAGGAGACAAGCGTATAGCTGCGGTTCATGTCATTGAAATTGCACATGCAGCCGTAAGCGCCTCCATGTACCCTGACCCTGTCCCAGAAATAATCCATCGAAAGAATCTTGTTCATGACGCTCATCGCCCCGTTCGGCTCAACGCCCGTGCCCGCGTAAGTGCCGCATTTTGCCACATACTGCACCTGTCCCGGGCAGGTAAAGGCCTCTTTTTTGCGCCCGAGCACAAATCCGAAATTCGCGCCCCGCACGCGGATATCCCCGGTGCGCCCCTTTCCGGAAAGTAGCTTTGACACATCCTCAAGCCCGGCAAGTGCGCGCTCGATGCCCTCCGTCTCCGCCGTAATGCTCACTAACACATTTTCTTTCTTGAAAAGAACCTCGCAGATTTTCTTTAACTGTGCCGTGATTTCTTCCGCCTTCGCGTCAAAATTCTCCGCGAGGTCACAGAGGAAACGATAATAACCGATACCGCTTACCATGTCGTGGAATGCAGAATTTTCGTACTGGCAGGAAAGTGCCTTGCGCATCGCCATGCCGTGGGCCATCTGCATCAGCTCCATCTGTTTTCTGGAGCGCAGCTCCATGACAATCTCCTTTAAGCGCACGGTATCCTCAAATTTGGTGCAGTGTATCATCTCATTTATAAGCCCGTACACTTTCGGGAGCTGGCCGTACATCGCCTTGGCAGAAAATACATACGCCGGGCGGTAATAGGAGACATCGCCGTTCCTCAGATAAGTCTCAACGCTCGTATAGATACCGCCCGTCTCGATCTTCATCTCATTGTCAAATTCCTGATACGTATAATGCTCCGAGTCAACATAGCCGAGCACGGTCGCAAGGAGCCCGAGATACGGCACCTGCTCTTTTGTCAGTTCGTCCGCGTCAAAGAGCATCTGCACATACGCGATACCGTTCGTGAACACATCCTGCGTCACCGCGCGGATGCCGGCAGCCTCCTGTTCCTTCGAAAGGATCGGCAGTGCCTCTTTCTTCACATCCGAGCGTTTTAACATCGGGAGCTTCTCAACGATTTCTTTCGGATCCGGCGTATCCTGATATTTCTTTAACCCCTCCTGCTTTGCCCTGATCGCGTCAAGATCCGCCTCGCTCAGGGTTGCCCTGTATGCCAAAAGCTTATCCTTCAGCTCCTGCTCGCTCCTGCCGGTAAGCCCCGCCTCCGGTTTCATAATGAAAAATGTCGCGTGTTCCGGGTTCAGCAGGTATTTGCGGATCAATCCCTCATAATACCCGGTGCCGATCTCCTTCTTAAGTTCCGCGTACAGGTCATTGCAGCGCAGATATTCAAAAGCCTTATTGTCGTCAAACAGCCAGGTCGAGAACATCATCATATTCATCATGAGCCCCTTCGGGTAACTGCCATAATCCGCCTCGCGGTAACGGAACTCCGCATTGTTGATCTCCGCGCGCAGCGAGCGCTCCGGCACGCCTTCCTTTACGATCCTTTCAAGTTCTTTTTGGATCACCGCAAGGAACTCTTCCTTCTTCTCCTCGTCGGTATCCTTGGCAATGACCGAGAAGAACGGCTGCTGCAAACTGTCCTCATAAATGCTCATGATATTCGGCGAGATACCCGCTTTTACAAGTGCCTGATAGAGCGGTCCCACCGGCGAGAGCAGAACGCGGTTCAAAATGCCCATCGCCATGCACAGTTTCGTGTCGCAGCTGTCGCCAACCATCATATTGTAGCAGAGATAAGTCTTTCCCTCGGTACTGTCCCCCTCGGCAACAGGATAGGTGGAAACGATCTCCTTCCTGCCGCCGAACGGCTTCTGGCGCGCGATCGTGGAGTCCACCTCGATCGCGTCATATTTGGAGAGGTACTCCTCATCCAGCCAGGTCAAACGCTCTTTCACATCCATGTTGCCGTACAAATAAATATAGCTGTTTACCGGATGATAGAATTTCCTGTGGAAATCCAGATAATTCTCATAGGTCAGATCCGGAATATTCTTCGGGTCACCGCCGGACTCCACACCGTAAGCATTGTCCGGATACAAAGAATGCATGATCCCTCTCCAGAGCACCTGCTCCGGCGAGGAGAACGCGCCCTTCATCTCATTGTACACCACACCGTTGATTGAGAGCTCCCCGCCATCCGACACCTCATAGTGCCAGCCCTCCTGCATGAAGATCTCCTCGTGGTGATAGATATTCGGGTGGAACACCGCATCCATATACACCGACATCAGATTCTTAAAATCCTGGTCGTTGCAGCTTGCGACCGGATACATTGTGTGATCCGGTGCCGTAAAGGCATTGAGGAAGGTATTGAGCGAACCCTTGATCAGCTCTACAAACGGATCTTTTAACGGATATTTTTCCGATCCGCACAATACCGTGTGTTCGATGATATGCGCCACCCCGGTACTGTCCTGCGGCGGCGTGCGGAAACCAACAGAAAACACCTTATTCTCATCCTCGTTTGCGAGCACACACACGCGCGCGCCGGACTTTTTGTGCCGCAGCATCACGCCCTGGCTGTGGCTGTCCTTCAGTTCCTCCTCGTACATCAGCTCATATGCCGGTGTCATCATCTCTTTTCCTGTCATGTTACCTCCCATTTCTGTACGGCTTTTGCATTTTCCAAGTTTATGGATGCCGCACGGACACAAACTTATAAATGAATATACCACTTACAATTTTATCAATACTCTTTACTTTTTCGTATAGCGGTCGAGACGACCCACCGTCTCCATCACCCCGCTGAGCAAAATGGTCGCGTTGTCCGCCTCCCTGCTGTTTTCCTCGCTGAAATTCGCCGCTTCCTGTGAGCTTGCCGTGATCTGCTCGCTGGTCGCCGAAAGCTGGCTGATATTTTCCACGATCCTGTCATTTGCTTTTGCGAGCGCCGCGATCTTGCCGTCCACCTCATCCACATTGCGCGAAAGGCAGTCCATATCCCTGCTGATTTTTGCAAAGCTGTCCGAAGCCATATCAATGCGCGTATTCTGCTCCTCGGTTGCCCGCATGGATTCCGTTACGGCCTCCGTCGCTGCCTTCGCATTCTCCGCGAGTTCCCCGATGATCTTCGCGATATTCTCCGTCGATTCCCTCGTCTGCTCCGAAAGCTGGCGGATCTGCTCCGCCACCACCGAAAAACCCCGGCCTGCCTCCCCTGCCCGCGCACTCTCGATCGACGCGTTCAGCGCGAGAAGGTTGGTCTGGCTGGAAATATTGAAAATGATATCGGCGATGGTCCGCACTTCCTTCATCTTTTCCTGAAGCTGCTGCATCGAATCCGAGACTTCGACATTGCGCGCGTTGGTCTGCTCCGCCTGCTCCCGCATCTGCTTCATGACATCCATGCTCTCCTCCACGGTCTGTCCGGAATCCCTCGCCAGATCGACCATATCACTCGAGAGCTTCTGTGTGGCACCGATCGCATCCTGTATCTGCTGCGTCATGACCGTTTGTTCCTGGATATTATCCGCCGTCATCTGGGTGCCGGTCGCGATCTCCTGAAGTGAATTATACACAAGGTTGGAAGAACTCTGCAATTTTCTTACAAGGTCCGTCACTTCCGATGTACCCTGCGATACTTTTTCCACCGTATCCAAAATATCCTGCACCATGATCTGCTGCATCTTTTTCTCATCCTGCATCGTATAGTACGAATCATGGTCGAAACGTTTCACCCATTTTACCACGAGCACCGCGGCGATGATGATCATCACCAGCACAAATACAATACTGATCTGTTCCGTATCTATGGCTCCCATCCTGCCAAGGTTTGCCATACGCAGGAGGATCACACAGCCGATCTCCCCGCATATAATCTTTACAATTTTCATATCGTAATATAAGACTGCCGCAATCAGCACCGGAACAACCATGTACACATCACCCGCATTATTAGCCGTGATCGCAAGGAACATGTTCGCCGCCATAAATGGCATGATGCACATGTAACGGAAGGACTTTTCCCTCTGAAGCCGGATCATACTGAAAACCGTGCACGCCATTGCAATGACCAGCATCACAAGTATAATAGATTTTGTCACGCTGCGCGCGCCGTCGATCATCGCGATCACGCCCGTGAATACCTGCAGCGCCAAAATACCGATTCCCACTGTCCGGTTCGCCCGGATCTGGCGCTCGATACGGTCGCTGTACTGGCGCGCTTTGACCTGAAAATTCTCTGCATTTGATGAAAATTTATTCTCTTTTGCGCTATCCATCTTAATCTTTCCCCCATTTTGCTGTCATATTAAACTTCCTACTAAACTTCTTATTATTGCTTCTGTAACCCTCTTGAGTTTCCCATTCAGCGGACAGAAAATTTATAAATCGTTACAGACTCAAACTCCTTGCCGCCCTCGATCCTGCCGCCCGGAAAGGACGGGATATTCAGCGTGTTCGGGAAAAACTGCGTCTCAAAGCAGATCGCGTCACGGCTGTGGTACACCTTGCCGCCCTTGCCCTTTTCCACACCGTCAATATGGTTTGCCGAATAAAACTGCATACCCGGAAGGTCGGTGAACACCTCCATCACACGTCCGCTTGTCTCCTCGTAAAGCTCTGCCACCTTCTCCACATCCCCGTCCATAAAAGAACCATCCCCATCAAAGATGCCTCCTGCCGGGCTGTAGTTTAACACATAATTATGGTCATAACCAAAGCCCTGTTTCAACGGTTCATAATCTGCACCGATGTCCTGGCCGATCTTCTTCATCGTCCTGAAATCCATCGGCGTGCCGGTCACATCGGTATACTCCCCGGTCGGGATCAGCCCCGCATCCGTCGCCGTGATCCGGTCCGCATTGATCCAGACCTGATGGTCGAGCACCGTGCCGCTGCCCTCCCCTTTTAAGTTAAAATATGAGTGGTTCGTCAGGTTCAGCACCGTATCTTCATCCGAAACGGCAAAATACTCGATCATAAGCTCATTGTCATCCGTGAGTGTATAGCCGACGGTCAGATCCAGATTGCCCGGAAAGCCCTGCTCCATATGGGGGCTTAAGCGCGAAAATTCCACCGTCATACTGCCGTTCTCCTCGATGATCTCCGTATCATATATGTATTTATTGTAACTCTTTCCCCCACTGTGGAGGCAATTTCCCCCGTCATTCTTCTCGACCTCATAGGTCTTCCCGTTCACTGTAAATTTTGCCCCGGCAATGCGGTTTGCGACACGTCCGAGAAAAGAACCATATCCCGGTGCGTTCCCCTCATAGCCCGACACGTCGTCGTAACCAAGATTGACATCCGCGAACCTGCCTTCCCTGTCCGGCACAATGATATCAACAATCACCGCACCAAAATCCGATACCGACACCTTCATGCCATTCTTGTTCGTCATCGTATAAAGTGTCGTCTTTTCCCCGGCCTTTGTCACGCCGAAGCTTTTCTTTGTGATACCCATAAGCTCCTCATTTCCGCGCGGCATGCGCGCTGTTAGATTCTTTCGGCTTCCAACATCATTTATCTGCCGAATATTATGCCATGCCCTCCGGGCATGATGCCTCCGGCGGATGCGCATGATCCCGCCAGGGAAATTGTCCCCCGCAGGTGAACCGGCAACCCGGCGCTGGTATCATGCCCTTCGGACATTATACCATGCTACCCCCTGCCTTGTACAGATAAAAAAACCTTTTTATAAACCAAAAGGGCTACCCTTACGGCTAGCCCTTAATCATTTCGTTTCTAACAATAGAACAATTTCCTTTATAAATTTTTACAAATTATATGAGAAAAAGGTACGCTAAAAACTTGGTGATTATAATTTGGTTACATTTGTTGCCTGCGGTCCCTTTGCGCCCTGAACAACGTCGAACTCCACTGCCTGACCCTCATCAAGGGACTTAAATCCCTCCATGTTCAGACCAGAGTAATGTACAAATACGTCATTGCCCTCCTCGTCAGAGATGAAACCGAATCCCTTCTGATTGTTAAACCACTTTACTGTACCTTTCATGTGTGCTTCCTCCAAAAAATAATTCTATGTGCAACTCTATATTGCAACAACATCATCATAACACCTTTCGCTGCCAATGTCAAACATTTTTTAATAATTTGTTTATATTTTTGTAAGCAAATAAACACTTATTACCATTTTCGACATGAACAGACCTCGTTTGCGCTAAACCGTCACCGCAATCTCAAGCTCCTTTAACTGCTTCTCATCGACCACGTTTGGAGCATCTGTCATCAGGCAGGACGCATCCTTAACTTTCGGGAACGCGATAACGTCGCGGATGGAATCCTCCTTTGCCATCAGCATGACAAGGCGGTCAAGCCCGTACGCCAGCCCGGCATGCGGCGGAACACCGTACTTGAACGCGTTTAACAGGAAACCGAAACGCTCATACGCGTCCTCGCGCGTAAAGCCGAGCGCCTCAAACATCTGCTCCTGCACATCACTCTGGAAGATCCGCACCGATCCCCCGCCGATCTCCGTGCCGTTTAAGACGATATCGTATGCCTTGGCGCGCACCTTGCCCGGCTCGGCCACAAGCATCGGCAGATCTTCTTCCATCGGCATCGTGAACGGATGGTGCATCGCCACAAAACGGTTTTCCTCCTCCGAGTACTCAAACAGCGGGAACTCCGTGACCCAGAGGAAATTATACTCATTTTTATCCAGCAAGTCAAGATTCTTTGCAATTTCAAGGCGCAGATTTCCGAGAACATCGTACACCACTTTGTTCTTATCGGCGGCAAAAAGCAGCAGGTCGCCGGATTTTCCGTCCATCGCCGCAATCAGGGCCTGTACCTGCTCTTCGGTGAGGAATTTGGTAAAGGAAGATTTCACCGTGCCGTCCTGCGCGATCGCGAGGTAAGCAAGCCCCTTCGCGCCGAAGTCTTTCGCGAAATCCACGAGCGCATCAATCTTCTTCCTCGGCATCTCACCCTGACCGCCCACATTGATACCGCGCACGGTTCCGCCCGCCGCGATGGCAGAGGTAAAGACCGAAAAGCCGCAGTCCTTCACGACCCCGCTGACATCTTTTAACTCCATGCCAAAGCGGGTATCCGGTTTGTCCGAACCATAGCGGTCCATCGCCTCCTGCCATGTCATCCTCGGAATCGGGAGCGTGACCTTTACGCCGAGGACTTCCCAAAACAGTTTCTGCAAAAGCCTCTCATTGACATCAATCACATCGTCCACATCCACAAAAGAAAGTTCCATGTCAATCTGGGTAAATTCCGGCTGGCGGTCGGCGCGCAGATCCTCGTCGCGGAAACATCTTGCAAGCTGGAAATAGCGGTCGTAACCGGAACACATCAAAAGCTGCTTAAACAACTGCGGGGACTGCGGCAGCGCATAAAAATTCCCCGGATGCACACGGCTTGGCACCAGATAATCCCTCGCCCCCTCCGGCGTGGACTTGCACAACATCGGTGTCTCGATCTCAAGGAATCCCTCATCGGAGAGGAACTGCCGCGTCAGGGTCGCCACCCGGCTGCGCAGCATTAAATTGCGCTGCAGGTCCGGCCGGCGCAGGTCAAGATAACGGTATTTTAAGCGCAGTTCCTCTTTTGTCTTGGAATCCTCCTCAACCGGGAACGGCGGGGTCAGCGCCTCCGAGAGGATGCGCAGTTCTTTCGCGCGGATCTCGATATCCCCGGTAGCCAGATTGTCATTGACCGCGCCGGAACGCGCTTCCACACGCCCGACAACCGCAGCCACGAACTCACTGCGAAGCCGGGATGCTTTTTCAAAGCCCTCCGCGCCGATATCGCCCTCTTCAAATATGATCTGCAAAATGCCGGAGCGGTCCCTTAAGTCAACAAAAATAATGCCGCCCTTATTCCGGCTTTTCTGCACCCACCCCATCACCGTCACTTCTTCCCCGATGTTTGCGGCGGACACCTCCGTACAGCGGTGTGTCCGATGCAGTCCCTTCATTGATTCTGCCATCTTACAATCCTTCCTTTCCCTTTATATCAGCGGATCCCTGCCGGGGCAGGCCAAAAAGGCCACGGCAAAATTCCGCCCTATTTTGCAAAAAACTCCACGAACTTATCAAGCGCGACCCCGGTCTGCTCCCCTGTCTCCATATTCTTGACCGATGCCGCATTTGCGGCAAGCTCGTCCCCACCAAGAATCACGGTATATTTCGCCCCGATCTTGTTGGCATATTTCATCTGCGCTTTCACACTGCGCCCAAGGTAATCCGTTTCCGTCGCGATCCCGGCGGTGCGCAGGGCTGTCACCAGACGGAACGCCTGTGCCTTCGCCTCGTTCCCAAGAATACCGACATACAGCGTCACCGGCTCCGGTTCGGGAAGGCTGACCCCCTCCTTCTCAAGGAAATACAGGATGCGCTCGATGCCGATGCCGAAACCGACGGACGGGATATCCTGCTTCTCGTCGATCTCATGCACCAGCCCGTCGTAGCGCCCGCCGCCGCAGAGCGTAAAGCCTTCCGAATTTACAAACTCAAACACGGTCTTCGTGTAATAATCAAGCCCCCGCACGATCCCGGTGTCAATCTCGTACGGGATGGAAAGCTCGTCAAGCAGGTGCTTTAACTCCTCAAAATGCTCCCTGCACTCATCGTCCAGATACTCGATCGTGCGCGGCGCGTCCTTCACAATCTTTTTGCATTCCGGCACCTTGCAGTCAATGACGCGCAGCGGATTCTTCCCCATGCGCTCGCGGCAGGTCTCGCACAGACAGTCCTCATGCTGTTTCAGATAGGCAAGCAGTGCGTCATTGTAGGTTCTGCGGCAGTTTTTGCAGCCGATGCTGTTGATGTGCAGTTTCGCATCCTTTAGCCCAAGCTCCCGGATAAAACCGGTCAGCAGCGTGATCAATTCCACCTCTGCAAGCGGACTCCCCGCTCCCACAAATTCCACACCGAACTGGTGGTGCTGGCGCATCCTCCCGCTCTCCGGCTTTTCGTAGCGGAATGCCTGCGTAAAATAGAACAATTTGGTCGGCTGCGGGTCGGCGTACATACTGTTTTCCAGATACGCGCGGATCGCCCCCGCCGTCCCCTCCGGCTTTAAGGTCACGCTCCGGTTCCCCTTGTCCATAAAAGTATACATTTCCTTCTGGACAACATCGGTTGTCTCCCCGACACCGCGCTGGAACAGTACCGTATGCTCAAACGCGGGGGTGATAATTTCTTTTATATGGTACGCCGCACAGATTGCCCGTGCCTTCGCCTCGATCCAAGTGCGCTTATTGATGTCAGCACCATACCAGTCCTGTGTCCCCTTTGGTCTTTGTGTTATCATATTCCACTGCCCCTTTCACATTCTCTCGCTGCCTGATCTTCTCATTGACTGTCTCTGCAAACCACAATATATCCTTCATGCGGTCTGAATGAACCAGACTTAAAAACGCCAGAAAAATCCTCATGTCAAAATGCCGCACCTCGTCGATCATCATCTCCACCGCCGCCACGCTGTCAAACGCTGCCCGGTACGGCCTCTCCGAGATCAGGGCCGCGTACACGTCGCAGATGCGCAGGATCCTCGCGGCGAACGGGATTTTCTCCCCCCGCATGTTGCCCGGATACCCTGTCCCGTCGTAATTCTCATGATGGTGGAGCACCGCGGCAAGCATCAGCTCCGAAAAACCGCCGATCTTTGACAACTTCTCATAGCCAAGCTGCGGATGCATCCTGACATATTTCATCTCCTCGATCTGGAGCACGGCATTATCGCGGCCGTACAGGTATTTGCCAATCTGCAGTTTCCCGATGTCATGCAGCATCCCCGCCTTCACGATCTCCTCACAAAATGCTTCGCCGCAGCAAAGTTCCTGTGCCAGAAGCCCCGCAAGATTGCTCACCAAAATCCCGTGATCCACCGCGTCGAACATATCGTTGCCCATCGAATCCTCCGCCCGGAGGATGGACCACAGCCCGTCATCCAAATCCCGTTGCATCATGTCGCACCCTTTCTTCCAAATTTTAAAGCTCTCCCCTGTGCCCGGACATAAAATGTTCCTTCCGCTCTATCATTTCGTCAATGCGTTCAATATAATCTTTCAGGCTCTTCACATTCTCCACCCGCTCGATCTGGTCTTGCTTTGGCATGACATATTTTGTTGTCGCGCCCGCGCCGACCGCTATGATACTTTGCTTTTCCTCCATGATCAGGATGTTGTACAGCCCTTCCTTCCCGGGTTTTGCATAACCGACATTCTCCAGATTTTCCGTCATGTTCTTCTGCCGGTACAGATAGTATGGGTGATAACCGTTCGCCGCCGCGAATTCACGGGAAAGGCGCAGCATTTCCTGCACGCCCTGCGCTTTTAATCCCTCGTACTCCTCCCGGTTCGTGTTCAGCCGCGCTGCCCTCTTGATTGCCAGCGTATGTACCGTCAGATTGTCCGGTGCAAGCTTCCCGATGCGGGCGAGCGTTTCTGCGACATCCCCCGGTGTCTCATTGGCCAGCCCAAGGATCATGTCCATGTTGATATTGTCAAAACCCAGGGAGCGCGCCAGATAAAACGCTTTCTCAATCTCCTCCACCGAATGCCTGCGCCCGATCAGGTCAAGTGTCTCCTGCTTCATCGTCTGGGGATTGATCGAAATGCGGGAGATCCCATGCGCGCGGATGACCGAAAGCTTCTCTTTCGTGATGCTGTCCGGTCTGCCCGCCTCCACCGTGATCTCCTGTACACGGGACATGTCAAGATGCTCCTCCATGCAGGTAAACAGCCGGTCAAGCTGGCTCTCCGAGAGTGTCGTTGGTGTCCCCCCGCCCACATAGATGGTCTGCAGGCTTTTCCCCGGAACCGCCCCCCGCCTGCCCGCGTATCGGATCTCCTTGAAAAGCGCCTCCAGATACTCCTCCATGCGCGCCCCATAAGCGGCGACCGGGTAGGAAGTAAAGGAACAATAATAGCAGGTGCTCGGGCAAAACGGAATGCCGATGTAAAGACTGTATCCGTCCCGGTAATCCATCCCCTGCAAAATCCCGTGCTCCGTCCTCGCCACATCAAGGCTTGTCGCGATCTTCTCCTCGGTACAAAAATATTCTTCCCGCATAAAGCGGGCGATCTCCTCCTCAGGAATCCCTTCCTCGAGCTGCGCGAGCACCTGTTTCGTCGGGCGGATGCCCGTTAAAATCCCCCAGGGCAGATGCACGCCGCTCACTTCCTCAAGAAGCTGGTAGAGCGGGCGCATGAGCGCATTTTTGTAACCCCTGCGGTCGTCCTGTCTGCGGATGCCGAAAAACGCGTCCGCAAGCCACACTTCCCCAGTCCGGACTGCCATGTAGCCTTCCTCCCCCGTCAGGTAAAAAGCAAAGTCCGGCACAAACGCAGGTTCCTCATTTTTTCCGTCCTCCGCGGCACGCTGTCCCCACGGCGGCTCTTCGCCCTTCCCGGTCTCCTGAACCTTTAGCAGCCCCCCGTTCTCCGTCCGTCCTTCGCGCACCTGCGGATAGCATCGCCCTAAAAACGCGAGCCACTCTGCCGTATCCCCGATATTTTCCCGTATCTCTTCCTTTTGAACCGCAAAATCACAGCCGGGATAAAACGCTTTGATGAGCGGCCTCAAATCCTGCTCAAAATCCACGCCCCATATCATCATCTTAAACATCAGTACAGGTATCCTTCTTCATTCACATATGCATTATTCTCTTTTTCATACGCGATGTTTGTCGCCGGACCGTGCCCCGGAAAAACCTGTGTCTGCCCCGGCAGAGAAAACAGCTTTTCCCGGATGGAGTCAGCCAGCACCCCCGCGTTCCCGGTCGGGAAATCCGTGCGTCCCACAGATTCAAAAAAGAGCGTATCTCCGGAGAACAATACCCCCTCCGGCTCAAAATAAAAGCAGACACCTCCCCCGGTATGTCCCGGCGTGGCGATCACCCGGACGGTGAGTGCCCCAAAGGTGAGTATCTCCCCGTCCGTAAAGGTTTCATCCGCCAGAACCCCCCGGGCACACCCGAACTGCTGACCCGCATTCAGGCACGGATCCGCCGCGAGCTCCTTCTCCTCCACGCTGCAAAAAAGCTTCACGCCAAACTCCCTGCGCACATCGTCCGCCGCCAGTATATGGTCAAAATGCCCGTGCGTGAGCAGGATGCCGCGAAGATGCAGTTTTCTTTCCCGGATTTTCTCCGCAATCTTTCCCGCTGCAGCTCCCGGATCGACCACAAGGGCATCTTTTTCTGCCTCATCATAAATGATGTAGCAGTTTGTCATCACGGGTCCCACGACCAATTTCTCTATTGTTATCATCCCGTCGTCCTTTCCACATCAAGTACACTCTCGATCCCCCGCAGCTTTGTGATCAGCATCGCCAGCTGCTCCTTGCCGCCAACCGCGAAGCCCGCGCTGATTGTCGCCGTCCCCTGCTTGTTCGTGCGCGCCGTCAGGTTGCTGAGGATAATTTCATTTTCCGTAAACACGCGGGAAATATCAAGCAGGATACCGTTGCGGTTGTTCGCGTAAATGCGGATTTCAGCATTGTAGAGGGCATTTTCCGTGTCCCCTGACGGTGCGCTCCACTCCGCATCGATCAGCCTCGCGCGCTCCTCCTCCGACAGGCTCATCACATTGACGCAGTCCGTGCGGTGGATGGAGACTCCCCTGCCCCTTGTCACAAACCCGACAATCTCATCGCCCGGCACCGGCGAACAGCACTTGGAGAAATGCACTGCCACATCGTGGATGCCCTGCACGACAATGCCGCCTTTGCCATGCACCTGTGCCACCTTGTCATTCTTAATCTCCGCAACCGCCTCGAGCACCTGCTCATCCGTGATTTCCCTTTTATGCTTCTTCTCGTATTCCTCCAAGAGGCGGTTTACGATCTGCCCTTCTTTTAAGCCCCCGTGCCCGACCGCCGCGTAGATGGAATCCCAGTCGCGGAAGCCGTATTTGCGCATGCAGACTTCCATAAATTCGGTCTTTAACAGATCGCTTAACACGATGTTTTTCGTCTTGCAGTATGTCTGGATCATTTCCTTGCCGCGCAGGATATTATCTTCCTTGAGCTCCGCCTTAAACCACTGGTTGATCTTATTCTTCGCCTGCGTGCTCTTGACAAGACTAAGCCAGTCGCGGCTCGGTCCTTTGGAATTTTGCGAGGTAATGACCTCGATGCGGTCGCCGTTCTGGATCACATAATCAAAGGTGACCAGCTTCCCGTTCACCCTGGCACCCACCATCTTGTTGCCAACCGCACTGTGGATGCTGTAGGCAAAATCAACCGGGGTCGAACCCGCCGGGAGGTTTTTCACATCGCCGGTCGGCGTAAAGCAGTACACGCTGTCGGAAAAGAGGTCAAGATCATTCTTTAACAGGCTTAAAAATTCCCGGTTGTCCGACATATCCCGCTGCCATTCCAAAATCTGGCGCAGCCAGGTCAGCTTCTCCTCCTCCGTCCGCTCCGGTGTCTTCCCGTTCTGGGCTTCCTTGTATTTCCAGTGCGCCGCGATCCCGTACTCCGCCGTGCGGTGCATCTCGTAGGTGCGGATCTGGATCTCAAACGGCTGGCCTTTTGGCCCGATCAGGGTCGTGTGCAGGGACTGGTACATATTGGCTTTTGGCATCGCGATATAATCCTTAAAACGCCCCGGGATCGGCTTATACATCTCATGGATTACCCCGAGGGCCGCATAACAGTCCTTCACAGTATCCACAATGATACGGATCGCAAAAATATCATAGATCTGGTCAAAATTTTTATGCTGGTTGACCATCTTTTTGTAGATGCTGAAAAAATGTTTCACCCTGCCGTCAATCTTCGCCTGAATGCCCGCATCCTCAATCTGTCCCCCCACATCGACAATGATATCGGCAATGAACTGGTCGCGCACCTCTTTCTTTGAGTCCAGGCGCTCCTCCAGCTCCTTGTAAACTTCGGGCTCAAGGTATTTTAACGATAAGTCGTCCAGCTCGATCTTGATCTTCGAGATACCGAGGCGCTGCGCGATCGGCGCGTAAATGTCCATCGTCTCGCGGGATTTTTCTATCTGTTTCGGAGGTGTCTGGTACTGCATGGTGCGCATATTGTGCAGGCGGTCGGCAAGTTTGATGAGGATCACACGGATGTCCTTCGCCATCGCGAGGAACATCTTGCGCAGATTTTCCGCCTGGATCTCCACCTTATCCTTGGAATAATTCAGCTGGGTCAGTTTCGTGACACCGTCCACGAGAAGGGCAACTTCCTCCCCGAACTCCGCCCTAAGTTCCTCCGCCGTCATCACCGTATCCTCGACAACATCATGCAGGATACCCGCTATGATAGACTCCTTGTCAAGCTCCAACTCCGCCAGAATGATAGCAACACAGATCGGGTGGATGATGTATGGCTCCCCTGACTTGCGCATCTGGCCCTCGTGCGCCTTAAGGGCTACCTGATATGCTTTTTCGATCATGGACAGGTCGGTAGAAGGATGGTAATTCCGAATTGTCCGCATCAAAATATCATGCAGCTCCTCCACGCTCGTAAAGTCCTTCGGCGTTGCAAAGGGTGCTTTATTCTCTATATTCTTTTCCTGCAGCTTGATCCCTTTTTCATCGTCCATGATCGGCCTCCTAATTATCAGTTCCATTTTAAGCTCCGCACCCTTTCTCTCTGCCCGTCATCGCGGAAACACTTTCCGTCCGCACTGCTCCCGGAAAATGGGGTGCTGATTAAACATATTTCGAATTTTTATATGTAAGCATTTGCTTTTTGCCCGCCCACATTATTTTCCTTCGTAACATATTACGGAATCTACGTTATAACCTTTCAGCTGCTCCCTTCCACAGAGCCCGGCGAGTTCCATCAAAAATACAACCCTCACAACCTCACCGCCCAAACGCTCGATCAGGCGGATGATCGCCTTTGTCGTTCCTCCGGTGGCAATCAGGTCATCGACAATCACGACCTTTTGCCCTGGCCTGATCGCATCCCTGTGAATCTCAACCGTCGCCGTTCCGTACTCAAGCGCATACTCCTCCTCGATCGTCTCGCACGGCAGCTTCCCCTTCTTGCGCACCGGCACAAACGGTTTGTTCAGATTGTAGGCGACCGGAACTCCGAAAATAAAGCCTCTGGATTCCGGACCGACCACCACATCAAACTCTGTCCCCGAAAGGCGTGCCTGAATCTCGTCGATGGAGCGGTGCAGGCCTTGCGCATCCTGCAGCACACTCGTCACGTCCCGGAAAATAATCCCCTTTTCCGGAAAATCCGGAATACTCCTTACATAGTCCTTTAGTTCCTTCATCCTGATACCCCTTTCCTCACAACTCAAAAGTAATAAAATGCTATAATATCTAATAATTATAACACTCTTTTGCCGATTCGCAACGTTTTTTTGTAAAAGAAGTCACTTTTTTGCTGCGTTTTTCAAAATACCGGCCAAATCACCTTCCTTCAGGAGCTTTAACATCGCCGGGCGCTCGTTCGGCAAAGCCGCTGTTTTCTTGTACAAAAAGCGCAGAACCGAGTCAAATTCCACCGGTGCCGCCTCCACACCGGTCAGCTGTTCCAATACCCTGCCCCCCTTTGCCGTACTCACGATAGCCACACAGGCCTCCGCCCATGCCTTAGGCACATCCGAAACATTTTTCTGGAAGTCGGCAAGCGTGATGTCCCCAACCCTCTTTTTCCCAAGGTAAGAACAATTTGCACATGCCTCATTTACGGTCAGCTGCTGCTCGATCGCCTGCATGTATTTACTCTGCGCATATTTCATCCGCCCGCTCTCCCCGTTTTCATACTGCATGCACAGCACCGAACGCCCTGCCCTTGTCCCGGCTTCAAAATCTCCAAACCGGATATCCTTAAGCTTTGAATCCTTGCGCCTTGTGAGCATGTCAGTATACAGGCCAAAAGTCTTGTGGGAGATTGTCTCATGGCAGAGCAGCTCGCACAAAAACAGTTTCGGATAATGGCGCTTTAAATATCCCCTCAGACCCGCGCATTCACAGGCACTCCCCACGTATACCACAAAACGTTCCGCTTCCAATAGCTCCTTCACCTTTCGGAACGCTGCTTTCGTATCATTGACAAGATAGCGTTTCTCGGCAAAGCGCTCCGCCATCTGCGCATCCTGCGTCCAGACCACAACCGGCTTCATCTCCTCATCCAGGATGCTCCCGAATATCACGGCATCCCGCTCTTTTATCAGATAACGCACCAACTGCCCGTACACGCCGGAATACGCACCTGTATTCCCCGATTTCTGCCTCGCGATGTAAAAGCGCGGGTAGCTCTCGTCCGGGAACTGCACAAGATGGCGCTGCCCCCGCTTGATGCACGCGTCACTGCACCAGCCGCAATCATCGCAGAGCATCTCATCCACGACCGGGTGAAGGAAGCCGTACGCATCCGGCTCCATGCGGATGGCATCCGCGGGGCATACCGCCTCGCATGCCCCGCAGGCGCTGCACTGGCTGACCGGTATTTTGACCGGGCATTTGACGAGCATATCCGCATCCTCAAACAAAAGTTCTTCCGCCATGCGCGCACTTTCCGCGTCCCGCAGTGCCCGCAGGTCTTTGCGCAGCGAAACCTCATCGCGGATCCAAAAACACGGTGAAATATCCTGCACCTTTTCTTCCCCTAAATCATATATATGCTCCGTCATATGAAAAAGCTCCAAAAGCTCCCGTGTCTTTAAAGTTTCCTCCCCTGAATTCCCCACGGCAATAAACGGCTTTTCATGGACAAGGGCAAGCGCCGTCCCCGCATAGCGGTCCGTCACAACGCCCGCGGACATCCAGAGTGCCCCGAGGTATCTGTGCGTATCCTCCGGTGAAATATATTCCACCAAACGCAATCCAGCCTTCTCTTTGTTGGCACTGCAGTCCGCGAAATTGTCCGTCCCCGTCCCGGTATACTGCACCATGACCACTTGGAAAATCCTTTCCTTTTCAGCGAAAGCACGGATCATACCCGCCCCTTCGTCTGTCAGGTTCCGGACATCCACAAAAAGGTACGGCTCTGCAAGCTCCGGCTTTTCCGATATCCCGTGGTAGCGCAGCTGCGGCAGCAAAAACAGCGCCCTGTCATACACCGGTACTTTTTTGCCCCCCGCCCACACAGAGCGTTCAAATGTCCGGCACGGCTCTTCCTCTACCCCGGCAAAACCGGAAAGCTGGCGAAATACCCCGTACCGCTCAAGCAGTTCCCTGTCATGCATACAGACCGCCATCTGCCGTGCCAGAAACCCTGAAGTATTGCCGGACCGCGCCGGCTCGCGCAGGATCACCGACAGTACACCCTTTTCCCTCAGTGCCTTGCCAAGTGCCCAAAGCATTATTTCCTTATGCGCTTCCTTTTGTTCTATATCCGAAATCAGTCCGACAAACACCTCTTCTTGCCTCCTATTTTTAGTTCCATGTGTGCCCTCCCGTCACCGAACCCTGACATTGGAATTTCCGCCCGCTCTGTCTTCCGGAAATTAAACGGGTTCTGTCCGGGCACACTGTTTTACAATTCTTCGTCCCGGCTCATCAGCCTTGCCCCGTTGAACGTTATGCGTTTGTCCGGCAGGAAAGAAGCCCGGAACGCGAACAGCCCCGCATATGCCATGTTGTCCCATGCCCCGCCGTACGTGACAATATATTCCTCACCCGGATTCGCCTCGTTAAACCACGCGTCACAATAGTAGCTGCAATTCCCTGCACCGTCCCCGATCTCACACGGCAGCGCGATCAGCGGATTTTCCGGATCATAGCCCATCCGCTTCACATACATTCGGGCAGGGTCGCCAAACTGCTTGCTTGAAAGGTTGACATTCTGCTTTGGCAGCCCGTAGGAAACCTGCACGCTCCTCCCGTCCGGGTAATCCACACGCAGCCGGCAGTCCTTCACCGCACAGCCGGAAAGCACCACCCATACTCCTCCCCAGAGATTCTCAATCCCCCGGTAGCAGAATGCATCGTGCGCGCGCCGCCGCTCAAAAGTTTCCCTTGAGACAATCCCTCCCGCAAGGCCGTCCGTCGAGCCCGTATGCTCCGGCAGCTCGGACATCCCGGTTCCATGTGCCGCAAGATCGACCGGAGTTCCGGAAAAGGTAAGGCATACCATCCCTTCCTCATCCGTCTTCTGCCCGGTTATCACACGCATCATATTGCCGCTCTTCTCCGAAAAAAATGTGCTCCAGGTATCCATCACGGCCACGGCATCCCCGACGCGGTAGCGCTTTGAGATCGAATTACTCCTCATGCGGATGCAGTTGGTCTGAGGCACATCCTCCGAAGAATAATAGGTCGCGTTCCGGTCCCAGATCAAAAACGGCATGTAGGTGTTGCCGCCAAAAACCGTCTGGGAATCAAGCAGTGCGCTCTCCACCAAAAAAAGCCGCTGCAGCATCAGCATCGTGCACAGGTCAAGCTCCCGAAAACCACGGTTGCGCCCTGCCATCTCGAGAAACTCTTCGCCGGATCGGAACAGGGAAACCTGCCTGCCTGCCCGGGAGACAAGCATCAGGCCGTCCGTCTTTTCCGGGGGTGCCGGCTCGTCAAGCATCCTCCTGCCACACCCCATGGCATCCGCCAACGCCTCCCTTCCATCGTCTCCTTCCGTTACCGCAGGCACTTTCCTGCCGCTTTCCACGAATTCCTCCGCCGCAAAATACGCACCGACATAGACAGCGTCCGCTTCCCCCTGCGGTGTGAGAAATGCCGGGTCAACCATGAACCCATCCTTCTTTTCCGGCGCGACCAAAATTTCCTCGCGCCCGTCCGCCACCTGCCTTGACACATAATGCTTCGGGATCTCCACCATCACCTCACCCGCTGTCCCATCCGTGCAGTAGCCTTCCTCACCCTCATACAAAACTTTCCGCTTCCCGCCTGTATAAGAGACTGCGCACCGGCGCATCGCACACCACGGGTAAATATGGTCAAAATCGTTCTCATACGGCGTGGCCATCTCCCCGCCCATCCGGTAGTTAAAATGCAGCCCCGCCGCATCCCGGATCCGCTCGGCAACCGGCACGGAATCCTCCTGATATATCCTGACACCGTACTCCGGGATATGGTCGGCGCGCCCTTCCTGCCTGCTGCCTATTCCATGCTGTCTGCCGTGCAGTTTTGACACGGCATTTCCATTGGGTGCTCCATCCGTAATACCCCCGTCCCCCGTCGGCACGGCCGTCCCGTGCGATACCAAAAGGCGGACATCCGCGTCCCCCGGATCCTCCCCGTCCGCACCGGCGATCCGCACTGAAATACTGTCGCCGCACTTTGGTATCACGCCGATGTCACATTCCCTCGTACTCCATTTCCGAAGCAGCGCACCGGGCTTAGATATCTCCCCCTCCGTCTGCTTTGCCTGATACCATTTCCCGTCCGCATAGACCAGCTGCCTGCCGCTCTTCATCGCCGGAAGCTCGCATACCTGCCTTCTCGGCTTCTCGTAAAATGTCGGAATCATCCCGTACTCAATCTGTAACCGTTCCCCCAGCGGCAGCGTCTCCCCATCGTTTTCCCGCGCATAAAATACGCGTGCACGAACCGCACCCGCCGGAATCCGCACCCTTGGGAACGTCAGATCCGAAACCTTCCCGTTTGCTACCCGGTATTTCTTGTGTGCTTTGACGGCGGGAAGTATCGTTCCGTCTGCGAGTACAAACTGCCATATGGCACGGTTGTAGGCATCCCCGCTCATCACAAGGAATCTCCCCGCCTCCTCTACCCAAAACCAATCCGTCATGTGGTACTGTGTATCCCCTGCAGAAAAAACTTCCCGTTCCCCCTTCTTTAAATACCCGTACTGCACCCCGCCCTGCACCAGATTCTTCCCTGTAATATAAATTTTTGCCGTCTCTTCCTTTTTTAATGTATATTTTATATACAATGCCTTTATTTTTCCTGTGACCAACATGCGGCAAGCCCCCTTTTCGCACACTGCGAACTCTTTCCTATTTTCATTTTGCTCAAGTATAGCAACATTATACAGGCTTGTCAACGCAGTTGGCGGAATCGCGCATAAAAAAGGGATGGCTAACCACTGTTGGGTTTTAATAAGGGCAGAAGTTAGTTGAGCAAAACGATCCGCCGCTGCCGGGTTTTTAATATGTAAAGCGGCGGTACGGGAACACCTCATACCACCGCCTTGCTGTTTTTACTCAATCCTCATACACCGTCGTAACAATCCCCCCCGCCATATATACATCATCCTTCTCCTCAACGTTTGTGGCTTCTTCTGCTGTCTTTAGCACTTTGATGATTTTGTCTTCCGTTTTTTTACATTCTGCTATTTTTTTGAAAGCATCCGAACATCGCGCAATCCATTCACAGTCCAGCCACGATTTGCCCTCCAGGTCGCGATAAGCCTGCCTCATCCAAAAATGGATAGCCAATCACCGCCCAGACAAGCTCTTTCACGTTCATTTCGGACAGGATTTCTTCCGGTATTTTGCATTTGGCTTTTTTCAATTCCACAAACAAACCATCGTTCCAATCGACCAGGTAGACATAGCGGTTGACCTCAACATCATCCTGTGCTTTGCCCTGCCATTTTCCGTATGTAAAAAAAGCGGCGAGCAGGATAAAGGTAATGGAAACCAGGATTATTTTTTGCGGCTTTTCATAAAATACCTGCTTCCAACCGGGTAGGCAATCGCTTAAAAAATTTTAAAGTCGGATAAAAATATCCGGATTCTTTCTCCTTATAGTGTATAATATAAGGAGAAAGGGGCGCTTATGTTTTCAGACTGGATAGAAAAATACAAGACTGCCGGTATAAGAATTAAACATATCAGCAATAATTATTATTTACGTTATATCTGTCAGTTTTCTTTTTCCCATGGTTTCCCCAATTCTTTAAGGCTGTTTGCCACCATTCAAGTGAACTTCCTTCTCAAGGAGTTCCATATGGAATAAAATATATTCTTTCTTCCTTCAGATTATCTGCTATCAACCTTTTGACAACTAACAGATTTCCCTCGCCAGATAATGCATAACGAATCACTGAAATATCATTTTCCAAATGATAATTCTGCATCTCCATTTCCCCTGATTTTGTATTTAGCCTGTAAATACTATTTGTATTTCTAACATAAAAGAATTCATAATCCATGCCTCTACATGAATTCACCGCATATTCTAAATTACTGCCACTTAAAATAACATTTCCTTTTCCATCTTTTTTCTCGCAGACTATTGTATTACAAGAATAATCTGCAACGCAGAAAAAATCGCCAAAAACATAAAAAAAGCCGATGTTATTATTGATGCCATAACTTCTGAGAATATCTGTAATTTCCACTACCTCTGTACAGATAAAATCTTGATTGTACACAGCAAAATAGTACCTTACGCTACCGTCTGAAGTGACACTTTCAACAGAATAAAGGCTCTGGTCATTTCCATCGAAATAAATAATATGCCTAGAATCACCACTATCCAAAGGTAATTTATCCTGTTGTAAAGTAAGCAGTTGTACGCTTCCATCCTCATTCACGATTTCGATAAAAGAATTTATACTCCCATCCCCTAAAACATCTCCCTGCAAAGCTAATAATTTCCCATCCATTTCAATCAGCGGGATTAATTTTTTCGCATAGGAATTTTTGCAGACCACCCGCATTTCTTTTTTCTCGTAATCCATTACATATAAAACATTTTCCAAATCATCTTCTTCATATACACTGAGATAAAAATATAAAGCACTGCCAATTCGAACATTACTTCTTCCCTGCAACGCAAATTTTTGTACATTTTCCACTTCTTCGATTTTCCCGTCAGAAAAATCATAAAGATAGAAATTGGCAGTTGCATTTTCTATTTCCATATAGAAAAACTTGGTTCCATATATATCCAACGGCACCCTTAGCTTCGAATCTTCAAAAACCGCTAAGTATGATTTTGTACTATCTTTATCCTCCGTCTTATCCCGAATACAAGAGATACATCCTGCCCCCAAAATAAAACATACCAAAATTACGATTATATTCTTCTTTATCATCCGTATCATATGGTATCCTCCATCTCAAAATCAAAACCCTTATCAAAATTTCCGCATTCTGCTGCTAAAAACAGGGAACAGAGCAATCGATTCCCCGCAAAAAACAATTCTTCTCCATGTCAGATACTTTATCTTTGTTTGTATTCCAACATTTTTGACAAGTAATTTTTTCAAATTCTGAGAAAATACCTGAATCATGGAGAAGAATCATCGAAGATATACTACTTTTTAATCACCAAAGCAAACCTCCATTTATACTGCTATATGCATTATAAATATCCGTCGCTGATTTTGCATATCCCCAAGGATATCCGCTTTATCCGGATCCGGAATAGCCAATCCATGGATCTGCCAAGTAGAATTGCGTCTTATCGCTCAACACACCAAAAACCGAAACACAATGCCCTGGAGTAGTATATAACCACCCATCAGCAACCGAAAATGCCAATCCGATTAACGACGGTGCGTTATAGTCAGTAATACCTGTATATAAACAATTCTTCATCAAAGACATATCCGCGCCAAACTCTGAATCGTAAGGATTTACAGATTGCATTGCGTTCAGATAATCCAGTGCATCCGATAAACCCGTTCCATATATTGTGCCGCCACACCCTTCTGCAATTACGGACTGCTCTGGCGCAGAGCCATTCAAATATCGCAACGCTGCTTGGACAGAAGCAGGAACACAATTATAAGGTGTCAGTTGGGCATATATGACATAACCAGGCAAAAAAGTCCATGTCGGAGTGGCTAATGCGATCGTTCCTGTTTCCTCTTCCGCAAGCGGTTTCTTAGCACTTTTTCTGGACTTTTCCACTTGTTCCTCTGTTGCCGGAAGTAAACCATACGGAACTTCTGGTAAACCACTATAAGGCATGGATTCCTGTGGAACGTAAGCCATAATCACCTCTGGCATATCCCCTTTGGCAATTGTTCCTTCTGTAAAAGAAGCCAGAACTTGCGTATCATAAGCCATCAAAACTTCTGGTTCTGTGCCATCCATTTTCATTTTCTCTGTTCCGATAATATCATCGGTCACAATACTTTTTCGCTCTCTTGCCGCAGACGCTTCCATTTCCTCCTCTGTCGCCGGGCGCAGACCATAAGGACCAACAGAATCATTCATCACTCCCGTTTCTACCTCAACGTGGACGACCTCTGCCTCTAAATATCCATCTTCTGGTTTGCTTTCTTGCGCAAAAGCCGAAGAAACAGACGGCAAAAATAGTGTAGATAAAAGTGAAAATGCAGCAATTCTTTTTACATTCATAAGCAGCCTCCTTACGTCATCAGACAAATTTTCCAAGACTTCTTGCGAAATCTTACATACCTTGACTTAATCCAGATCATCTTCCGCTATCACAAGCCTGTTTTCCCGCATTGCAACTGCAGCCATCAGAGCCAAGGTAACAAATTCCTAACACCCCCCTGCCCCCGCAGATCATTGCGCACTGCCCTGCTTCGTGGGAGGATTCCCTAAAAGTTATTCCATATGGAATTCATCCGAAAAACCAGAAAACAACCAGATTCTTTCAGAACTTCCCCCTCCGGTTTCCCCTCTCTTTCTGTTTATAGCATACCATCTTTTCCCATCCAAAAACACGGCAAAAATATGTCGCGCACAGATTTCATATATTCTTTATGTTTGATTTATAATTTCTTTATATTTCACCAAAAAATCCCTGCTCGCGACATATTTTTGCCGTGGTCAAATCTTTTTTCACGATGCTATACTAAGTATGAACGAACCGAGAAATTGCAATAATTTTCTTCTTATAAGTTTGTTCGTACAACCAGTTTACGCTGTAGGCGCAAACATAGCAAACGAATTACAGGTAATTCGTTTTGATTAGCTGCTCCCAAAAGTGGTCGTAGCATAACCGCAAATTTGCAACAAAACTTTATTTCATGTATGAAAGGAGACAATTCTTATGAAACGATTTTTAAAAACAGCCAAGCATGTCATTCCAGTTCTACTTTTATCAACCAGCCTGTCCTTAGGCATTTTGGGTGATTTCATTTCCCTTTTGAGCTGGGGAGATGGGATGTGCCAGACATTGGATGAGGATGATATACCAATTAAAAGACCAATTACTCCTAACGACTAATCTCATCATCCCTCCCATAGAAATAATGTCTTTTAAAATATCCTTCCATAAATTTACATACAGCTACATCGTTTTCTTCCCTCGCAGAAGCCCATGCTAGCTCCGCCCACCGGAACGCAGCTCCATTGCTTTCCGGTGGGTTTCTTTTCTCTTGTAGCCCAAGCTTTTTCTCCTGCACCTGGAATTTCAAAAAAAGTATTCTGCTCCATGACAATCCCCAGTCCTGAAATAGTCTCTGCTTCATTGCCAATGTTATGTATCGCTCCGCGTGCCTCAGTTTTCCACTTCGAAGATATCCCCTCGCAATGCAATAAAACAATTTTCCATGAAAATCCACCGAAATCACTTGCTCTGCCGGGTTAAAATTCCGGTACAATTGCAATTTTAACAGCGGCAGCAATGTATCAATATCTTCCCCCTCGCACTCCCACGCAAGCAACTCCAATGCCCATCTCTCATATGTTGTCAGCCAGCACGAAAACCCCTTTTCCCTTCGGTCTTTTGGAATTGTCCAGCCAAGCAGTTCCCATAGTTCCTCATTCCGCTTCTCACGGTTGATTTCTTTTGCCATATATTTTAACTCCGCATCCCAATACTTTTGGAACTGCCGATTTGTAAGCTCCTGCATACTTAGTTTCATGGTCAATTCCCTATATAATTCTCTTGCCTTTTCCTCATCCCCCCCATCATACGCCTGCAGCATTTCCTCAAATTTTTGATAATCCCTGTATTCCTTCGTTACAATACTACCGTCATATTTCAGGTAGGAAAGCCCCAACTCCTCAAATAATGCCTTCCAAGTCTTTTTTTGTGGTTTTGAACCATTTTTCTCCTGGCGTTCCAGTGTTCGCGTATCACATATGATTCCAACCAAATTTTCCCGTGTTCGCCCCAGTGCAGTGCGGCGTTCTAGGAGCATTTTATTGACAGAACAAATATATAGCTCCAAATAAGTTGGATAATAATTTTCTGACAAATATATTCCATCTTCGTGCAAAATTTCCTTAATACAGTCCAAATCTTTTCTTTCCTGTTCTGCAACTGAATTACCCACTGCTTCTCTGGCATGAAATTCCAATTCCCTTATCATGATGTACAATGCATTCTGGATTCCAGAATAACGCAACAATTCTAATGCCCGCAAAAGCGGCGGCAATGCGTCTGAAAACCGCCCCTGCCTTACCCTCAAATTTGCCAGTCGATAGGCAATCAGCGGATATAGCTTCTGCTTGTCCGCAATCCCCCGTTCCTCGCGTTCAAAGCGATGAAGCATGGTTTCATACCAGACCGCTGCCATCTCTTCGTCTCCCAGCTCCTCCAGCAGAATGGCATAGCGCTGCAGCAAAAAGAATTCCAACAAATGGAATACCCTCCGTTTCAATAATCCTGGTGCGAGCGTTTCCTTCACAATCGTTTTGGAAAGCCCGAAAAGAATATTTTTTTTCTGCTTCTCCAAGGGAGCTTTTTGCCCGCGCAACAATTCCGCCTGTACAAAAGCAACGAACTGATCATGCAACCTTCCCTTTGTACCCTGCATGTTCCGGTATTCTTGAATCGCTTGTTTTGCCATAGCAAGTTTTCCCCTCCTCAGACAAACCTGTATCCACGTCCGCTGTTTTGCCTGCGCGTATTCTATATCATCCAAGCGGATATAATATTTGTCCACTGTTTTTCCAAGGCGTTGCATAAGTGCATCCATATATAGCTTTTTTGGCTCGCATTTTCCTTTTTCATAGGCGGCTATTGTTGTTCTGCTGCATATTCCTTCCCCTAACTCTTCCTGCGTAAGTTCCTTCGATTGCCGCATGCTCTTTAACAAACTTCTGATCATCTATTTTCTCCATGCAATTTTTTAGAGGATTTTTATTTCTTACAAATATTATAATTGAAGTTTATGTACTTGTCTATATTTTTTAGAAAACTATTTTTTTAATATATCGTTATAATCTGTTTTTACCGGAAATACTTTTCCCGGTACTCTCCGCCCGTTCCTTTCTTATGGATCCAGTACAGGTTCTTCCCATCCAGCCCCCTTCCGCGTGCTATACAACCGTTGCATCTCTTCGTGTTATCCTTATCCTGCTTCATCGAAAAACCTCCTCTCTTTTATGGATGTGCAAAAAGCGGGACGACAGCATAAATAATGCCGCCATCCCGCTTTCCTTTCCCTACTTCATGTCCTCCTCCGAGAAAGCGTCCTCGATCGCCGCTCCCGGCGGCACCATCGGGAATACCTTGTCATCGCTGCCGATCACACAGTCGATGAGCACCGGCTTATTCAGGGCGATCGCTTTTTTCAGAACCTCTTCGACCTCCTCGCATTTTGTCACACGGAACGCTTCTGCGCCCATTGCCTGTGCGAGTTTCACAAAATCAACACCGTCGTTGAGTATCGTGTTTGAGTAGCGTTTCCCATAAAATAGGGTCTGCCACTGGCGCACCATACCGAGCACCGAATTATTCATCACAATCTCAATGACCGGAATATGGTAACGGACAGCCGTTGCAAGCTCATTCATATTCATGCGCAGGCAGCCGTCCCCGGCAATGTTGACCACAGTCTTTTCCGGCACTGCCGTCTTCGCGCCAAGGCTCGCCCCAAGGCCGTAACCCATCGTGCCAAGACCGCCCGAGGTGATGAGCGTCCTCGGTTTACGGTATTTATAGAACTGTGCTGCCCACATCTGGTGCTGCCCGACTTCCGTCGAAATGATCGCGTCACCCTTTGTGATTTCATAGAGTTTTTCCATCACAAACGGCCCGGTCAGCACATCCTTATGATATGTGAGCGGCTTATCCGCCGCAAGCGCCTGTACCTTTTTCACCCATTCCGCATGATCCTGCTGCGCAAGCTTTGCATTGACACGTGTAAGAATCTCCTTCACATCGCCGATCACGCTCGCATTCACCTTGATATTTTTATTGATCTCCGCCGCATCCACATCAAACTGTACAATTTTCGCGTTATAGGCAAATTTTTTGGCATTTCCGGTCACGCGGTCGGAAAAACGCGCGCCGACCGTTACCAGAAGGTCGCACTCCGTCACACTGTAATTCGCCGCCTTTGTCCCGTGCATCCCAAGCATGCCGACATAGCGACCGTCCTCACCGTCAAACGCGCCCTTGCCCATCAGGGAATCCGTCACCGGGGCATCCAGAAGATCCACAAACTGCTTTAATTCCTCCGACGCGCCGGAAATCACCGTGCCTCCGCCGACAAAGACCATCGGCTTTTTTGCCGAACAAATCAGAGCTAATGCCGCGTCGATATCCTCCTCTTTTATTTTGTCCGTACTGCGGGAAACCGGCATGATCTCCTGCTTCTCATACTCCGTCACCGCCGCGGTCACATCCTTTGTGACATCCACCAGCACCGGTCCCGGTCTTCCGGTCTGCGCGATCTGAAAGGCGCGGCGGATGGTCGATGCCAGTTCCTCGATATTTTTTACAATAAAGCTGTATTTCGTGATCGGCATGGTGATGCCGGCAATGTCAATCTCCTGGAAGCTGTCCTTGCCAAGCAGCGGAACCGCCACATTCGCGGTAATTGCAACCAGCGGCACGGAATCCATGTACGCCGTCGCAATCCCGGTGACAAGATTGGTCGCCCCCGGTCCCGAGGTTGCCATGCACACGCCGACCCGCCCGGTCGCCCTCGCATAGCCGTCTGCCGCGTGGGCAGCCCCCTGCTCATGGGAAGTCAGGATATGCTTTATTTCGTCGGAATGCTTATATAACTCATCGTATACGTTTAAGATCGTACCGCCCGGATAACCGAACACGGTATCAACGCCCTGCTCCTTCAAACATTCGATAATGATTTCAGAACCGTTTAACTGCATATATTTTCTCCTTTTTCATAATTTAGTTCCGCAAATCCCCATTTCGCCGCCTTTTTGTCCGTAAAATTTGTTTTTGCCAAAAATTCCACCGGACGATGTACGGGGATTTGCTGTTTTCCCGGTTTTGCATATACTACACTTTGTCCGAGCTGCTGTTTTATCCGTCCCGCGCATAACTGCCTGGGTGGCTATATCAGGCACTTCCATCAAGTTCCTCTACAACTCATCCATTACCATTCACCCTTATTTACACCAAACCACTGTTTTTTACTATTTCATTTCATCTCAAGGATCGCACCGCGGTTGCCCGACGTTACCATCGCCGCATAGCGGGCAAGATATCCGGTCGTGATCTTCGGCTGCCTTGGCTGCCATCTCTCGCGCCGCCTTTCAAGCTCCTCGTCGGATACGGCAAGCTCCAGCTTGTTTGCCGGGATATCAATTTTAATAATGTCACCCTCCTCAACAAGCGCAATCGGTCCGCCAACCGCCGCTTCCGGCGATACATGGCCGATGGATGCACCGCGGGATGCGCCGGAGAAGCGCCCGTCCGTAATCAGCGCAACCGATGAGCCAAGCCCCATGCCCGCGATTGCGGAAGTTGGGTTTAACATTTCCCTCATTCCGGGACCGCCCTTTGGTCCTTCATAGCGGATGACGACCACATCGCCCGCCACAATCTTTCCGCCCTTGATCGCCTCGATCGCGTCCTCCTCGCAGTCAAAAACCCTTGCCGGCCCTTCGTGCACCATCATTTCCGGCACGACCGCGGAGCGCTTCACCACGCCGGAATCCGGTGCAAGATTTCCCTTTAATACGGCGATTCCGCCCGTCTCGCTATAAGGATTTTCCACCGGGCGGATAACCTCTGTATTCTTGTTGACGGCATCCTTAATGTTTTCGCCCACGGTCTTTCCCGTCACGGTCATGCAATCAAGGTTAAGCAGCCCCTTCTTGCTGATTTCCTTCATTACCGCGTAAATGCCGCCCGCCTCATTTAAGTCTTCCATGTAGGTTGGACCCGCCGGTGCGAGATGGCACAAATTCGGGGTTTTCGCGCTGATCCCGTTTGCAATGTCCACATCAAGCTCCACGCCCGCCTCGTGCGCGATGGCAGGAAGGTGCAGCATACTGTTCGTCGAACATCCGAGCGCCATATCCATTGTCAGGGCATTTTGGAACGCTTCCTTTGTCATAATATCGCGCGGGCGGATATTCCTTTTTAACATTTCCATCACCTGCATCCCCGCATGTTTTGCGAGCTTGATGCGCTCGGAGTAAACTGCCGGGATCGTGCCGTTTCCCTGCAAGCCCATGCCGAGCACCTCCGTCAGGCAGTTCATGCTGTTCGCCGTGTACATGCCGGAGCAGGAACCGCAGGTCGGGCATGCCTTGCACTCATATTCGTAGACATCCTCCTCGCTCATCGTGCCGGCCGCCAGGGAGCCGACCGCCTCGAACATGCTTGAAAGGCTCGTCTTATGCCCCTTTACATGCCCGGCAAGCATCGGTCCTCCGGAAACAAAGACCGTCGGGATATTTAATCGCGCCGCCGCCATTAAAAGCCCCGGCACATTCTTATCGCAGTTCGGCACCATGACAAGCGCATCAAACGCGTGCGCCATCGCCATCGCCTCCGTCGAATCCGCAATCAGGTCGCGGGTTACAAGGGAATATTTCATGCCGACATGCCCCATCGCAATCCCGTCACACACGGCAATCGCCGGAAATACAATCGGGGTACCCCCCGCCATCGCCACGCCCATCTTGACGGCGTTTACAATCTTATCAAGGTTCATATGTCCCGGCACGATCTCGTTGTAGGAACTGACAATCCCCACGAGCGGGCGGTCAAGCTCCTCCTTTGTCATGCCGAGCGCGTTAAAGAGGGAACGGTGCGGTGCCTGCTGCATCCCCTTGGTTACAGAATCACTTTTCATATTATCTTCCTCCTTCTTTTTTGTCAGCGGATAACAGACCTGACGGGATATACTCTTCTTTGTCAGGCGGCAGCTTTCGTGGAATACTGCCGCGGGTGCCCGTATGCATAAAAAAAGCCCTAAGCTACTCCCATAGCTTAGGGCGAATTCACTCATCCGTGGTACCACCTAAATTCAGAATTTCTTCTGCTCTCTGCAGATACTCGCCTCCGCGAATACCCTCCTCCCTGTAACGTGGGAACTTACGCCGAAGTCTACTTGGCAAATGCCGTTTGGTTCGGGGCTTAAAGGCTACTTCCCTGTCCGCTTCATGAAAGCTTACACCAACCGCTTCCTCTCTTGGCATCCACCGGACAGCTACTCCTCCTTATCATCGCCTGTCACACAGCATGGGCAGTTTAACAATCTGTTACGTTAAATTGCCGAAATACTGTTGTTTGTGCTATAGTCTAACAGATGGGCAGGAAAATGTCAACTTATTTTTTTGAGGATGGCAACCCTTTTTTTGCTAAAATATCCGGCATGCCTCTCTTTTTTCATGCATTCTGCGCCAGACAGATTAAAAGTTCAACGACCTTCTCCATATCCTGCACGGAAATAAACTCAAACTTCCCGTGGCAATGATATCCCCCCGTGCACAAATTCGGGCACGGCAACCCCATATACGAAAGCCGGGCTCCATCCGTACCCCCGCGGATCGGACACACAATTGGTGTAATACCAAGCTTTTCCATCGCCGCCTTCGCATTCTCCACCAGTTCCATATGGCAGACAAGCTTCTCCTTCATATTGTAGTAGGAATCCTTTAAGGAAACCTCCACCGTGCCCTCACCGTACTTTGCATTCAGGAAATCCACCACCTGCATGAAAAGTCGCTTTTTCTCCTCGAACTTCGCACGGTCATGGTCGCGGATGATATAATCCATCACCGCCTCCTCCACCGAGCCTTCCATCGTATCCAGATGGAAAAATCCCTCATAGCCCTCCGTGTAGGCAGGTTTCTGCTCCTGCGGCAGCATCCCCTCAAGTTCCATGCCGACCAGCAGCGCATTTTTCATCTGCCCCTTCGCCGACCCCGGATGGATACTTGTACCGTGTATCGTTACCTTCGCACCTGCCGCGTTGAAATTCTCGTACTCCAGTTCCCCGACTGCGCCGCCGTCCACCGTGTAAGCACCGTCCGCACCAAAACCTTCCACGTCAAAAAAGTCCACACCGCGGCCGACCTCCTCATCCGGGGTGAACCCGATCTTAATCTCCCTGCGCGGGATCTGCGGGTTTGCGAGCAGATATTCCGCCATTGCCATGATCTCGGCGATCCCCGCTTTATCATCCGCCCCAAGCAAGGTCGTCCCGTCCGTCACGATCAGATCCTTGCCGATCTCATCCGCAAGCGCCGGAAACTGCGCCGCACGCATCACAATACCAAGCTCCTCATTCAGAACAATATCCCCGCCCTGATATGGGATAACCTTCGCCTTTACATCCTTCCCGCTCATCGCGGTCGCCGTATCCATATGCGCAATAAAACCGAGCACCGGCAATTTTTCCCCACATGTTGCCGGAATGGTCGCATATACATAACAATGTTCCCCCATGCGCACGTCACCCGCACCGATCTGCTTTAATTCTTCCACAAGACATTCCGCGAGCTTCCACTGCTTTTCAGTGCTTGGCACTGCATCCATATCATCACACGATTGCGTGTCCATCGCGACATATCTTAAAAAACGTTCCTTTACACTCTGCATCGCTTTATACCTCCGTCTGCCATGAAATTGTTCTGCCATCTTCCCTTGATCCCAAAGCATCCCCTGAAATATGGTCACTTTTGGAGAAACCGGTCAATCCGGCAATTTTCAGACCTAACAGAAACATGCAAACTTCCGGCAAATATTTCTGTCATTGTTCCCCACGGCCTTATTATACAAAAAAAGCGCACGCGTTGCAAGCTCTAACCGGGATATCTCCCTGTAAAAGTCCTCCCGTGCAACAAAAATAAATGGGATAACCGGGGAACAATTCCCTTAAGCCCATTGATTTTTTGCGCCATTCTGTATGATAAAAATTGAACAATGTTCAGAAATGTCGTATATAAAAACAGCGAAACTGTTAAAAATCGCGCATGAAAACCACAACCGAATTCTACCCTTTGGAAATAAAGGAAATTTGATAGCAGAATACATACGGCGCATTGCCATATCTTTAATCCCGCCGGAACAGATCCCTTGTATACACCTTCCCCTTCACATCATCCAGGCAGGCATCGCACCGGTTCGCGATGATCACGTCCGCTTCCGCCTTAAATCTCGCAAGGTCATTCACCACCAGCGACCCGAAAAACGTGCTTCCGTCCGAAAGCGTCGGCTCGTAAACGACCACTGCAGCCCCCTTTGCCTTGACACGCTTCATCACCCCCTGGATCGAACTCTGGCGGAAATTGTCGGAGCCGGATTTCATCACCAGACGGTACACACCGACCACGACCGGGCGTTCCCTCCCCTCATCCCACATGGAATTTGCCGTGTAGTATCCTGCCTTTGCCAATACCCTGTCCGCGATAAAATCCTTCCTTGTCCGGTTGCTCTCCACAATCGCCCGGATCAGTTCCTCCGGAACATTCCCGTAATTCGCCAATAACTGTTTGGAATCCTTCGGCAGGCAGTAGCCGCCGTAGCCAAACGACGGATTGTTGTAATGGTCTCCGATGCGCGGATCAAGACAGACCCCCCGGATGATCGAGGCTGTATCAAGACCTTTCAGCTCCGCATAGGTATCAAGTTCATTGAAATAAGAAACGCGCAGTGCAAGGTAAGTATTCGCGAAAAGCTTCACCGCCTCCGCTTCCGTCGAGCCCATGAACAGCGTCTCGATGTTCCCCTTCTTTGCCCCCTCTTGTAAAAGCCGCGCAAAGATATGGGCTTTTTGATCCGCCGCGGCAGGCTGCCCATAAGTATCATCCGTGGAAGTCCCCTCTTGCCGCCCATCCGTGGACACAATGATCCGCGACGGGTAGAGGTTGTCGTACAGCGCCTTCGATTCCCGCAAAAACTCCGGACTGAAAACAATATTGCCCGCATGGTATTTCCCCCTCACGGACTTGGTATAGCCAACCGGCACGGTCGATTTGATCACAACCAGAGGCGGATCTTCCCTCTCCGCAGTCACCGAGAGCACCTGTTCAATCACGTTCTCTACCGCGCCCGTGTCAAAGAAATTCCTCTGTGGGTCATAGTTGGTCGGCGCAGCGACGATGACAAAGTCCGCATCCCGGTATGCCGCCGCACCGTCAAGCGTCGCCGTCAAGTCAAGCTCTTCCTCAGCAAGGTACTTTTCTATGTACTCGTCCTGAAGCGGTGATTTCCCCGCATTGATCAGTGCCACCTTCTCTTCCACGATATCCACTGCCGTCACATGGTTGTGCTGCGAAAGCAGCACTGCGAGGCTTAGCCCCACGTAGCCCGTCCCGGCGACGGCGATGTTGTATGATGGTTTTTTCTTGGTTTCCACTTCCCATGCCTCCTTTTCTAGGTTTTGCATACATTTATCCGGCACCCTGCCGCTGCTTTTCCATTCACCGTGCGGCTTGCATACCGCCCTGTCAGTTCCCGTAATACCCCTTATACCATTCCGCAAAAGCCCGCAATCCCGCTCTTAGCCCCGTCGACGGCCGAAACCCAAAATCCTCCCAAAGCGCCGAGGTGTCCGCATACGTCACCGCCACATCCCCTGGCTGCATCGGAACAAGCTCCGTATGCGCCCCGAAATCATAACCTTCCGGCAGCACTCCCGCACGCACAAGTTCCTGCTGCAGGACATCCACAAATTCCAGCAGGTTCTCCGACCGGCTATTCCCGATATTGTAGACCGCATATGGCGGAAGCGGCAGGCCGTCCTCCCCCACATGCCTTTCCGGCGCGCCTTGCATCACCCGCACCACGCCCTCCACGATATCGTCAATGTATGTGAAATCCCGCCGGCAGTCCCCATAGTTAAAAATCCGGATTTTCCCGCCCGCGCGCAGCTTGTCCGTAAACCCAAAATATGCCATGTCCGGCCGCCCCGCCGGTCCGTAGACCGTGAAAAACCGCAGTCCTGTGGACGGGATATTGTACAACTTCGCATATGCGTGAGCCATCAATTCATCCGACTTCTTCGTTGCCGCGTACAGCGAGACTGGGCTGTCCACTTTATCCCCCGTCGAATATGGAACCCTGTCGTTTGACCCATAGACCGAGGATGAGGAGGCGTACACGAGATGTTCCACTCCCCTTGCTCCTTCGTCATACGAATGGCGGCAGGCCTCAAGAATGTTGTAGAAACCGATCAGGTTCGACTCTATATATGCATCCGGATTCGTGATGGAATAGCGGACACCCGCCTGTGCTGCGAGATTGACAACGATATCCGGCCGGTAAATCTGGAACAGAACCGAGACCACCGCCTTATCCGAAATGTCCGCCTTTATAAAGCAGAAACGCCCAACGCCGGTTTCGGCATCTGCGCCGGAAGTAATATCAAAAATACCGTCCCCCCTGCTGAAACCCCTGCTATCCGGATCCCTTACTGGTTCCGCCGCCGCCCGCACCTGTGCCAGCCGGTATTCCTTCAGCGAGACATCATAGTAATCGTTCATGTTGTCGACCCCGACAACACGGATTCCCGCAAAAGAACGCAGCAGCCTGGCTGCAAGATTCGCCCCGATAAAACCTGCCGCACCGGTGATCAAAACAACCTTATTTTCCAACCCAACCTTCTGCATCGTGATCCTCCCTAAGTTTCATCCCATAACCTACTGCCATTTTTCCCTGTTGCATCATGCACCCCCACAAACAAGTCCGGGGCTTTCCTGCGCCCGGAACCTGCCGCCCGGCAGAATGGGCAAGAAAAGCCAGCCTGCACTGCATATACCTTAACCGAGGCGAACCGTGCAGAATTCCGCCCTTCCTACCGCTCCCTTACGATTTTCCCGTCCCCGACGCGGTATACCATGTCACATCCCGCGATCGTCGCCAGCCGGTGCGCGATGATCACCAGTGTCTTCTTCCCGTGCAGCCGGTTAACGGACTCCATGATCGCCGCCTCTGTTCCCGTATCAAGCGCCGAAGTCGCCTCGTCAAAAATAAGCAGCCCCGGATCCGGATACAGCGCACGCGCGATCCCGATCCTCTGGCGCTGTCCGCCGGAAAGACGTATCCCCCGCTCTCCGACCGCCGTGTCAAGCCCCTCCGGAAGCCCGCGCACAAAATCCGCCAGCTGTGCCTCCTCCAGTGCCCTCCAGACCTGCGCCTCGTCAACCGCCTCCCCAGCAACCCCGAAGGCCACGTTCGCACGGATCGTGTCGTCCAACAGGAAAATCATCTGCGGAATATAGCCGATGTGCGACAGCCACTGTGCATAATGCCCTTCAACCGGCACACCGTCTGCAAGCACCTTTCCCGACTGTGGATGTAAAAGCCCCAGCATGATGTCCACCGCCGTCGTCTTGCCCGCACCGGACGCGCCGACAATGCCGACGGATTTTCCGACCGGGATAAGCATGTCCACATCCTGCAGGACAGGTTCCTCCGCGTCCGGGTAATGGTAAGTGATACCGCAAAGTTTAACTTCCTGTTTCATGGACAAAACCTTTGCACCACTTTCCGGCATCCCCTCCTCTTCCTTTTCACATTCTGACCTGCCTGATAACTGAAGGCTCTCCAGCAGGTTGTCCAAGGATGGCTCATAATACGATACCCCATTTAATGAAGCTGAAATCCGGTTTGCACTCGGCATCAGCTTCATCGCCGCCATCCCGAACGCCGCGATCGTCGGAACCAGCCCCGATGTTTCCGCTCCCATCAGGACAGCCACAAGCAGTGCAGCCAACATCGAAACCACACTTGCTATTTCAATAAGCAGCCTCGGAACATTCTGCAGCAAATTATTCCAACGTTCCGCCCTTACCAGCCGCCGTCCATGCATACTAAAATTTTGATTAAAAAATTCCTGCTTGTTTCCGACCACGACCTCTTTCATCCCATTTACCATCTGGAGAAGCCATTTATTCGTCTGTGCCGCGCTCTCCTGCAATATCATCCCCTGCCGCCGCAGCATCGGCTTTGCCACCTTCGCGATCAAAAGCATTGCCAAGAACAGGATAATCCCTACCAACAATGTCATCAGCGGATTAATCACGAAAACAGCAACCACCAGCGCCAACGCCACAACCAGTTCGGTATAATAATTTAACATACAAGAAAGCAGATTAAATGCATATGCTACATCCTGCTGGACAACCCGGACAATTTCCCCGGAACTTGCCCCCAGATAATACTCATACCCACGGTTCAGGTAAGCATCCATCAGGCGCTGCTGCATGCGGAAACGGTTATTGTAGACAAACCGGGTCTGTGCGTAAATCTGGAACGCCAGATAGATATCCTTAAAAATGAATATAATGATCAGCAGCAGGACACAGAAAACCAAAAACCCGCGCCCGGTCTGTATATGCAACAAGCGGCATACCTCTGCCACCAGCCTGTTTTCCTCCATGATATCCTCCTGCATCACCACTGACACCAACGGCACCACCAGGGATACCCCAAGGATCTCAAGGAACGCCCCGAACAGCATCAGGAAAAACAAAACCACAAGCTGCCGTTTCTGCCTTGAAGAAAAAAGTTTCTGAAATTTCTGAAATGCTGACCACATACGAACATCAAACCTCCATAAAACCCATGCCAGAGCCAAACTAACCTACGCCCTATCCCTAAATCATCTGTTCCTGTATTTTTCTACAAAAATAAAAAAATTGTCTTTTCCCTGCCGAAAAACTTTGCATACAAAGCGCGCAAGCTTATTTTGTGCATGATCCATACAAAAATACCGCACCCATTCCACCGCACCCGCAGCCATAAAAACCAAAAGGATGCAGACCACACAGGCCGGGTTCAGATAACTCTGCGACTCATTTTTCAAAAAGGACGGCTGTACAAAATGGAACAGTACCTTTCTTACCCCCCCCCTCGCACAAATATGTACCAAACATTGGGAAAGCAAGCAGGTTTACACCAATACTTTTCCATTTCATTCTCTTAAACAAAACAAAAACCAGCACACCCGCCGCAACGGTAAAAACCGAACAGTCCCTCGCAAATGGCGCAAAAACCCCGCCTTTCCCCGTATAGATCCCCCTGAAAATGCTTGCCGAAATATTTAGGACATACTCTGAACCAAACAATAAGACCAACGCCGCCAAAGTTTTCTTCACACTGATTTTGTCCACATCCACCCAGCGGGCAAGATACCGCCCGATCAGATAGATGATGAACATGTTCACCGGTCCTTTCCCGCTGTCGGAAAGCACCTGGAAATAAAGGAACGTAGGGATGGCGCTGAACACCACGAGCAGCAGGAGGAGCAATTTGCGCGTTCCTTCCCTGCCAAGTCCATCCACCATTCGGTCAATATAGCCCGAAAACAGAGCGATGATAAAAAATGAGGTCATGTACCAATAACGGTTCGCCGCTAGCGGCAGGAAGGATTTCGTCAGCGAGACCACCGAAAACCCTTCTCCCAAAACCAAGGGAATCACGGCATATGACACCACGGAATAAAAAAAGACCGTAAGCCAGAGGCTAACGAATCTCTCCCCCTTCGCCCGGATCCCGTAATAACCCGTAACCAGCATAAAACAGCTCACACCAACGTTAAATATCGTATTGATGAACACTCCCACATACAAATTTCTCCCGGTCGCAACATTCATTAACGGCGCAAACATGTGCATCGTTATGATCCCAAGCATGGCAAGGATGCGAAGCAGCTCGAGCCCCGACTCCCTGCCATAAATTCTTTCTTTTAACATGTTTCTGCCTCCTCGATCTGTACTTCAAGCAGCACCGTGTCCTCCACCGCCCGCAGACCGTGCAGGATTCCGCGCTCGATTGTGAACGTATCCCCCGCCAGTGCATCATGATCCCTTCCCTTGATCCGAACCACCGCCCTGCCGCTTAATACCGTCCACACTTCAAGATGCCGTTCATGCCTCGTTTCCTCCATACACTTTCCCGCCTGAACCAGCTTCTTCTTTGTCACGGTGCGGTTCCCGCGCGCGTCCACTGACAAATTCAGCACGGTGTACTCCCCCCACGAACGCTCCTCGTACATCGGGCGCAGGTCGCGGTCCCCCACATACTTCTTGATGTATGAACTCTGTACCTTGTCTGCCACCAGGATCCCGTCCGGGCTCGCCACCACGACCATGTCCTTCGCCCCCATCACGACGACCGGGATTTCAAGCTCGTTGATCACATGCGTATTCACACAGTCCCCCGACACTGCCACATCCCCGATCGGCTTTTCCTCCATCACCTCGGTCAGCGTGTTCCATGTCCCAAGGTCTTTCCACTCGCCGTCATAAGGAACAACCGCTACAGATTTTGCTTTTTCCACGACGGCATAATCAAAGCTTGTCTTCTTGAATGTCGAATATTGGCGCAACACGTCTGCATAACACCCACATTCCACGGCTGCCCGCACAATATCCATCAGGTAGGAGAGCCGGAAGGCGAATACCCCGCAGTTCCAGAGCCCGCCTCGTCCGATCAACTCCTGCGCCGCGCGGGCATCCGGCTTTTCCTTAAATTTTTCCACGGGCATGATCCCCGCTGCCCCACTCGGACTGCTACCGCGAGGAACATCACCTCCCGTCACGGCATTCCCCAAGTCTTGTGCCAAAGCATCCGACATCCTTTTGTCCCATGCACCCGAAATGTCCGAAATCCGGTGCATATCAGTTTTGCCCGAGTCAAAACCTGGTTTTACATCCACATCCGCTGGGATGATATACCCATACTTCTCCGACGGATACGTCGGCTTCACACCCATCAGAACGATATCCGCAATCCCATCCTGAACCGCTGTATCCAGGCACTTTAGCATCTTAAAATACCCGTCCCCCACATATGGGTCAACCGGTAGCACGGCAACCGTCTCATGTGCCGGGCATTTTTTCTCAAAATATAAGTAAGCTGCCGACAGCGCGATCGCCGGGAATGTGTTCCTGCGCTCCGGCTCCACCACCAAAGAAACCTGACCACCAAGCTGCCCCTTTATGGATCCAACCTGCGCGGCGCTCGTCGCGATCGTGATATCCGCGCCAAAGCCTGCCGTCCCAAGCTGGCGGAATACCCGTTGCAGCATGGACTCGGCCTCCCCGTCCCCGTTTCTGACCACCTTTAAAAACTGCTTCGAGCGGACATCATTCGACAACGGCCAAAGACGCTTTCCTGACCCGCCGGACAATAGTACAATCCTCATCCCTGACCTCCATCATTCATGCATATTCCCTGACCCGCCATACGCCCTTTCCATACCACCAATATACAAATAAGAAATCACAGGCAGTTCGACACATACCATGCATAGGTCATGCGCAGCCCTTCCTCAAGCGTATAGCGCGGGCTCCATCCCAAAGATCTCAGCTTACCAGAATCCACGATCTTCCGGTACATCCCCTCCGGCTTATCCGGATCCGTAAGGATTTTCCCCTCATAGCCCACAACCCGCCCTACAGTCTTCGCAATCTCCATCACCGTATAATCCCTGCCATAGCCGATATTGACAAACTCCCCACCAGAATAATTCTGCATCAGGTAAACACAGGCATCCGCCATCTCGTCCGCAAAAAGCAGTTCCCGGTAGGCACGCCCGGTTCCCCAGACCGTCACACTTTTCTGTTTCTGCACCTTTGCCTCATGGAACCGGCGGATCAGCCCCGGCACAATGTGGGACTTTTCCGGGTCAAAATTATCATAATATCCGTATAAGTTACACGGCATGACACTGATAAAGTCCGCCCCATACTGTCTCCGATAATATTCACACAGCTTCAACCCGGCAATCTTTGCCACCGCATACCCCTCATTCGTTGGCTCTAACAGCCCCGTCATAAGGTATTCCTCCTTCAGCGGCTGCGGGGCATCCTTCGGGTAAATACAGGAAGAACCAAGGAACATCAGTTTCTTCACCCGGTGTCTGTAAGCACTGCCGATCACATTACATTCCATCTGGAGGTTCTCCATAAGAAATTCTGCCGGTTCCGCCATATTCGCGGCAATACCGCCGACCCTCGCCGCCGCCAGGAAAACATACTGCGGCTGTTCCTCACAAAAAAAGTCCTCAACTGCCTGCTGGTTTGTCAGATCCAACTCCCTATGTGTCCTCAACACAAAATTTGTATACCCCTGCTCCTGCAGCTTCCTGTAGAGCGCAGACCCGACCATGCCGGTATGCCCCGCAATATAGATTTTATCCCGACGTTCCATCTGCTTCGCCTCCCATTCAAAACACCCTGCACTGCCAGAAACCAAGCGCCGTTCCCTAAATTTCTCCCAGAACCCGCTCCAGGCAACCAACAAAATAATCAATCCCGTCAAAATCCTGCCTGCTGTGATTTCCAACAAAAAATCCATTCTCATGGATGAAATCCGCGTCGTCCAGAACTCCGGAGACCGAATGATCCATATACCTGACCACCTTGTTCCGCGTAAAATTCCCCGCGACGATCGGTCGCACCTCCACACCCGCCTTTGCAAGTGCCTTTACAACGGCATCCCGTTTGCCTACATACTTCCCGTTCAGAACAACAGAAAAACCAAACCACGAACTCTCCCCCGTTTCCGTCTGCGTGTACACATCTCTTATCCCGCGGATCTTTTCGAGGAAATACTGCGCATTCTTTCTTCGCATGGCGATGATCCCGTCCATCTTTTTCAGCTGCTCCGTCCCAACCGCCCCCTCCATCTCAAGCGGGCGCAGATTAAACCCTGGGACGATAAAATTGTAGCTCTCATAAAATTCATCTTTATTTTTAGAATAAATATTGCTGTTCTCCGGCAGGTTCCTCGTCCAGCCATGCGCGCGGATGGCGAGCATGAAATGGTACAATTCCTCATCCTCCGTCACCGTCACGCCCCCTTCCATCGTGCACAGATGATGCGAATAAAATGTGGAATACGTCCCGAACAGCCCGATCGTCCCGCACTGCCTCCCACAATACACTGCCCCAAGGGATTCGCAGTTATCCTCCGCAAGCAGGATACCATGCCGGTCACAGATTTCCTGCAGCCGCACAAAATCATTTGGGTTTCCCAACAGGTTCACGGCAAACAGCATCTTCGTGTCCGGAGTGACTGCCCTTTCCACTTCCTCAACATCCATATTCAGCGTATGCATGTCAATATCAACGAAACGGAGCTTTAATCCCATCTGGTACAGCGGAAAATAAGTTGTGCTCCAAGAGACCGCCGGAACCAAAACCTCATCCCCCCTCTTTAACCTTCCCGAATAAACAAGCGCCGCAGCCGCCAACAAATTTGCCGCCGAACCGGAACTCACCATGATGGCATATTTCGTCCCGAACTTTTCCGCAAACGCCTCCTCATACCGCTTCACTTCATCCCCCATAGAAAAACGGCCGGACGCAATGACTCTTTGTATTGCGTCAAACTCCTCCGTCCCCCAAGTGTCATCACACAGTTTATATTGCATTTTGGGTTTCCTCCCTACTGTCCCGATTCCTGTTTTGCTACACGCTTTTCCCTGCCACTGCATTTTCCTGCGCCATATCATGAAGCATCATCCGCCGAACCAGCTCCACAAAGGTCGTTTTCCTTGGATTCCACCCAAGAACCGACTCCGCCTTCGCAGGGTCTCCAAGCAGCGTCACAACATCGGTTGGACGGAAAAACTCCGCTGACACTTCGACTAAGATTTTACCCGTCGCCTTATCCATCCCCTTTTCCTCCACACCACTTCCAATCCATTTCAATTCAATCCCTGCACATTGGAACGCCAGCGTACAAAATTCCCGCACGGAATGCTGCTCCCCGGTCGCAATCACAAAATCCTCCGGTTCGCTATGCTGCAGCATCAGCCACATACACTCCACATAATCCCCTGCATAACCCCAGTCTCGCAGTGCGTCAAGATTCCCGAGGCAAAGCTTCTCCTGTCTCCCTGCGGCAATCCGCGCCGCCGCCAGTGTGATCTTCCGCGTAACAAAAGTCTCACCGCGCCGTTCCGACTCATGGTTAAACAGGATACCGTTCACCGCAAACATCCCGTACGCCTCACGGTAATTTCTTACAACCCAGTACGCATACTGCTTCGCTGCCGCATATGGGGAATACGGGTAAAACGGGGTCGTCTCCCTCTGCGGTGTCTCCTGCACCCTGCCAAAGAGTTCCGAAGTCGAAGCCTGATAAAAACGGCAGGTTCCGGCAAGACCCGCTATACGGATCGCCTCCAGCATGCGCAGTGTCCCCACTGCATCAGCATCCGCCGTGTATTCCGGAACCTCAAAAGAAACTTTAACATGGCTCTGCGCGGCAAGGTTGTAAACCTCGTCCGGCTTTACTTCCATAACGATCCGAACCAAACTGACGGCATCCGTCATGTCACCGTAGTGCAGATGGAAACAAGGGTTGTCTGCCAAGTGCTCAATACGCTCACGCCTGTCCACAGAGGAACGGCGGACGATGCCGTGGACTTCGTATCCCTTCCCCAATAAAAAATCGGCCAGGAATGAACCATCCTGCCCGGTAACACCAGTAATCAATGCTGTTTTCATATTTCCCTTCCTCTCATCCCAAAATATGCCGGCTTCTCATACCGCTTCAGGGCGCAGACAACCAAGCACCTTATGCGCCATAAGAATATCCGCCTTCCTCACATAATGCCGCCTGCCCTCTTCCATGACCAATCCAATTCCTCATTTTTTTACTGCCTTGATAAAATACCCGGAACATTGCAATTCATAGGACTGATTTGCCCCCCCCCGGGAAATTTTTTCCAGTCTCAGCAGCAACAGAAGCGACAGCAACTTAACAAGAAAAGTTCCTTTCTTTGTGTATCTTTTCACCACAGAACCGAGGCGCGCCAGCTCCTGCTCAAAATATGTGAAATAATCCCCGCAGTTCTCTGTTTCTACAATCTCAAACCCGTTTTCCTGCAGATGCTTTTCATACCAATAAATATTAAAACCCGTGCAGAAATGATAGGGTGCAAAATGGGTCAGACTGTTAAACGGTGCGGTCAGAAGGAGCGTCCCGCCCTGCTTGGTTACCCTCGCCAATTCCTTTACCGCCAGCTCCGGATGCGGGACGTGCTCCAAAACCTCTGAACACAGAACGACATCGAACTCCCCATCCTGCACCGGGATGTCTGTGATATCACTCACGATATCAATCCGGTGCGTGTCCCATTTCCCGGTCTGCAATCCCCTTCCGTCCCCGCTCCCTTCGTACTGGCAGAAATCCTGCGAGATATAGGTCAGATGGCTGCACTCACTCCTCCATTTGCACTCCCCTGCCCCCGCGTCCAAGAACTTAATACCGGATGGCAGCGCCTTTATTTCCTTCCGGATCCAGCGGTTCCGGTGTCCCTCATTATGTTCATATAAAGCATTACGCAGCTTTTTTTTAATCATTGCTTTCCTCCTTAACCAAAATATTTTCAGCCTTCCATTTTAATCCATCCTTCGCACACGGTATCCACTGCCGTGGCCGCTTTCGGGTTAAACCAAAATTTCGGTGCGACCACTTCTTTTTCCCTATGACCATTCAGCCATGCCCCCCACCAGCTAAAGGAACTATTCGCAATGACATTATGGCGGCATCTGGACATCAGGTACATATCCCAGTGGCTCTGTGCCCCCTGATTCCAGTCCACGGCCGTCATACGGATATCACGGAACCGTTCTGCCACCCATTTCGGGTCGTTTGAGAAAAAATAGAAATGAGGATTCCGGAATTTCTCTTGGAAATAAGCAACCGCCCTGTCATAATAGGCATCCGTACAGACTCCCCCGTAAATCTCCTTGTTCTTCCCCATAAGGTAATCCCCACGTCGGACATGGACACTGACGGAGACCTCCTGCCCCATCTTTTCCGCCAGTTCCCGGTTTCGTCTGTCCGCAGGCTCCGGGAAAGCGAACTCTTTCAGCAGCTCTTCCCGGATATCCCGGAAATATCGTTCACTCTGCCAGTATCCTTCCAGATAGACCTGATCCATCCCGAAAACCTCCGGTTGGAAATGTCTTGGCCTCTCCTCACGGACATGCGACCTTTTAAGCCACAACCTCCTCTTTACGCGTGCCGGGAGACTGCGCGAGACATCCCCCAGCTTCCTGCGGCATCCCTCATCTGCTGACTTTATATCCACACCGGGGAACACATCAATGACCGGAAGCCCCATCCCGCGTACATGTTCCAACGCCAGGATATCACAGGATACTTCCTTTCCCAGACTCTGCAGCTTCCGGTATAGCGCATATTGGAAAAGTTCATTACCCAGACCGCCATAAATTTTTACAATGACCATTAAAAGCCCCCCTTTAGGCTGCTACCCGAATCTGGGTATTTTTGGTATTCCGTGCCGGAAAAAGTACCAGAATATAAATATTATTTATGGACAGAATTACCCCCCCCCCGGGTTGGTAATTTTACCCAATCCCCAAGTTCCATGTCCCATAGCTCCGGCACAAACTTCTCAAGCCCGCATCCGGGGTAAAACGTTATTTCCCCAAAATATATCTGGCTGCCCGTACTGTACAAATCCACACGGGCAAATACTGTCCCACCGGACAGCTTCCCCGCCATACACAGCATGTCCCCAAGCCTTTCCGGTGCAGGGATATTCCTTTTTGGGTCGGTGGGATATTCAAGCATCATTTCAAGGTAATTCCATTCTGTATCGTACATGTTTCTTTTGTGCCCCGAAAACCGGTCGTAATCCACCTGGATCAGTTTCGGCTCTCCATTAAAACAAAAGAACTTATAGTCCTTCAACCCATTTTCCGACCCGTCATGCATATATTCTTCCGCTATGATGCGCGGTCTTACATTTTTATACGGCCACTCGCGCCCAGCATGATAATAATTGCGTTCCAGACAGCGTTTCAGCTTTTTTGTCACAGCTGACCGATCCAGATCCTTCTTGTCCTCACAGATTACCACGCTCGCACTGTCGTGGGTACATTTGAGTACGAACTGATCCGGCAGCGCATCAAAATCAATTTCATCGGCGTAGTTCCATACACCAAGCGTAGGGATGATATGTTCTTCCCCAATCCGGCCTGCAGCATATTTCTTTGCCTCATATTTGTCAACCATAATGGTGTAGACCGGCTTTCTTTCATATAGCTTGAGCCACTGGATCTTTTCATTGAATGTCCGCGGATTTTTCCAGTTCAGCTTTTTGTGCATGACGGACTTATAGCGGAGTGATAAATACAATTTGTCCGGAAGAAATAAACCGATCACCCTCTTAATATTTGTTTTCATTTAACGTTATGCCGCCTTTCCCACCTCATATAAGAATAACCGCAAAAATTCCCCAATGTAATTATAGTCTGTTACCATCGCTTTTAACATAAAACAAAGCCCTCTCACCCTTTGCCCGTTTTTCAAACTTACAGCGGCACGGTCAAAATATCTGTTTGCCTTGTCAAACCGTTTCTTTTTTCTGTCGGTACTTTGTCCCGCAATATATCTCCTCACATTTTCTTCCGAAAAAGAATCTTTTCCTTTATGCCTTTTCCTCTCTTTGTAAAGTTTCCTGGCATACTTTGCCATGAGAAATTGTCTGTAATGGTTCGTTCGTGTAATGCCATTTCCCCTAAGCCGGTAATAGACCAAAAACTCGTCCAAAATTCCAATCTTACAACCGCCCGTCACCATCCGCAGCCATAAATCATAATCCTGTGCGGATGCAAAATCCCGATAACCTCCTAATTTTTGCAGCACCTTCCGCTTTATTAAAACACTTGGATGAATGATCATGTCCCGGTATGGTAATAAACGTTCAATATTTTTCCGCGGCATCTTTCCAAATCCCCCAACTTCCTCCCCTTCCTCTGAGATCATAACCGCATTCGAAGCTGCCATATCCAAAAGATGCCGTTCCATATAACGCACTTCTTTTTCCAGGCGGTCGGGCACACTGATATCATCCGCATCCATTCTGGCAACATATTTCCCTTTGGCGAATTTCAGTGCTTCGTTCATACTGCCCGCTAGACCTTTATTTCTTTCATTTATAATTATTTTTATTCTTTTATCATGCTCCGCATATTCGTATAAAACAGGAAGTAATGACTTGTTATCCGGATTGTCGTTAATAATGATAAACTCCAAATCACTCCATGTCTGATTTAAAATGGATTCGATACTGTTCCTTAACCATTCTTCCTTTTCATTGTATACACTCATCAGTACGGATACCATTTCGTCAGACGATTTATTCACTTTATTGTTTCCTTCACCCATAGACCACCTCAAAAATCAGAAAAAAAACTTATAATCCAATCCGCCGACTCCTTGGCTCGCATACGCAAAAGCATAGGCGGTAAACAAAAGAACTGTAAGAAAATTCACCTCCATATAGCTTCTGATTGCTGCATTCACACTTCGTCCGCACCGCAGACAATAAATTTTCTTTAAAACTACCGGAACCAGAACAATCGAATATACATTCAAAAACGCCGAAAGACGATAGCAAATGAAGGTATGCTCACTGAACAATATCATGACCAACGCGTTTAACAAACAGCAATTGATCAGCAGATTTTCAATTTTTGTCGCGTTCCTGCATAAAAGCTTCGCCGCAATATACACCAGTATACAAAGCCAAAGCCTTGGGTCGAAAAGGGAAAACGGATAACCAAAATCTTCACTGTTTACATAACCGTTATATCGAACATAAAAACTATTTAATCCGGCAAAACGGAATACTTCCAATATCAGCCTGTCCATGCCGACCAATTTTATAAAACACATGGAACCGAGAATAAACCCCATTCCGATCGTCAAATCAATGTGTATATTGACAACAAAATAAACCACCAAAGCGATCACTGCTACTTGGTGGAATAAGCTTGCCAAAAATATTGTGAAACAAAACCGGAAAAATTGTCTCCGGTATGCATAGGTAATGCTCAGGGCAGAGATGGAAATTGCTACTGCTGTTCTCGCGGCATGCATATCAAACTGAAAATACAGCGGCAGGAAAAGTAAGAGTGACAAACATTGATTCGGCGAATACATTTTGATAAATCTCGTTATGCATGTGATACTGATCAAGTTCATTGCCATGATAATACATTGTGACGGAAGCCGGAACAAATTGATCACATAATAGAGCATACTATATCCCACTTCCATATGTGTATTATTGTGAAACACCTTATACAGAGAATCAATGTCTCTTCCCCGTTCCAGATACACCGTATAATCCCCGTTGCTTACCCCACGCAGTGCCGCGAACAGAAAGAGGAGCACTGCCCCTGTCATAAAGCGGACATTTTCCCTGCTTTTATCACAAAATTTGAATTGTAGGATAAATAATATAATTACCACAAAAAAATAAGGCCACATAGCTTCTCCTTTACTTTTTACCTGCCTGTTCTCCCCTTATATTCCCTTGCCCCTGCATTCATCAACCGCCAGATTCCAAAGAAAGAATATCCTTCCGCTTTTTTTGCCGCTTTCCAAGAAAAAACAAATATAAAAAAGCAGTATAAAACCGGAAATAGATTTGCTGCCAATACTCCTTTATCCCGAAAGTACTTATCGTTATATCCATGAAACCATGAGGATTCCTTTTGCTTCATATCAGCGATCACACATGGGACAGTGTATATTTTCAATTTTTTCTTCAAAGCCTCGCGAAAAAACAAGCTGTCTTCCCCGCTGGCATACGGTGCACCGCCGCCGTAAAGTAAGGAAAACCATAGATTTGCTTTTAAAAGACTCTCACGCCTAATCGCACAGTTGGGCGTTCCATATCTCATGGTATTAAATACGAACGCCCTCCTCTCTTTTTTGATATCTACTTTTTTTTCATTTTTGGGTCTGTCAGGGAAATTCAAACAAAACAGCAAAATATCAGCATCCGGATGCCGCTCAAAAGATTCAACGATCTTTTTCTCATAGTCATCGTGATAAACAATATCTTCATCGGAAAATAATAAAAACTCTGATCCGGCATTCAAAAGGGAAATATTTCTGTTTTTCCCGACTCCACGGTCTGATGTTTCAATAATTTTCACCTGTTTACCGTTGATTGTTTTCTCTTCATACTTGTAATTCTCACCCTGAATCGCTATCACTGCATCCGTATTAAGCCTCATATCTTTATAAAGTATTTCTCCGTCCTGCTGGACTGCCGCCACTAAGACTTCAACTCTGCTTTTATTTCCCATCTTTTTCCACCTGCACTTTTTCAAATTATACAGTCCCATGCATGAATCATGCATGGGACTGTCATGTTATTCATCTTTACCCAATGCAAGCATGATAAGCCGCGAACATAACTCCGGAAATGTCATTCCCGCCGCCTTTGCCGCATCCGGCACAAGACTTGTTTTTGTCATCCCCGGCAATGTATTGACCTCAATGACCATCGGTCCTTTCCTCTTACTTACGATAAAATCTATTCTCGCAATACCGGCACAACCGATGCCCAAATAAGTATCTCTGCTGATTTTCTCGATTTGCATCCTTATTTCGTCATCAATATTGGCAGGTATGATATGTTTGGAGCCCCCATCAGAATACTTTGCGCTATAATCATAAAATTTTCTTTCGGTCGCAATTTCGATAATAGGAAGTATCTTTATATTTTTACGGTTTCCCATCACCGGAACTGTCAATTCAATCCCCTCCAGATATTCTTCGATCAATATCACATCATCATATTGGAATACCTCATCAATCGCTTGAGCAATATCTGTTTTACCATTTGAAATCACAACCCCGATACTTGACCCTTCGGATGGTGCTTTTACTACGACAGCTCCGCCCAGCACATCAACAATCTTGTTTAATACCTTACATCTTTCCGCCTCCCAGTCCTCCTTATGCAATTCTATATACTTTGCGGTTTGGATATCCGCTGCAACCAGCAGTTTTTTAGTTAATAACTTATTCATACAAACTGCACTCGCCGCAATGCCGGAACCTGTGTAAGGAATCTGCGCCAGTTCCAACAACCCCTGGATACTTCCGTCTTCGCCACCCTTACCATGCAAGGCCAGAAATACCACATCTGCCTTGGTTCCCGGCAATTCGGCTATATTATTTTTATTCATATCAAAAATATGGACATCCCCGTACCCAAACTCCGACAATGCCTCATATACAGCTTTGCCGCTTTTCAAAGAAATTTCCCTCTCCGAAGAAAAACCACCACACACGACTACTATTTTCATTACTTTCTCCTCTTCATGACATCCGAAATATTTAAGCGTTTTCCCATCTCGAAGTCACTCTTGACAGGCTCTAACGGGATCAATGCGCCTCCCGGCGTAAATGTCATTTCCGAGAAAACAATCCGACCGTTAACATCATACAAATCCACGCGCACCATCGGGAAATCTTTTGCCAAAAACTCTGCTGTTTTTATCATTTCCGGCAATAATGGGGACAATTTACATTCCTTGATTGGATATGCCCTATTTTTAAAAGCTGCCTTTGTCCCATCCGGATAGTAATATGTCAGATGCTCCCCTACCCCGTCACCTAACCCCCCGGCAAGAGAAAAAAATACTGCCTTTCCGTTAAAACAATAAATATTATAGTTGATCACACCGCTGCCGAGGTATTTTTCACAGATTATTTTTTTAGGTATCATCCCATAATGTGGCTCTGCATTAAACTTTGAAAAATCTTCTTTCAGCCATTTATTTAATTGCCGTTTCACTTTCATTTCATCCAGTTCTTTTTTATCCCGGACGATAATATTATACCGTGAGCCATGATTGCACTTTAACACAAACTGCTTCGGAAGCTCTTCCCACTTAATCTCATTTGCCCCATCCCAAACAAACAGTATATCATTCAGCAATTCTTCCTTTCCCATTCTCTTTATATATTCCCTCACAGCATATTTATCTGCACACTGAATTGCCCGAAAGTCCTTTGGATAATAGTACAGCTTCAGCCACTGCAGTTTTTCATTCAAAGTCCTAGGATTTTTCAAATTCAACTTATAACCAAGCAGAATGCGAAAATACAGCCGTGAAACAAATTCAGGTGATACTGCCTGATATGCTTTGACCTGTAAATACCTTCTTATTTTGTAAAAAAACCCTCTTTGCACCTCGAAATCCCCCTTACAATTATTCACGTTTTAATTGCAGGTTGGCAGGCCTTTCTTACTTTATTTAATCTGTAACATCTCCCCCCAAATCCGGTCATATTCCCTTGGCTCCACCTTCAGCATACATCCGCTTGGTGTAAATGTCATCTCCCCAAAATACATTTTGCCTTCCGCCTCGAACCAATCAACACGCACAAAAGGGAAGTTCCCTGCCAACCTTTCACTCTCTTCCTTCATCTTCGAAAATGTCTCCGGAAGCTTTGCCTCTTTGTAAATCGCATAATCTTTGCGCTGAAAAGGGGCAATTCTCCCTTCCGCATCAAAAAAAGTCATGCGCTCATTTACGCCATCACCAAACCCCTGTGCAATGTACATAAACTTTACTTTACCATTAAAAACATAAAACTTATAGTCAGCTAAATCTGCCCCCCCCCCCCAGAAATTTTTCACATATTATGCGGGGCTTTATTTTACTATAATGTGGTTCGACATTGTATTTACCAAAATCTTCTTTCATCCATTTTTTCAGGCATTTGATTGTTTTTTTGATATCCAGCCGCTTTTTGGAATCACAGATTATGTTATACCCGCAGCCGTGTGTACACTTCATGGCAAATTGTTCCGGGAGCTTGCCCCAGTCAATATCATCCACATCCTCCCATACCCCAACCAAGTCAACCAAATATTTTCCACAACCATGTTCCTCTATATATTTTCGAACCGCATATTTGTCCGCACACTGTACTGCAAGCGGATTGTCCGGCCATTCGTACAACTTCAGCCACTGCATTTTTTCATTAAATGTCCTTGGATTTTTCAGATTCATTTTATAGCCAAGCAAAATACGAAAATACAACCGCGACATAAATTCCGGTGTTGTCAGCTGGTATGCCTTTACCTGCCCCCATCTTCTAAACTTATAAAAAAGCCCTCTGTTTGCTGTCATAAAAAACTCCTTATAAACTCATTTTTCTATTATTGATTGCTGCCTTACCGCGTGCTCTGCGCCTTCTCCCAAAACGGCCTTGCTTTTCCTGTTACCTGTCGGTATACTGCGATCCACTGCGCCGCGACAGTCATCACATAATAATATATCATTGTCAGATACCTGTTTTTTACGCCCGTGATAATCCTTACCAACGCCAACAGATAAAACAATGTCTGACCCGCCAGTAAAACCGCATAAAACCATGATCCAAAAAACAGAAAAACATTTGAGGCTAAAACAGCCAAATGCGCCAGCCAAAGCAGATAGCGGCAGGTTCGGTGACCAAAATAAAAGTATGAAAACCACCGGTAACGAACCACATGAAGCAGCCGGATATCCGGCAGGATTTCTTTTAGGATATTCCGGTTCATCCGCACCTTTCGGGCAAATTCATCCCCGATCTCCTCCCCTGCTTTTTCGTAGGCAACCGCGTCGTGGTTCGCGACCGCCCGCCGTCCGGCGAGCCCATAATACAGCGGCATCTCACTGTCATGGCATTTCATCGGCTCAAAATCATGGTAATCATTCGTCCTGCAGGCATACAGGGCACCGTTGCCCGCGGTGATCGTCTGGATCCTGCCCTCCGTCTCCCGGATTGCCAGCTCACCCTCCCAATAATTGTTTTCCGCATGGCTGGAATCACTCGCGCCGGGATTTGTGTAAGACAGCTTCCCGCATACATACGCGATATCCCCCGATGTAAACGATGCCATCAGTTCCCTTACTGCATTTTGCTCCAACATGGCATTCGCGTCTGTCATGACCAGAAATTCTGTCTGCACGAGTTTCTGCGCCTCATTCTGCGCATTTGTTTTCCCCCTGCGCTCTTTCACTTCATAAAGCCGTATCTTCGCTTCCGGATGCTTGCCAATAAATTCCCTTACCAATTCGTTTGTCCTGTCCGTGCTATTGTCAGAGGAAACCAAAAACTCTATATTTTCCTTCGGATAATCCAATGACAAAACATTTTGCAGTTTGTCTAAAATTACTTTTTCCTCATTATGCGCAACCACCATTACTGTGACCGCGGGCAAATGACTATAATCTTTTTTCATTTTCCTTTTTGGGTAGATTTTTCCGAGCAATATAACAGATAGCGGATAACCCGCCATTGCCCACACTATGATAAATGCATTGAACCAGAATAACAGCTTAGCAAAGCACTCCATCTGAAATCCCCCCTACCCTGACTTCATTATACTTCATCATATACACTCCCTCGTTATATTCCCCCACCCTTTTCCTATTTTCACATCCGGAAAGATTTTCAAGGATCATCCCCATAAAATCACATCCGCACTCATACGCGTGCGGGTATCCTCCCCCGAACCTTGGATTGACTTCGGATATGTAATACTCACCGTCAACCTCAAAAATATCAACATCGATCACCCCCTGAAATCCGGCTTCTTTTACAAATTTCTCAAGTATCCCAAAAAGTTTACGGTTCTTAAATGAAACCGCCTTATCGGTTTCCCCTGCCCTCATCTTCAGTTTCTTCTTTGCAAATATAGAAACGATCTCGCCAGAAAGCATGTCAATGTAAATATCCGCACCAATTTCCTGCCCCTGCAGGAATTCCTGCACCATCAACCCTTCCTCACGTGAAAACAGGAGTTCTATGGTTTCTTTGTCAAAAGCCTTTGTGACTGCGATGCTTGCGCTTCCTTTTGCTGGTTTTACAAACACCGGGTATGTGATCCTTCCCTCCTCTATATCCCAATAAAACCTTTCTTTATCCACATAAGATTTGGCACAGTGGTATCCGTGTTCTTTCAGCCATTGATACATGCAGTATTTATCCAAAGCCATTTCGCACAGTTCATAAGAAGAGCCGATGACTCTGGTTCCTACCGCCTCAAACAGACTCTTGTTTGCTGCCAGTATGGAAAGCTCCGGATCAATCAACGACATCACACCGGCAATCTTTTCCCGGCGGCAAATATTCAAAATGAAATCCAGATAATCCGGGGCATCCATCTGCGGTGTGATATAAAATTGATCCGCCTCATAGACCGCAGGTGCCAACCGGCTCATATCCGTCGCAATGATCCGTCCCCTGCCTTCAAATGCCCTGCGAAAATACTGGATCACTTTATTCCTGGTTCCACAGCTTAAGATTAAAAAATTCATACCATTTCCCCTGCCTACAAAACTTTTTCGACCGTCCAACGCTCTCTGATTTTGGTAAGTTTCCCATTTTCCTCCAGATATACGTCAGGGAAGTATTCAATGAACAAGGGCGAAAGACACATCGTATACGCCCCGACCTTTTCATATACTACCAGATCCCCTTCCCTTAATTCCGGGGCATCCCGCAAGATAAAAAGCCTGTCATTTTCCATACAGGTGTAACCGCTGACAACCTGCTTTTCTTTTTTCTCCCGCGCATGGTCTTTGTAATTAATATGGAAGCTGTAGGCCTCCCGCCTCATCAGAGGATCTACATTCATCCTGCTTCCATCCGTGATGACAAACCGGTTATAGGTCGTATCCTTCACATCCACCACGGAAGTCACATAATCCATCGGTGCACCGACCAATGATATTCCGGGTTCCAAAATCAATTTTGTTTTTTCCTTATCGAAACAGCCCTGCAAAATTCCCGATATTTGTTCCAGATATTCATTGAAATCCGGTTTTCCGGGCACCCCCCCAAAAAATCCCCCACCAATATCCACATAATCCAAAGTGAGCCGATATTTCTGTTTGATCTCACAACAGACATTGGCAATCGCTTTATATATTCCTGTGCTCCTTGTTTTGGAACTACAGTGCAGATGCAGTCCAGCCAGTTTTATTTTCGTGCCCTCAAGCTCCGACAAAACAGCGGACAGTTCACCGTTTTCATAGCAAAACCCAAACCGTCCACCCTCACTTCCACACTGGCTTTCTCCCGGACAGTATTTTTCCAGATCAAAATTAACACGAAGCCCGACAGCCGCAGAAATGTCTGCCTCAAGAAGCCACCGGATCTCCCTTTTGGAATCAATATTTACAATACAGCCATTTTCCACCGCCTCCAAAAAAGTTGTTTTGCTTTTGATCGGTCCATTGTAAATCACACGGCTCCGAAAAGAATGGCATTTAGCGAGCTGGTATTCATCCCCTGATACAACCTCGGCATAATACCCCGCTTCCTCCATGTAGCGGATGAGCCATGAAAGGGAATTTGTTTTGAAGGAATACCCGGTCACTGAATTTGGCCAATGCTTATTCAGTGCATTCCTAAGTTCCTCCATCAGGGAGTCAAGTTTTTCTTTATGAATGACAAAGTATGGTGTCTGCATATTTATTTTCCTTTTTCATTTATTTGTGTCCCCATAAAGTCTTCCATCGTTGCGGAGGTTTCTGAATGGATGCCGCTTCGTTTCAGAGCGATAAACAATGTTTTAAATATAATTTTCAAGTCACCGGCAAACGTAATATCATCCACATATTTCGTGTCCCACTCAAACTTCTCTTCCCATGAAATCGCGTTCCTCCCATGCACCTGCGCATAACCGGTCAAACCCGGCCTCACCTCATGCCGCCTTTGCTGTTGTTTGTTATACCTTGACAGGTAATCGACCAGCAGCGGCCTAGGCCCCACCAAACTCATATCCCCTTTCAGAATATTTACAAGCTCCGGCAGTTCATCGAGACTTGTTGCCCGCAGAGTTTTTCCGAATGTCCCAAGCCTCACCTCATCCGGCAGAAGATTTCCCTCCCCGTCCCTCGCGTCCGACATGCTCCGGAATTTGTACAGCTTAAAAATCTTCTCATCCTTCCCCGGACGCTCCTGTGCAAAGATCACGGGTTTTCCCAGCTTGATCCGCACAAGCAATGCTATGGCTGACATGACCGGGCTTAGCAGGACAAGCCCTAAAGAGGCACAGATCATATCGAAAACTCTTTTTAGATAGCGCTCATAAAATCCGCATTTCCACTGCCCTGTTTTTTTCCTGCTGCACATTTTCTTTGCTTTCGGAAGCGCTTCTTTTTTCTGATGTAGCTGATTTTTCCTGGGTTTCATCTGATTTTTTAAGCTTCCTTTCCTCGTCTCCATATTTGTCATGTCATCAACTCTTGTTTCTTTTAGAGATTTTACAGGGGTTTTTCGTCACTCTGTCTACTACCTTCTATCATATTTCCTTCGATAAATGGGTTTGAGACCCAAAAACAATTCCGGCAGTAAACGCCTCGTTTTACGTCCGCAGATCTTTGAACTTACGGTCTCCCGCACCTACCCAAAACACCTTCCTATGATCTCCACTACCCGCTCCTGTTCCTCTGCGGTCATCTTATTATCACTCGGCAGGCACAGCCCCCTCGCAAAAATATCCTCCCCGGTATCCAACGCCTGGCCCTCCCCTGCCTGCAGATACGCATTGCTTTTCCCGCGCCCGTTCCCTTCCCCTGTCACATATGGGTTCGAACGGTAGATTGGCTGCATGTGCATCGGCTTCCAGATTGGCCTCCCCTCCGCACCAAATGCCGCGAGCGCGCCGAGGATCTCCCCCGGGCAGGACTTTCCCTTCTCCCTTACATACAGCCCATCCCGCTCGCCGCGCACCTGCCTGCACATGGCGGACGGCTCGATGACCAGGCAGGAGAGCCAGTAATTCGGCTCGCTCTTTTCCGCGTCAAACGGGTTCATCCGCACCGGCAGCCCCAGTTCCTTAAAGCGTTTCCCATATCTTTCATAAATTGCCTTTTTCTGTGCGATATGCCCGGAAAGGTGCGGGAGCTGCCCCCGCACCACCCCGGCGACCACGTTGCTCATGCGGTAGTTGTAGCCGAGTTCCTCATGCTGGTACCACGCCGCCGCCTCCCTGCTCTGCGTGGACCATTTCCTCACCCTGTCCGCATCCGCCTTT